>CAVKJJ010000131.1:0-2052 GCA_963656685.1 bacterium | reverse complement strand
TAATGTAAACGAAAAACGCCACATTGGAGAATCGAACAGTTGGAAACCAGAAAAGATGCCACACTCTTTGCTTACAACAAAAAGTGTGGCGGGTGAAGTGGATTACCAATCAAAGGATGGAAATGTTAAGGAGAACTTCATGTTTGATTTTCTGAATTCCAAAGACTATACAGAAACCTCGCAACGCAAGGAACTCTTCGTAGATGGCATCGCACCCTATTCAACGTATCGGATGTTCAGCACATCACGTTCCGACAGAATCTTGGCAAAGAACAGTTTCAAGTTGAACGTCCCCCACAAAGTTTTTACAGACTTTTCGGTTGAAACTGAATACAATAAATATAAAGGAAACATCGAAGCTATGTCTGAGGACTACTTGGACAACATCAGCACACGCCTTCGCAGCACCAATTACAATGACGGCCATTCATTCCGCCTTGACATTGGCGGTTTCCTTTCGCCGCGCGCTGACAACTTTTTGAGTCCATTTGCACTTTTCTATGCAGTCAAGCACAGCACGAACAAAAACGGAACCGCCCGTGGATTCACTACAGAGCAGTTCGTCAATCCTTCAACAACTTCACAGTTTAACACCAACGACTTTTTTAACCGCAAAACGCTCGGCAACATACATCTTATGTACAACTGCGACCTTGGTAAGAACTTAAATCTCGACATTCAAGACCGCAACGAATATTCCTCAACCTACGAGCGCGACAATCTGTTTCATCCCGACACACTTTGCTTACCATCACTACTCGATGCCGCACTAGCCGTCGCCGACCAAGAAAACTCCTATATAAGCCATTACAAAAAATACGTCAATGCGCCAACCCTTACTCTCAAATGGCGCAAGGAGATACCGGGCGAACATATGAAACTCGAGTACATCTCGTGGAAATTTAACATTCCGGCTCTAGTTCGTATGGAACGCATTTCATACACACGCAACAATAGTACACAAGACAAAAAACGCACCGCTTGCGAATTCATGCCGTCGTTCTACTTTAAAATTCTTCCCACAAAAAAGATGGGCGAAAAACTGGAGTTTCAGTTAGCCTATGAACAAGGCACCGCCTCTATCTTTGACTTGCTCGACTTCAAGGACGATGCTACACCGCAAATTGTAAAGCTCGGCAATCCTTCCCTCAAAGGTACGTCTTCCTCTTCTGCGCGCATCAGCTTCACCGATTGGGAAAGTAAACACAAAGGCCAAGAGTACCACATAAAAGGGCAGTTCCGCTACTTTCACAGACAAGTGGCACAATCCGTTGTGTTCAATCCCACAAACTCGCAATACGTTTACCAACCTCAAAACACAAGCGGTGCTTACGAAGCAACTGCCAATTTCGGCTTCACCCGATTCATTGACAAACGGCAGCAATGGTCGTGGCAAACGACCTCCGATGCTGCATACAACCATTCCGTAGACCATGTGCAACAAGTTGGGGTAAACGAAAGCACACCCAATGCAGTCAACACGACATCTCTACACGAAGGCATATGGCTACAGTACCAGCACAAGAGCTTCACCGCAAAGGCCACGGGCGACTTCCGTTGGCGCCATTCCGAAAGCGACATGGCATCCTTCACAACAATCAATGCTTTTGACTACCAATACGGAGCAATGCTACGCTACACCATCTCCGCCACAAAAACTACGCTGACAGTTGACGGAAACGTCTATTGCCGTCGCGGTTATGGCAGCAAGGTTTACGACAGCAACGATTTTGTGGTCAATGCGTCAGCCAGTCAACCGTTCCTTAAGGGAAAACTCATCGAAAGCGTAGAAGCCTTTGACTTATTACCCAACTCTCTTCTACTCTGTATGCCATCAACGCGCAAGGACGTACTGTCACGTGGAACCGTACGTTGCCCAACTATGTCATGTTCCATGTTGTATACCATTTTGGCAAGAATCCGCAAAAGCGATAACTTGACAGCCGTAGGCAATTGTGTAGATAGTAGAAGGATAAAACGCACAATCTCAATCCTAACTAGTGTTCACTGAATAAGTCTCAAGCACTGTATGCTGGAGGAATTCCAAGCACC
>CAVKJJ010000130.1:0-2269 GCA_963656685.1 bacterium | reverse complement strand
CCTCCGTACACATCAGGTCGAGAAACTCTTTCACTTCATCCTCATGCACAAAGCGCCCCTTTTCGTCCTTGGGCACATCGATGCCCTGACGGGTGCGGAAGAACTCCTTGAACTGAAAGGTGGCGTCCTTGCCAAGGTCGGCCTTGACAATGCGGCCAAGCTCATAGGTGCGGATTTCCATGTTGGGCAGTTCACGGTAGGGGTTGTTCTCTTCGGGCTGGTCGGGATGGTCTTTCGGCCAGCTGCGTTTGGCGGTTTGCTCCTTGATGTAGTCCCAAGTGTAAATCTGTTCGTCAGCGAAATCTTCATAGAGATTGAAGGGCGTACCCGAGAGATGGAGCGCACGGGTGTGGGGGTGTTTCGTGAGTTGGTCAATGACGCGCTGTCCGAGGTCTGTGCGGGTGCCCTCATGCGCCTCGTCCACTACCACGAGGTCCCAGTTGGCGGTGAGGATGTCGCGCTTCAGCTGCTCGTCGTTGTCGCCACCCACGAGGGTGGACCGCCTCAGATACTGCATGGAGGCGAAAAAGATGAAGTGCTTGCCCTCTGCGAGCGATCGTTGTAAGGCATAGAAATCGCCCTCGGCCGAGTCGTCGAACTTCGTGCCGTAGTGAAAATTGGTGCAGTCTTCTCCGAAAATTTTCGTAAAGTCCTCTTTCCACGAGTTGTTCACCACAGGGCGATGTGTTACGATGATGGTGCTTCCCACATGGCTATCGCCTTGCAGCGCACCCATGCGCTTGGCCAACTCTAGGGCGCAGACGGTTTTGCCGAAACGCATCTTGGCATTCCAAAGGAAACGGGCATTCTTCGTGTGCCGCTTGAAATATCGCATGGCTACGTCCATGGCTTGTTCTTGCTCCTCACGCAGTTTAATGCTGCCATCGCCGAAAAGTCCCGCCAACCCCTTGGGCTTGACAGCCTCTATTGTAGTATATACCGCCATAAGCCTATATGTCGTTTGTATGGATAATCATGGTTGTTACTTGTTTTTGCCCAAAATGAACGTGGAGAAGTAAGGCTTTTTCTTTTCTTCGTTTTTGCCTGTGTACCGCCAGTCGCGGATGCGGCAACGGATGCCGATGTGCCCATCCACCGTACCGCGTTTACAACCAGGGCATACCTCTTTTTCAACTTCTCCGAAGAGCGATTTGGTGAACCTTTTGTCGCACGAGCCGGGAATGACGAGTCGCAAGCCGTCCATCTGCCAGAGGTTCCACGAGATGATGTACGCTGCACCTTCGAGCGATTTCTTTGGTACAGGCTTGTGGAACTTTTCCTCATAGTAGTCGCAAAAGGTGTAGAAGACCGCCTCGCGCGCCAGCAGCAGGTTGTCGCCTTGCCATTCAAAGCCATAAGTGGAACACAATGCATCTTTGGCTGCCTTGAGCCATTCGCCAGAATTCTCGGTGTTCTCGCCTACTACGCGGAGTTTACGGTCGAGCATGCCGATGCGGTTCTTGAGTGGATTGATGGGCAAGCCAGTGACCGTATCGTAGCGGCTCACAAGGTAAGGAGCTTCACCGCAAGTCACCTCCAGACGGTTGTCAAGTACGTAGTCGCGCCAGGTCTTTCCTTTAGGAAACTCTATCTTATCGTCCGTGGGAGTCCACGTGTGGTCGTCGTTTTCGTGATTGAAAACATCGGTACGCCCGAACCACTCGTTGTCCACTAGATTGTTTTGGGCATTGCATATCCACGAAGGTGTGAACACCTCGGCCATGTCTTTGGCACGCTGCGTTTGTACTTCGGCAGCCTTCACGGCACGCGGTTGGATGACGCATCCGTTCTCGCCAGTGATATGCTCTATGGTTATCTCATCGTCAAAGCCAAAGCCTTCACCCAAATGCGCATACGTGTCGGTAGCCCAAAAGATGTTCCCGTGGGTGGTGTGGTCCAAAAGTATTTTCTTGAGCACTTCGGGTTGCGAGTGGAGAAGCTCGTTCTCACTGATGTCTACGTCGTTTGTCATTGGATTCGTTACAAAGGTGGTTTTGCTTACTAATTCGTGGACATGCGTGCAAAAAATGACGCAAAGAGCGCACAGGTTCTATATAGGTTGCAAAAACTTGCGGCCTTTCATTTAATGTCTCATATGCAAATGTAAATAATATATTTTTTTTAGCAACATGAAGGAAATGAGAATATTCGGCTCTTTATAGCATTTCCTTTCTTAGGAAAAATATTTTCTTCAACTTTCGGATTTAGGTTTCGCACTGAGTTTGAGCGGAAATCGTGCTGTAGGCACGACGCGTAAATAGCCCACGGT
>CAVKJJ010000129.1:0-2363 GCA_963656685.1 bacterium | reverse complement strand
GTTGACACCGTGGGCTATTTACGCGTCGTGCCTACAGCACGATTTCCGCTCAAAATCAGTGCGAAACCTAAATCCGAAAGTTGAATTCTAATATTGAACACCCTACACCTACGAATCAACTCTCCGAATAGCCCTCCATGCCTCGTAGCCATCATTTCCCTTCCTATAATACCAAATATTCTATTTTGTACATCGCAAATCCCCTTGCGTTCAAAATATATGTCTATATTTACATCGTCTATACATGCTCTCTCTATGAAACTATCCAACTCTCTTCTCGCCCTGGCGCTTCCCCTCGCGCTCACCATGGCAAGCTGTACCGAGTCCGTAACTTCCAAAGTGGTCTTGAACGGTGAACTCGCCGATTCACTACAAACTACCGACGCCCGCGAAACCACCATCGACGGCGCATACACCGAGTACGGCACCTCCACCGCAAACAGATTGGCCAAGGCCGTAATGGACCGCCACATCCTCGGTATGGTCAACTCCGACCAGGCTCACATGAAGACCGTCTTCGTTGCCGAAAACACCTTAGCCTCACTCTCCGGAGAAGACTATCAGGAAATTGTCAACTACATCCTCACGGACCGCACAATCCTCGTGGTTGAACCCACCTTAAGCCAGTGGAACAAATTCGCCACACTCCTCGCCGACGCATATATCACTATGCAGAAAGAGGACACAATGCCCGACGACGCAACCGAAACCGGCATGCTCTTTATGCGAAGCCTCACGCGCGACGTCAGAAGAGAGCTCGAGGACGACATCTACGGTCTGCCCATTGCCAAAACCGAACAACTCGCAGACAACGACAAGCTCGCTTCCATCCTCTATCTGAGAGGAAACACCGTGCGCGCTTACGACAACACTTCGGGCAATCTCACCCGCACCGTCACCACCGAAAGCTACACTTACGACAACAACGGCACGCTCGTTTCGTCCGACACCGACGCCGAGCCGCAGACCTACACCGTCGATGCTACTTACACCGACTATTATATAGGTAAGATGGCCGACGACATCGTATATCACGTCACGAACGACGGCGAAGGCAACGACCACTACAATTCCGTGTCTTCCAGAGCCACAGAAAGCGACTTGAAGCTACTCATGAACGCACAGAATTTCTCTCATGTGTTCCGCGCCGACAATTCTTACATCCGTATGAATATAGATGGGGCAGCGTCCTACTGGTATGAGCGCTCGTGCTTGGTAGAGACAAACTATAACATTTGGGCACTCTACGATTTTGACCACGACAAAGACTACTACATCGTTCACCAAGCTATCACCTCCCATAACGGAGAACTAAACTGTCCCTCCGGCAATCAAGGATGGACCCACATGGGCGGAAACTATGTATACTTCGGACCCTGGGCGGGCAACATGGAAACAAAAATAAATCTTGTCGACGAAGACGGAAATGAGGTAACCAACGCAAGCTTCATCAATCCGCAGCCTGCTACACATCAAGGCACAGCTTCTCACACAACAGGCATCAGTACACAGTTGGGCGGAAATTTGGGCTTTAACATGTCTGGTCCTACGGGGGGTATTGCCGGAAACATCACCTTCTCCGAATCGTACAGCACCTCTACGCCCGACTATGCAACCGAGCTCCAAACCAGCGGAACCCAAATGTATTGGAAATTCACTGCCGCAAATGCGCACGTACAAGGTCATTTCGCATTCGAAAATTACAATTGCACACACGACATCGTACCTTACTGCTACCGCAACGACTGCACCTTCAACCAGTCGTTCATCTACACCGTTTCCAATCCCACTTCGCCGCGCTATGCGCTTGATGTCTACACCAAGCAAGAACTCATAGCTTACGAAGGTAAGAACACGTGGTTCTACATGACCGACATCTACCACACCTACAAAAGGGATACAAAATATAAAGTCGTGCTCAATCCGCCCGTACGCTTCAAGCAAGACTGGTACATGACAATTGAAGTGCCCCAAGGCATCTCGCAAGAGAGCGTACGCAACTTCCTCACGTCGCATTATGCCAAGTATTGGAAAGACTCCTTTACAAGCTATACCTTCACCAAGGACGACACACAACCCGTGCTCGGCGTCATAAACGACCTTAAGAACGACATCAACAGCGACCTCGCATCTTGGAAAAACGCTGGATTCACCGGAAAGTACACCATCTCCGTCCACCCCAGCAACTCCCCCACCGTGCTCCAAACCATAGAATTCACCGTGGAGTGACTCCCCGTAACGACCCGCACAAGGCCAAAATTGCTCACAATGTGCAATAAAAAGCCTCAAACCTTTGCCGTTCAACGAGAAAGCCGTAATTTTGCACCGCTTTTCCACCAAGCCGCTGTCGGGATGCAGAGTTC
>CAVKJJ010000128.1:0-2504 GCA_963656685.1 bacterium | reverse complement strand
AACTCAGCACATACTTCCGCATCAACGCCCGCAACACGGGACAGTTTGAGCGCACACTCATCGTCTGCGACGACGGCGGCTACGTCTCCTACCTCGAAGGCTGCACCGCCCCCATGCGCGACGAGAACCAACTCCACGCTGCCATCGTAGAAATCGTGGTCAAGGAAGACGCCGAAGTGAAATACTCCACCGTGCAGAACTGGTATCCCGGCGACAAAGAAGGCCGCGGCGGCGTCTACAACCTCGTCACCAAGCGCGGACAGCTACGCGGCAAGAACTCCAAACTCTCCTGGACACAGGTCGAAACCGGCTCTGCCATCACTTGGAAATACCCCTCCTGCGTGCTCATGGGCGACAACTCCCAAGCCGAGTTCTACTCCGTGGCCGTCACCAACAACCACCAGGAAGCCGACACCGGCACCAAGATGATACACATAGGTCGCAACACCCGTAGCACCATCATCTCCAAAGGCATCTCCGCTGGCCATAGCCAAAACTCCTACCGAGGCCTCGTGAAAGTGGGCTCCAAAGCCGAAGGCGCACGCAACTACTCCTCCTGCGATTCCCTCCTGCTCGGCTCCACCTGCGGCGCCCACACCTTCCCCTACATCGACGTGGCCAACGACAACGCCACCGTAGAACACGAAGCCACCACCTCGAAGATCTCCGAGGACCAGCTCCTCTACTGCAACCAGCGCGGCATACCCACCGAGGACGCCGTCTCGCTCATCGTGGGCGGCTACGCCAAGGACGTCATCAACAAACTCCCCATGGAGTTCGCCGTAGAAGCCCAAAAGCTCCTCAGCGTCTCGCTCGAAGGCAGCGTGGGATAACGGCAAAAGCATACTCCTTAATATTTCCGTCCCCAACATCTAACGTGTTCAAAATCCGAATTTTCTTAGCAAGAAAACAAAAACCATAAAAACACCCTGTGGTGGGCAAACTCTTCGAGTTTTGATGGTGGTTGTCTGCCCAGTGCTTGCGTAAGCGAGCTTACGACGCACTGCACAACCAACCACCATCAGTGCCGTCCCGGCACTTGCCCACCGCAGAGCAAAAACCTCGCCTTCGGCTAAAAACCGCTGCGCCTTACACGTCGTATGAAACGAAGATTAGCAATAAACCAGAGACTCTAGAACTCTATCTCCACATACGTTCACGCCACATTTTGCACCAATGTGCATTCCGCTTAAGCATAAAATAATTACATTTGCACTTAGCAAAAGAGCGAAAGCCCGACGCTACGGAACATTCACTCACCCTCAAAACCAACGAAGCATCCCTTCCGTACGCCTATCATGAAAATCATTCTCAACCCAAAATACGAAAAGCTGCGACCCTACATGCAACATCTCGAAGAGCACTTCAACAACGAAGGCCACGAGATACATGCCGGGCGCAACGTCATACGCACACTCCAAGTGGACGCACTCACGCTTTGCGTAAAGCGCTACGCACCACCCTCGCTCCGCCGGCGCATACAGCAACTGCTCTACAAAAGCAACAAAGCAAAGCAAGCCTACACCCGTCCGCTACTCCTGCGCGAAAGAGGATTTGAAAGCCCAGAAAGCATAGCATTCGTAGTGTACCGCCACGGACTCTTCCGCAACACCACCTACTTCGTCTGCCTCCACTCCACCTACCGCTACAACATGGAGCACGTGGCAAAACTCACAACCGACGAAGATTGTGAAGTGGTGCGCGCCTTCGCACGCTATGCCGCACATCTCCACGAAGACGGATTCCTACACCGCGACTTCTCGTCAACAAACATCCTCTACGACAAAATAGACGAACGCTACCACTTCTCGCTCATCGACACCAACAGCATGAAGTGCGGACAGCCCGTAAGCATAGAAAAAGGCTGCCAGAACCTCGCCAAACTCTCGGGCGACGAAGCCTTCTTCAGCCTCCTCGCACAAAGCTACGCCGAAGAACGCAACACCGACCCCACACACTGCGCACGACTCATCAACGAAGCACGCACACGCATCCAAACTGTCGCAAAAGCGTAGAAAAACACGCTCTGCAGGCACGCACAAAGGCACTTCGCCCATAAAATTTCGAGAAAAACATCAAAAACAAGCGACCAACGCTTGGCACTTAAAAATAAATGCGTACTTTTGCACTCGCAATTCGGGGTGTAGCTCAGCCCGGTTAGAGTACGCGTCTGGGGGGCGTGGGGTCGCTGGTTCGAATCCAGTCACCCCGACGAATTGTAAAGCAGCAACGGTTTAATCGCCGTCGCTGCTTTTTTTGTTTAGTAGTGTACATGGGCGAGGAGCGGGCTGAAAGCCCACCATTCGTAAGCCTAGGTCACGGCACGAAGTGACGCGGCCTAGGTCTCTTGTTTTGACGGCTCAGCGGGCTGAAAGCCCACCACAATGATTGCGTAAGCGTTAAGTGGCGGTTGATGTAGCGGACTTTCAGCCCGCGACCGCTACCATCAAATAACCCGGGCCGCGTCACTTCGTTCCGTGACCCGGGCTTGCGAATGGTGGGCT
>CAVKJJ010000127.1:0-2533 GCA_963656685.1 bacterium | reverse complement strand
CACCTTTCTGCATGAGCCGCTTCCTATCTTGACCATCTCAACCGTTTGGTTGAAATGGTCGTTGAGATCCATTCCTTTTGCGTTGGCCACTTCTATGGCCTTGTCAATGACTCTCTGGAATTTCCAATTTGCAGAATAGCCCATGGCAGAGCAAAGGTCGCGTGAACTCCAAAACTCATGGCCCTCATTGTCCGTTTGGCGTAGTTCTTCAAACGTAGGGCGCATCTCCGGTATATTTATATTGTCTTTATCTGTCATGTTGTTGTACGATTGAAACAGCTAAACGTTCGGACAAAAATAGTAAAATATAAGGTCTTGCGGGAAAAAGGAAAACGTTTTTAGAAGCACTAGCAACACATTCGTCCGCTGCACGTACCATTTGCTACTGCCCGAAACGCAAAAAAGCGCTTCCGCGTCCACAAAGATGGAAAGCTTTTTGCGCACCCTTTCATTTTTGCCTAACTTTGCTACGCAATCAAAGCCACCAGCTTTGAACTTCGCACGATCTATATTCTACACTTCAACATATCTAAAAAAGATTATGGCACAAGTACCCGCATTCAAGTACGCCCCCATGTTCCAGTTGGGCAAGGACACCACGGAATACCGCCTCCTCTCTAAAGAAGGCGTAAGCACTGCCACCTTCGAGGGCAAGACCATCCTCAAGGTCAGCAAAGAAGCCCTCACGCTGCTCGCACAGCAGGCATTCCACGACGTGGAGTTCATGCTCCGTCGTGAACACAACCTCCAGGTGGCACAGATTCTCCACGACCCCGAAGCTTCGGAAAACGACAAATACGTAGCATTGCAGTTCCTCCGCAATGCCGAAACAGCCGTGAAGGGCATTCTCCCCTTCTGCCAGGACACCGGCACCGCCATTATCCACGGCGAGAAAGGTCAGCGCGTATGGACCGACTTTGAAGACGAAGAAGCCCTCAGCCTCGGTGTGTACAACACATACACGCAGGACAACCTCCGCTACTCGCAGAACGCTCCCCTCAACATGTACGACGAGGTGAACACACGTTGCAACCTCCCCGCACAGATTGACATCGAAGCCACCGAGGGCGACGAATACCGATTCGTCATGGTAGCCAAAGGCGGCGGTTCGGCCAACAAGACCTACTTCTACCCCATGACCAAGGCCACCATCCAGAACGAGGGCACACTCCTCCCCTTCCTCGTGGAGAAGATGAAGAGCCTCGGCACAGCCGCTTGTCCTCCTTACCACATCGCCTTCGTGATCGGTGGTACTTCGGCTGAGAAGAACCTCTTGACAGTGAAGCTCGCTTCCATCAAGTACTACGATGAATTGCCTACCACGGGCGATGAGACAGGCCGCGCCTTCCGCGACATCGACTTGGAGAACAAGCTCCTCGAAGAGGCCCACAAGATTGGACTCGGCGCACAGTTTGGCGGCAAGTACCTCGCCCACGACATCCGTGTGGTTCGCTTGCCTCGCCATGGTGCCAGCTGTCCTATCGGCATGGGCGTGAGCTGCTCCGCCGACCGCAACATCAAGGCTAAGATCAACAAGGACGGCATTTGGCTCGAGCAGATGGACTGCAATCCCACCGAACTCATCCCCGAAGAACTCCGCAATCCGGGCGAAGGCGGTACGGGTGTGACCATCGACCTCGATAAAGGCATTGACGCTGTACGCGCCGAACTCACCAAATATCCCGTAAGCACCCGCGTAAGCCTCAATGGTACCATCATCGTGGCACGCGACATTGCTCACGCCAAACTCAAGGCGCGCCTCGACGCTGGCGAAGACCTCCCCGCTTACTTCAAGGATCACCCCATCCTTTACGCTGGTCCTGCCAAGACTCCCGAGGGCTACCCCTGCGGCAGCATGGGTCCCACCACGGCCAACCGCATGGACCCCTACGTAGACGAATTCCAGGATCACGGCGGCAGTCTCGTGATGATTGCCAAAGGCAACCGCGGTCAAGTGGTTACCGACGCCTGCAAGAAACACGGTGGTTTCTATCTCGGCACCATCGGTGGCGTGGCAGCCGTACTCTCACAGAGCAGCATCAAGAGCATTGAGTGCGTGGAATATCCCGAACTCGGCATGGAAGCCATTTGGAAAATCCGCGTAGAAGACTTCCCCGCCTTCATCCTTGTGGACGACAAGGGCAACGACTTCTTCCAGCAGCTCTCTCCCTGCAGCTGCTGCCACTAATGCGCTGACACTCTTAGAGTGAAATTTTAAATGAAGTTTCGGATTTAGATTGTGTGACTTTTGCGCTCCAAAGTCCCACAATCTAAATCCGAAACTTCTATTTATTTCTCAAAAATCGCAAGCAAAAAATTTGCTCTTTCGGAAAATTACAATACCTTTGCACCCGCAAACGGCAAGAAGGTGCCATAGCTCAGTTGGTAGAGCAAAGGACTGCCAAATCTTATTGACGGCCTTGTGTCCTCGGTTCGTTTGCACAAAAACGGCAAGAAGGTGCCATAGCTCAGTTGGTAGAGCAAAGGACTGAAAATCCTTGTGTCCCCGGTTCGATTCCTGGTGGCACCACTT
>CAVKJJ010000126.1:0-2780 GCA_963656685.1 bacterium | reverse complement strand
TGCAGCAAATGAACCGCATTGAGAACAAACTCGACGCTCTGCTCGGCACTAACGCATAAATTGACCACAGAACGCACTGAACTCACAGAAGTTTTCAGTGCATTCAGTGTATTCTGTGTTCGAAAAAAATTCATGAAAAAATTCGTGGTCAATTCACGATAATTCGTGTTCGAAAATCCCTCCAAGTTATGAAACACATTTCCCTTCAATTCTGGTCCGCCCTGCTCATGCTCTTCGGCGGTTTCGCCCTCGCCGTAGCCGGCTTCATCGTACCGCCCACGGGCGAGATTTCCGACAGCGTCCTTTGGCTCTTCTCCCAATGCCTAATCTACGCCGGCTCCATCTTCGGCGTCAGCATCTACTGCGGCCGCAAGATGTCGCAAATCCAAGACGGCATCCACGATGCCATCGACAAAGCCATTCAAGAAGAGAAGAAAGCGAAAGAGTAAAGAACCACGAGAGTATTCGATTGTAACGAACACTGAACTCACAGAAATCACAGAACATTTCAGTGCATTCAGTGTATTCTGTGTTCGATAAAAAAATCGTTCCATTCGAGTAATTCGTGTTCGAAAAAAGATTTCAGTGCATTCTGTGTTCGAAAAAAATCAGTGTTAAGTAGATGAAGCGCAGCGCCAACATACAAGAAATTCTCCGTCCCCTTTCGTCCACGCCCCACCAAGCCTACCTCTCCAACGCCCTCCAACTAGCCGACGTATTAGAGTGGATCTTGGCCCAAGTAGGCGAGAGCGAAATATGGCAAACCTCCTTCTCCATCAGCGAGGAGTTCCTCCGCCGCCTCTTCTTCATCGAGAAGGGCGGCAAGGTACGGGAGTTCAACCTCGTGCTCGACCACAAAGCCACGAACAAAACCCTCAAACTCTGGTCGTTCATCACGCAGACCATGCGCCGCACCTACCTTGCCGACAACCACTCCAAAATCCTCCTCGTCCGTTCCCTCGCCGGCCCCACCGTCTCCGTCGTCACCTCGCAAAACCTCACCCGAGGCAACCGCCACGAGTCCACCTTCATCTCCACCGATCCCGGCATTTTTGCCACCCTCCACTCGCAAGTCACCGACCTCATCCGCAACCACTCCGTGCCGCTCAATGACCTCTTCCAACAGCGGCTCAACGAGAACGGCGCAAACAACTAAGCACATACATATATTATTATGGACTACTCCGAAGACCAACTCAAACAAATCGAGCAATACGCCTCCATCTATTTAAAGATTAGCGACATGGCCGTCATCCTCGGCATTCCCTCCTCGCAACTCCGCGAGGACGTAGCCGACAAGTCCTCCGCCGTTTCCCTCGCTTACCACCGAGGCAAGGCGGCCAGCCGTGTCAAACTCCTTCACCAAGAAATGCAGCTCGCCTACGTAGGCTCACCGCTCGCCCTCGAAAACACACGCAACAACCTCCTCGACATGGAAGACGACGAGTAAAGACGAACACAGAACTCACAGAAATCACAGAACAATTCAGTGTATTCAGTGTATTCAGTGTTCGTGAAAAATTCATGATAAAATTCGTGGTCAATTCACGATAATTCGTGTTCAAGAAAAAAATCAGTGTATTCAGTGCATTCTGTGTTCGAAAAAAAATCCGTGTTATCCGTGTAATCTGTGTTCGAAAAAAATCAGTGGTCAAATGTCCCTCCCCAACATCTTAGAAATAGCCAAGCTCGACCTATACACCAGTAAAGACGAGCTATCCCAGAAATACGCTGAGCCGCAGGTGCAGCACCTGCTGCGCCTCCGCGACATGGCCACGTGGAGCATCGCCAACCCCGACGCCAAAGACCGCCAGTTTGTCGACGAAGAGCGCACGCGCTACGGCCTCTCCGTCGTCACCGCCTACGCCGACCTCAAGGTCATCAAAGCCCTGCTGCCCAACGTAGGCCAATGCTCGCGCGACTTCCACCGCTGGCGCTACAACGAAATGATCCTCGAAACCTACCAAATGGCCAAGAAACGCAAGGACACCAAGACCATGGAACGCGCCGCCACGAGCTACGCCAAGTTCAACCGCATCGACATCGAGGACGAGCAGAGCGTGCCTTACCACATGATTGTGGTGCAACCCTTCTTCCCCACCACCGACCCCCGTGTGGTGGGCATCAACCCCATCGCCAATATCGACGACCGCATCCGCCGCCTCACCCGAGAACTCGCCGACACCCATCCCGACACCCAAAACGTGGAATACGAAGAAGCCGATTTGCCAATTGACGACATTTTCAAAGAAGAAGTCTAGCTCTTGGGGGGCGACGCGTCCCGCGTCGGGGCAAGCACTGGCGCAAGTAGCCACCCCAAGCGCAGCCAAGCCCACCACCGCCCATTAAGCCCATTCAGCCTATTCAGCCTATTATGCCTAAACAAGAAGAACCCTCCCTAATAGCCGCCTGGGACGAAGAAAAGAAAGCCCACGCAAACCGCGTCTACTTCAACAAGCCCCAGCTCCTCACGCAATACATCGCCGCTAAGACGACGGTCATCGTCGCCGGCCGCCGCACGGGCAAGACGGACTCCATCGCCTCGCCCTTCGTCCTGCGCAATATGCAGCGCATGCCCGGCTCCACGGGCGGCATCGTCGTGCCTACGTTCAAGCACGGACTCACCAACACGCTCCCCGGACTGCTCGCCGCGTGGAAGCGGTGGGGATACCTCAACGGCATCCACTACGTAGTGGGGCGCAAGCCCCCCAAGTCGTTCCAAAAGCCCATCACCGAACCAGCGGACTACGAACACGTCATCACGTTTTACAACGGCTCGG
>CAVKJJ010000125.1:0-3216 GCA_963656685.1 bacterium | reverse complement strand
TTTTATCCGCCATTCTCAATCCGGCATTCCCGCAAAAAGTTGCATTTCTTAATTGAACCTACGATCATCGCATAATACCCTTACTTCAAAGTAAAAGTGGGCATATTTGGTTATATTTGTGTTTGGCAAAATTAGCTTCAAAAAACGCTCCGAGAATTTTACGGATAGAAAAGAATGGTTCAGAGAATTTTTATCTTTTTGATTTTCAAAAGGTTGAATGGAAAGAAGAGCGAATTGAAGAACTTGATAGGCGCGATTTTGAATGTCTAAAAATGGCTGCTCAAGGCTTTTCTATTGAGGACATTGCGATGAAACTTTGTGTTTCATCAGACACCATTAAAGCAATGCGTCGTAGGCTCTTCTTACGTTGGGGCGTTGATAATATCAGGAAGCTATAAGCTATGCTGTGTGCCATAAAATAAATTTGCGGCCAAACTTATAGAGCTGTCTACTCAGCTTTTTGCAAGCGCTTCTGGCATAATGGAGATATCTTCGGATATGTCTTCATTGCGCAGAGCGCATTGCAAAAAGGCGAACTACCGTAAAAACTTTGCAAATCATTCGTCAAAATGTTCGCTAATGCTTGCATGGCGAAAGAAGCCTTTCTACCTTTGCAATCGTTAAGACAATAGATAGACAACACAAAAGCTAGACCATACAAGGTTTTGAGTCCTTGTAATAGGTTTCAGAAATGAAGTGAAACCTTTCCGGTAAAAAAGATTGTAAGGATAAACGGTTAGGTTATCTTAGACTTTTAGGTAAAAAAGATTTGTAGAAAGGTAATTGTTAGATGAAAAGGCTCATGCGAGAGCCGGTGGGCGAGCAAAAGTGCTTCGTACCACTTCCATTAAAGGGCGGAAGCCCTTTTTTTGTTGTCTGTTTGTAATCCCGTAATGTTCAAGAAATAGTAAGTGATGATTAAAAATAACTTGGTATGATTTGTTTGTCAAGAATTAGAGAATTCTTTTTCTGAATGGATTTGATAAGAATTTCAGAAATCTTTGGCTTAAAGTCAAGCCTTTCCCGTAATTCTTCAGTTCTCAATGTGAACGAAATTTCTCCAATTCTTGACAAATAAAACATGCGAGACATGTACCAACTTATTCTTTTGTTATTACTAAAGAGCGAGAGTTGGCTAGATTTCAAGTGCATTAGCCGCATTCGGCACACTATGACCACATAGTTTCATCTCGCAATTGTAAGCATCTTATTGGTGCTGTTTTGCACACTTTACCATGCATTTGCGCATGTTTACGCACAAATACTGCATCTGAATTGTCACTTTTTGCACAAAATACTTGGAACGTGTGCAATGAACGAGTACTTTTGCCGCCGTTTTTACCAACAAATAAGAAAAATGAGAAAATCCATCCTTAGCGCAGCCCTGTTGCTGTGTGTTGCAACCTCGGCTCAAGCTGGTGGTTATTTAACGAATACCAACCAAAGCGTAGCTTTCCTGCGCAATCCTGCACGCGACGGCGTTATCGCCATCGACGGAGCATACAGCAATCCCGCAGGTCTCGGTTTCATGACGCAAGGCTGGCACTTCGGCTTCGATTTGCAGAGTGCATATCAGACCCGTTCCGATGCCACCTACTTTCCTTATTTCGCACAAGGCACAGTGAACGGTGTGAAAAACGCGGCCGACGGTTACAAAAAGTTCGATGGTAAAGCCAAAGCGCCCGTAATCCCCTCTTTCGACCTCGCACGCGTAGGTGAAAAGTGGTTCGCCTCTTTCCATTTCGGCATAACAGGCGGTGGCGGAAAGTGCTCCTTCTCCGACGGACTCCCTTCTTTTGAAAGTCAAGTGGCTCTTTTGCCGACTTTGATAGGAGCCATAGCACCCAATACGGTGACCGGCTACAGCATGGACACCCATATGCAAGGTCGCCAATACTATTTCGGTGGACAGTTTGGCGTAGGCTATAAAATCCTTCCCAACCTCAATGTAAGCGTAGGCGGCCGTGTGATCTATGCCGACTGCAACTATTATGGCTACGTGCGCAACATAGGCGTGCAAGTTCAAGGAGCTACAACAGTTCCTGCCACAAAGTTCTTTGAAAGCCAGGGAATGTCCGACTTCTCTGCACTCGTAGAGGATAAAGAACTCAATTGCGACCAGACAGGTTTTGGCTTCACTCCCATCGTCAGCGTGGACTATAAAGCTGGTCGGCTCAACCTTTCCGCCCGCTACGAATTCAAGACGCGTTTGCGTTTGAAGAACCGTGCCGGTGTCAACACGAGTGGTTTGTCAGAGTACGACGACGGCAAGAAGGTGAAAGCCGACATTCCCGCAATCCTTGCCATCGGTGCACAGTACGAAGTGCTCGACAACGTACGTCTTAATGGTGGTTTCCACTACTATTTCGACAAACAGGCCACCCAGCACGAAAACCGCCACAACTACCTTCACAATGGCGGATGGGAAGTGCTTGCAGGTGCAGAGTGGGACGTGGCAAAGCGTTGGACGGTCAGCGCAGGTTGGCAAACCACCCACTATGGCTTGGGCAAGGATAGCCGTTTTATCAGCGATATGAGTTTTGTGACGAACTCCAACTCCGTTGGTTTCGGCGCACGCTTCCAGCTCCGTAAAAAGGTGGCGCTCAATGTGGCATACTTCAAGACTATATACAAACACTACAGTCGCGAACAGCAAGATTTCTATAGCAACAAAGAAAAGTTCGCTTCAATGCTCGGCCCCATCCAGCAGCAACTCGCAGCAGGAAAGGCGCAACTCGAACAAGCTGTTGCCAATCCGCAACTTCCCGAAGAGCAACGTGCAGCCTACCAGCAGAAACTTAACGTGGTCAGCACCGAACTTGGCGCGCTCGGAAACATATCGCAAGGCGTTTCGACCATCAGCACCTATGGAAAGGACAATTTCCATCGTACCAACGACGTGTTTGGTCTTGGACTTGAGATAGACTTCTAAACTCCACCACATTGTATAATAAATATATGTGCCGTAAATTCCTAGCTTTCGTGGCAACAGGAATTTACGGCACATGCTTTTTTGTATGTAGGGTGGTTCTATAAATTACCACCGCACTATGTACAAATTCGCTCACTTGGCGTTTTGTCATCTTTCAGGCTCTTTTTCGCCCCTTTTGCTTGTTCGCTCAGTTGCATAGCCCGCTATGCTCCTTTGCTCACAAACAAAATGGACGAAAAATAGCACCGAAATCTGACAAAGCTAATTTATAGAACCACCCTAAA
>CAVKJJ010000124.1:0-3251 GCA_963656685.1 bacterium | reverse complement strand
GGAATGCTCGTAAAAATGTACCTCAGAAAAATGGCAAAATAGACAAACGTTTTTACTTTAACGGCTTGCTGAAAGATGTGACGTTCGTAGATTCAAAAGGCAAAGTAAAAACTACAAAGTTCACTATTCGTAATTACTTTGCAGGTGGTTATTCAGAACTGCACATTCAAAAAGCAGAAGATAATATATTCGACATTCTTATAGAGAATACTTCTGAGTATCATGATGATGGCAAAGAAGATGGACTGGAAGAAATTCATGAATCTCCTAAGAGTAATCGACCCCTCCAACAAATCTACTACGGCGCACCCGGTACGGGTAAGTCGTTTGAGATTGATTCGATAACGAAGGAGTACGACACGATACGCACGACGTTCCACCCCGATAGCGACTACTCTACGTTTGTGGGGGCATATAAGCCGACGATGACTAAGGTAGTGCTGCGCGACGTGTCGGGACACGTGGTAAAGGAAGATAATGTCACCGTAAAGGAAGACCGCATCACCTACAAATTCGTGAAGCAAGCGTTCCTAAAAGCCTACCTTGCAGCATGGAAGAAATACACCGAACCATGCGAGCTCGGCCCGCAGCCGCAGTTCCTCGTGATTGAGGAAATCAACCGAGGCAACTGCGCCCAGATATTCGGTGACTTGTTTCAATTGCTCGATCGTCAAGACAACGGTTTCTCTTCCTACCCCATCGAATCCGATGCCGACTTGCAGCGCGAGATTGCCGAGGCTTTTGCTGAGGAGAACGGCGAGTATCAGTTGCCCGAGGACGGATTGTACCTTGACGGCGTGGTGAAGAACTACAACGGCAATTTGGCGGACGACATACGGAGCGGCCGCATCTTGTTGCTGCCCAGCAACCTCTACATTTGGGCAACGATGAACACGAGCGACCAAAGTCTGTTCCCTATCGACTCGGCTTTCAAGCGCCGTTGGGACTGGCACTATGTGAAGATTTCCAATGCTGAAAAGGGCTTTAAGATAAAGTGCGGTGACGAAACGTGCGACTGGTGGACGTTCATCAGCGCAATGAACGAAAAGATTGCCGCGGAGACGAGCAGCGACGACAAGAAGCTCGGATACTTCTTCTGCAAGCCCCCGAAGGGCGAGCCTATCAGTGCGGAGCGGTTTGTCGGCAAGGTGATGTTCTACCTTTGGAACGACGTGTTCAAGGACGGTAGCACCGACGACTTCAACGTAAGCGGCGACCCGAACAAGGCCGCCACCTTCGAGGCGTTCTACAACGACGACAACACGGTGAACGTGGAGAACGTCCGCAAGTTCCTCGTGAATATTGTGGGCGAAGTTGCGTTGACAAAAGAGGGCGATAGCGATGGAGAAGATGAAGTCGCTGGCAAACCGGGTAGCGAGGATGCGACCAAGAAGGACAATTGGACTGAGAACGAGAAGAAACGCTATGAATATTGGGATGCGTTTCTGAAATACGCCCCAGAAAAGAATAAAGAGTTTGCAGAATACTTTGGCGGAGTGAAGACCGCTTCGCACAACCATTGGAAGAGTTTCTCTGTGGCGAATGTAGATTTCTATCTGTCCGTACTTCAGCAAAGAAAAAAGAACGCCATCGATGTGGAGGTTTGCTACGATGAAACCACCGAAGAATATCACAAACTGTTTGCTCACAAAGCAGAGATAGAAGAAGAAATGGGCGTTACCTACCAATGGAAAGAAATGCCCGACAAGAAATCCAGCAACATCATCGAAGAAAAGTCCGATATAAATTTCGAAAACAAAGAAGCATGGCCGGAACAGTTTGATTACATCATTGAAAGATTGTTGAAGATGCGCGCCGTGTTCTCGAAGTACGCAAAAATGTAGTGGCTTATGCGCATCCTAATAGAAGAATACCAATACGCATACGAGGACGTAGCCAGCGTTCTCAAAGGGCTTGGTGTGCTTCAAGACGTGGAGGGCAAGGTAAGTTTGAGTTACGTGGGGTACTATTTCAATACAGACCCCGACGTGAACGACTGCGTGTTCATTCTGCCCAAGGTCTTGCTCGAAGGCAAGTTTGGCGAGGAAAAGGTGTTCGGTCATATCGACCCGAAGGACCTTATCGACGCTGACAAGTGCGACGAGTTGAAGCCCGAGGAGCAGAAGTTCATCTACGAACTGAGCGTGTGGATATACCGCGCCATCTGCGTGTTCAAAGACCACGAGTTCGACCGCATGGGCGGCAAGAAAGAAACGCCCAGCATCGTGCTCCACCGCCAAGCCCCGATGATGGGCAATGCGAGGAAGCGCCGGAAGGCCAACACCTTCCTCGACGTGTTGCTCGCCCTGCAAAAGTGGAACAAGGACAACGAGAACTATGTGATGTTCATCATGAAGAACCAGCATAGCGGATACAACAAGATCAATTGGACACGCACCATCTCGAAAAGCCCTGCCGTCGTGCAGCAGATAGGCGGCACGCACCGTCAAGACGTGAGCTACCTCTCGCCCGTCAACAAAAAGCGCACCGTGAATTTCGACGAAGAGTTGCTCGTCATCTTCTTTAGCATCCTGCAAAATATGCACACGGAGTACGGTTTCCCCGTGAAGATGAACGTCCGCTTTGAGTTGATAGGCGAAAAGCAGTTCAAACGCTACCTTAACGGCCTTGGCAAACGAAGGTTGAAGCAGATACGCTACAAGTATTTCTCCGACAAGGCCAAAGAACTGTGGGAACTTTGCTACGCCTTCTTCGACCGTCCCGACAACATTGCCCTGAACATCGACCAACGAGAGTACCTCTTGGTGAAGAGTTTCCACGTAGTGTTTGAAGCCATCATCGACGAACTCATCGGCGACAAGAACTTGCCCACCGAACTCAAAGACCAGCCCGACGGCAAGCGAGTGGACCACATGTATCAGTACCGAGAGTTGACCAACAACGCCAACGACGACACCATTTATTATATAGGCGACTCCAAGTACTACAAGCGCGGCAACACCCTGGGCAAGGAAAGCGTATACAAGCAGATTACCTACGCCCGAAACGTCATACAGTGGAACATCGACCTCTTCAGCAATGGCAAGGAGGCGGACCAACAGGGGCACATCAAGCTGCGCGACGACGTGACCGAGGGCTACAACATCATCCCCAACTTCTTCATCTCCGCCAACCAAAACGAGCTGAAGCCCGAAAAAGGCATTAGGCTCACCGAGGGCAGACAGCAGTTTTACCTCAGCCGCCAGTTTGAGAACCGCCTGTTCGACCGCGACACGTTCCTGTTGGCGCAC
>CAVKJJ010000123.1:0-3527 GCA_963656685.1 bacterium | reverse complement strand
TCAGTTGGTTAGAGCGTCAGATTGTGGTTCTGAATGTCGTGGGTTCGAGTCCCACTAGGCACCCCTCCAAAGCGAGTCTTTTTTCGAAGGCTCGCTTTTTTGTTTGCCCACGCGAAAAGCTTTCGGCATTATTTTTGGCAACGCCGCGGCTTTGTCTAAATTTGCAAGGACAAAGCGTCAAGTGTAAAACGCGCATAATTTCAGAACAAGCATATGATCAAGAACCTCCTTTTTGATATGGGCGGCGTCGTTTTCAACCAAAATACGGAAGAGGCATTCCGCCGATTCCAACAAGCGGGAATAGACACCGATTATTACATGGGCAAATACGGACAGAAGGACTTCTTCCTTGACCTGGAAGCCGGCAAAATAGACGCCGCAGAATTCTGCCGGAGAATGTCGGACGTCGTGGGGCGGAATGTGTCGTGGGACGAGGCACAACATTGCTGGTTAGGCTTCTTCGACGGAGTGCCCGAAGAGCGACTCCGCAATTTGGAATTGCTGCGAAAAGACCACCATCTTTGCCTCTTGAGCAACACCAATCCTTTCATCATGGCTTACACCAGAAGCAACCAATTCTCAAAAGAAGGGAAGCCCATAACGGATTTCTTTGACACCTTCTTCTGTAGCTACGAGATGGAATGCTGCAAGCCCGACGACGAAATCTTTCTCAAAGCGCTCGAACACGACCACATGCTCCCCCAAGAGTGTCTGTTCATTGACGACAGCCAGACCAACTGCGACGCAGCAGCAAAATTGGGATTCCACGTGCTCTGCAGCAAGTCAAACTCCGACTGGATGCCCGGAATAACCGAAATTATTGAGCAGAACAGTTTATAAGTGCGCGTAATAACAACTTTCGCAACATGAACAATATCCAAGACAACGAGACATACCGCAGAGTCCACTTCGCAGTTATGGCAATAGAGAACGGTGCAAAAGAACTAGGCATTAGCGGCAAAGACATGCATGACCGTTTGCAAAAACAAGGACTAATACACAACCGCCTGTTCAAACGATATGAAGAACTACACACGCAAAGTCTGCAATGGGTGGCAGAAGACATCAGCGAAACACTTTTAAATTGGGAGGCCGAACAATGACAACATTATTCCACGGTTCCTATACGGAAATATCATCTCCGCTCGTCAAGTTAGGTAGGGCCAAAGTAGACTTTGGGCAAGGATTCTATCTCACTATGTTACAAGAACAAGCCGAAGCATGGGCCAAAACGATTGCCGAAAGAAGAAAGACCGGAGCACATGCAGTTGTTTCTACATTCTACTTGGACATGGAGGGAATAAAAGCAGACAACTATCGCATCAAGACCTTCACTACCTACGATTTGGAATGGTTGGAGTATGTAATAGACTGCCGTAAAGGCGGAACCATGCAGAACCAATACGACTTGGTGGAAGGCGGTGTGGCCAACGATAATGTTATTGACACTGTGGAAGACTACGAAAATGGTGTCATCACTGCGGAGCAGGCTTTAGGACAGTTGAAGTATAAAGCTATAAACCACCAACTTTGTATCCTCAACCAAACCATCGTAGACAGATATCTGACATTCGTTTCATCAACTATCATCAAGGAGGACGAATCAATATGAGAGACAACGTATTATGGCGCAAGCAGAGCCGCATCATCATGTTGTTGGCAGAAGCCCTACACATCAATGCCGAACGAGCACTTGACTTATTCTATTCCACACAAGTGTACAAACAACTGACAAATCCCCGAACAGGCTTGCAACTCATGAGCGACCAGTATATTCTAGAAGACCTCATCAAAGAACTGAGAAAGTGATTGCTCAAAGCATATTTATAACATTCGCCCTCTATGGAAACAGGTTTTTCTTGTCTCCATAGAGGGCGAAACTTCAGTAGTTATTCACTATTCCTCCACCACTTCAAACGTCATGCTGATGTCGTTCTTGGGACGATCGCCTCGGAGCGTTTGCGTCTGCTGAATTTTGTCGACTACGTCGAGGCCGCTTTCCACTTCACCAAACACGGTGTACTGACCGTCGAGGAAGGGCGTGCCGCCCACAGTGGTGTAGGCTTCGATCTGCTCGGGAGTGAACGTGGCGGCGTCCTTGCAGCGCGCCTTGGCTTCGTCGGCAAGCTTGTCCTGAAGCGCCATAAGTCCCTCACGGTCGCGGTTGCGGCGAAAGTCCATCACTTCGGCTTTATGTTCGCGCACGAGTTCGTTGAACGCTTGCTGAACTTGCTGCATGGCCATCTGCTTTTCGAGTTGCTTAAGTTCCTGTGGCTTGTAGACCTTGCCCCAAACGATGTAGAACTGGCTGCCGCTGCTCTCGCGTTGCGGATTAACCTCGTCGGCTTGACGCGCTGCGCTGAGTGCGCCACGCTTGTGGAAGAGTTTGGGATAGACAAACTCTGCGGGCACGGTGTAGCCAGGGCCGCCCATGCCGAGTTGCTTTCCGGCGGGAGCGTTGATACTGTCGGGATCGCCGCCCTGAATCATAAAGTCGCGGATGACGCGATGAAAGAGCGTGCCGTTAAGTGTGCCTTCCTTTACAAGTTTGAGAAAGTTGTCGCGATGAAGGGGAGTTTCGTCGTAAAGGCGAACTACGATGTCGCCTTCAGTGGTGTGTATGTTTATCTTTGCCATGATTGATTTGTTTCAAAGTTTATTGCTTAGTAGTTGTACGGCGCGTTCGAGCCACTGGCGGTCCACGTCGCTAAACGCGGCGAGGTGCTCGCTGTCGATGTCGAGCACGCCCCAAAGTTGTCCTGCAGCGTTGCGCACGGGAACGACTATCTCGCTACGGGAGGCGGCGGAGCAGGCAATGTGTCCGGGAAACTCTTCTACGTCCTTTACGACGATGGTGGCTTCTCGTTGCCACGCTGTGCCGCAAACGCCACGTCCTTTCTTTATGCGTGTGCACGCTACGGGGCCTTGGAAGGGGCCGAGCACGAGCTGTTCGCCGCTGATGCGGTAGAAGCCCGTCCACCACCAGCGGAAGGCTTCGTGGAACAGGGCGCAGAAGTTGGCGAGGTTTGCCACGGCGTCGGTTTCGCCTTCAAGCACTGAGGCCAGTTGCGGAAGCGTTTCGGCGTAGCGCTCGGCCTTCTGGGCATCGGAGAGTGGATATGTAACGTTTGGGTTTGTCATAGATGAATGGTGCACTATGGATTAGAGCCTAAATAGAAATAAATTACGCCCGCCACTCAATGAAGAGTAGCGGGCGTTAAACTGTTGTGCTCGAAGCGAGACTCGAACTCGCACGGACATTTCTGCCCAAAGGATTTTAAGTCCTTCGTGTCTACCATTCCACCATTCGAGCGACTTTGAGCGGAAAACGAGACTCGAACTCGCGACCCCAACCTTGGCAAGGTTGTGCTCTACCAACTGAGCTATTTCCGCAGGACGGATTCTTATTTGAAGCTTTCGCTTTTCAAGAATCCGCAAACAAGTGAAGAGGAGGAGACTCGAACTCCCACGTCGCAATTGACACTACCCCCTCAAAGTAGCGCGTCTACCAATTCCGCCACCTCTCC
>CAVKJJ010000122.1:0-3549 GCA_963656685.1 bacterium | reverse complement strand
CTACAGCCAGATTGCCGCATAAATCTCCGTTGGATTTTAAATCCGAAACTTAAGTCAATTCTTATTTATCGGCACAACGAATTCTTCTGGCGACATCTTAAAGAGGTTACCGAACCAGTTGCCGTTTTCGATGTAGACGTGCGAACCGAGCGTGTGGCGGTAGAGATATTCGTAAAGGTCTTTGAACGTCTGTTTGGGATTTTCGGTGAGCGTAGTCACGAGGTTGTTGCTGTAACGGTCGCTCATCCACACACCGAGGTCGGCGGAGTGGAAATCGGCAAAAGAATTTTCGTTTCCGTTGGCACTGGCTATGGCCAAGATACCCGGCAAGTTTGATGTCTGCTGCGCCAAGTTGCGCGAATAGCAAGGTTCAAGGAGCAGGAGCATTTTGCGGTAACGCTCTTCGTTGCGCATGGTCTGCAACAGACTGCGGAAGTCCTCATCGGTCATCAACTGGTTTCCTTCACGCCAAACGAAAGCGTTGGCACGGTACTTGGCACCCTTCAAACATCCGTGCCCGCTCCAGAAGAGCAGCACGTTGGACTGGTCGTTGGTATTCAACACCTTGGGAAGATGCGAACTCTTCTGTCCCAGGAGTATTTTGGAGATGTCTGAAACATTGAGCGTATCGCTGTTGTAGTCAACCACTGCGGTCTTGTAGAGGTCGGGCGAGTCAGTAGAGGTGCGCACCTCTCCGGGATAGATGTTGTAGCGGTTGTTGGCTACGTCGTCGGAAATGATGAGAATGATGTGGTCGTCGTCCCATCCGTAATGCTTGAGCATCTGGTACATGTTGAGCACATCGGCCTGGTGACGGTAGTTCTTCCATTCGTTGGAACCTTGCACGAGCACGGCCCACTGTTCCTTAAGCGGTTTGTAGGCGATGTCCACGTCCTCGTTGTTCAACAACTGCTGCACACTGGCATTCCATTTCCACGAAGCGAGCGTGGAGGCGGTGCGGCCGTTTCCGTCCGTACTGCAGAAGTCGATGGTGACGAACTGGTTTTCGTAGACCATCCAATGTACATAAGTGCTTTGCAGGATGCTCGTGCACGACTCGCTGTCGAAGCGCAGAACGCCGCTGGCGCCAACAAGTTTCACGCGCTTTTCCTTTTTCAAGAGGAGAATAAGGGAACGCAGACCAAGCTCGTTCCAAATGGGGTATTCGTCCTCGCCCACGGAAGTGATTTCGCGAATCAGTGCGTTGGTGTCGGTTCCGCCTGTGTAGTTTTTGGCAAAAGCCGTAAGTCCCGAAAGGAGTATGGCATCGTAGACTTGCGCCTCAGCGCCTGCCGGCGAGTAGCCGAAGCGTTCTTCATAGGCTATTTGGAAGCCTGTGGTGGGATCGGCATAAGGTGCCACACCTTCTGCGCCTTCGGCTATTTCGCCCAGTTCGAGCAACGACTGGGAGAGCGCACCGTTGGTGAAAAGTATGCGCGGCGTTTCTTTCGTGGCCTTCTGCTTGAGTTCGAGCACGGTTTTGGCTTCCGATACCGATGCTGCAGCGCAGATGATGCAGTCGACACCCGACTCAAGGGCGGTCTGTGCTTGCTCTGCCAAATTATCGGAGTCGTACTGCATGATGAGGTCGGAAGAGAGCGAAACGTCCATATCGTTGGCAAGGAAGGGCACCCAGTCGTAAAACGTTTTTCCGTAGTCGGTGTCGGGAGTGAGGAGCGCCAGCGATTTGGCTCCGCCTTCCCAGGCCTTGGCCACTGCCACGCTGCTTTGACTCACGTCCGTTTCGCAAAGCGACCAGAGGAAGGGTTTCTCGGCGCGGTCGCCTGACTTGGTCACGGCATAGCGGCGTATGACGTCCTCGCTCGTGGCGGAGGGAACAATCAACGGCTTTTTCGTCTTGTAACAAGCGCGCGCCATGATGTCGACGTTAGCATTGCGCAACGGACCGACCACAAGGAGGATGTCGCTGCGGTTGGCAAGTTTGGTGGAGAGTTCTGCCAGCGGTGCCGTGTCTTCGTCGTACCATTCCACATCGAGGTCCACGAGGGAGGTGTCGCCCGTCTCTGCCACGAGTTTCTCTGCAGTACGCATGTTCTCGAGTGCCCAGTTGACGGTCTGCTCCAAACGGTTGCGGTATTCGCCGTCGCTGTTGATGGGGAGCACCACAGCTATTTTATATTTTGTGGTCTTCGCGTTAGAATAATGTACAAAGGTGTCTGCCCCGTCCTTGCAGGAAACGAACGATGCAAAGACGGCTACGAACAGCACCAGCGCGAGAAGGACGTGATTAATTCTTTTCATAGTAGGCTTTTTCTTTTTCTATGCTTTCCTGATAGTATTGCATGCCTACGGGGGCAAGTTCAAAATAGTACGTACTGGGATAGATTAGTTCCGTATAGCCTGAGTCGAGGCCATACTCCAAGTGTTTGGGCAAGGTTTCGCCGTTTGCCCATTTCGTCACGCAGTCTTGCACCACCTGATCGATGTGTTTGACCACAGAGAAGGGAACGCGCGAGGAATACTGCTGCATGTCCATGTCAACGCCTATCGTGAAGAAGGAGTCGGAATGCTCACGGTTGTAGCGAAGGAAGCCTTGCGCCGTGCCGCCGCAGAGGGGCAACACGATATCGGCATCTAAATAGTAAGACATTTTATAGACAAATTCGGCCTTGTCATATCCGCCGTTGGTGTCGGTAAGACTCACTTCGTCGTACTGGAACACCTTGGAGGGGTCGGCTGCCTTGACGTCGTCAATGGCTTGCTTGAAACCCTTAGCCATGTCGCGTATGCTGCTTTCGTTGGGGTTGGCTTTGCAAATGAGTGCGTGATTGACGTCTGGCATTCCCTGGCTCACCACTTTTCCGGCTTGGTAGTAGGCACCATATTGGCGTATCTTCACGGTGTGGACGGAGAGCGTCGTGTCGCTGCTTTCGCTGAGTAGAAACTGCACGTTGGGCGACGCGGCAATCTGCTCGTCGAACTTATGGAGCAGATCTTCGAGGTTGTCGTTAGCAATGACCACGAGGGCCTTGCGATTTTTGGCATTCTCTTTCATGTAGTCGAGCATATATTGGAGCGAGAATGCCATGGTGGCGGTGTCGGTGGGGAGTTCCACCTGCGAGAGGAGCATATTTCCCTTATTGGCGGCTTTCACCACACCGCGGTAGACGGCGTCAACGTAACCCAAGTCGCCCATCGATCCTTTCTTGGAAAGGAAATACACAATGGGGCGGCTGTCGCCCGTGAGGTCGTCGTTAATATATATGGTGTCGCCATCCTTCGAACACGAAGCAAGCACCACAGCTGCCACCAATGGCAGAAGTTTTCTAATCAATTTCATTTTTGAAAAGCTTGGTAAGGGTGTGCTGCAGCATAGTGAGCAACACACGAGTGCAACGACATTTTTCTATTGCACCTTCCTTATAATGGGTTTAATCTGCGCAAAGTTAATGAAAAAACGCTATCCTTTGCGCTGAGTATTTTTCAAAAAAAAGAGAGCTACATCATTTGTGTAACTCTCTGTCTGACTTTTGGTGGTGCCACCAGGAATCGAACCGGGGACACAAGGATTTTCAGTCCTTTGCTCTA
>CAVKJJ010000121.1:0-3628 GCA_963656685.1 bacterium | reverse complement strand
GGAGAAGGCGCGCAAGTTTATGGCTGGGGAACGTATGTGACCGAGGTGGAAGGCATAGGCATCGGATATGCAGACAAGAGTGCACAAGGCTCAAGTCTGAAACGTTCGGAACTTGAAAGCAACATCTATCGTGCAGAAGAGCGGCTACCATTCATGCCAGAAGGTGAAGCCAAGGAAGAACTAAAGCGTGATATAGCCCAATGGCAAGCTGAATTAGACAAACTTGCCAATTCAAAGCACCTCTACACAGTGGAGATACCTGACGATAACGGAAACAACTATCTTGATTGGGACGCAAACACTGGGACTGCGCTCGTGGACAAATTAAGGACAGAACTTTTTAGTAGGCTAAAAGAGGAGTATAATGGCAGAGCGAGCGAACTAAACGAGAAACTCGAAACGCTTGCCCCCAAAGAGAACTTTTACAAAACCTACGGCAAGGTAAGCGAATTGTTGAGCAGTGATGAAGCGACATCGAAGATGTTGTCTGATATGGGCTATACTGGCATCAAGTATCCAGCCGACTATCGACGAGGTGGCCGAGCAGACGGAGCGAAAAACTACGTCATCTTCAAGGAAGCCGATGCAAAGATAACCGACCACATTCGTTTCTTCCGCACTCCCAATGGCGAAGCCTATGGTTTCACCCAAGGCGGCAAAATCTACATCGACCCACGCATTGCAAAGGCCGACACACCCATCCACGAATACACCCACCTTTGGGCAACCGCCTTGCGCAAGGCTAACCCAGAAGAGTGGGCAAACGTGGTGAACCTAATGAAGGGCGAAAAAGCACTTTGGGAGGAGATAAGAAAACGCTACCCCGAACTCACAACCGATGACGAAGTGGCCGACGAAGTGCTTGCCCACTATTCGGGCAAACGAGGAGCGGAACGCCTACGTGAGGAGCAACGAAAGATTGCCAATGGTGAAGGATCCACCTTTGAAAAGGCGCGAGCCATCACTGCGCTCGAGAAGGTAAAGCAAGCCCTAAACAAATTTTGGAAGGGCGTGGCCGACTTCCTTCACATTCACTACACCAGTGCCGAGGAGGTGGCCGACCACGTCATGAGCGACTTGCTTAACGGAGTGAACCCTACAAAGTTTGGCACGGATAGTGGAGTGCGTGAACAGATTATTGGCGAAAAGGGTGCAAAAAGCATGGACGAGGCGTACAAGTCTACAGAGCGAACGAACAATAAAACCATCGCCGAAGAAATGGAAGAGGCAGGTAAAGATGCCAAAACCATAAAGATGGCCACTGGATGGGAACGCGGCGCGGACGGCAAGTGGCGGTATGAGATACCAGACATAGAATACGTGCCGTCGGGTGACGCTGACTTGAACCGCCGTGTGGAGATGCAGCCTTGGGGCAAGGAATACGTGGCGTTGACTGACCGGATGTTTGACGGTGAAACGCTGACGGATGCCGAGATGAAACGCTTTGAAGAGTTGTCGAAGGACGCGGAAGAAGTGGGAAGCCTCTATAGAGGGTTGGATGAGAAATATCTTGCCGATTATGTAAGGGCTGATGATTTGTTCAAGGCTTATCCGAAATTACGGGCGGTGAAGGTTGAATTTGTGGATGCGGATGCCAATATTGGCGGGTCTTATTCGGAAAAGGAGAACACGATATACCTCAACAAGAAATCGCTGGTTTTGCATGAAGAGGTGTTGGCGCACGAGATACAACACGCCATACAACATATAGAGGGATTCGCTCGAGGCGGCAATGAGCAAATGTTTGTATCAGCGAAGAAAGCGATTGCCGACATCGGAAACGAGGTGAGCAAAGGCTTGGACAAAGCTGCAAAATTATGTGGTGTCCCCACTTTAGACGAGTGGCTTTCTTCTCTTGACGTTGAAGAGTCGCGCAGTCTTATGGCAGAGAGAGCGGAGGCGTCGGCACGTCACAAGAAATTTGCCCTAAGCTATGTTTACCTGAACCACGCCGGATACGGGGCGGCAGACCGGGAATTGCTCGTATCCAAACTGGACAAGGCAAACGAAATGATTGCGGAGCAAGAGAAAGTTCTCGGTGGAAAATATGACAGAGATGAATATGAAGCCTATCGTGCCCTTGCAGGTGAGGTTGAAGCCCGTAACGTTCAGAAGCGCATGGGCATGACTGAGGAAGAGCGCAGAACGAGCCTTGCGTCTGAGACGGAGGACGTGTCGCGTGAAGACCAAATATTCCTGTTTGGAGACGGCGGCGAGGCTCACATGGGAAGCCGCACGGACAAACGCAATTCACTGAGAAGTGGAGAAAAAGAAACGGATGAAATGCGCTACCGTACGAGCGAGGAGCTGAATGAAGAGTTTGGTAACCGTTGGATAAACGAGCAAACTAATGAGGACGGCAGACATACCACCCAAGTAAAGAACACCATCAACTCCTACAAGAAATTTGGCGATTGGGTAAAGGCCGATTCTAATGGCAAGGACGTGTCTATTCTTGACGCAAGTAGCGGACTAGGCCTTGGAACAGAGTGGATGCGTGAGAACGGAATGAGCGTAGATGACGTGGAACCTTATCCTTCAGGAGATAGGCCAAAGCCCACCTTCACAAGCTACGATGACATCAACAAAAAGTACGACTACATTGTGAGCAATGCGGTGCTTAACGTTATTCCCGATGATTGGCGAGCCAACGTGCTGCACAACATGGCCGACAAACTGAAGGAAGGCGGCAAGATGGTTATCAATGTGAGAGGGGCAAACTCCATTGCCAAACAAGGCAAGGAAGGGGTAACTCGTATTACCTTAGACGACCCATCAGAAATTCTTGTGCTTCGTCCAGATGGAAGTATTAAGGCTTACCAGAAAGGCTTTACAAAAGAAGAACTGAAAGATTGGTGTGAGAAAGAATTGGGTGACGGCTACTCCGTTGAAATTGCAACAAGCAAGAACGCCGGTGGCAGCTACGATACCGCAGTGGTGGTGATCAAAAATAACGAAAGCGACACTATCGGTGTCGCCTCCGAGGTTGGGCATCCACGCAGGAGTGCGCAGCCCATGCCTAATTCAACCGCAAAGTTAGACAATGGTTCAGAAATAACCAAGAGATTGGATGTTATTATTAATCAAATCGCCCAAAGCGGCAAGTTGGGCGCGCATGAGTTCCTTTATAATCTGTCAAAATCATTTGGCTTTAATGGTGAAAATCTTAGTGAGTCCTATTATAAGGACTTGAGTGAGAATGTGGGCATTCGGTTCGCAGACCATTATGCTAACGCAAGGAACTTTGAAGATAAGGGAGACAATGAATACAACTATGGTGTCGTTATAAAACTCTCACCCCATAAGTTTAAAGATAAGGATGGCGTGAATTACCTTGAGTATGTCTACTATCCCGACAAGCTCAGTGGGCAACGCCAGAGCGAAATTGCGAACGGACTCAAGACCTTCTTGCAAACTGGCGATTTCACTACACTACCTTACCCCGACAAGGTAAATGTTTCGGGAAAATTTAAGGAAGAAATGCAATTGCAGAACCCTGAAACCCCCGAAGCCAAAACCGCAGCCATCGACACCCTCTCGAAGCAGATGAACCTGCAAGGCAACGTCACCGTCCTCCCCTCCACCGAAGGGCTTTCTGAGAAGCAAGCCAAAGCGCAAGGGTGGTGCG
>CAVKJJ010000120.1:0-4009 GCA_963656685.1 bacterium | reverse complement strand
CCGTGACCCCATGCGTGACAGGCATGTATTCTAACCAGCTGAACTAACGCACCATGGCTTAAAGCCTTGGTTTGCACAACAAGAACGACAAGCGAAAGCGGTGCGTACGGGACTCGAACCCGTGACCCCATGCGTGACAGGCATGTATTCTAACCAGCTGAACTAACGCACCATTCGGCTGCGCCTTGCTTGTTTGCGGGTGCAAAGATACAACTATTTCATGAACTTCCAAGCCTTGCCGCTGCTTTTTCAATCTTTTTTTTGAAGTCGTTTAAATCAAAAAACGGTGCGAAGCTATCACAACTTCGCACCGCAGACTATTATGACTCTAAACAACCGTGCTTTCTTGTCTTTTTAGAGACAAGTCGACACGGCGGAATGCGGAAGAGCCTTACTTATGCTGCTCCTTGTACTTCTCAATCTGACGAAGCAGGGAGTCTACGCAGAGGTCTACGCCTTCTTCAAAAGAGTCGCACACCTTTTCGGCATGAAGTTCAGCGCCGGGAAGGCTTACGTTGAGAGCTGTTTCCTTGTTCTTGGCAGTTTCGGGTTTCACTACCTTTAGAATGAATTCGGCTTTGATGATATTCTCGCAAGTCTTCTCGAGTTTGGCAGACTTCTTTTCAATGAATGCGTGCAACTTGTCGGTTGCATCGAAGTGGATGGCTTGAATCTTGAGTTCCATAGTAATCCTGGTTTTTAAGTTATGCCCTGGGATGGGCTTGTTCGTATGCTTTTTTGAGGTCGGCAAAAGTGGTATGGGTGTAGACTTCCGTCGTGGCCACACTTTCGTGCCCCAAAAGTTCTCTAATCGTTTCAAGGTCGGCACCGTGGTTGAGCATCACGGTGGCGAACGTATGCCGCAAGACGTGCGGACTACGTTTCTTCTGCGAAGTGACGAGCGAAAGGTACTGCTTGACCACTCGCTGCACTTGCGCGCCCGAAATGCGCTTTCCCTTGAGCGAGAGGAAGAGGGCACCGTCCTGTCCGCCGGCTTGGCGCCACAGCGGAATGTACTCACGAAACGCTTGGCAAAGTTCCTGACCGAAGGGAACTATGCGCTGCTTGTTGCGCTTGCCGGTCACTTTGAGTTCTTGCTGCGAAAGGTCTACGTCTGCCACGTCGAGCCCCACAAGTTCGGAAAGGCGAATGCCGGTGGAGTAGAACGTGAGGAGGATGAGCCGGTCGCGCACGCCTTCGTAGTTGGACGGGAACGTCACGTCGTCGAAGAGGCGGTCCATCTCGCTTTCGCGCAAAAACACGGGAAGCGGCTTCACGGCCTTCGGGTTGCGCAGGAGCGAAAGCGGATTGTGCTCCACGCGCTTCATGCGCAGAAGATAGCGGTAGAACGAGCGCAGCGCACTGAGCTTCTTGTTCACGGTGCGTGCTCCGCAGCCGTCGTTCATAAGTTGAGCCATCCACCCGCGCACCACGTCCACATGGAGCGTGCGCCAAGTGAGCGAACCGTCAAGCTGCGCCATGTAGGCTTCAAATTCCGCAAGGGCGTCGCTATAGGTCGCCACCGTTCGTGGAGAGTAAGCCCGGTCAGCGAGCAAGTAGGCCAGAAAATCGTCAATCTCTTGCATGGCTCAAGGTTTGTTTCTGTAGCGAAAGTATGTACTTTTTCTGAATGTTCCAAATTTCGGCAGCAAAATTATTTCAAAACGCCCCACCCTTTATCAAGACGCCCCACCCTTCTGGCTATCATAAGCCGCAGTAAACGGCAGACGCCTTGCCACGTCCCTCAGGACAAGGCAAGGCGCCGTGTACGAATCTCCGATCGGTTCGGAAGTACTGCCAGAGAAAACTTGATTAGTCTTCTTCGCGGTGAAGCTGCTGAACGTATACAGCGTGTTCCATAGCCAAACGCTTTACTACGCTGGGCTTGTCAAACTGCTGACGACGACGGAGCTCTTTAACAACACCGGTCTTTTCGAATTTTCTCTTGAACTTTTTGAGGGCGCGTTCGATGTTTTCGCCTTCCTTTACAGGTACTACGATCATTTTTTGATTTGGAGTTTTATTTTGTTATTACTTTATTTGCAGTTTTCTTGCGAGTTGCAAAATTAGGCATTTCCAACGTACCACCCAAATTTTGACTTCCTTTTTTCCCTCAAAGCGCTCTAAGGCAGCCTTCTTGAAACGAATACCTTACACACTAATGCAAGCCAAAAGGTGGTTCTACAATACATTTGAAAACCACCTTTCGTTGCCAGCGTACCTAAGCGTTATTTCTCCGGACGAGGACCGTACTGGTTGTTTCCCTGGTCGCCTTCGATGGCAAACCAGTAAATCAATATAAGGCCTACGATGGGTATCAGGCCGAGGAGCTGAAGCCATCCGCTGCGTCCCGAGTCGTGAAGGCGGCGGGCACCCACAGCATACGAAGGTATGATGGTGGCTATGCAGCCCACGCCGCAAGTGAACGACGACAAAAGGAAATTGAAAAGGAAGAACCACCAATATTCTGCACGCGAAGCACGGCCTCCGAAGTCGGCATATTTGTTGAAGCAAACCTTTATGGCGTCGGGGAAACTCATGGACTGAGCGTAGGGCTGCTGATAGGGCTGCTGGTTAGGTTGCTGATAATTGGGCCGATGATAATTGGGTTGCCCGTGAGGTGAGGGAGGAACTTCCTCCAGCAAGGCTGCCACTTCGGGCACTTGCATGGCCGGCTGCCAGTCTGCCATACCTTTGCACCACACCAGGGATTCGCGATTAAGGCCATTGGCCAACAGGGCGTTCACTTCGAAAGGACCAGCCTTACCTCCATTGTTTGAGATGTAATACTGCATGATATCAAGAATCTAAAGTTTAACAATAGTCCGCACAAATGTTCTGCAGACAGGCAAATATATAGACTAATTAAGAATCAGCCAACACAAATGCACTATTTTTTGCCGCACGTTGGCATATAAGGGTAGTTCTATAAAGCAAGAGAGCCATTGCTTCGGTTGTTGAAGCAATGGCTCTTTGCATAATATTTTTAATAATCAATTTTCAACGATGCGTCGCGCACCCATGTAGCGGCGGCTATAGTAAGCCTCGCTGGAGTCGGAGATTTTCACACCGCCGCGAGCTGCGTGAACGAACGAGAAATTGTTTCCCGAAGGGTCCACATCGGTCACAATGCCTACGTGACCTACCGTGCGCGAATGTCCGCTACCGCCGAAGAAGACCAAATCGCCTTTTTTCAAATCGGCGATGTTAGCGATTGGCGTTCCCTGCGTAAACTGCGAACGGGAAGAACGGAGGATAGAAACGTTCTCACGTCCGTAGACGAAGCTTGTAAAGCCAGAGCAATCGAAAGCTGTAGGGCCGCTCATACCGGAACGGTAGCTAGCACCTAAATACTGGAGCGCAGTCTTCACAACGTTTTCTCCAAAGCTCTTATTATAGGAAACAGCCTTTTCGGCATTTGTACTTGAAACGGTGGCAGACAAATCGACGGCCTGCACTTCACGAACAATCTTTTCAGCAACAGGACGGGTCGGCAAGGTTTCAGGAACGATGTCCTGGGCCTTTGCTGAGACCATGCTCAACAAACCGAACACGACTGTGGCTGCATATTTCTTTATTTGCACGATAATATCGGATTTAATCAGTTGAATAAAAAATCAGACGCAAGAAATCGCGGCAAGCTAAACCCCGAAGGTTCACACAAGGCTTGCACTTCTTGTAACGTCTTTTGCAAAGTTACTGATTGTGAGGCAGAAATGCAACCCTATTAGTAACTTTTTAATCCACACTTGGCAAATAAGCCCTTTTCTGCACAATACTATTTAATGTGTGCAGACGCTATTATGTTGCGCAGCATAGTGGAATATTAATCAATAAAGGAATATTAACTGCGATGCAAAGCGGCGTCGTTTACGAAAAAGGCTTCAGTGCGGCTCTTGGGCGGCAAATGCGCCCGCAATGGAAGCAACACTATTATTAAGTGATGATTAAAAAATTCAACTTTCGGATTTAGGTTTCGCACTGAGTTTGAGCGGAAATCGTGCTGTAG
>CAVKJJ010000119.1:0-4010 GCA_963656685.1 bacterium | reverse complement strand
TACAGCCAGATTGCCGCATAAATCTCCGTTGGATTTTAAATCCGAAACTTAAGTTCTTTATATGCACAACCCTCTTTGAAAAAGACAACGCTGTGAAAACGTTGCACGTGGTTCTTGGGAATGATTCAAAAGAACTTGCGCAGAATTTAATGCGCGAGGAGCGGGCTATAAGCTTGCTGGGCTTTCAGCCCGTCCCTCGCTCAGTATTCTATTTTGCAAGTTATAAAAGAGCGGATGTGGCGCATATTAGCGAGAGTTTATCCGTTCTCAAAATCACATTTTTTCAAGAAAAAACTGCGCAAAGGTTTGTTGCACAATAAAATATTACTAACTTTGCACCCCGTAAGTGGAAACCACGCTCTCGGCGGTCAATATTTAAGATACCACCCCAAGATTACGCAACCACAACTTCTGAAACCCGACGGAGAAGCAGAAACGGTTCCACCGAAATTTTACTACACACAAGAAACAACGCGCAAGCAATGTCTAAGATTTGTCAAATTACAGGAAAGAAGGCCATGATTGGCAACAACGTTTCTCACTCGAAGCGTCGCACAAAGCGCTCGTTTGACGTAAACTTGTTCACGAAGAAATTCTACTATGTTGAACAGGACTGCTGGATCAGCCTCCGCATCAGCGCTGCTGGCCTGCGACTCATCAACAAGGTCGGCTTGGATGCAGCACTTCAGAGTGCAGTAGCCAAAGGATATTGCGATTGGAAAAATATTAAGGTAATCGGCTAAAACAGTAGAATAAAATGGCTGGAAAGAAAGCTAAAGGCAACCGCGTTCAGGTAATCCTCGAATGCACCGAAATGAAAGAAAGTGGACTTCCCGGAACTTCACGCTACATCACTACGAAGAACCGCAAGAACACACCCGAGCGCTTGGAGTTGAAGAAGTACAACCCCATCCTCAAGAGAATGACCATTCACAAGGAAATCAAATAATCCAAAGTAAACCATGGCAAAGAAAACAGTCGCAACGCTCCAGGAAGGTAAGACCGACGGACGTTCATACACCAAGGTTATCAAGATGGTTAAGAGCCCCAAGACAGGTGCTTACATCTTCGACGAGCAGATGGTGCCCAACGAAGCTGTTAAGGATTTCTTCAAGAACTAATCTTGAAGTCCCACACTTCACAATTCAGACTATCAAAGTGTAAGGCTTATTCCGTAGCCAAGCACCGAACGATAAATAGAGGATTTGCCCTTCGCGGCAAGTCCTCTTTTTTTTGTGCGTTTTGCACTCTCGTTCATGCTATGGATTCTTATTTGCCGTCCCTTTACATACTGCGCAATGGACATTCAAACGCCACATTCATCCCGCTAAATTCACTTTTGGCAACAAAACCCGTGCACGTCTCGCCTATTTTGCGTAAGTTTGCAAAAACAAATTGGGGTAAAGTTGCCACAAAGTCAAGCGTTTGCCGTCCTTCGCTTGCACAACGTGTACAACATTCATTCCCTCGCTATCAAAACTACCGCTTAACATGGGCATATTTGACATTTTCTCAAAAAAGAAAAAAAAGGAAGTACTCGACGCCGGACTCGAAAAGACTAAAGAAAACTTTTTCGGCAAACTCACTCGCGCCATTGCCGGTAAGAGCAAAGTGGACGACGAAGTGCTTGACCAACTCGAGGAAATTCTCATCACTTCCGACGTCGGTACCGACACCACCGTCGAAATCATAGAGCGCATAGAAAAACGCGTGGCCCGTGACAAATATGTCAGCACAAGCGAGCTTCACAACATACTTAAAGAAGAAATTGCCGAACTACTCACAAAGAGCGGTAACGGCGAGGCTGAAGGCTTCAACATTCCAGCCGACCGCAAACCCTACGTCATTATGGTCGTTGGCGTGAACGGAGTGGGTAAGACCACCACCATTGGTAAACTCGCCTATCAGTTCAAGCAAGCCGGACTAAAAGTCGTTCTCGGAGCAGCCGATACATTCCGTGCCGCAGCCATTGAACAACTCGACATCTGGGGCAAGCGCGTAGAGGTGCCCGTCATCAAGCAGCAAATGGGAAGCGATCCCGCAAGTGTGGCGTACGATACCGTCAACTCTGCCAAAGCCAATGGCGCCGACGTCGTCATCATCGACACCGCCGGACGTCTTCATAACAAAGTCGGCCTCATGAACGAATTGACTAAAATCAAGAAGGTCATGCAGAAAGTCGTTGACGGCGCGCCCGACGAAGTTCTCCTTGTGCTCGACGGCAGCACAGGACAAAACGCCTACGAACAGGCCAAGCAGTTCATCAAAGCCACAGAAGTCACCGCGCTCGCCATCACCAAACTCGACGGTACGGCAAAGGGCGGAGTAGTCATCGGCATATCCAACCAGCTCAAAGTGCCCGTTAAATACATCGGCCTGGGCGAGAAAATGACCGACCTCCAACCCTTCAACAGTAAGGACTTCGTCGACACCCTCTTTGAGGGACAGTCCATCTAATTTTGGACGAACCTTCAGTAGGGCCTATCGGCTCCGAACATCACAATCTTCAAGACTCAACTTCAAAAATGCATAACGTAGACATCATCACCATGGGGTGCTCCAAGAATCTCGTCGATTCTGAACGCCTCATGAGCCAGTTCCTTGAGCACGGATTCAATGCTTTCCACAATCCCGACGAAATGCACGGCGACATAGCCGTGGTAAACACTTGTGGCTTCATCGCATCGGCAAAAGAAGAAAGCATCAACATGATTCTTGAGCTCTGCGAACTTAAGCAAGAGGGCAAACTCTCTAGCGTCTACGTAATGGGTTGCCTCTCAGAACGTTATATGCAAGAACTTCAGGACGAAATACCTGAAGTCGACAAGTTCTACGGGAAGTTCAATTGGAAAGAACTCCTCGAAGACTTGCGTAGTCAATACGACGAAAGCACCACGACGCAGCGTGTAATCACTACGCCTAAGCACTACGCTTACATCAAGATATCCGAAGGTTGCAACCGCAAGTGCGCCTATTGTGCCATACCCATCATCACCGGACCGCACAAGAGTCGGCCCATGGAAGACATCCTCGATGAGGTACGTTCACTCGTAGCCAAAGGCACAAAAGAGTTTCAGATCATTGCGCAGGAACTCACCTACTACGGCGTAGACCTCTACCATGAGCAACGCCTGCCGGAACTCATTGAACGCATGGCCGAAATACTCGGCGTCGAATGGATACGCCTCCACTACGCCTATCCCAACCATTTCCCCATGGAGCTCCTTCGCGTAATGCGTGAGCATCCCAATGTCTGCAACTATCTCGACATTGCCCTCCAGCACATCTCCGACCACATGCTCAGCCGCATGCAACGCCACACCACAAAGGCCGAAACACTGCAGCTTCTCAACGCCCTGCGCCAAGAAGTGCCGGGAATCACCATTCGTACCACGCTCATGGTTGGCTTCCCCGGAGAGACCGAAGAAGACTTCGCCGAACTCCTCGACTTCGTGCGCGAAGCCCGCTTCGACCGCATGGGAGCCTTTGCCTACAGCGAAGAAGAAGGTACCTATGCTGCCGAAAACTATGAGGACGACGTGCCTGAAGAGATAAAGGAAGAACGCCTCGACAAACTCATGACCCTTCAGGAATCAATTGCTGCCACGCTCTCGGAAGAAAAGGTGGGAAGCACGTTCCGCACCATCATTGACCGCAAGGAAGGCGAATACTACATTGGCCGAACAGAGTACGACTCCCCCGAAGTCGATTGCGAAGTGCTCATTGCCGAAACCGAAGGCGCATCTTTGCAGATTGGCGAGTTTTACCAAGTGAAGATCAACGACTGCGAGGGCTTTGACCTCTTCGGCGAAGTTGTAGAATAAGCGTCTGCGAACCACTTCGCATCCTATAGTGGTTTAAGGGTGGTTCTATAAATTACCACCGAACAATAAGTAAATACGCTCACATGGCGTTTTGTCATCTTTCGGGCTCTTTTTCGCCCCTTTTGCTTGTTTGCTCAGTCGCATAGCCCGCTATGCTCCTTTACTCACAAACAAAATGGACGAAAA
>CAVKJJ010000118.1:0-4022 GCA_963656685.1 bacterium | reverse complement strand
ACCGCACGAAGGAACCCGGCGCTAACGGCGAACCCCTCTACCTCGACGTGAAGGACGCATTCTACGACGCTCCCAACCGTCCCCTCATCGTGGGCGGACGCTACGGACTCGGTTCTTGCGACACCACACCGACCATGATCATCTCCGTCTTCGACAACCTCGCTCTGCCCCAGCCCAAGGACCACTTCACGCTCGGCATCAACGACGACGTCACCTTCACCTCACTCCCCCTCGAAAAGGAAATGGCTCTCGGTGGCGAAGGAATCTTCGAAGCCAAGTTCTACGGACTCGGTGCCGATGGTACGGTAGGTGCTAACAAGAACTCCATCAAGATTATCGGCGACAACACCGACAAGTACTGCCAGGCTTACTTCTCCTACGACTCCAAAAAGTCCGGAGGCTTCACCTGCTCTCACCTCCGCTTCGGTGACCACCCCATCCGCTCTACATACCAGATCAAGACCCCGAACTTCGTGGCTTGCCACGTTCAGGCTTATCTCCACATGTACGACGTGCTCCGCGGACTCCGCGACAACGGAACCTTCCTCCTCAACACCATCTGGGAAGGCGACGAACTCGCTCACAACCTCCCCAACGCCGCTAAGCGCTACTTCGCCGAACACAACATCACCGTCTACTACATCAACGCCACTAAGATTGCTCAGGAAATCGGTCTTGGCAACCGCACGAACACCATCCTCCAGAGCGCTTTCTTCCGCATCACGGAAGTAATCCCCGTTGACCTCGCCGTTGAACAGATGAAGAAGTTCATCGTCAAGTCTTACGGCAAGAAGGGTCAGGACGTTGTAGACAAGAACTACCAGGCCGTTGACCGTGGTGGCGAATACAAGCAGCTCACCGTAGACCCCGCTTGGGCTTCGCTCCCCGACGATCCCAAGGTAGAACGCGACGAACCGGCTTACATCTCCGAACTCGTTCGCCCCATCAACGCTCAGAACGGTGACCTCCTCCCCGTCAGCGCTTTCAAGGTGAGCGAAGACGGTACATGGGAACAGGGCACTGCCGCTTACGAAAAGCGCGGCGTAGCTGCCTTCGTACCCGTTTGGCACAAGGAAAACTGTATTCAGTGTAACAAGTGCGACTTCGTCTGCCCCCACGCTGCCATCCGTCCCTTCGTTCTCACCGACGAGGAACTCAACGGCTACAAGGGCGAGACCATCGACATGAAGGCTCCCGCCGCCATGAAGGGCATGCACTTCGCACAGGTCGTTGACGTGATGGACTGCCTCGGTTGCGGTAACTGCGTCGACGTCTGCCCCGGACTCAAAGGCAACAAGGCACTCGAAATGGTTCCCCTCGAAGGACAGGAAGCCGAAGCTGCCAACTGGGAATACTGCACGAAGAACGTCACCTCCAAGCAGCACCTCATCGACACCAAGCAGAACCCCAAGAACTCGCAGTTCGCCACTCCGCTCTTCGAGTTCTCCGGCGCTTGCTCCGGTTGCGGTGAAACTCCTTACGTGAAACTCGTCAGCCAGCTCTTCGGTGACCGTCAGATGGTTGCCAACGCTACGGGCTGCTCCTCTATCTACTCCGGTTCCATCCCCTCAACGCCTTACACAACGAACGAGAAGGGTCAGGGTCCCGCTTGGGCTAACTCACTCTTCGAAGACTTCTGCGAATTCGGTATGGGTATGGTACTCGCCAACAAGAAGATGCGCCTCCGCATCCAGAGCCTCTTCCAGGAAGCCATCGCTGCCGACAGCACACCTGCCGACTTCAAGGCTGCCGCACAGGAATGGATCGATGGTCAGAACGACGCCGCTGCTAGCCGCGCCGCTGCCGACAAACTCGAACCCATGATCAAGGCTGGTGCCGAGAGCGGATGCCCCACTTGCAAGCAGCTCGCCGAACTCACCCACTTCCTCACCAAGCGTAGCCAGTGGATCATCGGTGGCGACGGTGCCTCTTACGACATCGGTTACGGCGGTCTCGACCACGTACTCGCTTCGGGCGAAGACATCAACATCCTCGTGCTCGACACCGAGGTTTACTCCAACACCGGTGGTCAGGCTTCCAAGTCTACTCCTGTCGGCGCCATCGCACAGTTTGCCGCTGCCGGTAAGCGCGTCACCAAGAAGGACCTCGGCCTTATGCAGGCAACCTACGGCTACGTCTACGTGGCTCAGGTGGCTATGGGTGCCGACCAGGCTCAGTGCCTCAAGGCTTTCCGCGAAGCTGAAGCTTACCACGGACCTTCGCTCATCATCGCCTACGCTCCCTGTATCAACCACGGCTTGAAGATTAAGGGCGGCATGGGACGCAGTCAGGCTGAAGAAGGACGCGCAGTGGCTTGCGGTTACTGGCACCTCTGGCGTTTCAACCCCGAACTCGCCGAGCAGGGCAAGAACCCCTTCACACTCGACTCCAAAGAGCCCGACTGGGATCTCTTCCAGGACTACCTCGACCACGAAGTGCGTTTCCTCTCGCTCAAGAAGGCACTCCCCGAACAGGCCCAGGAACTCTACGACGAGACCAAGAAGGCCGCTCAGCGCCGCTACGCTTCCTACGTGCGCAAGACGAAGGAAGACTGGAGCAACGCCGAATAAATCTGAAACTCAGAGCCTCAACGCTCTGACACACAAATAACCCACCGACGGGCACAGCAAGCGCAACACACTGCGCTTCGCTGTGCCCGTCGCCGTTTTTTAGAAAAAGCAAAAGCAAAGCGATGACCACAATGCCCATTATGCCCATTATGCCCACAATGCCCATTAAGCCCACAATGCCCATCATGCCCATTAACGCCCATCATTAGCCCACTTCCCCATGTACCATCCTCCCAACACTTTCTCATTGACGGCTGAAACATACATTGCCGCCCTCCGCCGCGAAGGCCGTCACTCTTCTGCCCACATCTACGAATGCGCTCTGCGTTCGTTCCAAAAGTTCCTCGACTCGCCCTGCATCTCGCACAAGCTTATGACGCCGCAACTCCTCGCCAACTACGAAACATGGCTTGAACATCAGGGCGCAAAGCCGAACACGGTGAGCACCTACCTCCGAATGCTCCGCAGCGTATACTACCGCACAGCGGAGACGTACCACTTCGTGCCGGAACCGAAACTTTTTCACCGAGTCTACACGGGAATAGACACGCACCACAAACGCGCGCTGCCTGCCGCAGAACTCGCACGCCTACTCTTCCAACCGGTTCGGAGCGAATCGTTACGACTGGCACAACTGACGGCACAAATTGCCTTCCAACTCTGCGGCATTCCGTTCGCCGACCTTTGCCGACTGACGCAGCAGAACGTGGCAAACGGTATTCTCTCATACCGACGACGAAAGACGGGTACGCGAGTGGTCATCGAGCTACTGCCTTCGACGCGCAAGGCGATACGCGAACTGCAGTTGCTCACGCAGACGCTGACCTTGCAAAAGCGTCCTGGCTCGCCGCCTTCCTCTTCCTTCCTCTTGCCGCTACTGCCGTCCTCGGCAGAACGGGCGGACAGCGAGAGGCAATACCGCATTTACTCGTCGGCGCTTCGCGAGTTCAACCGCCGCCTCTCGCTCCTAGCCAAGGCGGTTGGTCTCCACTCGCGCGTGAGCACATACACGCTGCGCCACTCCTGGGCAACGCTGGCAAAATACGAAGGCTCGCCAGTGGAGGCCATCAGCGAAATGCTCGGACATACGTCCATACGCACTACTCAAATTTATCTCAAAGGCTTTGAACTAAACAGACTTACACAAATTAATGCTCGTAACCTAAAAGCCATACAAAATGCCTACCCACAAAAACACAAGTAAAAACACACTTCATCAAGTCCGTTACTTAACAAGTAACGGCGTCACGGACGCTTTTGCGTGGCTTCGCCTTCCATGGGGGTGACGTTTTCAAAACGTCACGCTCTACACGAATGTATGAAGCACACGCACAAGCCTCCGTGAAGCCGTGTAGAGCGCGAGGTTTTGAAAACCTCGCCCCCATAAGCCATGCGTTACACCCCCAAGCCTTGCGCCCCAATGAAATAAAAAAGCCCGTTACTTGTTAAGTA
>CAVKJJ010000117.1:0-4215 GCA_963656685.1 bacterium | reverse complement strand
AATGAATTTTTCTTTGCGCTCGCTTGCACGATATTTCGCCCCTTTTGCTTGTTCGCTCAGTCGCATAGCCCGCTATGCTCCTTCGTTCACAAACAAAATGGACGAAAAATAGCTCCGAAATCTGACAAAGCTAATTTATAGAACCACCCTTTATTCTAAACGTGTTTTTGACTGTTTTGGTATGTGCCGCACTGTTTAACTGAGATATACGTCGCCGCCTTTCATGTGGAGGTGGCGGTTGACGGAGATGTATGCGCAGAAGAGCGTGAGGAGGAGGCCGCAGAGGACTACTGCGCCAAGGGTGGCAATCCACACCATGGGGGTGATGAGTTGGTTGAAATAGACTGCGCCTTCACCGGCTTCGAACTGTAGATAGTACATGGCTGCCGAGAGTGCGCCTCCGGCTATCACTACTGCCACGATGCCTATGCGGAAGGCTTGCCACATGAAGGGGCGACGGATGAAGCTCCATCGGGCGCCTACCAGTTTCATGGTGTGTATGCTGTAACGACGGGCGTAGACGTTCATGCGCATGGTGTTGTTGATGAGCGAGAACGACACGACGGCAAGCAGCGCTGCCACGATGAGGAGCACAAGACCCACGCTGGGTATGGTGCGGTCGAGACTTTCCATGATGTCGTGGGGATAGGTCACGTCGTCCACTCCGGAGAGTTTGCGTATGGAGGGTTCGTAGCGGCGAAGACTGTCGAGGTTGGCGTAGTCGGCATTGAGGTAGACTTCAAACTCGGCAGGTACGGGATTGCCTCCCATGAGGTCGGCCTCGTCGGCAAGCGCTTCGTTCATCTCGCGCATGCCGCGTTCCTTGGAACGGTAGTCCACGAGCCGCGCATAGGGTGCTTTGCGCAGGAATGCCTGGGCGGAAAGGAGATCTTTGTTTGAGATGCTGTCGTTGAGGAGCACTTCGACGGTAAGCCCTTCGCGGAGCTGACGGCTGAAGTTTGTGCCGATGCTGACAAAAAGCACTACAATGCCGAGGAGCAGGAGTACTAGCGTAGTGCTGATGCAAGTGGTTATGGTGCTGAAACGTCCGGTGCGGCGTTTCTTTCTTTTGCGTGGTTCCATGAGCGGTTACGGGAAAACGTATGTTCGTTCGTGCAGGCTCTGCACCCTTTATGGGCACACTGCACCTAAATTCCTACAAAAATACAACATTTCCGTGAGGTCGTGCGCAGAAACGTTCAAAATATGGTTTTTTGTGCCGTAAGCAACGACCAAATGCGCAAAATCCCCAATCAAGACACACAAAAGAACGGGCAACCGGTTTACGCAATGTGCGTGTGCCAGTCGCCCGTCAGGGTGTTCTTAATAATTTTGCCTATGAGCAGAAATTACTTGTTTACCTGTTCGTCGAGTGCAGAACCTGCCTTGAACTTCACTACCTTCTTGGCAGCGATGGTGATGGTCTGCTTGGTGGCAGGGTTGATGCCCTGACGTTCGGGGCGCTCGTTGATGGAGAACGTACCGAAACCTACGAGCTGAACTTTGTCGCCAGCGATGAGTGCCTTGGAGATGGTTTCGAAGACAGTTTCAACAGCCTTCTTGGAGTCAGCCTTGCTAAGACCTGCGGCAGCAAGTGCATCTACGAGTGTGGATTTGCTTGTCATTCTTGTAAATGTATTAAGTTTATGGATTGATTTCAAACTTGTGCGAACAGAAGGCAGCTACAACTGGTGTTTCGTTCTTTCGGAAACGCACATCATCGATAGTTTTCCAAACTCCCCAAGCCGGCTCGAAGTCATGCTCCAAAAGACTGCTTAAAGGGCGAAAACGCTAGTGCTTAGCGCCGTAACTGCGTCGTTCACTTGGGCAAATATAAGGGAAGTAGTCCGCCCACACAAAAAATTTTCAATATTTTTTTCTTTTACGTTCACAAAAGGCGGTTTTTCGCCTATTCAGAGCCCTTTGTCCGCTGATTTTGCTGCATTTTGGTGCGATTTACGCGTGTCTTTCCGCGTCACATCACACGCTCTCTCGTCTGTAGGAAATGCAGACTGAGCCAGTGGCAGAAGGCATAGAAAATGACGGCCGTAACGAGTCCGCCGAACACGTCGACGAGGTAGTGCGCCTGGATGTAGACCGTAGCGCAGCAAAGGAAGAAGTAGAAGGGCAAAGCCACAAAGAAAAAGCTGTGGCGGTTGCGCCAGAGAAGTATCATCAAAACGGTGCTCATGCCCACATGGGAAGAGGGGAAAGCCGCCGTGGGACGTTCGCCGGAAGCCTGGGTGGCCTCCACGAGGTCGTGGAAGAAGCCGTCGGGACCGGGCGAAGGGGCGAGTTCGGTGTGGTAACTGAAATAGTTGCCGAGATGGGGAAAATGGCCCGCCTGGATGGCATCGAAGCCCACGGCCTGGAAGTAATATTGCGGTCCGGCTACGGGGAGGAACAGATAGATGAGATAGTAAAGGAAAAAGGCGGTCAGCACGATGAAGGCGGTTTGTTCAAAGAGCCGCTTTCGGGTGAACAGGGGTGCCAACACGGTGAAAGCGATGAGGGGATAGTAGGCGAAGTAGCCCATATGGAAGAGTTCGCTCCAAATTTTCTGCGGGAGCCACTGAAAAAATTCTATGGAGGGCTGACAACCAAAGAGGGCGGCGTCGGCAGAGGCGAAGACATAGTCGAGATTGGGGAAAAGCCGACAGAACTCGTAGGTGTCGGGATACCAATAGCCGAGGAGCGACAGGGGGAAGAGGTATCGCAGAAAAAGCGTGAACTTATTGGGCTGCGCGCGATGGAGCATATAGATGATGCCCATGCACACGAGCACAAAGGCGCGACCTTCGAGCAGACGGAGCGGATCGCCCATGCGCTGCCAGAAGATGCCGATGAGCACGGAGGTGAAGAGCGTATAGGCGAGGGTAACTATTTCTATGCCCAACGGGCGTTTTCGTATTGGCTTCATACTTTCACGAAAAGAGTGTTCGGGGGTTGTGGTGGTAACTGATGTTTCTTATTCGAACTTTAAGGTGGTTCTTTAAAATACCACCCTATATCCATCCTTCTTTCTTGTACCACGCCACGGCGGCTTTCACACCGCGTTCGAGTTGCCACCGGGGATCGTAACCGAGTTGTTCGCAGGCGGGACGGATGTCGCATTTCCAGTTGCGCTGACGCATGATGCGGTATTTGTCCGTATTGAGCGTAGACGACTTTCCCGTTAGGCGGGCCAAGCGTTCTGCCGCCCAACTGACCGCACGAAGCACCCAAAGGGGGGCTACGATGTGGAGCACGCGCTTCACACCAAGTTCCGCTTGAAGGAGGTCGCTGAACGTGCGGCTGGCATATTCGCCACCATCTGTGAGCACGTAGGCGCTGCGGCTCTTGCCGCGGGTGAGGGCAAGGAAGGCGGCCTGCACGAGGTCGTCGACGTAGATGAAGGTGAGCACTTGGGGCTTGTAGCCTACGGCAAAGTCGACATGTTGTTTGATGCTTTGCGCCATCATGAAGTAGTCCTTCTCACGCGGTCCGTACACACCGGTGGGACGGAGCACCACGTAGTTGAGTCCTTCCACGTCGTAGAGCATGGACTCGGCCTGGAGTTTGGAACATCCGTAGGCGGTGTCGGGACGGGGCATGTCGTCAGCAGTGATGGGGGCGTAGTCGGTTTCGTGAATGGGACCAAACACGCTGAGGGAACTGATGAAGACGAAGCGGCCGTCTTTGCGCAATGCACCGGTGGAGAGGAGCGTGCTGGCAAGGCGCTGCGTGCCTTCGGCATTGATGCGGAAGAAGTCCTCCGCCTTGCGACATTTGGTGGCGCCGGCGGCATGGATAACGGCATCGAAGGGGGCGTTGTCTTTGCAGAAAGCGTTGAGTTGCTCAGCAAGGCGGTCGTCGTCGCCCAGGTTGAGTTCTATAAAATGTATGCGTTCGTCTTTGAGATAGGCTCTACTGCTCGTGGCACGCACGGCAGCCCACACTTCCATGCCTTCGGTGAGGGCACGTTCTACCATGTAACTGCCAATGAAGCCTGATGCTCCAGTGATGAGTATGCGCATAGTAAGGATGTTCTTTATCGTAAAATGTTTTAGGGTGGTTCTATAAATTAGCTTTGTCAGATTTCGGAGCTATTTTTTGTCCATTTTGTTTGTGAGTAAAGGAGCATAGCGGGCTATGCGACTGAGCGAACAAGCAAAAGGGGCTAAAAAGAGCCCGAAAGCTGGCAAAACGGTAGTCACCCAATTTTGAACGTATTTC
>CAVKJJ010000116.1:0-4318 GCA_963656685.1 bacterium | reverse complement strand
ACGAGCCCAACGTGTTGGGGTGGGAGATAATTTGAATTTGCTACGAGCTCGTGGACGGTTTTTGCGCGTCGCGGCTACTTCTTGACTTTTTTAAGAACGGGCCAGATGAAGGGGAAGAGCATGAGGACGACGGCAATGCCGAGGACTGCACGGAGAAGGACGGAGGACTGCATGGAGGCGAAGAGCCCGAAGAGCAAGAAGAGGAAAAGGACTACGCACCGACGGAGGGTGGAACGGTTCATGCGATAGCCGTAGTGGCGCGAACAGAAAGTGAGGATGAGGGTGAGGTCGAAAAGATTGGCTGCAGAAAGCGCAAGGCCCGCGCCCACGAGGCCCTTCCAGGCAAATCCGCCGATGACGAGCAGACAAAAGACGACGTCGTAGATGATTTCGAGGGTCATGTAAATCACAGAGTCGCCTTTCGACAGGGAAATGTAGGCGACAGGGGTGTAGATGGCCTTGAAATACATATAGGATGCGGCACAAAGCACCATGGGTATCACCTCAAGGAAATCGGAGGTGTAAAGAATTCGCACTATCAGCGGCAGAGAAAGGCAGAAGACTACAAGGAAAGGCGCCATGAGAACAACGAGGGTGTTGATCTGACGATTGATGAGTACGTTCATCTCCCTCACGTTACCCACGGCGGCAGAAAGGCGGGGAAAATAGTCGGCATCCATCGCCACGAAAATCATTCGCGCATAACTGACCGTGAGGGTTAGTCCGGCTGAGTAGAGTCCTACTTTTTCGAAACCGCCCGCCATGCGAAGTATGCCAGTGCGAACGAGTAGTTCCGCGCCAGAAGTCATGGCTCCTGCAAGGATGTAAGCCGTTCCGAGTTTGACCATTGGCATTCCGTTTTTCAGAAAACGCAGACGGAACGGACCTACACGGTAGGGAAACGTGCGCGAAGCGGCATGCAAATAAAGGCCGAAGCCTAGGGCTGTAGTGGTGAGGATGACGGGGATGACGCCTTTTATGGCGAGGACGTAATAGAGCGAGGCGGAAATGACGAGCGTTCCTACGGCATTGACAACGGATGCCTTTGCTAGTTTTCGCAATTGGCGTACGCCTTTGAGTATGGCCATCTCACCTCCCATTAGTGTAAGGAAAAGCACGGTGGGGGCAAGCCAGCAGAACTCAGCGTAACGGCTTGGCGTTCCGTGCGTCATCCAACTGATGAGGGGCGAAGCGAGGAGGAAGAGAAGCATGCCGAGGAGCGCGGTGGCGAGCACCCAGGTGCGGACGAGGCGTACGTGATGGCGTAGCGAACGGACGCTTTCGCCATCGGCATAGAGTTCGGAGAGACGTCGCACTGCGCTCATGCCGAGTCCGAAATTGGTGAGATTTGCCACAAGGTCGGTGGCACGCACGTAAAGGTCGGCGAGTCCTATTCCTGCCGCGCCAATGAAGAGTGCGGTGAGCTTGTTGCGCACTACAGCGAGCAGCACATAGAGGGCCTGCACGCTTCCGAACAGGCCTGTGTATTTGAATATGTGGCGGTAGGAATTTGACATTGTTACGAAGAAATGCTCAAAGCGACATGCGGTAGACGTTTGTGTCGCGCTGTTCGAAGCCGAGTTTCCAATAGAGAAGGTTTGCGGCTTCGCGCTCGGGTCTGGAGGTGAGGTTCAGGCTTTTTGCGCCACGCAGCTTGGCTTCGTTACGGAGAAAAAGAAGGAGTTGGCATGCGTAGCCGCGTCGACGGCAGGTTTCGTCCACGACGACGTCTTCTACCCATGCCTTACAACCGGTGGGTGAGGTGCACAGGCAGAGCGTTGCCATGCCGCTTATGTGGCCTTGCTCGTCGCGAAGGAGTGCGAGGCGTGTGGCGGGATTGGTGACGAGACGACCCAACGTTTCCGGAGTGAGCGGACGTGCGCGTAGACTGAGCTGGGGAAGGAGACGGTTCAGGGCTTGAAGAATTTCGTCGGAAGGTTCTTCGGCAAAAGATATCGTACCTTGGTTCATTTCGTCGAGCAGGTCAAAAATGGTTTTTCCGAGAACGGGATGAACGAGCGCGGGGGCTATTTCGAAAAGTGGTTCGAGCACGAAACGGCGCTCGTGGAGATGGGGATGGGGAAGGGTGAGTGTGGGGCTTTCGAACGGTGCGGAGCATTCGCCGTCGTAGAGAAGAAGATCGATGTCGATGATGCGGTCGGTGTAATGTCCGTCTACGCTTTTGTGCGTACGCCCCATTTCACGTTCTATCTCTTGCGTGGCAGCAAGGGCGTGGAGCGGAGCGAGGGTGGTTTTGACCGCCACGGCGGCATTGAAGAATGTGTTGGGAGAGGAGAAGCCCCACGGCTCGGTTTCGAATACGCCCGAATATGCCACAACCTTTCCCACGCGTTGGCCGATGAGTTCCAATGCGCGGGAAAGGTTGTGGTTTTTGTCTCCTAAATTTGTTCCGATGGAGAGGTAAAGCATATGCGTCTACATTAGTCTACGATAAGCAGAGCATCGCCGTAGGGACCGAACTGGTATTCGCCCTTGACGGCTTCTTCGTAGGCATGCATGGTGAAGTCGTAACCACCGAAGGCCGACGTGAGCATGAGGAGTGTGGAGTAAGGAAGATGGAAATTGACGAGCATGGCATCGGCAATCTGGAATTCGTAGGGCGGGAAGATGAACTTGTTGGTCCAGCCTTCAAATTCCTTGATGCGGTGGTTGGTGCCAGCGCAGGCTTCGAGTGCGCGCTGCACGGTGGTGCCGATGGCTACAATTTTGTGGCCTTCTTCCTTGGCTTTGTTTACGATGTGGCAACACTCGGCATTGACGAACATCTGCTCGGAGTCCATCTTGTGCTTGGTGAGGTCTTCGACGTCGGTGTTGCGGAAGTTTCCGAGTCCGCAATGGAGTGTGATGAATGCGCTCTGTATGTCGTAGATTTCCATGCGCTTCATCATCTCGCGCGAGAAGTGTAGACCTGCGGTGGGTGCTGTGACGGCGCCTTCGTGTTTGGCAAAGATGCACTGGAAGTTCTCAAGGTCTTCGGGTTCGCTATCGCGTCCCATGAAACGGGGAATGGGAGCTTCGCCGAGGGCATAGAGCGAACGCTTGAATTCGTCGTGGTCGCCTTCGTAGAGGAAACGCAGGGTGCGGCCGCGGCTCGTGGTGTTGTCGATGACTTCTGCCACGATGGAGTTGTCCTCACCGAAATAGAGTTTGTTACCGATGCGGATTTTGCGCGCGGGATCAACGAGTACGTCCCACAGGCGGAGCTCTTCGTTGAGTTCGCGGAGGAGGAATACTTCGATACGTGCACCGGTCTTTTCCTTGTTGCCATAGAGGCGCGCGGGGAAGACTTTGGTGTCGTTGAAGACGAATACGTCGTGAGGGTTGAAGAAGCCCAGCACTTCCTTAAACATGCGGTGTTCGATTTCGCCTGTTTGGCGGTGGAGCACCATCATCCGGCACTCATCGCGGTGCGGAGCGAGGTATTTTGCAATCTTCTCTTCGGGAAGTTTAAACTTGAATTGGGAGAGCTTCATGTTGTTTTGATGTTGTATGTTCGTTGACAGTCAAAAGGCTGCGGAATGTTTAGGGTGGTTCTATAAATTACCACCGTAATATGTTCAATCTGACAAAGCTAATTTATAGAACCACCCTTTATGAACTGTTGAAGGATGGTGCTTTCACGTCACACTAATGTCTCTGCTTGACCGAGTTCTTCGGCAAACGTTTCGATGGTGAAGCAACGTGGAATAGTGAAGTCGCCTACGCGGGTTCGACGCAGCGCGGTGAGGTGTGCACCGCTTTGGAGCGCCTGGCCGATGTCGCGCGCAAGGGCACGGATGTAGGTGCCTTTGGAGCAGACTACACGGATGGTTATCTCGTCGCGGTGGAGCGAGCAGTCGGTGAGTTCTATCTCGTCGATGCGGAGGGGCTTGGCACGGAGTTCCACTTCTTCGCCTTTTCGGGCAAGGTCGTAGGCGCGTTTGCCTTCCACTTTACAGGCAGAGAAGGCGGGCGGCACTTGCATGATTTCGCCTTTGAACGTCTGGAGCACACGGCGCACTTCGTCTTCGGTGATATGGGCCGTGGGATAGGTCTGGTCCACGGGGTGCTCAAGGTCGAAGCTGGGTGTGGTGGCGCCGAGGCGCAGCGTGGCGATGTATTCCTTCACGCCTGCCTGAAGTTGGTCGATGAGTTTGGTGGCGGCGCCCGTGCAGAGGACCATCACGCCAGTGGCGAGGGGGTCGAGCGTGCCGGCATGTCCCACTTTAATTTTTCGTCCTCCCATGGCGCGGGTGAGCATCCAGCGCACTTTTGCCACGAGCTGGAAGGACGTCATGTGGAGCGGTTTGTCGAAAGC
>CAVKJJ010000115.1:3021-4431 GCA_963656685.1 bacterium | reverse complement strand
GGAAGGGCGAGTTCCTTCTCACCGTTGCGGCGGTCGAGTTTGCCTACGTATACGCCGTCGACGAACACCTGTGCATAGTCGTGAGCGTCGCTAACCTTAAGCGTTCCGCCGTTCTTGACTTCGGGGAGCGTGGTGCGATAGAGGATGGAACCGAAGCCCTGGTCGTAGTCCTCCATGGTCTTGATGTCGCGGTCGGTCTTGGCCTCGGGCAGGTTGCTGAAGAGGGGAGCGACTTCGGTAAACTTGAATGCGGGCACGCTCATGCTCTTGATGGTGGCGGGCACTTTGGCCTGCTTCTCGCCGTACATATATTTGGCGAGGGTGGAACGGAGTTGCCAGTACTTATCGGTGGTCTGACCGGACTCGCTGATGGGCGCGTCGTAGTCGTAACTGGTCACGTCGGGAGCGAAACCGGGTGAGTTGGCGCCAGCCCAGTGTCCCCAGTTGGTACCTCCGTGGGTCATGTAAAGACTGAAGGAGATGTTTTTGGAAAGCATCTCGTCAATGCCGGCTATCATGTCCTTAGCGGCGCGCGTTTCGTGGTTTGCGCCCCACTTGTCGAACCATCCGCTCCAAAACTCGCTACACATGAGGGGCGAGTCGGGACGGAGTTCCTTCAAGCGGCGGAACTGGTCGTCGATGTTGGCACCCGTACCGAAGTTCATAGTCCAGGTGAGGTCGTCAAGGCCGTTGTTGGTGAAGTTGGACGACCAGTCGCACTGGAAGAGGGTGACGTCGCCATATTCCTTACGGAGCATGTCGCGGATTTCGCTGACATATTTCTTGTTCACGCCATAAGAACCGTATTCGTTCTCTACTTGCACCATGAGGATGGGGCCGCCGTTCTGCACGGTGAGGTTACGAACTTGGTCGGCTACGGCTTTCTCAAACTTGCCTACACGTTCGAGGAAGTAGGGGTCGTCTTCACGCAAGCGGATGTCCTTTTTCTTAAGCAGCCACCAAGGGAGTCCGCCCATTTCCCACTCAGCGCAGACGTATGGTCCGGGACGGAGAATGACGTACATGTTGTTCTTCTGGCAGAGACGTACGAACTCGGCGAGGTCGTTCTGTCCGCTGAAGTCGTACTGATCGGGCTGGGGCTCGTGGGCGTTCCAGAACACGTAGAGACACACGGCATTCATGCCGAGGGCCTTACAGAGCTTAATGCGGTTGTCCCAATAGGGTTTGGGAATACGCGGATAGTGGAGTTCGGCAGCTTTCACGACGAAGGGTTTGCCGTTGAGCATGAAGGAGCCTTTGCCTGCCACGAACGTGCCTTTGTCGGGCGTGGCCTGAACGGTTGCTGCGGCCTGGCTTTCGAGCGGGAGCAAGGTGGCTCCTGCCAAAGCGAGGGCGGAGAAGAGGGTGGTTATTTTCATTGTATGATAGTTTTTTGTTGTTCAGTGGGAG
>CAVKJJ010000115.1:0-2856 GCA_963656685.1 bacterium | reverse complement strand
GGGACGTATGGTGCCGTCGGCGTTGAACTCGAGTTTGTCTATGCACACTTCGCGGTTGTAGCCTGCTGCGCCGTTGGCCATCTTCACTGCGTTGGGGCGGTGGAAGCGGTGGTAGACGATGCGCCACTCGTCGGTGCCTTCGAGCTGAATGACGGAGTTGTGACCCGTGCCGTAGATGCCCTTGTCGGGACGCTGACTGAGTATGCAGTTGTTGGCGGGCACAGTGATGGGGCCGAGGGGCGAGGTGGAGGTGCCGTAGCACACACGGTAGTTGGGGTCGCGCGTGTCGTTCTCGGACCATAGGAAGTAGTACGTTCCCTTACGGTAGAAGACGTAAGTGCCTTCGTTGTAGGAACGACAAGGGGTGAGAAGGCGGACGGAGTCGGCATCGTAGGATACCATGTCGTCGTGGAGTTCCACGCCTGCCATGTAGCCGTTGCCCCAATAGAGGTAGTACTTACCTGTCTGCGGATCGCAGAACACGTCGGGGTCTATTTCCTGTCCCCACGACTGGCCCTTGGGATGACCTTTGACGAGGGGCTTGCCCAGCGGGTCGCGGAAAGGACCTTCGGGACGGTCGGCGACGGCCACACCGATTTGTTTGTCGGCAGAATAGTAGTAGTAATACTTATAATCCGTGCGAGCTTTCTTTCCTTTGCCTTTGGTGTAGGCGCGCTCTATGATGCAGGGTGCCCAGGCGTAGTCGTTGGCCCACGAGAGGTCGGTGCGGAAATTGAGTATGGTGCCCTCATCGCGCCAGTCTTTGAGGTCGGCGCTAGAGAAGGTCTTGAAGAAGTAGCCGCTCCATCCGTCGAAGCCGTCGGAGGTGGGATAGATGTAGTAGCGGTTGGTCTTGTGGGAATACATCACTTCGGGGTCGGCATAGTAGCCGCGAAGTGCGGGATTGTTCTTGTTGTCGAAGGGGACGTAGTCGCGGTCCACGCCTTCGGTGGTCATCTCCACGCGTTCCATGGTGCCGTCCTTGCGATAGTGGAGGTAGTCGGCACATACGCTGCGACTGTAGCTGCCGCCTTCGCGCTCGAGCGCGCCGTTGTGGTAGAAGAGTATCCACTGTCCGCGAAACTCTGTAATGGCGGGGTGTATGGTGTTGCTGTTGCCGGCGGTTTCGGTGAGGAGTCCTTTGTATTCAAAAGGTCCGTCGGGCTTGTCGGACATGGCGTAGGCGAGTTTTTCGGGGAAACCGGTGGCGTAGGTGAGGTAGTACTTGCCGCCGCGCTTGTGAACCCAGGGGGCTTCTTCGTACTTGCCGCCGGGTATGTCAATGCGCTTTATTTCGCCCTCGGTTTCAATCATGTTTTCCTTGAGCTTCACGCAGTAGCAGAAGCCGTTGCCCCAGTAGAGCCAAGCCTGGCCGTCGTCGTCGATGAAGACGGCGGGGTCTATGCACACCCAGGAGTGGGTGGCGCCCTTACAGTCGGCGGGGGTTACGAGGGCGTGACCGATGGCATCGTGGAAGGGACCTTCGGGACGGTCAGCAACGGCCACACCGATGCCGCAGCAGTTGGTGCTCATGTAGAAGTAGTACTTGCCGTTGCGCTCTATGGTTTGTGCGGCGTAGGCTGCTCCGTTGCGGTCCCACTTGAAGTCTTCAATGCGAAGAGGGGTGGGATATTCGGTCCAATGGGTGAGGTCGGTGGTGGAGTAGACTTTCCAATCTTTGAGTTTGTAGCCTTTCTGGTTTCCGGCATAGTCGTGACCGGTATAGAGCCAAAGGGTGTCGCCCTTGACCATGGTGGCAGGGTCGCAAGTGTATTCGTGGGTGATGATGGGATTGCCGTTGGACTGGAAGTGGCGAATGGTGTCGGCCTCTGCCGCACTTTGTGCGCTAATCGGAAGAGGGAGTGCAAGACCAAGTGCACCGGCAAGGAGAAACGAGGTGAGGGGTTTCCGTGTTGTCATGGCGAAGGGTATTGTGGCTGATGTCTTTTGCGATTTTGATGTGCTTTTACAAGTAACTTCAGCGTGCGTTTGCATGTTTTACTTTGCAAAAGTAACAATAAACTGAATGAGTGAAAAGCAGAAATTCGGCATTAGGGGGTAAATTTACGTCAGAAAGGGGATTTGGGAATCAAAAAAGATGCGCTCTTACGCGCGCACGCGTATACACCGAAGTTTGTGCAACCTGCCGTCACCCGTCACCGGCCGCTTTGCGAATGTGCAAATGTGCAGATGTGCAAATGTGCAAATGAGGAATGCAAAATACGCTTTTGTGACGGCGACAGCAAAAAATAAACGCTTACAAATATTTTGTTCTATTAAACCTTTACTGTCACCTTTTTCGGTACATGCGCATGACCGAAATATTTAGGCCGTGACGAAAATTTATACCCTCGTGAGAATTTGCTGTCACCCTTATAAAAATTATCCCAATCAAGGCATCCATCCCTTTATTTGCACACAAGCATATGCGGCGCAGCACGCAAAACCGTCCGTGACGGTGACAGATGAAAGTAGAATGTACAAACTTCGGTGAAGCGCGCGCGTACGCGTGCGCGCGAGGCGGAGGATTTGTACCGAAATGTTCTTGCTGAGCGATTGTGAACGTTTGCAAATTTTGGGCTCGTAGGCCAACGTGTTGGGCTAGTAGCAAATTTGAATTTGCTGCCTTGGAATTTTTACACCATACTTTGGAATTTTGGCGAGGTGCTGGGGAATGAAGGTCTTTGCGAAGTTTGCGCCCACTATGGGGGTGAGGTTTTCAAAACCTCACGCTCTACACGGACTTATGGCCTCAAAGGCGATGCGCGAAGAATCGTCGGTGATGCCGTGTAGAGCGTGACGTTTTGAAAACGTCACCCCCATGCGCGGATTAAAGCCTTACCCTTTGTAAGAGAG
>CAVKJJ010000114.1:0-4432 GCA_963656685.1 bacterium | reverse complement strand
TGCGAGGCAACAAAAAGGCAGCCCTTCTGCTCTCTATGGCCGACGAAACTGTAGAATCGGCCGAAGGTCCAGAGTACTTCTTCAAGCACTTTACTGACTATATGGGTTGGGAAAACCTCGGCGTTATCTCGGCCACGGGCAGTGAAACTCGTGCCGACATCGAGAAAACGGATTTTCCGCAGAGGGCTTACGAGTTAGGAAAGAGCTTATAGGTAAAAGTCAAACTTCAAACAAATAAAAGATAAATAAAATGAAAGCAAATTTTTTATCTTTGGCGATGCTTGCAGTGGTAATGACAGCATGCAATGCGCCTAAAAATGAGAAGAAAGAAATGAATGAGACAATCAATGTAGAACAGAAAGAAGTGAGCGTGAAGTACGCAGACGTGGACTTCTCCTCACTCCTCAACCCTTCGAATGGCAAGGTAGAAGCGAAAGGTGATACGCTCGTGATTACAGCCAATGGAAAGACCGACTTCTTCGTTGACCCTCTCGGGGAAGCGACAGCACTTACTTCGCCACAGCTCTTGGTCAACATTGACAACACCAAGCCATTTACCTTATCCGTGAAGGTCACTCCCGAATTCAAGGATGATGACACTTACTCAGCTGCTGGCATTGTGGCTTACGAAGGTCCTACGTCTTGGCAGAAGCTCTGCTACGAGCAGGATGAGCAGGGCGACCATCGCATTGTGACAGTAAGGACGATGGGAGATTCTGACGACAACAATCATCAGTGTGTGAACACGAAGGATGTGTGGCTTCGCATGTCGTCTGACGGAAAGCGCATTGGTAACTATTGGTCGGAGGATGGAAAGAAATGGCACTTGGTACGCATCTACAAAAATGCCTATCCCGAGCATTTCAATATCTCGCTTACCTCTCAGTGTCCTAAGGGCGATGGCTTCGTAAGCAAGTTCTCTGACTTGACACTCACTCAGACAAAGATGGACAATGTTAGGGGCGAATAGAGGCATGCCTTCGTCCATATAATGACGATAAAAAATAGCTCGGCACTTTTTGAGCCATCGTAGATAGGGTGTTCAAAATAAGAATTTTCTTACCAAGAAACTTCTGGTTTTGAACACCCTAATTTATTGGCCACTTCTTTGTCGGAAGTTATGGTTTGATGATATTCACAAAACTTTCGGGGAGGCAGACGTTTTCAATGAATTGTGCATTAGCGAACAGCGGTGCAATATCTTCGTCCTTGAAACCAGCTATGCCGCAGCCTATTCGTGTGACGTAGAAGAACAGTTCTTCGTGTTGCTTGGCAAATTCCACGAAGTCGTCTACGTAAGGCTTGATGGTGTCCACCCCACCTTGCATAGTGGGTATGGCATAACTCTGTCCTTGTATGCCGACACCCTTTCCCCATATCGCACCAAAGCATTTTCTGGCTACGCGGGCTGCTCCACCGCCATGATATCCCTTCAAGTTACTGCCGAACACGAACACCTCGTCCGGTTTCAGCTCCGTCAATTTGTCGGGGGTGTAAGTTGGGCGTGTGATGCCGTGGTATTCTCTTTTCCCAGAATTTTCTATTTGCTCCTTTACAGGGCTTTGTTCGTTTGTCGTTTCCATACACTTGTGTTTTGTTGTTCTGCAATATTCGTCAAACTCTTCGTTAATATCAAGCATCCATTGGGGCAGCTTCCGCTTGGCGTTGTCTATAAGATCTTCGGGCATCTCCCGGTAGAATGCGTATGCCATGGGGCCAGCGATGGCGGCCAGCGTGTCGGCATCGCCACCAAGGGCAATGGCCAGTTTCAGGCAGTCGGCATAGCCTTGGCTTTCAAGGAAACAAATAAGAGCTGCAGGGACGGTTTGCTGACACGTCTCGTCGAAATAATAGGCAGGCTTTATCCCTTCATAAACTTTGCCGCTCCACTCGGGATAATACGCTTCTAGCACATTCTTGCGGATGAAGTCCTTTCTTTCACCGCGCAGGGCGTAATGAATGGTGAGCGCCGTGGCCACAGCTCCCTTGATGCCTTCGGGATGATTGTGTGTAGGCATCGCCGTTTGCGTAGCCAAGTTGATGCATTCCTCCTTTGTCCTGGCCATAAAACCCGCGGCCGAGCAACGCATGGCACTGCCGTTGCCAAACGAATTGTATGCCGGTTTGACGACGGGCGACATGAGCCATTGGGCGTAACGTCCGCCAAAGCCACGGTTGAAATCTTCGCGCCCTCTGCGCCAAAGCGTTTCGGCCATGTCGCAGTGGTGCAACAAGGCTTCGGCGCAGGCAAAAGTGCATACCGTGTCGTCAGTATAGTCGTTGTCCTCGCACAACAGGTTCACCTTGTCATAGTCCTTTGTGCGGAAGTTAAATTCGTAGGGCTGTCCTGCAATGTCGCCGATGGCTTCGCTCAGCAGCAGGTTGCTCAAAATCGTGGCATTTTGCTCCATTTCATCGTAATATTTAGGTTAAAACTCCAGTCTGAATCCTTTCTGCTTCATCTCCTCATACATGTCGTGATTGAAACGGTAGAGATAAGCGTCCTTCTTGGCCGGTTGCTTCACGGTTTCGTCCAATTGAGTCAGCAATCCAAGGTGCAACATCTTGTTGTAGAAGTTGCGGCGGTCGAACTTCACGTTCAAGATGGCCTCGTAGAGTTGTTGGAGAGCTTTCATCGTAAACTTCTCCGGCAACAGTTCAAATCCTACAGGCTCGAAATGTATTTGCTTGCGCAATGCGCGTTCTGCCATGCGCAGTATCTGGTCGTGGTCGAATGCCAGCGAGGGCACTTCGTCGAGTGAGAACCATTGCGCCTTGGCGGCATCGTCGCCAGCGGTGATGTCCTGCAAGCGCACCAATGCGTAGTAGGCAATAGTGATGACACGCTCACGAGGGTCGCGGTCTGGTGCTGTGAATGTGTGAAATTGGCGGATGTACGCTCCGGTTAGTCCCGTCTCCTCCTGCAATTCGCGCGCTGCACCTTCCTCTGCCGACTCGTCCATCTTCAGAAAGCCTCCAGGGAAAGCCCATTTACCCTTGAAAGGCTCTAAGCCTCGTTCAATGAGCAATACCTTCAGCTTGTTTCCGTCAAACCCGAATATCACGCAGTCCGTCGTAACGCTCGGATGCGGATATTTGTAGCAATATTCTTGTTTCTCCATAGTTGTGATGCGTAAATCTAACGCAAAGGTACGGTACTTTAGGAAATCTACCAAATGTATTGCGTAGTATTTACACATTTGGTGCGGTTTTTTATGGAGAATTCCATAATTGAGGGCACTTTCTTCGTGTTTTCTATACACCAAAGTTTGTGCAAACAACCTTCAGCCTTCAGCCGAACAAACCTCGAAGTAAGAATGTAGCCTTGATGTAAGGCACAAATGTCCCCCGTTCGGAGGGGATATTTCTCTTACGGCTGAAGGCTGAAGGTAGGTTGCACAAACTTTCTGTACGCGCGTGCGCGCGTGAGACTATGCATATGGTGCCTCCGTCTTTCCAACGACACCATGCCTTGGTAGTTTCACACCAAGCCTTGCTTTTCCCACACCGTGCCTTGCTTTTTGCGCATTTTATAAGGGTGACTGACGAATAACCGTTGAGGCCACTTGCGAAAGCGTGAATCGCCATAGCAAGTGGCCTCAAGTTTTATATTATCTCTCCAAATGGACAATAGGGTAGGGCTTGCCTTCGGCATCCACTTCGTCCTTTGCTATTGCACGATAACCTCGGTTGATGTAGAATTGGTACGCCTTCGTGTTCTGTTCGTTTACGTCTATCTTGCGGATTTTCTTCTCCTCAAAGGCGAAGTTGAGCAAGGCAGAGCCATAGCCCTTGCCTTTCTCTGACGGGAGCACGAAAAGCATCTCTACCATATCCTCGCTCAGTCCCATGAATGCAACAACATTGGGATTTCTGATGACATACAAATCGACGGCATCGAAATAGATGTCTCTTATGCGAGGACGGTAATAGGCTAAGTCCTCTTCCGATAGGAACTGATGGGAACTCCTTACGGATTTTTCCCATACACCAATCAGTTCATCCTTCAAAGAGTCCGTCAGATGGTCTATCTTTTCTATCGTCATATTATATTGGCATTGGAGTTTGTGCCATCTCGTTGATTGTCCATACCGCAAGGGCAACTTGCAGAATGAATATCAAGGGCACACCGTATTTGAACTTCTTGTGCATCGTCTTGTGATGCCACACTTTCATGCCGCACCACGCTCCGATGCTTCCGCCAAAGACGGCAAGCAGGAGCAGTGTCGCCTCAGAGATGCGCCACTTGGCATGTTTCGCCTTGTACTTGTCAATGCCAAAGACAATGAATGTCAAGACATTGACGGCAAGGAGGTAAATGAGGATTGCTGTAACCATGATACATACTTAATTTGTAGAAACAATCAGTCCAGCCCTGCCACTTTTACAAGCCAAGTGTGCGGAACGAGTTTGGCAAGCAGGCGGTAACATT
>CAVKJJ010000113.1:0-4468 GCA_963656685.1 bacterium | reverse complement strand
CCTCGCCCATATGCGAATTATCGAAGTGGTCAAAGTCAGCTTGGCTTCCGTGGTAAACGCGATGCTCGCGGATGCCGTTCTTTGTCGGGAAATCATCTTCAACGGCAGGATACTCATACTTGCCCCCAGAGTCCTTAGTGTGCAGCTTTACGTCCGCGTCAATCACGCGGATATTGCCCGACTTGTCTTTGATGATGTTGTTGCCCTGCAGGTCGGCTACGACAAACTTGCCGTTGCTGAATGCCGTACGCTCTTCGTTAATCGGCTTGAAGCCCATTCCTTCCATATAGCGCACACGTTCCTCTGCCGACAACGGAGTGCTGTCTGCAAAGTCTACAATAGGTTGCTTGAGGAATTTTACAAACTTGCCGTCTACTTCGCCATAACCTAAAATCTTGTATGGGTTATTGCGGAATATGTGATTGAACAAAGTAACGGCATCAATGTCGGGACGGAATTTCTTGAGGTTGTCTTTGCCCGCAGAAACCTTGATGACACTCTTGCCATCGTCAGATTGGTAGACAACAGAGTCCTTACCACTGCCTATCGGCTTAGTGTTGTGAGTAAAGTCTTCAACACTTGTGTGCCAATTGCCAGTGGCTATTGCCCATGCTTTGAGGAGTTCTTTCTTTTTCTCCTCAATTCTTCTCTTTGCTTCTGGACGAGTGCGTTCATTCGCTGGGACTGCGCTCTCAGATATTCTGCTGAAAAGTACATCGACCTCACTCGCTCGTTCTCCTTTTCGCACTCTTCGCACCACTTCTTGTGGAAGTCGTTTAGATAACCGTCGTCCGTATTCGTTGTTTGGTGTGACATGGTCTAGAAAATAATTGAGTCGTTGCAAAGTTACGTCATCAAAATTTCCAGACAAAACTCTGTCATACAAATCTTTTGTTTCGGCTTTGAACTTGGCTTCACGTGCTTTGCGTTCTGCGCGGACTTCTTGGATAGGTCTGCCACTGATGAACGAAACTGCTTTGTCTACAGTTGCGAGCGTGCGGTTGCGCTTTTCTGCGCTCTCGCTGTGGTGCTTCGCTTCCATGCGCAAACCATCAAAGGAATTCGCCATATCCATTATCTTCTGCCCATAGGCGGTGTCAGCAATAATGCCGATGCCGCTCGCCTTCATGCGGTCAACCACGGCATCGCGAAGCGCACGCTCGGCACGGGTGACGGGCGTGTAAGGCTGCTGCGACTGCGCTCTTGATTCGCGCACGTCGGTCTCGCCGTTGCCTTCGACTTCTTTCTTGTCTGTACCCTTTGAAGATAGTTCAAAAACCTTGTTATCCGAATAGCCCAGTTCTGGCATTTCGCATAGAGCTAATGCAACAGTACCATCCCCTTCAACGAGGACAGTTCTGCGTTCGCTATTATAAAATACTTTGGCATTCTTCGTTTTTCTTGCAACTTCCATTAAAGCCTTGGCTCTTCCAAGAGGAAGGCATGCGCCACCGCCAATATGCAAGAACGCTTGGTTGTTTTGCTTTGAGAGTCCATTGGTTTTGTCTTCTGCAATCATCTTGTCTATAGATTCGACAAAGGACTCGGCATCAATAATCTCTTGACTTTCGCCAGGAATAACGGATGCCCAGTTGGGGTAGACTCCATTTTTCGGATCCACTACGTTGCCTTTGGCATCAATAGTCTTGCCTTCATATTCCTTCGGATAGTCTGTCTTTACACAAAGCAGTGTAGTTCCGTCCGAGGCAACTGCGTATCCGTTCTCATGGAAGACTCCTCTTAAAAGTGGATTAATATGGTTCTTCCTATAGAACAATTTCGGATTGAGCTGCGTCTTTTTTGAACCCAAAGCCAAGCCTTTTTGGGAAAGGCATTTGAACCGTTTAGGCAGCGAAGACAGACTCTGCTCGCGAGAATATTTAAAGTATTCTCGCTGTGATTCGTTCTCCTCCTTAATGGCTTCTTCGTATTCTTTTTTGATTTCTTCAACCCGAGCTTGCATATCATCACCTATAGATGACATGCGACGATTCGCTTCGTCAATCTCTTGATTAATATGGTCTATTTCTTCTTTTGGCGCATTTCCCTTTTCAGCTTTGGCAAGTTCGTCTTCAAGGCGTAAAAGTTCTTCTTGAACATCATCTTCTTCATTCTCCAATCTCTTTATTTCATTGTCTCTGCTTGGATTATTATGAAGCAGCATCAAATCTTCAACTCTGGAACGAGCCTTATGGTATCTTTCGCGAACTTGGTCAAATTTCGTCTTGCGAGTTTTCGTCTCAGGCTTTACTGTAGCCTTGTCAGATTCTGATTCGGCCTTGCGTGTGCGCTCTGCTAGTGGTTGTTCCGGGTAGGCGTGGGTTTCGCGTTCTTGATTCTGCGACTGTGTGTCGGTGTTCGTCTCAGACTGTTGTGCAACGGCATACTCGCTGAAAGGCTTCGTCTTGCGGCGGCTACCTTCTATCCACTGACGGAACTTGTCTTCGGCAACGGGAGTCACGTCAATTCTGCGGCCGTTTTCCCAACCTTGTTCGTAGTTGGCGAGATAGTCGCGCTTAGCTTCCTCGGCAGAGTTGTAGCCAAGCATAACCTTATGTTCGTCAAACGTGCCGTCGGGGTTGTACTGGTCTACGACAAACACTTGCTTGCCGTCCCATTTGTCAATGTCGTTGGAAAGGAATACGTCAATGTGGTCACCGTCCACACCTTCCGTGCCACGGATATATCCGTAGGTGTTGTTCATCTTGCTTTCCCAAGTGTGGCCGTTAGCATCGGTTCCACGGCGCACGCTTCCCTTGGGTTGCTCGATAGAGATATCGTAGGAGCCTATGCGCACATGTCCCTTGCGGTAGTTTCCGCTCTGCTTCTGCGCTTCGGTGGGATTGGTTTCCGTCTGCGCTTCGGCATCCGCAATCTTTTCGCTTGGTTTCTTTTGCGTGGGTTCGCAAGATTCCGTACCTTTGTCAGCGGAAGATGTGTCAAGAGCAGAAATATTTTCGGTGTCTGCCGGCTGCTGATTCTCAGTAGGACTGATTGAGGTACTACCGTCCTCAGACCATCTTTCTATTATGCTCGCCTTGTTCTTGTAAGGTACGCGTTTACCTTTGGCTTCACGATAAAAGAAAGTCTTATGCAAGAAAATTTTATCATTCTCTTTTGACAATTCCGCAACTACGGTATAGCCTTTATCCAGTTTCTTGATAAAGGCTATTTTTAGTTTACCACCTTCAGAAAGGTCTTTGATGTCATCGTAACTATCAAGAATCGTCTGAATGTTGACATACTCGTCTATACCTAGTTCTGGGTGATGGTTCGCTTGGTGGTCTATCATATAGGCTTTGCCACTATACAAATAGTCTCCTTCTAGACTTGGAACGTTTTTTCTTACTATCGCGGGCAAGACTGCAATCGGTTCTGGCGTATTACCAAAGTGTTCAACGCACTCTTCAAGGCTTTTTCCTTCAGCCCATTCAACGTTCTCGTCTGAAAACCATTCTCTGATTTTCCCCTGCAAGTTCTTTTTAGTTTCACTCTCTGCTTCTTCTGCCGCTTTACGCTCTACTTCTTCTGCCTTACGTTCTTCTGCACGCAATTCTGCTTCAGCCTTACGCTTCTTTTCCATGATAGCCACTTGATTCCAGAAGTCAATCTTCTTTTGTGCGGCACGCACGGCCTTGGTCTTCTCCACCATTTCGTTCGGCTCTTCGGCTTTGTCGAGTTCTTCGTTGGCACGGTCAAGAGCCTTTTGCGCTGCCTTTGCGGCACGTTCGGCAATGGATGTGGCGGCAGACTCGTCACCGAGTTCCTCAACGAGAGAGTCAAACACGTCTTCGGGAGTGGCTTGTTCGTAGAGTTTCTTTCCGTCTTCACTGACGGGTATGCGTGAGGTGGCAGAAGACTTTTGTCCCTCTGCCTTTGGTTCTGCTATAGGTTCTTCTGTAGGTGTTTGTGCTTCGTTTATCTTGGCTTCTTCAGCCTTTGCTGCGTCTTCTGTATTGGGTACTTCGCTTCCTTCGGGAGCAACCTTTGTCTCGGCTTCGGCTTCCGCTTGCGGAGCAGGAATAGGTTCATTTTCGTTGCGGGCTTCCGCTCCTTCTTTCGGCTTCTCTACTTCGTGTACCACGGCACGTCCGTCTTCTACAGCCTTGTTGAACTGTTCCTTCGTCCAGATGTAACGTGTGTTGTCCTTGGCACGGAGTGCATACCCATCCTCACTCTCTTGCTCGATGACATAGTCGTTGCCGTTGACGGACACAGTGCGTCCTTTGAGACTTTCCGTTTCGCCCGTGGCTTCTTCTGCTACGGGCTTCTCGTTGAGGAGTCGGTCAACACCTTCCGTCACGGAAGCGGCAGAAAACTCGCGGCCTTGTCCGTTGCCGTCAATGGGTTCGGCAAGGTAGGTGCCGTTGTCGGTGGTGTTCGTCACGCGGTAGTGGATTCCGTCCTTGCCTAAGAATTCCGTTTCCACACCGATGTTCCCGCTTGCCTGCGGTACATTTCGGTTGGT
>CAVKJJ010000112.1:0-4523 GCA_963656685.1 bacterium | reverse complement strand
CACCCTTTTGTTTACGGATAGAGATTGTCTTGAAATACTTATTCAAACACGCGGGCGTTGTTATAGCTCTAAAATCAACACAAAATAATGTTTAACAGCATCGTATTACGTAAAGATGTCTGCATGATGCATAAATTACACGGGATTATTTTCTTTACATCCTATTTTTTTCCGATTTTCGCAATGTAAGTACTTACCAAGGCATAGAGATGCCAAACAATTCACATTTATCCTTTGCCGTTATCAACACTGCGGCACTAAAAAAGACGAATATGATCAGACTAATTAAAGGACTCTGCTTTATGTTAAGCCTTTCGTTGGCCGTGACCACGCTAACGTTTCTGCTTAATGCATGCCAAGAAGTTTCAAACAATCAGACATGCATCAACACTCAGGACGTAAACGATTTTTTCGCCATTTGCAACGAACAGAAGAACGAATTATTCAAAGCCTAGATAAAAGAACGTCGATAGTATTATGACATTAAAGATATTAGTTTTCTTCCTAGCGACAATCTATTGTCTTTACTTTATTGTTCGCAATATAATCGCACTAAAGAATAAGACTCCATCGAAGAAAGGAACATACGGCCGTTATTTTGAAATCGTGGCTTGCATTTGCATACTGAGCATCACTTCACTCTGGTGTTTAGGGGCAGAAGCCGGACAGATTTGGAATGTGGCAGCAATAGCGCTTGCTTTGTTTGCCCTGTATTTCCTCGCAAGTATTCTGACAAACTTTTACAAGAGTGTCAAGTGCATCTGCAATGGAACGGCAAAAGTTACTACGGGCACAATTGTGATGGACATCGTCATTAAACTGTTGGGGATGGCCGTCTTTGCAAAGTTGCTCTACGACGTGGTAGCACAGATAGGCTAACCGACAGTGCTGTATATTGAAAGAGTTCTTCCGCAAACAGGAACAATTGCTTGCGGAAGAACTCTTTTTTTGATTTTTCGATGCTTTGATTACTTGAATTCAAACGTAAGCCGTCCGGCATTGACAAGATCGGCGTGGTCTATGATGAAGCTCTTCAGGGGTTTGTCGCCGAGCTTGGCCTGCTTGATGTAGGCTTGTGAGGAGGTGGCACCAGGCGCTTCGATGACGAGTTCGCGCTGTTTGTAATAGTCGGGCTGGAGTTTGATGGTTACTTTGTCAAACACCGGGGCGGTGAGGATGTAGGTGGGGTCGCCAGGGCAGTTGGGGTAAAAGCCCATCATGGAGAAGAGCGCCCAGGCGGACATGGTGCCCGTGTCTTCGTTGCCGGGAATGCCGTCGGGACGTGTGGTGTAGTGCTTGGCGAGCAGTTCGCGTGTGAGTTTCTGTGTGCGCCACTCTTCACCTTTGAAGTAGGAGAAGAGGTAGGGATAGGCTATGTCCGGCTCGTTGGCGGGATCGTAGAGTCCGTCGTCAAACACGTGTTGGAGTTTGTCCACAAACGCTTTTTTGCCGCCCATGAGACGGGCGAGTCCGGGAATGTCGTGGGGTACGTAGAACGTGTAGTTCCACGCGCTGCCTTCGTGAAATCCCGGATTGGGCTCAAAGTTCGCACCGAGTTTAGGATTGAACGGCGAGAGAAATTTGCCCGAGGGTAGAATGGGGCGCAATGTGCCGTATTCGGTACTGTAGTAGTGACGGTAGCCGAGCGAGCGCTGGCGGTAGCGCTTCGCATCGTCTTTTTTGCCGAGCGCTTCAGCCATGCGCGAGAGTGCGTGGTCGGCAATGTAGTATTCCAGAGCGTGACTCACGGAGTTGTCGAACTCTCCCGTGAGGGGCACGTAGCCGCGCTGTACGTAGTCGTCGTTGTCGGGGCGTAGCGGATTGTCCTTGCCCGGCGTGTCGGCGCCTTTGCACATAGCCTCGTAAGCCAGATTTACGTCGAAGTCGCGGAAGCCTTTCATCCACGAGTCAACGATGACTGGAATGGCGGGGTCGCCCTCCATCGTGTAAGTTTCGCGTCCGTAGAGTTCCCATTTGGGCAACCACCCGTGTTCGCTGTACATGCCGAGCATCGTGTGGAGCATGTCGCGCTGCCGTTCGGGGTAGACGAGGGAGAGAAACTGGTGGACGTTGCGATACGTGTCCCACAGGGAGAACACGGTGTAGCGTTTACCCTTGGCGGTGAGTATGCGGTCGCTCTCCATGGCGGGATATTGTCCGTTCACGTCCTGCAGCACGTTGGGGTGGATGAGCAGATGGTAGAGTCCGGTGTAGAACACGCTGCGCTGCTCGTCCGTACCGCCTTCGAGAGTGATGCGGCCCAGGTCGGCGTTCCATCGCTGACGGGCTTCGGCGCGGAGTTCAGCAAAGTGACGGCCACGCTGCTCTTTCTCAAGGTTTTCGCGGGCGTTGGCAATGCTGACGAAGCTCACGCCCATGCGTACTTCCACCTCCTCGCCCTCTTCGGCGTCGAAGGAGAACCAGGCGCCTATGTCGTCGCCGGAGATTTCGCGGCTGTAACGCGAGTAGATTTTATATTTGTTGTCGTCGGGGTCCCACTGTGCTTCCACGCCTTTCTTCGGGCGTTGAAATTTCCAATAACCCGAAGCCGCAGGAGTACGTTCCACTCGCATCACGAAGTAGATGGGGAAGACCGCCTGTGTGGCTTCGTAGCAGAACGTGCCGAGGAGTTTGCAACCTTCCACTTCGTTGGGGGCGGAAAGGCGGGCTGTGGCGCCGCTTTCGTTGGTGAGTCCTTCGCCGAGGTTGAGGAGAATGTGCGCACGACCTTTTGGGAAGGTGAAGCGTGCCATGGAACTGCGCGGCGTGGCGGTCACTTCGGTGCGTATGCCATACTTTGTGAGGCGGTTGGAGTAGTATCCGGGCGAAGCCGTCTCGTCGGTATAGACCGATCCGTAGCGGTGATAGTCCACGCAGAGCGTGTCGGCCATGGTGGGCATGAGGAGGAGGGAACCCAGGTCGGGGCAACCCACACCGCTGAGATTCACGTGCGAATAGCCTGTAAAGTAAGCGTTGGTGTTGTCGTAGGGGGTGCTCCACCATCGTTCGTCCTTGTCGTAGCGGTTGAGGTCGGAGCCCATCACGTTGAAGGGCACCACGCTCATCATGCCGCTGGGACACACGGCGCCAGGGTTGCACGTGCCGAAATTGGTGGTGCCCACAAAGGGATTCACCCAGTCCGCCGGCTCTTTCTGGGCCGAGGCGGCGAGGACGGAGAGAAACAGGGCAAGAATGAGTCTGAGTTTATGCATGAGGAGGTAGGAGGAATGTGCAAATGTGCGAATGTGCAGATGTAGAATGACTGGTTGGCGAATGCGCTCTTTATGTGGGTGACAAATCCTTTCAGGATTCTTCTGAATGAAAAGATTACTGCCGCTTGAGGAAATCGACAATTTCGCTGACGTAGCCGAAGGCGAGGGCCACTGCGGTGTCGGCGGCGCCGTAGTAGACGGCCAGTTTGTCGCCTTCGGTGAGCGCAGCGCAGGGGAAGACCACGTTGGGCACGTCGCCCTGCAGTTCATAGGGAGCGGCGGGGGCAAGGAGGTAGTCCATCGAGCGGTAGAGCACGCGCGAGGGCTCGTCGCGGTCGAGTAGGGCAGCACCCATGGAGTAGCGGTAACCGTTGCACGTGGTGATCACACCGTGGTAGAACAGCAACCAACCCTCTTCGGTGAGAATGGGCACGGGGCCGGCACCGATTTTAGTGCATTGCCATGCACTCTGTTCGAAGGGCGTGGGACTCATCACGTGGCGGTGCTCGCCCCAGTATTTCATGTCGGGGGAATAGCTGATAAAGATGTCACCGAAGGGCGTGTGGCCGTTGTCGCTCGGACGGGAGAGCATGGCGTAGCGCCCGCCTATCTTCTGCGGAAAGAGCACGCCGTTGCGGTTGAAGGGGAGAAAAGCGTTCTCGCACTGATGGAAAGTGCGGAAATCGTCGGTGTAGCCAATGCCGATGGTAGGTCCGTGGTAACCGTTGCACCAGGTTATCCAGTAGCGGTTGCCGATGCGGGTCACACGCGGGTCGTATTTGTAGTCGGACTCAATCATGTCCGTATTGCCGGCTTCGAAACGAATTGGGTCGGGATTGATGTGCCAATGTATGCCGTCGTCGCTGAATCCGGCGAAGATGTTCATCTGCACCCGTCGGTTGTCGCAACGGAACACACCGGCAAAGCCGTCGCCGAAGGGCACCACGGCACTGTTGAATATGCTGTTGGAGGAGGGGATGTCGTAGCGGTTGATAATAGGATTGTTGGCGTAGCGCCACATGATGTCGGTGCAGCCTTCGGGGCGTTCTTGCCAGGGAATGGGGTGTTGCATAAGGAAAATGTCGGTTTTCGGGGTATTGGATTGGTGAATGCAGAATATGTGCTGCATACTTTGACGCAAATGTACGCAATTCGCGCGGCTTTCGGCCTTGTTGAACCATGAAAAAAGCGTGGATTCGGTAAATGTGAATGGAAGCAAACAACTTTCTCCTATGCCAACGCGTTGGCATAGGAGATAATTTACTTAAGTTTCGGATTTAAAATCCAACGGAGATTTATGCGGCAATCTGG
>CAVKJJ010000111.1:0-4532 GCA_963656685.1 bacterium | reverse complement strand
ACAACGGATGGAACACGCCTACAATCACTGAAAAGAATAATCCAAACAGAATTGAAAGTATCCTTAAAATAAAAACTACGGAAACTTCTCAAACTACTACGGAAACTCCACGTATTACTACGGAAACTACTACGGAAACTACTACGGAAACTCCACGTATTACTACGGAAACTATTCTCAAACTGATTAGTTCTAATCCTAAGATTACTACAAAAGATATCGCATCTACATGTGGATTAACGGAAGATGGCGTGGCCTATCATATCAAAAAACTTAAACAAATAGGAAAGATAATTCGCATAGGAGGTTCACGCAATGGGGGGCAATGGAAAGTAGTAGAATAGACTTTCCCTACGTACAACATTTTCATTTTCTATAACCGGCTTAAAACGTAGATACGATGTCTACCTTTTAAGCCGGTTCTTTTACGTTTAAACGATATATGCAGCCTACGCAAATATCTGCCTACACCTCACACGTAACGCTTTTATCCCTGTTGAAAACCCTGTGTATAACCTGTGGACAAAGCGGGTAAAACTTTGTGGACAAGCCCTTCGCCAAACGCCCAAAAGCCTCAGCCACATTATCCACCAATCAACAACGATTTCCCCACCTTGTCCATAATGCCATCCACAAAAAATGCACACCCGTTTTCAAACTTTTTTCTCGGGGCATAAGTTATCCACATCGTGTGGAAGAAACATAGAAAAACCTCAACTACCCCCTTTATATAAAAGGAGCCACACCCTCTGCCGGCTGTGGACAAAAACGCGTACAACACCGTGCAAAACAAAGCATTCCACATAACCAAACAAAACGTCAAAAAGCTTTCCACACTGTCCACAGCCTATTATAACCAACATAGGATTCTCCTTTTTAAGTATTACTTTAAAAACAAAAAGAAAGAAGAAAATATAGTGAATATAAAAAACCGTGTGGATGAGGAAAACTCGAAGAGAGAAGGTGAAGCGAAGCTTCGTAAAAGAAATAGTGATATCTCCTTGATGATGATAGGCTGTGCACTTCCATGGGGGCGAGGGCCTCACGGAGGCTTTTGCGCGGCTGCGCCCTCCATGGGGGCGAGGGCCTCACGGAGGCTTTTGCGTGGCTTCGCCCTCCATGGGGGCGAGGGCCTCACGGAGGCTTTTGCGCGGCTGCGCCCTCCGTGAGGCCGCAGCCACGCAAAAAAGCCTCTGTGAGGCCTCCTTTTTCGCTTTCTTTACACCTAATAAACGACGAAACAGCCTAAAATGCCTATTATAAACCACTTTTTGGAAAATTGAAGTGCCAAACCTTGCATTAGTTTTTATATTTTCCTTACATTTGCTGTCGACGAGCGCACAACAAACGTTGTACGCACCACGCTAACAAATAAATCTTTCTAATACTTAAGTCTAATCCACCCCTTATCTGCGTATGAAATCAGATCGTAACCTTGCGGGAACGCAGATTCCCCTTTGGTACAAGTGCATGAAGCGCACAAGTGCCCTATCCATGGGACTCGTCATGCTTATGGCAGCCCACGGAATGGCTTATGCCGCAGCCCCTACCTCCGCACCAGAGCCTACAACCATCAACCAGCAGAAAGGCACTGTCAGCGGTGTCGTAACAGACACCAACGGCGAACCACTCGTCGGAGTCACCGTGCTCGTCAAAGGCACACGAACCACTGCCACCACCGATACCAACGGACGCTATACCATCAAAGCCAATCCTGGCCAGACATTGCGCATCGTTTACATCGGATATGAAAAACAAGAAAAGAAAGTGAGCGGTTCCACGCTCAACGTACAACTCAAAAGCATCGACAACACACTCAACGAAGCCGTAGTAATCGGTTACGGTTCCGTACGCAAGGCCGACCTCGCAGGTTCCGTTGCCGTCATGGACAACAAGAGCTTCAAGGACCAGCCCATCACACAAGTCAGCGACGCCATTCAAGGCCGCATAGCCGGTGTGCAAGTAATGTCCAGCGGTTCACCCGGCGGCGACATCAAAATACGTGTGCGCGGTTCAAGTTCCATCAACAAGAGCAACGAACCCCTCTACGTCGTTGACGGCATCGTGCGCGAAAGCGGACTCGAAGGCATCAACCCCGAAGACATACAAAGCTTCCAAGTGCTCAAGGACGCATCGTCAACCGCCATCTACGGTGCTCGCGGTGCCAACGGCGTTGTCCTCGTACAGACAAAGACCGGTAAGGCCGGCGTCACACAAGTCGTCTTCGACGCTTCCGTAGGTTTCAGCAAAGCCTACCACATTCCCGAAAAGATGGGTACGCAGGAATATGCCCAGCAACTCGTCAACAACGGACTCGCCACCGCCGAGAGCATGAAGAGCTACCTCGACGGATCTAATCCCGGCATAGACTGGATGGACCAATTGCTCGAAACTGGCATCACACAGAACTATAAACTCGCCGTTTCGAAAGGCAACGAAGACACGCAGTTCTACGTGTCCGGTAACTACATGAACCACGACGGTGTCATCTACAACACCCAGTTCAAGCGCTACGCCATCAAGGCCAACGTACACTCCAAGCTCTACAAGTGGCTCGAACTCACTGCCGACGTCAACCTCTCACGCGGACAAGGCAAGGGAGGCGGTTTCCACCAGAACCAGGACAACCCCATATGGAACGGACTCAACTTCTCCCCCACCATGGAGATGTACCAGAGCAACGGAAACTACGCTCGCGACGGTTACAACGTCGTGTCGCAAGCCAACCCCTACGGTGCGCTCAAGACCAACAAGAACGACCACATGCGCGACGTGGTGAACGGACACATCGACCTCAAGTTCAACATCATTGACGGCCTGACCTTCACCACCACCAACGGTCTTGACTACAAGGACGCCAAAAACTACTCCTTCGGTTCCGGCAAGGTAAGTCCGCAAGGTTCAAGTTCTATGAGCAACAGCGACAACTACCAGCTCTTGCTTCAGACCACCAACAACCTTACCTACAACCACAAGTGGAACGAGCACTCCCTCACCGCCACCGGCGTTTGGGAAGCCACCAGCTACGAAAACCGCTACATGTCCATTTCCGGTACGAACCTCACCAGCGAAAGTGTGGGCTACTGGAACGTAAACGACGCCAAGACCCGTTCGCAGAGCAACAGCTACCAGAAGTGGGCGCTCCTCTCCGGCGTGGCACGCGTCATGTACAACTACGCCGACAAATACATGCTCACCGGTACGCTCCGTGCCGACGGTTCCAGCCGCTTCCAGAACAAGAAGTGGGGATGGTTCCCGTCCATCGCCGCCGCATGGACCATCAGCCAGGAAGAGTTCATGCAGAACGTCAAGGCCATCAGCAACCTCAAGCTGCGTCTGAGCTACGGTATCATCGGTAACCAGGACATCACGCCCTACTCCACCATGGTCATGCTCACCGGCACCAGCTTCGACTTCGGTACCAACACCATGTACAATGGCTACTGGACACACGGCGTGCCTACTCCCGACCTCACTTGGGAAAAGGTTCACCAGTTCGACCTCGGCATCGACCTCGGATTCTTTGAGAACCGACTCTCCTTCACCTTCGACTACTACTACAAGAAGACCACCGACGCCCTTCTCCAGCAGACCACCACGGCTGCCATTGGCGGCATGACCTATTGGGTAAATGCCGGTGAAGTGGAAAACAAAGGTTTCGACCTCGCCGTAACAGGCCGCATATTCCAGACCAAGGACTTCTCCTGGACATCCACCCTCAACGGTTCCTACAACCGCAACAAGGTGCTTAAGCTCACTGCCGACGATCCCATCCTCTACGGTTCTGTGCCTTCACAAGGCTCTGTTGACCCCTGTACCATCGTTAAGGAAGGCGAAGCCATCGGTTCCTTCTACGGCTTCCGCTGGGCTGGCGTAGAACTTAACGCCGACGGCAAGTACGTTGACATGTACTACGACAAGGACGGCAACAAGACCGCCACTCCCAACGCCTCTACCGACCGCGTTGTGCTTGGCAACTCCAATCCTAAGTTCACCCTTGGATGGAACAACACCCTCTCCTACAAGAACTGGGACTTCAACGCCTTCTTCAACGCTTCCTTCGGTGCCAAGCGCCTCAACCTCGTACGCTACACGATGAACGCCACTCCCGGTGCTTCAAAGTTCGTCACCGACAAGAGCTACTTTGCCAACGTAGGCACCACCATGCCTACCTACGGATCAGGTTCAAAGCAGTACGGCAACAGCGACAAGTGGCTTGAAAACGCAAGCTACCTCCGCCTCGAAAACATCAGCATTTCCTACAACCTCCCGAAGGAAGTGGCTAAGTTTGCAAGCCTCCGTTTCACACTTTCCGGACAGAACCTCTTCACCATCACCGGCTACAAGGGCATCGACCCCGCTGGACACTCCTTCCACTCCTCTGCCGGCGACATCAACAACGGTATCGACATGGGTTCCTATCCTAATCCCCGTACGTTCACCATCGGTGTGAGAGCTACATTCTAAATCATCTAGAGTGGTTCTATAAATTAGCTTTGTCAGATTTCGGAGCTATTTTTCGTCCATTTTGT
>CAVKJJ010000110.1:0-4777 GCA_963656685.1 bacterium | reverse complement strand
GGGGGTCACGTCTCTGACGTGACGCTCTACACGGCGAACATCTCGCTCATGGGGGTTAAGTTTTCAAAACGTCACGCTCTACACGGCCTCATAGAGGCTTTTGCATGCTGCGCCTCATTTCTATGCGCTCAACAGTTACGTCAGAGACGTGACCTCCATGCGCTACGCCTTCATACGCTAACGCCCTCATAACGCACATTTACCTAACATCCCTCCAAATTCCAGACTTTTTTCTTTCTTACCATTTCTCTACCAATCTCCCTCTGTGTTTGCTGAAAATATGTAACTTTGCAAAAATATAATCAAAACATAAGGTTATGGACAAACGACAAATTCTATTCAAGTCGCTCTTCGTTGCTACCGTCGCCTTCGGTGCAATCACGTTGTTCACCGCTTGTAGCGACGAAACCAAGGAGAGCATTACTACGGACGATTCTTCTTCCGAAACTACTACGCCCACTACCGACCAACTCGGTGTGTGCTACGACGGCAAGACCCTTCTGCTCGGCGACGACCGCACGGGTATCAATGCCTCTGTTGCAGCGCGTATCAAAAATCCGGTAGCAGAATTCTCTTCCAACCTCGCCTCAGTGGTGCTTGTAAACGGTGCTAGCGTGAAGGTTAGAGTGGCCGACGTGCCTCAACTCATTGATGCCTACAACAACTACACCAACTTTGTAATTGTGGGAGGTCGTGGCAACCAGACCGTTGCTGCGTTGGCCGACACGGTAAGCAAGGCCATTGACGAGCTTGATGCACAAGGCAAAGACACGCAACCTTACCGTAAGTTCCTCGAAGGCGTTGAGTCTGCTCGTCAGCAACTCGACAAAGACTCCGTTGACGTTTCGTCTGTAGCAGGTTTCCGCAAGAATTCGTCCTATGGTTCTCCCTCGCTCGACAATGCCTATGCCAATAGCAAAACTGAAGACACAGACTCTTTTCAAATCCAAATCGTTGAGGAAAACTACAAGCCCAATGGCTACCGCTATGGTCTCTCTGCCGACAACCTCGTTACGTGGATGAAAGAATCGGACGAACTTGACAATGGTGGTAATGACGATGAAGAGTATGGTATTTACACCATGTCAAAATCTACCCAGTTTAGTAGTCCGGTATTTTCTTGTCAAGTAAACTGTGATTTAAATTACAAAATCGAGATTATCCCGCTTCATAAATTCGATACGGATGAAGACTACTATCTTATGCGTTATCTAATGACCGTAAAGAATTCAAAGCTTCCTGATCCTTACACCCTTCATAAGGGATACATGTCGTATTATATTGGTAGTGTCTATGACAGTTCTTCAGAGCATGTAGTGCCTAGTTATACAACTTGGTATGGTAAGAAAAAATATTATTGGCTCGGTCCTGTCTTAGTTGGACTTAAATATAAAGTAGAAATGTTCCAAAGTAAAGGTGGAAACGAGGAAATCGTCGCATATGATCCTCAACCTAGTCCTTCTGCTTATGGTGGTAAAGAATATGGTTTCGACTTTACGATGGACAACATCGTTCCTATTCAGCCCATGGTGACATCAAACGCATCTCCAACATACAGTTATAAGAAGAGATGGAAGGTGCAGCCAATTGAGAAACTTCCTATCACGACCCATGTATTTACGAATGCTGATTCATCTGCAGTTGATTGGCTCTATACAGGAGAAATACCATCTCATAAAAGTGGCAGTACGCTCACTCGTGTGCCAGAATATCAAACCAATGATTTCACTATAGGATTCTCGTGGATTGCAAAGATCAAAAATCCGAAGCAGGGCGTTCGCTATCGATTTACTCCTTCTCCAATAATGTATTATGATGAGATATGCGATGACGATCCCGATAATCATCATATATTGCCAAATGGACCCGCTGACTATAAGGATTATACTTATGATCCGGTTTATGGCGGAACGAAAGGGTATGAGATGCCAGAACCCAACCGTAGCCGTACGTCCTATAATATTGTGATTGATTGTGATAATCCGAACCACGATAGTTGGCTGAAGAAGGCCGATGCAGAAATAGAAAACGAACTGGGTTATTCTTCCCAGAAGCCCGTTTATAGCTATGCGAAGACTGATGCCGAAGGTCAGCAACAGGCCATCAAAGCGCTCACCCCATATATTGAAAAGCTGAAGCTAATGTCTAGACAAAGCGGACTTTGGTTCAAAGCTAACATCTCGCTCGTTAGAACAGACAATAAGTCTAACGACACGGTGTACCAGACGTACGTGGACAATCTGGATTAACATTAAAAGACTTCCTCAGAAACTCTGCGGAAGTCTTTTCTTTTCATTGGGCCGAGTTTCTCATCCCCATAGAAGGCGCAGCACGCAAAAGCCTCCATGAGGCCGTTTTCAAAACGTCACGCTCTACACGGCCGTCACGGATGGTCTTGTGTGCTATGCTTTTATATGACGTGTAGAGCGTCATCTCAGAGTGTTGACATCTATCCACTTCGCCCCTAAAGTGCAGCGCACAAAAGCCAGTTTGAGGAAGATTCAACTCCCAAATGCTACTAAGTCGTAACGCGTTTTCTCAACAGTCCTTTTCTGAGCTATATCAAGCTATATTCTTTGCAACTCTAACAAATTGTTTCTAACTTTGTCGATGTACCATTTGTGTTGCTAATTGTGTTAACATTCTCAAGCTTGCATATCCAATAAGGTATAACAAGCAAAATTACAAAAGAATCAAAATCTCCCCTTAAAGTTTATCGACATATGGACCTATCAAGCTCATTCAGATTTCTCATTTTAGGAGCAAAACTAATGACATCACTGCCGCAGAATATTCTTTCCTCTGGTTTCATGCGTCAAGAGCCTGTTAACAACATTTCTTGGGAGTCGGAACGGGACGATATTTTGGAACGTGCAAATTGGTTATGTCGTGAGGTCATCAAGCGGCCTGAAGAACTAATAGCGTCCGCTCCTTCCGTGATTGGTAAGGAGTATCAGGGTGAATGGGCAATTTACAGTTGTTCCATGTTGGCGCATGCTTTGTCGAATATTAGCTACATTTATACCGACAAAGCGCAACAATGCCCTGCATTGATTGCAAAATTGATTGATATTGTCAATACGCCTACCATACGCCAATATGACACCATGCAATGGAAGGAAGATGCTATGGATACCTTAGACGGAGCTCGTAGCCATATGACTTATTTGAGCATATTGGCTTGGATGTGTACAAACTATAAGATTAGTGGCGGCGATGCACGTTATGATGCATTGCTTGAAAGGCTTTGTAGCGTTTTGGTGCGGCGCATGCATGAAAGTCCCTTTGATATGAACCTTCTCTCTTTTCCTCGAAAGCCGATATGGATACCGGATATGTTGGTGACGTTGGTAGCTTTACGCAACTATGGACGGCTTTATGGGGGCGAATACGATGACACTATTGAAGAATGGTTGCATAATGCCAAGACCATGTGGGTTCATAAACGTACTGGATTGCTTGCCGGCATGTTGCCTGGTGCGTGTCGGTCACAGAAAGGCATCACGGTCCGTGGCTCGCACTCTGCGCTCAACTGTTCGTACTTGACGATGGTTGACGAAGCATTCGCCTTTGAACAATACGAGCGATTGAAGGCTGTGTTTGGCCATACAACTTCGTTTCTCGGGTGCGACATGGTGGGCCTAAAGGAGTATCAGATGAAACTTCCCACTTTCAGCGCGAAAGCCGGAGACGCAGGACTAATCATAAAAGGTCTAAGTGCTAGTGCCATGTGCTTTGGCCTTGGTTCCGCGACCTTTTTCGGTGATTGGGATTTTCGCCACCAGTTGCTGCGTTCGGCAGAAATTGCAAGTGGAACGGTAAAAACAAAAGGTATGCGCCACTATCGCATGGCCGAATTGTTCCTCGTTGGCGAAGCCACAGTATTAGCTATGCGTACAAATGTAAAACGGGAATAGGCATCAGCAGAGCGGCCCTTAAAATTTAGTCGTTTTTCTGTTTCTTCGAATTAGCTGACTTGCTCTTTTTGTTCTCCGTTGGGGATTGTCCATTCTTATTGTTTATTTTCTTCGTTTTTGCTTGTCTGCCAGCGGAGTTCTTGTCCTTTTTATGCTCAGTCTGCTTTTCAAGTACTTTGATAGGATCTTTCACCGCACGTACGGTCATGCCGAAATAGCCGCTATCGTGTATACGGAAGTTACTTGCTTTATAAACCTTTCCAGGATCAAGTTCCTCGCCATTTTCACCCAATTCATATCCACTGTGAAAACGACCGACCTGTAAAATAGACCCTCTAAATTTTAGAAAATAGGCTTCGTTCTCACCCGCTGCAGTTGCAGACCAATACTCCCCCACTGGTTGAGTGCCTTCAATCGGATCTGTTCCAATATACAAAGAATCTCTTGTGTCTCCATCATAACAACCAGCGGCTGGTAGGTATATAGAATTTCCATTTGGACCTTGAACGTTCCATCCAGTTATTTGGTAGCCCTCATCAGGCCCCATTACCACATGTTGTGTTTTCGCTTGCCAAGAACATTCTCTTAGCAGTTCTTCCAATTCTTCCACTTTTGGCATACGAGCACCGTTTTGCCACCTTACACAAGCAACGTCATATTGTTGAGGTAACGTTTTTTTTTGCTCCGCGCTATTTTCTCGCTTTTGCAATTCAGGGCGAATCCAATTCCAAAAACCATATGTGTCCTTTGGATATGTTTCTCCCCAAGCAAAATAATACCCATAAAGTTCAGGGTCATCCGCACCAATGTTACGGTCCGCCCAAAGAAGACCAGAAGGAAGTCCAAGATCAATAAAATTG
>CAVKJJ010000109.1:0-4839 GCA_963656685.1 bacterium | reverse complement strand
TCATTTCGTCACCACCTCGCATACCGACAACGCCTTCGACTGGCACATGGAGAATACTATGCGCATGGCAGACAAGAATGGAAAATACCGCCCTGTACTTCATCGTATTTTCTATTTTCAGAGCAAGGGGAAACGGGGTGTAAGCTACGCCATCTGCCTTTTTAATCTTACCGTCAAGGCAAGCAAAGTGGCCATTTTGAAAAATTCGCTCACAGGAGAGGAACGTCAGATGAACATCAATGAAAAACAACTTTTGAGCGAGCGCGAAATAACAATCCTCACACTCGTGAGTGAAGGCCTCTCAAGTAAGGCTATTAGTTCAAGGTTGAATATCAGCAAAAACACGGTCGACCGCCATCGACAAAATATCATCTGCAAGATGCAATCCACAAATATGACAGAGGCTTGCCACAAGGCTAAGCAACTGGGGCTGCTGGAATGAACATTCCATACAATTCAAGTCGCAGACCATTCGTGAATAATTTTGCGCCCTCTTATTTTCCCTTAATACGTCCCAACAGATTTTGGTTGAGTCGACGGATGTCGGCACTAGTACGCTGAAGGAGGGTTTCGGGGATGACGCGCCACTCCTGGAAAAAGTCTGGTAGCAACTGGAAGAGGTTCTTACCCTTTGGCAAGCCTTCGAAGTCGGCTTGTGCATTGACCACCACATTGAGCGACTTGTGCTGCATTGTTATCTCTATGTCGCGCCCTGTGAAGAACGGGTCGCCATCGCAATGGGCTGCGCCCTCGCTGTCGCGATGGATCACAATGCGGCTGGCCTGAAACGTTTTCACATGACTGTTTTTCGGTAATGTTCCCTTGAAAAGCTGCAGAGCCACTTGTGGCGCATCGATGGCATTGAAAGGTTCCATCACCACCACATCGAAGAGGCCGTCACTCATGCTGGCATTAGGCGCAATGAAAGCATCGTTGCCGTACTGCGACGCGTTGGCACAAGCTATAAGGAAGGCTTTACATTCGGCCTTGCTTGTGTCGCTTTCTATGGTGTAAGTCTGTGGTTTATAGAGAAGTCCCTCGCGCAACGTGTTTTCTACATAGGTGACCAGGCCACGACGCCCACTCTCGGCAAACTTCTGACTCACAAAGGCGTCGAAGCCTACACCGCAGGTACAAAAGAAGGGACGGTCGTTGATAGTACCATAGTCGAGCGGTTTCACGTTGGCCTCGTTGATGATGCCGATAGCTTCGCGCACGTTGAGGGGAAGATGGAGATGACGTGCCAACCCATTGCCCGAACCGCACGGTACTACGGCAAGCGCCGAAGGGGTATGAACCAATGCACGCGCCACCTCGTTGACCGTGCCGTCACCGCCCACAGCCACCACCACGTCCACCCCACGCTCCACGGCATCTGTGGCAAGCACTGAAGCGTGACCCGCATAGGAGGTGTAGCGGACTTCCACATCGTAGAGGTCCTTGTCCGTCAGCTCTTCCGCAAGACTGGCGATGCCCTGCTTACGCTGCGTGCCGGAAATGGGGTTTACGAGATAAAGTATGCGTTTCTTCATTGTTCGGGGTGTCTAGAATAAGAACGGGAACACCAATTCATGCAATCTCTACTAATTGATAGGGCATGATCACGCTGTTCGTGAGAGCACGACATTGGGTGTGACGTTTCAAAACATTCCATAAAAAGGGGAATATTGCGGACAAAAATACAACATTTTTATCAGAGGTCTACGCATCGTCTCCTCTTTATGGCTTCGCCGTGCTATTTTCAGCATGCACAAGCCGTGTTCTAAACTATTTGGCTAATTTTGCCGATTGTTCCGTAGTCCACGTTTCACAACGAACGCTTCACGCTACGGCCCCACCGCACATGCTCAACGAACAATATCCCTCCAAACTTCTCGAACACGCCGTACAGGAACTCACACGTCTTCCCGGCGTGGGACGCAAAACGGCACTCCGCTTCGCCTTGTACCTGCTCAGCCAAAAGAAGGAAACCGTACACGGATTCAGCGACAGCCTCACTCACCTTTGCGACGACGTGAAGCACTGCAGCGTGTGCCACAACATTTCCGACACCGATGTGTGCGACATCTGCGCCGACTCTCACCGCGACCGCACCACCATCTGCGTGGTGGAAAACATCCACAGTGTGATGTCCATCGAAAACACCGGACAGTATCGCGGACTCTACCACGTACTGGGCGGCGTAATCTCTCCCATGGACGGTGTGGGACCGAACGACATAGAACTCAACTCCCTCTTCAGCCGCATTGCCGAAGGCGAAGTGAAAGAAGTGATTCTCGCCCTCAACCCCACCATGGAAGGCGACACAACGAACTTCTACATTTCGCGAAAACTATCCGACAGCCCCGTACGCCTCACCGTGTTGGCACGCGGCGTGAGCATCGGTGACGACCTTGAATACACAGACGAAGTGACCCTCGGCCAATCGCTACTCGGCCGCACGCCACTACGCCGCTAAGCACCAACGCAATATTTTTTACACCCACAAATATGCAAAATCTTAAAACCGCACGTTTATATTATATAGGAGTATGGTGCGTTGCCGCACTACTCACCGCCGCTTTCGAGAGCGAACTGATTCCCGCCGGATTCGTTTCGGCATCGCCCTCCACATTGTATGCCACGAGCATGCTCTGCATCGTGCTCACTCTCGGCTGCACCTGGGGAGCACTCCGCCTTTTCGCCTTCCACCGCATAAAGGAGACACTCAAGGCACATCCCGAAAAGTCTGGGCAATGGAACGCTCTGCGCACATCCATCCTCGGCATAGCCATTCTTGCCAATCTGATCATCTACTACGGAACCTTCTCCTCCTCAGCCCTCTACGCGCTGCTCATCACCCTTGTGGCATTCGTCTTCTGCTGGCCCAAGCCAAGCGAAGTGAACTGATTCGCGCCACTCTCACCCTCTCGGCCGTCAAGCAACTCTATGAAGAATATATCCATCATCATTGTCAGCTACAACGTAAAATACTACATCGAACAATGCATACACTCCATCTTCCGAACAGAGGGGATGGACCTCAAGGACATTGAAGTGTTCGTCGTGGACAACCGCTCGAAGGACAACACCGTGAGTTTCCTCCATCAGCGTTTTCCGCAAAAAACGTATCCTAACGTACACATCATAGCCAATAAGCGCAACGTCGGGTTCGGACGCGCCAACAACCAAGCTGTAAAGCAAGCTAAGGGTAAATACATCCTATTCCTCAACCCCGACACCATGCTTACCGAGCACACGCTCCGCGACGCCTTCGACGAAGCTGAGCGCCATGCAGATCTCGGCGCGCTAGGAGTGAAAATGCTGCACACCAACGGACGCTTCGCACCCGAGTCGCGACGCGGAGTACCATCGCCATGGACCGCATTCTGCAAAATGAGCGGACTCAACCGCCTCTTCCCTACCTCGCGACTCTTCGGCCGCTACTACATGCAAAACATCAGTAAAGAGCATGTAGCCCCCGTGGACATCGTGTCGGGAGCATTCATGCTCATCCCCGCCGAGGTGCTGAAGCAAACAGGCAGCTTCGACGAAGAGTTCTTCATGTACGGCGAAGACATTGACCTCTCCTTCCGCATACTCAAGAGCGGTCATCAAAACTACTACGCCCCCATCACCATTCTCCACTACAAAGGCGAAAGCACACGAAAAAACTCCTTCCACTACGTGCACGTGTTTTACGAAGCGATGTTCATCTTCTTCCGCAAACACTACCAGCACTACACCTTCGCCTTCTCCCTCATCGTGAAGTGTGCCATCGTGTTCAGCGCTTTCCTCTCACTCCTCGCGCAACAACTCCTCTCGCTCCGTAAATTCCTCTACCCACGCGCTTTCCACAGAAGCCAGCGCATGCTCTACCTCGGACATTCAACCGACGCCGTCTGCCGCCTCGCTGAAGACTACGGACTCGACATTGACTGCATCGACACCGATCAGACTGCAATGCCCTACGGATATTTCGAAACGCCCGGAGCAGAGAAAAACAAATACGTACAAATTGTCTATGACACCGCCGACTTCACCACCGCGCGGATTCTCGAAATATTCGAATACCACAACGCCGGCAATGGCCACATCGGTACTTTCTGCGCCGACAACGGCACACTCATCACTGGAAGCAACGTCTATACGGCAGACTAACACCAATTCGATTCGACATCTTTCCAATCCAACCCCCAACACGCCATGCGCATACGTCCCATAGAACCCGAAGACCTCGACTTCATCTACACCATGGAGAACTCGCCCGAACTTTGGGAATGCTCCGACAGCGACGCGCCCTACTCTCGCCATGCCCTCCGCGAATACCTCCAGAACTTACGCCCCGTGGCAGAGTGCGGCGAACTCCGTATGGTCATCGAAACCCACATTGACACCACGCCACAATCCGCAGGACTCATTGAGCTCCTCAACATATCACCGCTCAACAGCCGCGCAGAAATTGGCATTGCCATCCACAAGGACTTTCGAAACAAAAATCTCGGAACACGCGCACTCCATCTCATCGAAAACATTGCAGCCAACCGTCTGCGCCTTCACATGCTCTACGCCTATGTAGCAGAAAGCAATCAGACTGCCATCCACTTCTTCACACAAGCCGGATACAAACACACAGCCACGCTCTCCGACTGGCACTTTACGCACGGAAAATACGAAAACGCACAGCTAATGCAGAAAATACTGTAAAAAAAGTCCGCGCAGAATTTGGTAGTTACAAAGAATGTTGTACCTTTGCACTCGCAATTGAGAAACAAACCTCTGCAAAGAGCAAATTGCAACCCAAAGGTGCGTTAGTTCAGCTGGTTAGAATACATGCCTGTCACGCATGGGGTCACGGGT
>CAVKJJ010000108.1:0-4984 GCA_963656685.1 bacterium | reverse complement strand
CGGTTCAATTCAAAAAACCCTTTTTGATTTTCTAGTTCATCGCTTCGGAGCGAAGATAAGAAGGTCCTAAAATTAACAATCGTAAGGTTCGTTTACACTGAAATGGAACTAAGGTAACTATTCTGAAATATATAACGGAATCAAGCATCAAAGTAATGTTCAAAAAACAACATGCGCAAAATTTCTTGCAATGTATGGGCTAACGAATGGTGGGCTTTCAGCCCGCTCCTCGCGCATTACACTTTTGCTCGTCACAAAAAAGGTACGCAACACAGGGCATCCTAGCCACTTCCCCACACGCACTTCGCCTTCGAAGCAAGTGACCCCTCATTCAGTGCCAAAAATTCGGGACTATTGCCCTATTTTTCCATTTTTCGTCCAAAATCCAACTATAACGCTTGCTTCCTAGAAAACTTTTTGTTCTTTTGCAGTTTTGGGAGTGAATAAAAGATTGGACAAAGCTGCGCTTCAGCTACAACGCCATCTTTGCCAATCGCCATTTCCGACGAAAAGAAAAACCTGCAACCAACCTTGCCGAGCATTGCAGCCCACTATGCACCTTAGCACAGCAACGCTGCAGACGCGGCAACCCTAAACCTTACAATAAATATGGAATCAGCAAAAGGACGCTTAGGCGTGATGTGCGTCGGCCTCGGTGCCGTCACCACCACCTTCATCACCGGTGTGCTCATGGCACGCAAAGGACTCGCAAAGCCTGTGGGTTCAATGACGCAGTACGACAAGATACGCGTAGGCCGCGGCAAAGACAAGAAGTATCTCCACTACGGCGAAATCGTGCCCCTCACCTCGCTCAACGACATCGTGTTCGGCGCATGGGACGTCTATCCCGCCAACGCCTACGAAAGCGCACTCAACGCCGAAGTGCTCCGCGACCGCGACATCGAGCCCGTTCGCGACGAGCTTAAGGCCATCGTGCCCATGACGGCAGCCTTCGACCACAACTACGCCAAACGCCTCGACGGCACCAACGTGAAAGACTGCAAGACCCGTTGGGACATGGTGGAAGCTCTCCGTGAGGACATCCGCCGCTTCAAGGCCGACAACAACTGCGACCGCATCGTGGTCATCTGGGCCGCATCGACCGAAATCTATGTGCCCGTCGACGAAGCCGTTCACGGCACCCTCGCCTCGCTCGAAGCTGCCATGAAGGCCAACGACACCGAACACGTGGCACCCTCAATGTGTTACGCCTACGCAGCACTGCAGGAAGGCGCACCCTTCATCATGGGCGCCCCCAACACCACGGTGGACATCCCCGCCATGTGGGAACTTGCCGAAAAGACCCACATGCCCATTGCCGGCAAAGACTTCAAGACGGGTCAGACGCTCGTGAAGTCGGGCTTTGCTCCCATCATCGGCACACGCTGCCTCGGTCTGAGCGGATGGTTCTCCACCAACATTCTCGGCAACCGCGACGGACTCGTGCTCGACGAGCCTGCTAACTTCCACACCAAGGAAGTGTCCAAACTCTCCACGCTCGAGAGCATCCTCGTGCCCGAGAACCAACCCGACCTCTACACGGACTACTACCACAAGGTGCGCATCAACTACTACCCGCCCCGCAACGACAACAAGGAAGGCTGGGACAACATCGACATCTTCGGTTGGATGGGCTACCCCATGCAGATCAAGATCAACTTCCTCTGCCGCGACTCCATCCTCGCCGCCCCGTTGCTCCTCGACCTCGTGCTCCTCTCCGACCTCGCAGCACGCAAGGGCCGCTACGGCACGCAGCGCTTCCTCAGCTTCTTCCTCAAGAGCCCCATGCACGACTACACGCAAGGCGAAGTGCCCATCAACCACCTCTTCCAGCAGTACGTCATGCTCAAGAACGCCATCCGCGAAATGGGCGGATACGAGGCCGACGAAGAAATTGACTAAGCTCTTCGCTTCTTACCCAATTAACAATTCTTGCGGAAAGCGGCTGCAATAAAAAGCCCCTCCCGCACGTTTCTATTATCCATGAAAAGCTTCACGACTGACCTTTCACGCCAATCGTGAGGCTTTTCTTTGCAAAACCATTAACCACACTCATATTCCACCCCGCAATGGCGCTCGCCCAACACCTCAAACGACTCCTCTTTGCACTCCTCGCCCTGACCGCCCCGTTCACCGCAGCACTCGCCCAAAGCCTGCTCACCGGAACCGTCGTCGACTCGAAGACCGGCGACAAGCTCCCCTTCGTGAACGTGGTGAACACCGCCGGAGGCAAAACCCTCACCGACGTGGACGGACACTTCAAGATGCCCTTCCGTGCCGGTCGACTGCGCATTTCCGTTGTTGGCTACGAAACGAAGACCCTGCGCGTCACCTCGCCGCAGGACACCATACTCTGCAAACTCACGCCCATTGAGAGCACACTCGGCTCTGCCACCGTGGTGGGACACAAAACGAAATATTCGCGCAAGAACAATCCTGCCGTCGAACTCATGCGCCACGTCATTGCCGCCAAGAAAGCTAGCGACCTCCACGCGCACGACTACTTCAGCATAGACAAATACTCCAAACTCACCTTCGCCTTCAACGAAGTGACCGAAAAGATCTTCGAAGACGGCAAGTTCAAGCACTTCCCCTTCCTCAAGGACCACGTTGAGGTGTGCAACGAAACCGGAAAACTCATCCTCCCCATCTCCGTCGACGAAACCGTCACGCGGCAGATTTACCGCAAAAACCCGCGCACGGAGAAGAACATCATCATAGGCCAGCAGTCCAACGGCATCAACGAGTTGCTCAACACGGGCGACATCATGACCACCATGCTCAAGGACTGCTTCACCGACGTCGACATCTACAAAGACGAGGTGCGTCTGCTGCAATACCCCTTCACCAGCCCCATCTCCACCAGTTCCGCCATTAGCTTCTACCGCTACTTCATTGTTGACACGCTCCTCGTGAACAACACCGACCGCTGCATACAAGTAGACTTCACGCCCAACAATCCGCAGGACTTCGGATTCTCTGGCAGCCTCTACGTCATGGCCGACAGCACCTACCGCATACGCAAAGTGGACATGGGCATTCCCGTACGCTCCGACGTCAACTTTGTGGAAAACATGCGCATAGTCCAGGAGTTCGACGCGCTCCCCACCGGCGAACAGGTGCTCACGCGCGACGACATGCTCGTGCAGCTCAAGCTCGCCAGCTTCATTCAGAAATTCCAGGTGAAGCGCACCACCCAATACTCCAACTTCGCCTTCTCGCCCATCCCCGACAAAGCCTTCCGCTTCAAGGGCGAAACGCTCACCGAAGCCAACGCCAACATGCGCGACGAGGAATTTTGGGAAGAGCACCGCGGCGAACAGCTCAGCAAGAGCGAAGGTTCGATGAACACGTTCATCAACAAACTCCAGCAAGTGAAAGGGTTCAAACCGATACTCTGGATTGCCAAAGCCTTCATTGAAAACTTCGTCGAAACGAGCATCGACCCCAAACACCCCTCCAAAGTGGACATTGGCCCCGTCAACACCATGCTCACACAGAACTTCGTGGACGGTTTCCGCATGCGTGTCAGTGCACAAACCACGGCAAACTTCAACAAGCACCTCTTCCTCAAAGGCTACGTGGCCTACGGCTTCAAAGACCAAAAGTGGAAAGGCATGGGCGAAGTGACCTACTCGTTCAACGAGAAAGCCTACCTCCCCCGAGAATTCCCCGTGAACAACCTCACGTTCAACTACACACGCGACGTGATGTCGCCCTCCGACAAGTTTATGCCCACCGACAAAGACAACGTGTTCACCTCCTTGAAGTGGACCAAGGTGGACCACATGATGTACTACGAAACCTACCGCCTGCTCTGGGACCGCGAGTGGGCCAACGGTCTGCGTTTCAACATTCAAGCACGCACGTCGAAGGACACACCCACCGCCGCGCTCTTCTACCAGCAGCTCGCCTCCAACAACGGAGCGGGTGCTACCACCGACAACACCACCTACTCCCCCTGGCTACGCACCTACGACCTCACTGTGGGCTTGCGCTTCCAACCCGGTGTGTCGTGGGTCAACACCAAGCAACGCCGACTCGCCTCCAACCACGACGCACCCATCTTTGAACTCACCCACACCGCCGGCGCCTACTCCCTGGGTACAAACCGCTTTGAACACCCCTTCAACCTCACCGAAGCCATGGTCTACAAACGCATCTGGCTCGGCTCGTGGGGCAAGATGGACTTCACGCTCAAAGGCGGAGTGGAATGGAACAAAGTGCCCTTCCCGCTCCTCATCATGCCCGCCGCCAACCTCTCGTACATCAAAGAGTACAACACGTTCAGCCTCATCGACAACATGGAGTTCCTCAACGACCGCTACGCCTCGCTCATGTACTCCTGGGACCTCAACGGCAAGATATTCAACCGCATCCCGCTGCTCAAAAAGCTCAAGTGGCGCGAGTATCTCGGCTGCAACGTGCTGTGGGGCACGCTCTCCTCGAAGAACAATCCCACGCTCGCCCAGAACGCGTCGAGCACGCAGCTCCTCTACTTCCCCGGACACTTCACCGACGACGGCTTCGAACCCCTCTCGCGCACCATGGACAAGAAGAAACCCTACGTCGAAGTCGTGGCCGGCATACACAACATATTCAAGATTTTCCACATCGAATACGTACGCCGACTCAACTACATCACACCCCACACCACCAAATGGGGCATACGCGGCATGTTCCGCATGACGTTCTGATTCTGCACCTTGCACAAGCGCGCACATACCCACCTCTTACGCCTTCAGCCCACAAAAAATGTCCACAAAAGGCTGTAATCGGCACAAAAAACCGGCGAGTGTGCATATTTTCTACCGTTTTCGGCACAAAAGTTTGTTTATCTACGGATTAAGCACTACTTTTGCAGCCGGATAACAAGAAAAGCCAAAACCGAATTATAGTAATCACAATTATAAAACAGAAAACTATGTCTGATATTGAAGCAAAAGTAAAAGCTATCATCGTTGACAAGCTCAGCGTTGACGAA
>CAVKJJ010000107.1:0-5212 GCA_963656685.1 bacterium | reverse complement strand
TTTTTTCCAAACAATCCCAGCGTCCGCTACACATTCTGTGGCGGACGCTTTTTTGTTTAAACCCACGCATGAGTGCGTAGCGCATGGGGGTCACGTCTCTGACGTGACGCTCTACACGGCATATTAAAGCGCAGCACGCAAGAGCCTCCGTGAGGCCGTTTTCAAAACGTCACGCTCTACACGGGCCTCATGGAGGCTTTTGCGTGCTGCGCCTCATTTCTTCGCGCTCTACACGGCCTCACAGAGGCTTTATTTTCATCAATCCCAATTTGCCTATTCCTATTTATTCCCTACATTTGCAGAAACTAAAAAACAAACAACAATGGAACATATCAGTAATGGCATTCTCTGCGTAGAGGTAAGCCCTGTTGGCGCAGAAGTTCAAAGCATAAAAGACGCCGTGAGCGATCACGAGTTTCTTTGGCAAGGCGACGCCCGTTGGTGGCATGGTCGTTCACCCATTCTTTTCCCCATTGTAGGCGGTATGTGGAACGGTGTATGCCGCATTGACAGCAAAGAAGTGAAGATTCCAAAGCATGGCTTTCTCCGCGACAAGATGTGGCTCGTTGCTGCCAAGGACGAGACGAGCGTACGCTTTGAGTATACCAGCACCGTGGGCACTTACGAGATTTATCCTTTTGCTTTCCGCGTAGCCGTGACGTATCGTCTTGAAGGACGTACGCTTTTTGCCGACTTCGAAGTAAAGAACCTTGGCTCAGCCCCGTTATGGTTCCAGATGGGAGGTCATCCTGCCATTGCGCTTCCCGACTGGAAAGAAGAGAACACAGTAGACGGTTACCTGAAGCTTGAAGGTGCACCTCAATACATTTGGCGCGCAGGCGATCAGGGTTGTCTAGAACCCGAAAAGCACGACGTTCCGTTCAACGACGAAGGTCTCGTAGAACTGAAAGTGGAAACTTTTGCGAACGAAGCGCTTATCTTCGACAATCATCAGATTCAAGCAGCAACCGTTTTAGACCGCGATAAGAAGCCCGTAGCACGTGTGGCAAGCACATCCTCATGTTGGCTCTTTTGGAGCCCGCAGGGCGTACATACGCCCTTCGTCTGTGCAGAACCCTGGTACGGACTTTGCGACCATCAGAACTTCAACGGTCCCGTTAGCGAACGTCCGTTCATAAATTGTGCAAATGAGGGTGAAACCTGGGCCGGCGGCTACAGCGTAGAAGTCTTCTGACACCTTCGCTTTCCCGCTATCCTACATTTTCTATGTAAGGAGATGCGCGAGAAGCGGGCTAAAAGTCCAAATTCGATATTTAGTGATGATTAAAAGTTCCTTGCGCAGAATTGTAATGCGCGAGGAGCGGGCTGAAAGCCCACCATTCGTAAGCCTAGGTCACGGCACGAAGTGACGCGGCCTAGGTTTATTGATGCTAACGCTCGCGGGCTGAAAGTCCGCCACTCCAACCGATCTTACCTCTTATGCAATCATTGTGGTGGGCTTCAAATTCTCAACCTCCATCCCACGCATTTACGCCTTTCGTACGCGCCTTGAAAAGCGAACAACGCCATCGCTTTTTAAGGCGTTTTTTTATGCCCAACATTGAATTCTTCCAAACGGCTCAAAACGTCATTTTGCCACCCAAAATTCTTCAAATTGAATGTTTTTTTCAAGCCAAAAGCGTTAACCCTCCCTCTTTCAAAGGCTTAACTATTTTGGCAAGACATAAAACAGAAAGTTGTCCAAAAAAATCTCGGAATTATTCATTTCCGATACGCTGAGTTATCCAAAATAATCCCTTATCTTTGCTCGCGCAAAACGGATACAGAAGTTTCCCCAATTCTTTAAACGCTCATTCGGAAAGTAACCCAGAATCTTCGAAAAATCTTAATCACGTTTTGCTAAACCATTGAATAATAGCAGTATAGACGTTGCTGAAAAGAACTTTTTAAATTGCCGCAGCCTCCGATGAAAGGCTCTTGTTTCTCGCTTTAGACAACAAATCCTTCTTGCTTCCAAACGGAGAAAAGAAGTGCTTGAAGTTTTCCAAAATGGAAAACTTTTTCGAGCGGAAATTTTCAAAAGTTTTCCAAAACGTGCAACTTCAACGCAGTTCCAGACAGCTTGAACGCCGTGAAAAGGAGCTTCTACGGCCCCTTTTCGTGCAACTTTACAAAATGGCTGGCTTCAGGCTGCTTACGCTACAAAAAATGTCATCGCAACGATGACCGACAATCGAACTGCGCGAACCTATAATATACCATCCTACTATGTGCATCGACAACTTCATCATCACCAAACGCGACGGGTCTACCGAACGCTTCTCAGTAGAAAAGATTAAGGGCGCTTTGCTCAAGTCTTTCGCTTCGCAAAACAAAAATATCGACGCTGAAGGCCTTCAGCGCATCATGCAGCGTCTGCGCTTCTGCAACGGCATGAACGTCGAAGACATCCAGAACCAGGTGGAGGTGGCGCTCATGGCAGAACACCACTACAGCGTGGCAAAAGCTTTCATGCTTTACCGTAAGCGCCACGAAACGGACCGCGAAACCGCTGACAAACTGCGTTTCCTCATCAACTACTGCAATTCGGCCAATCCCGCTACGGGTTCGAAGTACGATGCCAACGCCAACGTAGAGAATAAAAACATCGCTACGCTCATCGGCGAACTTCCCAAGCAGGGCTTCATCCGCTTGAATCGTCGTCTCCTCTGCGACCGCATCAAGGAGATGTACGGCAAGGAACTCGCAGACCGTTACGTATATCTTCTCAAGAACCACTACATCTACAAGAACGACGAAACGTCGCTTGCCAACTACTGTGCATCCATCACCATGTACCCCTGGTTGCTCAACGGAACAAAGGGTATTGGTGGCAACTCTACGGCGCCGACCAATCTCAAGTCGTTCTGCGGTGGATTTGTCAACATGGTGTTCATCGTGTCTAGTATGCTCTCCGGTGCATGTGCTACTCCCGAGTTCCTCATGTACATGAGCCACTTCATTGAGAAGGAATATGGTCAGGACTACTATCTCCATGCCGACAAGGTGGTGGACCTCTCTACCCGCCAGCGTACGATTGACAAAATTATTACCGACTGCTTCGAGCAGATTGTCTACTCCATCAACCAGCCTACCGGTGCACGCAACTTCCAGAGCGTGTTCTGGAACATCTCCTACTACGACAAGTACTACTTTGAGAGCATCTTCGGCGAATTCTATTTCCCCGATGGCGAAAAGCCTTTCTGGCCTGCCCTCGACTGGCTGCAGCGCCGCTTCATGACGTGGTTCAACCAGGAACGCACCAAGGCTGTGCTCACGTTCCCAGTTGAGACCATGGCGCTCCTTTCGAAGGACGGCGACGTACAGGACAAGGAATATGGCGACTGGACGGCAAAGATGTATGCCGAAGGTCACAGCTTCTTCACCTACATGAGCGACAATGCCGATTCGCTCGCTTCATGCTGCCGTCTGCGCAACGAGATTCAGGACAATGGTTTCAGCTACACGCTCGGTGCGGGTGGCGTCAGCACGGGTTCCAAGTCGGTGCTTACCGTCAATCTCAACCGTTGTGTGCAGCAAGCTACCCGCGAAGGACGTTCATACACGGAATTCCTCGCCGAAGTGGTGGAACTCATGCACAAGGTGCAACTCGCTTACAACGAAAACCTCAAGGACTTGCTCCAGAAGGGTATGTTACCCCTCTTCGATGCCGGTTACATCAACATCAAGCGCCAGTATCTCACCATCGGCGTGAACGGTATGGTAGAAGCTGCCGAAAGTCTCGGCATCACCATTTCTGACAATCCCGAATATGAGAAATTCGTCAGCGACATCCTCAGCTTGGTAGAAGACCTCAACCACAAATACCGCTCTAAGGATGTGATGTTCAACTGCGAGATGATCCCCGCCGAGAACGTAGGCGTGAAGCATGCCCGTTGGGACCGCGAGGCCGGCTATTTCGTGCCGCGCGAGTGCTACAACTCTTATTTCTACGTGGTGGAAGATCCCAACACGGACATCATCGAGAAGTTCCGTCTTCACGGCCGCCGCTACATTGAGCACCTCACCGGTGGTTCAGCCCTTCACATGAATCTTGACGAGCACCTCAGCGAAGCACAGTACCGTCAGCTCTTGCGCGTGGCTGCGAAGGAAGGTTGCAACTACTTCACGTTCAACATCCCCAACACGCTCTGCAACGACTGCGGACACATCTCCAAGCACCATCTCCATGAGTGCCCGAAGTGCGGTTCGAAGAATCTCGACTACCTGACGCGCATCATCGGTTATCTCAAGCGTGTGTCCAACTTCTCGCTCGACCGTCAGCGCGAAGCCGGCCGCCGCTACTATCAGAAAATCGAACAGGATTAAGCCTTACATATTCTTAGTTTATAAAACCTGACGGCGGGTTGACAAGCTCCTATTTTGCTTGCTTGTCAACCCGCCGTTTCTGTAGCCCAACAGAATAAGCGCTATGCTCAAATATTATAATCACGACATTGTTTTCCAGGAATATCCCGACGAGGTGACGCTCGCCATAAATCTTACGCTTTGTCCGAACCGTTGTCCGGGTTGTCACAGTGAATTCCTTCGCGAGGACATTGGTGAAGAACTCACCCACGAGCGCCTCGACGCATTGGTTGCTCCTTATCTCGGATCCATTACCTGCGTAGGCATTCAAGGTGGCGACAACGACCCTGAGGCCGTCCTTTCCCTCTGCCGTTACATCCGCCAGCATTATCACGGTGAACTCCGTACGGGATGGTATTCCGGCCGCACATGGATGCCCGCTTCCGACGTGCTTGCCGAAACGCTCAACTACATCAAACTCGGTCCTTACATCGCAAAATTCGGTCCCCTCTCGTCGCCGACCACCAACCAGCACATCTATCGCATCAACTCTTCCACCGGAGAAACGGAAGACATTACCGTGCGGATGAGAAAGCGCAAGATGTAGCATCCAGTAAAGTTCAAAAAAACTCGCGCAGAATTGTAAAGCGCGAGTTGCGTGTAGAAAAATCATGCAAGGCGAACGCACTGCCAACCAAACCTTTTACCGAAACATTTACATAAACGTGAACTGTCAGAAGCCTGCGGTAAGCTAGCCAAAAACAGCGTTTGTGTCCCCACGCACGCCCTTCAAGTTCCAATTGCAAGGTTTTTCTTCCGTCTCTTTTCTTTCGTTTACCAAAATATATACTCAAGTTTCGGATTTAGATTTCATGCCGTTTGAGCATATGCTCTAAGGGCGGCC
>CAVKJJ010000106.1:0-5327 GCA_963656685.1 bacterium | reverse complement strand
ATTTCAGTTTCTGCAAATGTATGGATTTTTTCTGAGGTGGTGAAATTGCCGGTTCTTGCGGCTGTTCTTGAAAATGTTTAAAGTGTATCGCCTGTATTGTGCACTTCACGCGCGCGAATTACACGCGCGCGTATACACCGAAGTTTGTGCAAACTGCCGTCACCTGTCACCCTACGCTTCGCGAATGTGCAAATGTGCAGATGTGAGAATGTGCAAATAAGAGGAATGTTTACTATGCTTTGACAATGGTGACAGCAATAATAACCGCTCACAAATGTTTTGCTTTATTAAACCTTTGCCGTCACCTTTTTCGGTACATGCGCATGACCGATATGTTTTAGGCCGTGACGAATTTTTATACCCTCGTGAGAATTTGCTGTCACCCTTATCAAACTTATCAAATCATGTGTTGTATCCCAGTATTTGCGCATCTGCACACAAGCATATGAGGCGCCAGCACGCAAAACCGTCCGTGACGGTGACAGATGAAGGTAGAATGTATAAACTTCGGTGAAGCGCGCGTACGCGCGCACGCGCGAGGCGGGAGTTTGTACCGAAATATTCGGGCGGGAGATTATGTGAACGTTTATGAATTTTGGCCTCCTATGCCAACGTGTTGGCATAGGAGGCTTTTTGAATTTGCTGCCTTAGAATTTCTACACCGTGCCTTGGATTTTTTACGCCGTGCCTTGGTTTTACGAATGGGATATGGCATAGAAACCTATGAAGTGAATGTCTGCAAATTTTGGGCTACGTGCCCAACGTGTTGGGCTAGGAGGAAATTTTGATTTGCTGCCGTCGCGGATGGTTTTGCGTGCGCGCGTTGAAGTTGAAGGTGCAACGCATGGAGGTCACGTCTCTGACGTGACTGATGTGCGCGAATAAAGAAGGCATAGTTTGCAGAAGCCTCCGTGCGGCCGCAGCACGCAGAAGCCTCCGTAAAGTAGAACTTTCTACAAGCTCAACGTGTTGAGCTTGTAGAAAGTTTCAATTTGCTGCGGGCTCGCGGAGACTTTTGCGTGCTGCGCTTCAGAGATTAGCGAGGTCCTCGTCGGTGCGTTCCATGATGCTGGCGGCGAGACAGTCGCCCGTGTGGACAATCATCACGAGGGGGTAGAGCATGTGGGCGGTGTCGAAGTTGCGCTGGTCCTCGTAGCTGTTCATGTTCACTCCCCAGGGACCCATGTGCCAACGAATGGCGAGCATTTCGGCGTCGGTGAGTTCCAGTCCGTCGCAGAGAAGAAGCACGAGCGACTTCTCGCCGTGGCCCATGGGGAAGTCGCGGTAGCTCACGTTGTAGCCCGGCACGTCTTCCCAAACCCCCATCGCGTTTTTGCGGCGCTTCGTGGTGGGTTTGTAGATGTCCATTTTGCACACGTCGTGGAGCAGGCTCGCAATCACCACGCTTTCGCGGGGCACTTCTTTCTCGAGTGTGGAGTCGAGCCGTTTCATTCCCTCCCATACGGCGAGGGCGGCTTTGCAGGTGTTGAGCGAATGGAGCACGAGGCCACCGTCTACGTTGAGGTGATGGCCGGCAGAGGCCGGTGCGGTGAAGAAACCATTGGCTTCGAGGTCTTCAATGACGCTGTCCATGCCTTCGCGCTTCGTTTCGCGGAGCATCGTGACAAATTCTTCTTTTAGGGCTTTTGAGTCGATATTCATTGTAGAATGTGATTTTCTTTACGGGGGGATTATTTGCTGCGCACTTCGCCGAGGAGTTTCTGTAGGCGTTGCAGCACTTTGGGATATTCGGCGCTGACGTCCTTCTCTTCGTAGCGGTTCTGGCGTATGTCGTAGAGCTGAGGCGTGGCGCGGTAGCCCGTTTCAATTTTCGGTCCCCAAGTAATCATGGGGCCACCGTCCGAAGGCGAGATGTATTTCCAGTTCTGCGTGCGGAGCGTCAAGCTACGGTTCGCTGCCATACTCACGGCAAAGTCGCGCGGCTTGATGCTGGCGCCGGTCCATGTGGCGAGGTTGTCCTCACTGTCCATAGCAGCCCCTTCAGGCACTTTCGCCCCTACGAGCGAAGCTAGTGTGGCAGGCACGTCGATGAGCGAGGAGAGCGCGTCGGACGTCATGCTGCGCTTTATCCCTTCGGGCCAGTAGGCAATGAAGGGTACGGCGCTGCCCGCTTCGAAGGCACTGTATTTCGCACCGCGGAAAGGTCCGCCTGGCTTGTGGTCTCCGGCGAGTTCTTCGGCGCGGTCGGCATAGCCGTCGTCGAGTACGGGACCGTTGTCCGACGTGATGAGAAGCAATGTGTTCTGGTCAATCCCCATGCGTCGGAGCGCGTCGGTGATTTGGCGCACTGTCCAGTCGAACTGAAGGATGGCTTCGCCACGGAGTCCCATGGGACTCTTTCCCCGGAAACGTTCGTGGGGTTGGCGCGGCACGTGTACGTCGTTCGTGCAGAGATACACGAAGAAAGGTGCGCGACGGTTGTTCTCAATGAAGCGTACGGCGTGGCTCACGATGCTGTCGGCAATGTCCTCGTCGCGCCAGAGTGCTTTCCCTCCGCCTTTCATGTAGCCTATGCGCGAAATGCCGTTCACGATGCTCATGTCGTGGCCGTGACTGGGCCGCTGCTTCGTCAGAAGTTCTGGATTGAGCTTTCCGGTGGGTTCGCCTGGAAAGTTCTGTCGGTAACTCACCTCTATCGGTGCCGACGCGTCGTAGTCCGCCACGCGTCCGTTTTCGATGTAGACGCAAGGCACGCGGTCCGCCGTGGCGGCTTGAATGTAGTGGTAGTCGAAACCTAGGTCGCGCGGTGTTTGGTCAATCGTGCCGTTCCAGTCCTGCGCCGCCGTTTGGCTGCCAAGGCCGAGGTGCCACTTGCCGATGGCAGCGGTCACATAGCCCGCCTGGTGCATGAGGTCGGCCACGGTGGTCTGTTCCGGACGGATGACCATGGCGGCATTGCCGGCTGCCACGTCCGTGCCGCGGCGGCGGAAGGGATATTCGCCGGTGAGCATACCGTAGCGCGAGGGGGTGGAGGTGGCGGCACAGGCGTGCATGTTGGTAAACCTCACGCCTCGAGCGGCAAGACTGTCCACCGTGGGGGTGGCAATGCGTGTGGCGCCGTAGCACGAAAGGTCGCCGTAGCCGAGGTCGTCGGCCACGAGGAGTATGATGTTGGGCTTTTCCGCACCCGTGTCGCGGCTTTGGGCAAAAGAAAGGGCCGGCGAAAGGGCAAGAAGCGGAAGCAGATAACGTGGCATAAGTCTACTGATGAAAAAACGATTGAAAAACAAGGATGCTGTTACCGTCAGAACGACCGACGGAACATGTCCTTGTTACTTTGTGGCTCAAAAGTACAAAATAAACCCTATGCCTTGGGCAACCTATAGGAAAAATCGTACCTTTGCTAACGCAATCCGTACGGTTCGCACAGATGTACGTACGCGAATCACCCATCTTTTATACATTTCGCACCATGAGTCAGTTAGAAAAGATTTTTGCCGAGAAACTCCTCCATGTAAAAGCCATCAAGCTCCAACCCGAAAACCCCTTCACCTGGGCAAGCGGATGGAAGTCGCCTTTCTACTGCGACAACCGTAAGACGTTGGCGTTCCCCTCTCTCCGTAGCTTCGTGAAGCTCGAGCTGAGCCGCATCATTGCCGAAAAATATCCCGAAGCCGAAGCTGTGGCAGGCGTTGCCACCGGAGCCATTGCACAAGGCGCCCTCGTGGCCGACGCCCTCGGTCTGCCTTTCGCCTATGTGCGCTCAAAACCCAAAGACCACGGCATGACGAACCTCATCGAAGGCGACCTTCAGAAAGGCATGAAAGTAGTCGTTGTAGAAGACCTCATTTCCACAGGCGGCTCTTCGCTCAAGGCCGTCGAAGCACTCCGTGCACACGGCTGCGAAGTGATTGGCATGGTGGCCAGCTACACCTACGGCTTCCCCGTGGCCGAAGAAGCCTTTAAGGCTGCCAACGTGGAACTCACCACGCTCACCAACTACGAAGCCGTAGTGGAAACGGCACTCGCCACCGGTTATATCAGCGAAAACCACGTGCCCATGCTTCACGAATGGCGCGCCAATCCCAGCGAATGGGGCAAATAATACGTAGGCAATCTGCGCTTTATTGTTAAATATTACTCTATTTTTCTTCCAAATTACCGAAACGAGGCAAGAAATCTAGAAAAACTTGTAAGGATTTCTAAAAGCACCTTACATTTGCATCGCAATTCCGAACCGAACGTTGGGGATTGCGATGCAATTCATTTTAGCACGTTGGAACACTTCGGCACTTCAGAAAGCCTAAAGTTCCGTTCCGTGCATCATTACAAACGACATATTCATACACAAACTAAAAAGAGTAAGTGATGAAAAAGATTCTTCTTACGGTCGCTGTAGCAGCAATGTCGCTCACGGCCAGTGCACAAGTTTACGTAGGCGGTGAAATCGGCGCATGGCGCAACAGCGATGCCAACACCACCACATTCGCCATCCAGCCCGAAGTGGGCTACAAGCTCTCCGACAAGTGGGACCTCGGCATCGGCATCGGCTATGCTCACGCCTACAATTCAGGCTTAGCAGTCAACGCTTTCCAGGTTGATCCCTACGCTCGTTGGAACTACGTGAAGTTCGGTCCTGTAGGTCTCTTCCTCGACATGGGCTTCGGCATCAACACTTACAAGACTAAGATTAAGAATGGTGATTCAAGTGACGCCAACACTGCATGGCGCGTAGGCGTAGCTCCTGGTGTTCGTGTGAACCTCACCAAGCACATCGACTTCATCGCACACATGGGCTTCCTCGGCTATCGCGACTCCGACGATTCCTACTCAGCTACCAAGCCCTACGGCGAAGACGGTTTCGGCTTCTTCTTGAGCGGAAACGACCTCACCTTCGGTATCAACTACAACTTCTAAAAGAAACGCCCCCGCGTCAGTCCGACGCGCTCGCGTACCTCAATGGCAAAGCCGTTGCACACACATGTCAAGCATGTGGTGCAACGGCTTTGCTGCGTATATGAGGAAGTTTTGAATTTTGGAGAATGTGAGTTCCTAATGTGTATTTAACCCATATGACATTATGTTTGGTACCACATTGGTTGCCAATCTGAAAAAGCAAGCGTAACTTTGTGGCATAACAAACAATATCGTACGATTATGACAATAGTAAGTGCAAGAGATTTTAGGGCCAACCAAGGGAAGTACTTCTCTATGGTAAAATCTGGTGAACACGTGATATTGAAGTCGCGTGAAGGCAGTTTTCGTCTGGTGCCAGTGACTGCTTCCGACTCAATATCTGATAGCACTCAAAATATAGCAGCTGATTTGCGCGGTGCTCTTCGTGAATTGAAAGAAGTGCTAGCCGG
>CAVKJJ010000105.1:0-5638 GCA_963656685.1 bacterium | reverse complement strand
CGGCTGCGGCTCTTCAATGCTCAAGCAAGCATAGCTTTGCTTGGCATTGTGTTCGTCTTGCACGATTTTTCAGCCCGCTGAGCTGCTAAAACGAAGTATCCAGGCCGCGTCACTTCGTGCTGTGACCTGGGCTTACGAATGGTGGGCTTTCAGCCCGCTCCTTTTGCAATATACCACCGAAATACGTATAGATTTTTGAACCGAAAAACTAACATTTTGACCACACCCTACAATAGGGATATTTTCATAACGTCAGTTTTTTTCACGATGTCTTAAAGTGAGACCTTACGACAGCGCGTAGTAGGCTATCACGGCCAGTACGGCAATGAGCAGCAGAGCGATGACTATTCCGCTCACTACGCGTTTGGCTTGACGTTCTTGCTTGGCCTCGAGGGCCTTTCTCTTGAGTTTCGTGGCATTGTTCATGGTTATAATATTTTTTTGTGGATTAATATTCCTGTTACCTTAGTCCTCTTTGTTGGCGTCCTGTTCGGAGAACTCCATGAGGTAGGCTTTGATGAAACCGTCAATCTTGCCGTCCATCACACCGTTCACGTCGCTCGTCTGGAAACCCGTGCGGTGGTCCTTCACGCGGCGGTCGTCGAAGACGTACGAGCGGATTTGGCTACCCCATTCAATCTTCTTCTTTCCGGCCTCAATCTTTGCCTGCGCAGCTTTGCGCTTTTGCAGGGCGCGGTCGTAGAGTTGCGAACGGAGGAGGCGCATGGCGTTCTCGCGGTTCTCGAGCTGCTTACGGCTCTCCGTGTTCTCAATGAGGATTTCTTCTTCTTCGCCCGTGTCGGGGTCTTTGTACATGTAGCGCAAGCGCACACCCGTCTCCACCTTGTTCACGTTCTGACCGCCTGCGCCGCCCGAACGGAAGAGGTCCCAACTGATGCGCGAGGGGTCCACGTAGACCTCTATCGTGTCGTCTACTAAGGGGGTGACAAACACGGAGGCGAACGACGTCATGCGCTTGCCCTGCGCATTGTAGGGCGACACGCGCACAAGGCGGTGCACGCCGTTCTCGCTCTTGAGGTAACCGTAGGCCGAGTCGCCTTCAATCTCCATCGTCACCGTCTTGATGCCGGCTTCGTCGCCGTCCTGAAGGTGGGAGATGGTACATTTGTAACCGTGCGACTCAGCGTAGCGCATATACATACGCATGAGCATCGACGCCCAGTCCTGGCTTTCCGTACCGCCGGCACCGGAGTTGATTTTCAGCACGCAGTCCATGGAGTCTTCCTCCTGGCGCAGCATGTTGCGGAGCTCCAGCTCCTCGATGGCTTCGGTGGTTTTGGCGTAGGCCGTGTCGACCTCTTCTTCCGTCACCATCTCTTCTTTGTAGAAGTCGAAGGCGAGGGCGAGTTCGTCCACGAGGGTCTTCACCTCCTTGTAGCCGTTTATCCACTTTTCGATGCCCTTCACCTTTTTCATCTGTTCTTCGGCGCGTTTGGCATCGTCCCAGAATCCGGGGTCCTGCGTGCGCAGCTGTTCTTCTTCGAGCTGCATCTGTTTGGCGTCTATGTCGAGGTAGCGGTGGAGAGCTTCCACGCGGTTTTGTGCATCTTTGAGTTGGTCGGATGTGATCACGGCTTTGTCTTTTGAGTTTTATTGATGAATTCTTCGTCTGTGCCCCACGTAGGGTGGGGAATATGGATATTGGGTGTTCAGAAGAGAACTAAGACCATGCCTTCGGCTAAAAAAACACCAACCTCGCTAATCTTCGCTCTATGCGTTACGTAAAGCGCAGCGTTTTTTTAGCCGAAGGCGAGGTTTTTGCCCTGCGGTGGGCAAGTGCCGGAACGGCACTGATGGCGGTTGGCTGTGCAGTGTGTCGTAAGCTCGCTTACGTAAGCACTGTGCAGACAAGCGGCATCAAAACTCGAAGAGTTTGCCCATCGCAGGGTGTTTTTATGGTTTTTGTTTTTCTGTCAAAGAACTTTCTGAATACCCCAAGCTATGGATTGGGACTATGGGTTGCGCCCCGTCTCTATGGCCTCCCGTCAGTGCTGGGCAGCTTCGTGGCGTGCTGCAGCGTCGGCGTAGAGTTTTTCGATCTGTTCGGCGTAGTGCTCGTAAACCACGCGGCGGCGCACCTTCAGCGTGTTGGTCAGTTCGCCGTTCTCCATGGTGAACGGGTCCGGGAGGAGTATGAAGTCCTTAATCTTCTCGTAGTGGGCGAGGTCCTGCTGCAGCGTGTCGATGTGTTCGGCAAAGAAGCGGCGTATCTCTTCGTTGTGGCAGAGCGCGTTGAGGTTGTCGTAGGCTATGCCTTGGCGCTTTGCGTAGTCCTCCACCAGTTTGTAGTTCGGCACAATGAGCGCTGTCACGAACTTCCGTTTGTCCGCCACGATGACGGCTTGGTCGAAGTAGCGGTCGAGCACGAGTTTCGACTCGATCATCTGCGGAGCGATGTATTTACCGTTCGATGTCTTGAACAAGTCCTTTATTCTCTCGCGGAGGAAGAGCTCACCGTTCTTCAGGTATCCGGCATCGCCCGTGTGGAACCAGCCGTCCGAGTCGATGGCCTCTTTCGTGACAGACTCCTTCTTATAGTAACCCGGCGTGATGGTCTTTCCGCGCAGGAGAATCTCGTCGTTCTCGCCGAATTTTATTTCCAGTCCGTCCACAGGGCGTCCCACCGAACCTGTCGTGGTGGGCATGCCGGGAATGTCGCACGATACAGTGGCGAGACTTTCCGTCAGTCCGTAGCCTACCACCATGCCGATGCCCGCTGCATGGACGAACGTCTCGACCTTGGGCGACACGGCAGCGCCGGCGGTGGGGAAGAAGTTGGCGCGCTCCAAACCGAGCGTCTTGCGGAGTTGCGCTATGATGGTTTTGTCGTAGAGTTTATATTGCAGCGCGAGCGCCACGGGGGCTTTCTTGCCCTTCGACTTGTAGTTGAGCCAGTAGCGTTTGCCCACTTCGAGCGCTTCGCCTATGAGTTTGCGTTCCAGGAACGAGCCTTTTTCGAGTTTTTCGAGTACGGCCTGGTAGACCTTCTCCCAAAAACGCGGTACGCTCGACATACACGTGGGGTGAACTTCCTGCATGGACTGCAACACGTCGGCGGGACGCAGGTTGATGCACTGCTGGGCGCCTTCGGTGAGTCCGAGGTAACACCATGCACGCTCAAACACGTGGGTGAAGGGTAAGAAGTTGAGAAACACGTCCTTCTCCGAGAGCGGAAGCACGAGGTCGTTCACGCGGAAGCCTTCGTGATACATTCCGTAGGTCAGCATCACGCCTTTGCTCTGTCCCGTGGTGCCGGAGGTGTAGAGTATGTTGCAGAGGTCCTTGAAGTTAGCCTGCTTCTGGCGCACGGCATATTCGGCCTTCTCTTTCGTCAGGTCGCAAGCGAGGGCGTTGTCCACGAAGTCGTCGAGATATTCCGACACGTGGTCCTTCGGGTCTTTCTTCACCGAGCGGTCAAAGATGATGATCTTCTCGAGCGAGTGGGCCACGGAAATCACGCTGAATGCCGTGTCGTACTGTTCCTGTTCGCCCACGAAGAGCAGTCGGATCTGCGCATCGTTGAGCATGTAGGTTACCTGTGCCGCACTGCTCGTGGCGTAGAACGGGATGGTCACCACACGTATGCCATAAGCGCCGAAGTCCACATACATCGTCTCGGGTTTGTTTTGCGAGAACACGGCAATGTTCTCCTGCACCTTCACCCCGTAGTGGAGAAGGGCGAGCGACACACGTTGCACCTTGCGGGCAAACTCTTTCCACGAAACGGGTATCCAGCAGTTCTTCGTATAGTCGCGGTAACTGAGCGCTGGGCGGTCGGCATACTTCTTGGCTTGCTCCAGGATGAGCTTCGACAGGTGACAATTGTTTTGCATAATGCTTTATTTTTCAATGGTAGATTCCGGCAAGGTCATCGTTCTCGTGGCGGCTTCCACCTACTATTTCGGCAAAGTTATCTATTTTCCCCCAAATTAGCAAAATTTATTGCAGAATGTGCAACGCGTATGGAGACGAGGTTTTCAAAACCTCGCGCTCTACACGACTCTTTTCATACATTTTCCTTCATTGCATTCCAAAATCCATTTCCATCTTTGTACATTTGCATTCAAATGTGACTCCATTTGCACATTTGCACATTTGCACATTCGCGCCTAAAGCGCGACACATTTGCATATTTGCACATTATTAATCATGCTCCTACAATCAAACATAGAACCCCTCTTTACAGAGACGCTCAGCGTTCTGCAAACCATCATCGGCATCCCCTCCGTCAGCAAATACGAATCGCCTGCTGCCGACTACATCGAAAAATATCTTCAAAACCGTGGCGCATCGCCTCAACGTCACATTAATAATATATGGGCCGTCGGCACGATTCTCCCCACGCGTCCCACACTCCTCCTCAATGCCCACATCGACACCGTCCGCCCAGCTGAAGGCTGGACCCTCTCGCCCTTTGACGCCACTTGGCAAGACGACCGTCTCTATGGACTCGGCAGCAACGACTGCGGAGGCGGACTTTGTACGCTCATGCAAGTTTTCCTCGCACTCAAAGACGACACCACCATACCTTGGAACCTCGTCTATCTGGCTTCTGCCGAAGAGGAAATCTCTGGTTTTCGTGGCATAGAGGCTGTCCTCCCCATGCTTCCCCATATCGACGTAGCCCTCGTGGGCGAACCCACCGGTATGCATCCCGCCATAGCCGAAAAAGGACTCATGGTTCTCGACTGCACCGCACATGGCAAGTCTGGACACGCTGCTCGCAATGAAGGCATTAACGCCATCTATAAAGCAATTGAAGACGTTCAGTTCATACAGACCCACCGCTTCGAACACGTCTCGCCCCTCCTCGGTCCCGTCAAAGCCACCGTCACCATGATTGAAGCGGGTATGCAACACAATGTCATCCCCGACACCTGTCGCTTCGTCGTCGACGTGCGTTCCAACGAATGCTATTCCAACGCCGACCTCCTTGACTTCTATCGCTCCCATCTTCAGTCCGACGTAAAAGAACGTTCCACGCGTCTCAACTCCTCAAGTCTCTCCCCCGACCATCCCCTCGTCCGTGCAGCTGTAGCCCTCGGTCGCACCCCCTTCGGTTCGCCCACTTTGAGCGACCAAGCCCTCATGTCTTTCCCCTCCTTCAAAATGGGGCCCGGCAATTCCGCACGTTCCCACACCGCCGATGAGTTCATCACCAAGGACGAAATTCACGAAGCCCTCAGCATCTATCTCCGTCTTCTCACAACTCCCGCCGAGTAAACACGCGCAAAACCGTCCGCGAGCCCGTAGTAAATTCAAATTATCTCCCACCCCAACACGTTGGGCTCGTAGAAAGGCCTCACGGAGGCTTTTGCGTGCTGCGCCTTGTTCCTTCGCACACAGCACCTAGCCAAAAATCCAAGGCAGCAAATTCAAATTATCTCCCACCCCAACACGTTGGGCTCGTAGAAAGTCCTTTGCAAAAGTTTACACATGGTCCCGCTTATGGGGGCGACGTTTTCAAAACGTCGCGCTCTACACGGCGTGTTGCGAGTATGTCGGCGAAAGCATGCAAAACCGTCCGTGACGGTAAGGCACGAAATTCAAAATCCCTCCCATGCCAACACGTTGGCCTAGTACGCCAAAATTCACATAACTTTACATCTTCTCCCTT
>CAVKJJ010000104.1:0-5653 GCA_963656685.1 bacterium | reverse complement strand
ACCGTGGGCTATTTACGCGTCGTGCCTACAGCACGATTTCCGCTCAAACTCAGTGCGAAACCTAAATCCGAAAGTTGAAACACTAAGTAGAATATTCTCCTTTGCTCTAGACCTCATAAGAGAAGTACAAACTCATCCAAGACCGTTCGTTCGTTTCTGATTTCGACCGCTTCAATGCGAGCGATGACGACTCTTTGCTTCCTTTTGACCTCAAGCCAGAAGTTTAGCCCACTTTTCCGTACCTTTGCAGCCGTCTTTCCTTTTTCTTTCTTTTCAACAAACGCTTCATGAAACTACGTTTGCGTAAAATTCCCTTTACCGGGCAAATCTTTCTCGCCCTTGTGCTCGCAATCCTCGTGGGATGGGCTATGCAGAGCGTGCCCGAAGTGGCCGACAGCTACATCAAGCCATTCGGCACGATATTTCTTAACCTCTTGAAGTTCATCGTAGTGCCATTGGTTATGATGTCCATCATTACCGGCATACTCTCCATGCAGGACATCTCAAAAGTGGGAAAACTCGGCGTGCGTGTGCTCGTCTATTTTACGCTGACCACGGTGGCGGCCGTCAGTCTAGCGTTGTTTGTAGCCTCGTCCGTCAAGAATTGGTTCCCGCTCATCAAACTTCCTGCGGCAGAGGCCGACGTGAAAGTGTACGACATCACGCTGATGGACCAAATTGTGAACATGTTCCCCAGCAACATTGTCCTTCCCATTGGCGAAGGCAACATGATGCAGGTCATCGTCATTACTCTCTTCTTCGGCTTTGCCATCGTTCACGTAGGGGAGAAGGCGAAACCCGTGCGCGACTTCGTCGTCAGTATGAACGAAGTGGTGCAAAAGGTACTCGGCTACATTCTCTCGCTCGCCCCCATCGGTGTGTTTTGCATGCTTACACCCGTTGTGGCAGACAACGGCCCGCAAGTAGTAGGCTCTTATGCCTCACTCATCGGGGCGAACTATTTCTGCTTCGTGCTTCATGCCGCAATCATCTATGCTCCACTCGTCTTCTTCCTCGGGAAAATCAGTCCGCTGAGGTTCTTCAAGGAGATGATGCCCGCCATGATGTTTGCTTTCTCCAGCGCTTCGAGCGTGGCAACTATTCCTTACAACGTGGAGTCGAACAAGCGTATGGGCGTTCGCGACGAAATATGCAACTTCGTACTTTCGCTCGGCGCCACCATCAACATGGACGGAACGTCCATCTACCTTGGCGTTACCAGTGTGTTCATTGCCACCTGTTGCGGCATGGACCTCACGGCGCAGCAATATATGGCCATCGTACTCTCCTCCACCATTGCCTCGATAGGTGTGCCGGGTGTGCCGGGCGGCGCACTGGCGCTGATGGCCATGGTCTTTGCCTCGGCTGGCATCCCTATAGAAGGTGTAGCGGTTGCCGCTGGTGTAGACCGACTAGTCGACATGGGACGCACCACGATGTCCATCACGGGCGATGCCTCATGTGCCGTGGTGATGCAGCGCTTCGGCAAAAGCATCTTCGGGAAGAAGAGCTAAAGTCCTCAAACTCGGGTAACTACACAAAACATTAAGTGTGCAAACAACCCACGTTCGGCGAGAAAAGCACATGTTCTGTCCATTAATGTTGCGAGCGAAGACGTTTTTTTGCAATTTTGCAACTTGAAAATTATAGACTTATCTACAACATAAGACAATGAAAAAAGTAACTCTTTCGCTGGCTCTTATGGCTGGCTCAGTGCTTCTCACCGGTTGCGGCAGTTCAAGCAGCGTGCTTGGCACCGTGGGCAGTGCAGTACTTAACAATGCGCTTGGCACAGGCACATCTTCGTCTTCCTCTTCTTCCAGTTCATCAAGCACGGGCAGCCTGCTCGGCAACATCCTGAGCAACGTGCTCGGCAGCAGCTCTTCAATCTCACAGAGCGACCTCGTTGGTACGTGGAACTACAAAGGTGCCGACTGCGTGTTTGAGTCGGAAAACCTTCTCGCCAAGGCCGGCGGCGCAGTAGCTGCTTCCAAGATTGAAAGCCAGCTCGACACGCAGCTTTCCAAGTTTGGCATCAAGGAAGGATCTTGCTCATATACATTCAACAAGGACAACTCGTTCACTGCTACCATCGGCGGCCGTACGCTCAATGGTACTTACACGCTCAACTCTTCCGATAAGACCATCAAGATGTCTTACCTCGCAGGTCTGGCTTCTTTCAATTGCAACGTGGTTAAGAGCGGCAACACTATCAGCCTTCTCATGGACAGCGACAAGATGCTTACCCTCCTCAAGGGCGCTTCTGCACTGACCAAAGGCACTTCCATCGGCACGCTTACTTCGCTCCTCAGCAACTACAGCGGAATGAAGATTGGCATGAAGATGAGCAAGTAAACTTGAACTTCACTTCGTAAAATTACGGCAAGAGCCGCATCTGACTTACAGCGTCGGATGCGGCTCTTGTTGTGCAATGATGAGAATAATAAAACATATAGAACGGCTTCGCGCACAGTATCAATAAAACTCATAGCGAAGCCGTTCTATTTGTTTTAGACGTTTTATTCCTTAGAGAAATTAACTGTGCTGCCAACCTTGCGCCTTGAGGTCGAACTCGTTGCCGTCGCGCGTAACGAGTTTGCGACCGAGTTCTTCGCGTGTGATGTAGCCCACCACTTTCACGTCCTCAATCTGGCTGACGCGCTCGTTGTCCGTAAGGGGCACGGTGAAGAGGAGTTCGTAGTCCTCGCCGCCGTTGAGGGCAGCCGTATAGACGTTGAAGTTAAACTCTTCTGCGGCAATGGCGGTCTGATAGTCGATGGGGATGCGCTCTTCGTAGATGCGGCAGCCCGTATGGCTCTGCTCGCAGATGTGCATGACTTCCGACGAGAGACCGTCGCTGATGTCCATCATGGACGTGGGCTTGATGCCTGCCTCGCGCAGACGGCTGATGATGTCGCGGCGGGCTTCGGGTTTCAGCATACGTTCAATGAGATATTCGCGTCCGCTGAAGTCGGGCTGCACCATCGTTTCGGAAGTTCCCTTCTGCGACTCAAACACGCGCTTCTCGCGTTCCAGCATCTGCAGGCCCATGTAGGCCGCGCCGAGATTTCCGCTCACGCAGATGAGGTCCGTGTCCTTTGCGCCGGAGCGGTAGGCAATATCCTCGGCCTCAGCATCGCCTATGCACGTAAGACTCAGAGCGAGTCCGGTGACGGACGACGTGGTGTCGCCGCCCACGAGGTCCACGTGGTGACGTTCGCACGCCAAGCGGATGCCGGCATAGAGTTCCTCCATGTGTTCCACACCGAAGCGACGGCCTACGGCAACGCTTACCAGCAGTTGACGCGGTGTGCCGTTCATGGCGTAGACATCGGAGAAGTTCACCATGGCGGCTTTGTAGCCCAGGTGCTTGAGCGGTGTGTAGACGAGGTCGAAGTGGATGCCTTCCATGAGCATGTCGGTGGTGACGAGCGTACGGTGCGTCGACTCGGGCGAACCGCCGTAGTTGAGCACAGCGCAGTCGTCGCCGATGCCGCGGAGGGTGGAGGCGTTTTCGGGTTTTATGTCGTCGGTGAGGTGGTGAATGAGGCCAAACTCGCCAAGAGTAGATATTTCGGTCATGAGAGAGGGGTTAGTTAATGTGCAAATGTGCAAATGCGCCGCTGCGCGAATGTGCAAATGTGCAAATGTGCAGATATGCAAATGTAGAATGCTATGAAGGTGTTGATGTGCAAATATACTCCACGATGTCAATGCTTCGTTTCACAAATGTGCAAATGCGCAAAGATGTGGCGCTTTCAAGCTAACCACATTTGCACATTTGCACATTTGCATATTTGCACATTTTCTAAGCATTGCCGCAAGGCAGATGCTTAGAAGTAGAATCCGAGTCCAATTTTCAAGCCCACGGTGCTGTTATTGGAGAAGTCGTGGAGCGACATCTTGTAGTAGAGCGAGGGTTCTATGGTGATGAAGCGGTTCACGAAGAAGGCGTAGCCCACTTCGCAAGGAATCATCAAGTCGTTGCTGCTCGGAGTGAAATGGTCATATTCCACACCGGCACCGAGAAACACACCGCACTGGTCGAAGTAGTAGCGGGCACCGGCGCCTATACTGAAGTCATCAATCTCTTTCGTGTGGTCGTAACCCAAATTGGCACGGAGCATCACGCAGTCTGCTACGAAATAGCCTGCGTTGGCGTCAATGCCCAAGCGAAATTTCTGACTGCCGCTGTACGAAAGGCCGATGCCGGAAATCGAAGCGCCGACATATTTCGTGCCTTGCGAGAACTGGGCTTTAGCACCAATTGAGGAGAAGATGAAAAGGAGTAGGAAAAGGAAATGCTTGATTTTCATCGTGGATTTCTTGTTTATAGGGTGATAAGGAAAGGATAATTCGCAGTCTGGCTTGCCGTTCTGCGCCATAAGGCGAAAGAATGGTTACGCAAGTTTACAAAAGTAGCACAAATTCTGAAGTGGAACGGGCAAATCTTCGCGGTTTAACATACGTTGTGCTATGGTGAGCGCCACATGCCCCATTGTGCGGCGGAGGTTGAGTTCTATACAAGGATGGAGCACGGCGGGAGCGTCTGCCTCGAAAGGCGCCGTAGCCATCATGTCCACACCAAAAGGTCCGACATACCGCTGAGCGAGAAATTGCTCCAGTTCTTCGGCACATACCGTCATGAGTTGCGGCACAACGTCGTCGCTCCATTGCATGACGCGCGCCAACTCCTGCCTCAGTTCGGCTTGCTGTGCTACGGCATTGCCCACATATCCTCCAGAAGCATTCGTTCCGAAGAGCGATACACCTACGGGAGATACGCTGCCGTCGCTAAGAGCTTCAAATTCGAGTGCAAAGTTGAGCACGGGGGTGTAAACGGGTTCTAGCTCCACCCCACCCTGTTCGCGCAATAACCGTGCGAGGCGTCGGCGGTCGTTGTCGGCGAGTGTGGGATTGAGGCGAAACACGCCACGTCCGCTACACGACCATAGCGACTTGGCCATGGCGCCGTTCCATTGCGCCACGAGGCGCTGCGCTTCGGGCTCCGTATTCGCCACAACCGATTGGCCCACTGTGGGCTGACCGCACTCGCAGAGCAGCCGTTTGCGCAAGCGCGGGAGCAGAGTGGCAGTAGTGTGGCGCGAACTGAGGTCGCGGATGGTGGCAAGTTCGCTGTCGGTAGGCAGCAGATGCTCGGGTGCGCCGGCGCGTTGCAACTGATGGCGCACGAGGGGATCCCATCCCCACGGCTGTATGCTTTCCACTTCTTGCCAGAACGCAGGTTTGAGCTCTCGCGGCTTGACGAAGCGCACTCCCTTGCACCACGTGCCGCTGTGCGGCACGTCGCTCTCCTCGCAGAGCAACACGGCGTTGCCTTCCCCAGCCCAAAGAGCGGGCAGCGCGCCCTGTTCTTGTTGCAGGCGGCGCGCCACATTGGCGGGATAGTAATAAGGAGAGTTGGCGGCGAGGGCTTCGTCGTGAGAGGGATTAAAAATATGGAGAATCATACGACTGACTTTTCTATGCGAATGTACAACATTATTTTCGGAGGCCCATTAGCGAGAGTGTTCAAAATGCAGGTTTTCCTGTTCAAAAATCTATACATTTTTCAACGCTCATGTTGCGCGAGGAGCGGGCTGAAAGCCCACCATTCGTAAGCCCGGGTCACGGAACGAAGTGACGCGGCCCG
>CAVKJJ010000103.1:0-6222 GCA_963656685.1 bacterium | reverse complement strand
AAACACCATGGCCACGTCGAAGAGGTTGCTCACCACGCTCATGGGGTCGTCGTCCGTGTTGTGGGATAGTCGGTTGCGTCGTCGTTGTCTCATGCCTTCGTTTCCTCCTCCATTAAGTCAGCAAGGAAGTCGAGGTTCGCCATGTCCTCCTTGTACCAGCGGCTTTTCGTCTGTTTTGTGACGAAGCCGATGGCGGCGGAGAAGAGTCCCACTACGGTGGTGGCAAATGCCACCTGCATGTTGTAGGCCATGGAGGCGATGTCGCCGGTGGAGAGTCCCACGAGGGCAGGTCCCATGGGGATGAGCGTACCCATGAGGCCGAGCATCGGACCCATCTTCAGCAAGGTGGTGGGGAGCGACATGTCCTTGTCCACGAACTGCGCGTACTGATCCACGGCGCGGTTCACGCGGGCAGCGCTGTGACGGTCCGCCACCATGCGTTTCATGAACGTCACCACAACGGCTTGCTTGTTTTTCGGCAGACGTTCGGGGAGCGTGTCGATGTTCTCGCCCGTCAGCGCGTTCAGCTCCTTGCGTATGGCAGCTTCCGTTTTGCGTTTCACGAGATACTGTCCGAAGAAGCCGCCGAGGAGCAGCAGCGAACGGAGAAAGAAGTAAATCAGCAGGACCACCACGGGTACGAGCAGACCCGTAGAAATCCAAAAGAGGATGTCGGATATGTAGTTCATTGTGAGATTATATTATCTGTTTATTCCGTTTATTCATTTTGATGCGGTAGACCATCAGTCCGGCAGCTGTTCCTGCCACGACCATGAGCGCTACGGCGAGCAGGGCTCTGAAGTCCACTTCGCTGATTCCGCTCACGGCGGTGCGTCCGTTCACCGTGCCCACGATGCCCATGAGGCCGAGCAGCACGTCGAGGAGAAAAAGCATCTCGAGGCGGATGGGCCTTTCGGGAAGAATCCATCGCACGCCTAGCGTGAGTGAGGGGACGAGGACGAACACTGCCGCCGCCAAGCCCCAGGAGATGAGTTGGAAATCCACGCCCGTAAACGTGAACACCAGTTTCACCAGCGTGCAGAAGAGCACGGGGAAGATGAGCAGTCCCGGAAAGTATTTCAGCGCGCGGTAGGCGAAGCGTTTGCGGGCGGAGACGTGTTCGGCGGTGTGTACGTCGACGTGTGTCACGCAGAAGAGCAGCGTGAGCGCCACGTCAATGCTGAGTAGCACCGCCATGTCGAGCATGAGTTGCTGGTTGGCCATCCATGCGGCAATCTGCGTGGTCGATTGCTCAATGGCAAAGGGCCACATCATGCCGGCGAAGAAAGCCAGCACCACGGCCGCCGCCATCAGTTCCGCAATGCCGTGGAACGTCTGTTTCAGTACGAAGGTCAGGCAGACGGCCAGCATCATTATGGTGAGGAGCGTTTGCATGTGTATATATTAGTTGTGAGAAGTGTCGTATAGAACAGTGACGTTTTGAAAACGTCACCCCCATGGGCGGTTATTCCTCGTCCATGTTCTTTCTTCTGCGGCGCACGAGGAGGGCGATGGCTACGAGCGCGGCGATGACGATGACGGCCACTACTATTCCGCTGATGACCGTGGTGGTCTTCTGCGCCTCGTCCGTTATGGACTCTTTCTTCATGACCATGCCCTTGTCGCCGCTCTGCGAAGCCTGTGCATTGCGTATTTGTTCCACGTTCTGCTCGTAAACTTTGGCGCTGGCAGCGTCGGTCTTCGAAGCAATGAAACTGCGGAGTTTGGCGTTGTCGCAAACGAAGCCCGAGCACGACGGTTTGAACTTGTTGACCGTTTCGGTGTGGAGGCGGGCAATCTCTTTGAGCTGTTCGGGCGAAGCCTTCCAAAGTCCCTTGCGGGCACTCTCCATCATCACCGCCGTCATCTCCATGAGCGCGGCAGGATTCTGCTTTTCGAAGAATTCGCGCGTGCCGAGGTTGTATTTGTCTTTGACGTAGACGCTGTAGATCTCGTCCCACATCTCCTTGTCGATGGCCTTCGGCTTCATCACGTTCCAGCCGTAGGTGTTCTTCACGATGTCGGCAAACCCGTCGGCACTGTTAGCTCCGCCTTTCATCTTCTCTTTGATGTAAGCCGGGTTGAAGATCGTGGCACGGCTTTCCACACCGATGGCCTCCTTCACTTCCTGCATGCGCATGTTGTTGTGGTTGCGGTAGTCGGCGAGGTACGCGTCGGGGTCTTTGCCCGTCACGTTGCGCACCGCCATGTTCATGCCGCCCATGAATTCGTACACGTGGTCAAGGCTGAGCGCGCCCCACGTGTTGCTCTGGCGCGGCTGCACCACCACGTCGGTACGCGAGAGCGCCGCCTCGAAAGCATCCTTGCGCACGCTCTCCCAGTTTTTCTCGTCACCGTAGTAAGCCCCCATGTTGTTGAGATACACCTCGGCCAACTGGCTCTCCTTGTCCCAACGGTCGCCGGCTTCGACCATGGACTGGATGCCCGTGCCGTAGTTGCCGTTCACGCCGCCGAACACGCGGAAGAGACTCACCTCGCGCGCCTCTTTGGGCGACATGCCCTTCTCCACGAGGATGCGTTCGCTCTCCGTCACGCCCGCCTTCACGAGATTCTCGTGTGCGTCGTCCTTCGCGTTGGCCGCCATCTCGATGGCCTTGTTGATGAGAAACAGGCGCGAGGCGGCAAGGTCGCGGAGCTGTCCGCTCGTCTGCACCACTACGTCGATACGCGGACGGCCGAGCGTTCGGGAGGGAATGAGACGCAGGTCGGTGACACGTCCAAAGGCGTCGCGCACCGGTTCCACGCCCAGCATGTAGAGAATCTGTGCAATGGTAGCACCCTCCGTTTCGATGAACTCGCTGCTCCAGAGCGTGTAGCTCACCTTTCGGGGCCAGGCGCCGCCGTGGCGTTGGCGGTACATGGCTAGCGTGTTGTCGCACAACTCGCGCGCCTTCTCCCAAGCGTCTTCGCTGGGCGTGTTTTCCACGTTTACGGCAAAGAGGTTACGCCCAGTGGGGAGCGTGTTAGGGTTCACTATGGGGTCGCCGCCGGGCGAGGGCGCAGTGTAGCCACCGCCGAGCGCGTTCAGGAACGAGCGCATCTCCTCCTCCGGACTGCGACGCAGCGCGTCGGCATAACGGTTCACGTTGGTGAGCGCTTTCTCCACAGCGGTGATGGCTTCCGCCAGACGGATCTGTTCGCGCGAGTAGCGAGTGGGCGCTTTGCTGTCGGAGGTCTTGGTGGCGGGGGCGGACTTGCCGCTTCGGCCTTGTGCCGCTTTCTGTTCGGCAATGTACCAGCGCTGTCCCTTCTTGATGGCGTCCATCATCTTTTGCGGGAAACGTCCGCTCTGCTCCATTTTGTCGAAAGCTTCGCGGCTCATCTGCGGGATGTCCTTCTTGTGCGACACTTTCGCAGCGCGCAGTTCGCTCACCGTACGCGTTTCGGGTTTCTTGGACTTGTTGTCCTTCTTGGCGAAGCTGCCCGCCATCTGCATCATCATGGAGATGGGGTCGGGGGCAGCCTGCATGGCCTCCACCTTGCGTGCCATGGCCAGTTCGTCGGGTGTGATGCCGATGTAGCGGCAAATGTAGTCGTCCGTGACCAGCGTTCCACCGAGCAGCGAAGTGACGGTCGCCTTGGCGCGGTTGAGGTAAACAGAGGCAAAGAGCTGCTTGTGCTTCTCTACGTCGGGGCGTGCGCGACCTTTGAGCTTGTCCACGTTGAGCAGTCCGTAGGCAATGGGGTCGGTGGCCATGGCGTAGACGCTTGTGCGTATGTCGTCCTCGGCGTAGGGTACGCCCATGGTGTAGAGGCGTCCGGTAATCTTTTCGTTGACGAGTTCTTCGGCAAAACTTTCTATGCGGCTAATTTCGTCGGCGGTGTAGGGCTGACGGAGGTTCTTCGTGTCGAGCGAGAGTTCGCGGGCAATGCCGAGGTTCACCGTGATGGCCTTCACCTTCAGCGCCTGTTCGGTAGATGGCGCTTTGTCGTAGATGGCAATGGCCTGGCTCAGTTCCTTGTACGTGTCGCGGAGTTGACTCTCCTTGAAGGGCGGCGTGAGGTAACTCTGGAGTTGGGCGTAGGTGCGCCGTTTGGCTATCATGCCCTCGCCCACGTTGCTGATGGTGTAGATGTAGAAGTGGGGAAGCGGACCTACGAGGCGGTCGCTCCAGTCGTCGTTGCCGAGCGCCACTTGCTTGCGGGGCGTGTATTCGAGCGAACCGTGAGTGCCGAAGTGTACGAGTGCATCGGCGTTGAACCCGTAGCGCGCCCAGAGGTAGGAGGCCACGTAGGTGTAGGGCGGCGCTTGGTCCGTTCCGTGGACAATCTTGAACGCGTCGCCGCCTTCGCCCGCCATCACTTGCGGCACGAGCGCTACGTTGCCAAATTCAAGACGCGCCACGGCAAGTTCGCCATTGTCGGTGGACATGTATTTACCGGGAAAGTCGCCGTGGAGCTTCGTCAGTTCCTTGCGTTGCGTTTCGGAAAGGGCCTTTGTGGTCCATGCGTTATATTGTGTGGCGCTGACAAGCGCAGGGTGGCCTTTGGCGATGAAGTCGGTGTAAGCCCCTTCGGCATAAGTTCCGAACACGGCGCCTTGCTGCTGGATGAGTTTGGCGAGCGCGTCGGCTGAGGCTGGCAGGTGGTCCACCTTGTAACCCTCTGCCTTCAGGCGGCAGAGCAAGTTGTAGAGCGAGGGCACCACTTCCATGCCCGACGCCACGAGGGCGTTCTGACCGGGACCTTTAAAGTAGAAAATGGCAAGTCGCTTCTCGCTGTTTTTCTTTTGACGAAGACCAACGTAACCTGCCACGCTCTGCACGAAGTCGTCCATGCGGTCGGGCATGCCGTAGACTTCCTGCAAACCCTCGTCGTTGGTGCGGTGGGCAAAGAGCGCATAGGGACGCACGGCGCCGTCAATCTCGGGGGTGACAATGCTTTGCGACATGAATCCGCCGCCCATGCCCTGCTTGTCGTTCTGCCAGTCGGCAGTAAGGCGGTTCACGTTGAGCGGAGAGAAGAGGGGCACGTTTTTCGTTTTGAGAAATTCTACGAACCAGTCGCCCAGGCGTCCGTGTGCCATGTTGACCACGGCGGCAAGGCGTATGCTGTCCGCTCCGTGGGATGCGATGAACTTCTGGAGCTGATTGACGCGGTACACGTTGAAACCTTTCTTCTCGAAGGATTTCTCGAGGTCGGCGGCTGCGCCCATGAATCCGCTGATGACCACCGCCGGTGCATCGGCTCGGTAGAGGTTGTGCTTCTGGAGAAAGGCGTTGTAGTCCCTAATGCTGTTGAATCCGAGTTCGTCGCCCTCCTCGTCGGTGGGGTCGAAGTGGGTGAGCAGGTAGTCGGGTCGCTCTTCCACCACGGCGGGTTCGGGGGCGAAGCAACGCTTGCCGTCAATGAACTTGCGGATGAACTGCAGCATGCTGCGGTAGTTTTTACGTCCGCCGTTTTCGGTGTACTGCATGAGGTAGTCGGCGTCGAAACCGTCCACGGAGCAGATGTTGTTGTCCGGATTTGTGGCGGCATGAGTGAGCGTGGGCACACTCTCGGCGGCTTTCAGGAGCTTGGCACGTTGTGCGGAGTCGAGGCGGAGCCCCATGCCGTTGACGAGAATCATGTCGTAGCCGTCGAGGTCGTCAAAGTCGTCGGCAGTTATTTCGCTCAGACGAATCATGCGGCTGTCGTTGGCCTTGGCAATCTGTCCGAGTTCTATGGCCTGGTAGTTGAGGAAAGCGATGCGTGTGGGACTGACCCACGCTTTCCATACGCCTGTGAGTGCTGCCACGAGAAGAATGGCGAGCAACGCGAGAAGTGCGTATTTCTTCTTGATTTTCTTTTTCATGCTGAATATCCTTGCTGTAAATTTTCGAGGTGCAAAGGTAGATGCATGAAAAAGTGGGGTATATACCTACATGTGGTGATTTGGTCGGTAAACGTACGAGGGGTTAGGGGGAGTTGTGGTGCGCAACGAATTTGTGCACCGTGTTTTTCATCGTTTGTGAGGAGGTGATGGTTGGGGGGGAGGGAGGAGGCGCTTTATTTTAGTGGTTGCGCATTGTTCGTGTAGAACGTGACGTTTTGAAAACGTCACCCCCATGGAAGGCGAATCCACGCAAAATCCTCCGTGAGGCCGTCACCCCCATGTGCGGGATACGAAAAAAGGTTATGCAGCGTACTGCATAACCTTAAAGTGTTTGTGAGCCTCTTGTCGGATTCGAACCAACGACCCCGAGATTACAAATCACGTGC
>CAVKJJ010000102.1:0-6385 GCA_963656685.1 bacterium | reverse complement strand
GGGACGAAAAATAGCTCCGAAATCTGACAAAGCTAATTTATAGAACCACCCTTAATGCTTTGAGAAAGCGCGGCAAGCCTACAACCAAGGTCTTGCTGCGCTTCCTTTATATACAAACACGTAATCTCCAGTTTGCTCGACACTCACGGTACTGAAAATCAAGCAATAGCCGTAACATTTCTGTCACATCAGCGCAAAGTTCTATTTCAGCAGAACTTTTACTACCGCATTCACGCAAGAATGTAAAAATATTGGAAGAAATTCTTTGCACTTTGAGTCACTTGCGTTAACTTTGCGCTGAAATTTAGAGCTTTTTATGAATACTGAACTCTTAGCTCCCGACTATATATTTGAAACCAGTTGGGAGGTGTGCAACAAGGTGGGAGGCATTTATACCGTACTCTCATCTCGTGCAAAAACGCTTAAACAGCATTGGCAGGACAAACTTGTTTTTATTGGTCCTGACCTCAAGCAGCCCACGGCTAACGTAGATTTTAAAGAAGACGCCAAGCTGCTTACGAAATGGAAAAAGGCGGCATCTGAGTTGGGTTTGAATTGCAGAATCGGTCGTTGGCAAGTGCCAGGCGAACCGGTTGCTGTACTTGTTGATTTTACTCCCTTTTTCAATATTAAGAACCAGATCTATGCTGACGCATGGGAACTGTTCCGTGTCGATTCGATACGCGCTTATGGCGACTACGACGAAGCTTCAATGTTCTCGTATGCAGCAGGGCGTTTTGTCGAAGCGGTGGTAAGTTTGTGCCTTAAACCGACCGACCGCGTGGTCTATCAAGCCCACGAGTGGATGTCCGGTCTCGGCATGCTCTTCCTTAAGAAGCACATGCCCCGTGTGGCAACTATCTTCACCACTCACGCCACAAGCATCGGACGTTCCATATGCGGCAACAACAAGCAGCTGTACGCTTACTTCGAAGGTTACAACGGCGACCAAATGGCTGAAGAGCTCCACATGGACGCCAAGCACAGCATAGAGAAGCAAAGCGCATGGCATGCCGACTGTTTCACAACCGTAAGCCGCTTTACCGACCGCGAATGCCGTCAGCTCCTAGACAAGGAAGCCGACGTAGTGCTCCCGAACGGTTTCGAAGCCGACTTCGTGCCGCAAGGCACACAGTTCAACACCGTGCGTCGAAAAGCACGCAAATGCATCCTCAACGTGGCTGGAACACTCACTGGTTCTACACTTCCAGAGGATACGCTCATCGTGTCGACAAGCGGCCGCAACGACTACCGCTGCAAAGGTTTCGACGTGTTTCTTGAAGCTATGGCACAACTCCGCGCCCAGCTCAATGCCATGCCCGACTGTGAGCAACAAGTGCTTGCCCTCATCGAAGTGCCTTGCTGGCTCAAAGGACCGCGTGCCGACTTGCAGCAAGCGCTTGCCAGCCGCAAAGCAGCTAACCATCCATTGCCCAATCCCATCATCACGCACGACCTTCACCATCTCAACGAGGACCGCATTGTCAACCAAATTTGGCATCTCGGACTCCGCAATCTGCCCGAAGACAAAGTGAAGGTACTGCTCGTTCCCTGCTATCTTGAAGGTAACGACGGCATCTTCAACATGCCGTACTACCATCTCCTCGCTGCCAACGACCTCGCGCTCTATCCCTCCTACTACGAGCCTTGGGGTTACACCCCGCTGGAAAGTTGCGCATTCCACACGCCGTGTGTGACGACAGACCTCAGCGGCTTCGGACAGTGGGTTAACGAAACGCTCGGACACGAAGGTGAACTCAACGATGGCGTGTGTGTACTGCACCGCGACGATTCCAACTTCTTTGACGTGGCAGCCGCCATCTGCAAAACAGTCCGTGAAATGGCCGACCTTGCGCCTCGCAAACGCACCGCAGTACGGAACGCTGCCACACGTTTGGCCGACAAAGCACAATGGAGCCACTTCATCAAGTACTACTACGAAGCCTACGACTTTGCGCTTCGCCGTACAGAAGAAGTTCCTGCGAAATAATAGGAACTGTCTACCATTGGGAACATACTCCTAAGCAAAATAAAAAATCAGTTATATCTCAACGTATCCTACAATGAACGTAAAAATCAGCAACTCGAACCAGCCCACCTGGAAAGTGGTCAACGTAAAGAGCCACATTCCTGAAGCACTGAAAAAGTTGGACGAACTGGCCCATAACCTTTGGTGGTCATGGAGTCATGAGGCACAGGACCTCTTCTGCAGCCTCGACAAAGATGCCTGGCACAAGGTTGACGGCAACCCCATCGAACTGCTCCGCAGCATCGACTACGACCGTCTGAAAGAACTCTCCAAGGACGAGGAAATCATCGCTAAGATGAACAAAGTCTACAGCGATTTCCGCAAGTACATGGACGTGAAGCCCAATGCCAAGCGCGCTTCCGTAGCCTATTTCTGCATGGAATACGGTCTCACCCACGTACTCAAGATTTACTCCGGCGGTCTCGGTGTTCTCGCCGGCGACTACCTCAAGGAAGCTTCCGACAGCAACGTCGACATGGTGGCTGTAGGTTTCCTCTATCGTTACGGTTACTTCACGCAGACGCTCTCCATGGACGGACAGCAGATTGCAAACTACGAAGCTCAGGACTTCGATCGTCTGCCCATCGAACGCGTGCTCGACAAAGACGGCAACCAAGTAATCGTTGACGTCCCCTACCCCAACTTCATGGTTCACGCTGCTCTCTGGCGTGTCAACGTAGGCCGTATCTCCCTCTATCTTCTCGACACCGACAACGAACTCAACTCTGAGTTCGATCGCCGCATCACTCACTCCCTCTATGGCGGCGACTGGGAAAACCGCATCAAGCAGGAATACCTCCTCGGTATCGGCGGTATGCTCGCTCTCCAGAAACTCGGCATCAAGAAAGACATCTACCACTGCAACGAAGGCCACGCCGCACTCTGCAACGTACAGCGTCTCGTGGACTACGTCGAAAGCGGTTTGAACTTCAACGAAGCTCTTGAGCTTGTACGCGCCTCTTCGCTCTACACCGTTCACACTCCCGTGCCCGCAGGTCACGACTACTTCGACGAAGGTCTTTTCAATAAGTACATGAACCAGTTCCCTGGCCGTCTCGGCATCTCTTGGGACGACTTCATGGGCCTTGGCCGTACCAACCCCGACGACAAGGGCGAAAAGTTCTGTATGTCAACCTTCCTCTGCAAGACTTGCCAGGAAGTCAACGGCGTAAGCTGGCTCCACGGCCGCGTCAGCCAGCAGATGTTCAAGGGCATCTGGCCGGGCTATATGCCTTCACCCGAACGCCTTGACCACGCTGAGCGTACTCACGACGAATGGGAGAAGATTTACAATCCCCATCCCGAAGAAAGCCACGTGGGCTACGTCACCAATGGCGTACACTTCCCCACATGGTGCGCTGAAGAGTGGAAGACCGTTTACCAGAAGTACCTTGGTGCTGAATACTACCACGACCAAAGCAACGAAAAGATTTGGGAAAAGATTTACAATGTGCCCGATGAAGTCATTTGGGAAACTCGTGTAAAGCTCAAGAACAAGCTCATCGACTATATCCGTGCCCGTTTCCGCGAAAACTGGCTTCGCAACCAGGGTGACCCCTCACTCGTGGTAAGTCTCTTGGACAAGATCAATCCCAACGCACTGCTCATCGGCTTTGCCCGTCGCTTCGCTACCTACAAGCGTGCACACCTTCTCTTCTCCGACCTCGACCGTCTCTCTAAGATTGTCAACAACCCCGACTACCCCGTACAGTTCCTCTTCGCAGGAAAGGCTCACCCCGCCGACGGTGCAGGCCAGGGTCTTATCAAGAAGATTTACGATATTTCGCAGCGTCCTGAGTTTATCGGCAAGATTCTCTTCCTTGACAACTACGACATGCAGCTTGCACGCCGCCTTGTTTCAGGTGTGGACATTTGGATGAACACTCCGACGCGTCCTCTCGAAGCTTCTGGTACGTCAGGCGAGAAAGCACTCATGAACGGTGTTGTTAACCTCAGCGTACTCGACGGCTGGTGGTACGAAGGCTACCGCGAAGGCGCAGGTTGGGCTCTTACCGACCGTCGCACTTATCAGAGCCAGGAACATCAGGACCGCCTCGATGCTTCCACCATCTACTCTATGCTTGAGCAGGAAATCATTCCGCTCTACTATGCACGCAACCGCAAGGGCTTCTCAGAAAACTGGGTACGCACCGTCAAGAACTCCATTGCACGCATTGCTCCTAACTACACAATGAAGCGTCAGCTCGACGACTACTTCGACCGTTTCTACAACCCCGAAGCAGCTCGTTACAACCAGCTCGCTCAGAAGGACAACGCGCTTGCCAAGCAGATTGCTACTTGGAAAGAAAACGTGGCTGAGCGCTGGGACAACATCCGTGTGGTCAGCTCTGAGCGCAGCGTAAACCTTGAGAACGGCGACCTCGTAAGCGGCAAGGAATTCAACGTGAAGCACATCGTAGACGAGCAAGGTCTCGAAGATGCAATTGGCATTGACCTCGTTCTCCTTTCTGGCACAGAAGGTCAGGAAACCATCTACGAAGTATTCCCCATGAACGTTACGGGTCACGAAGGCAACCTCTACACCTTCGAGTTGACCGCTAGCGTAGACCTCGCAGGTTCTTATAAGGTGGCATACCGCATGTATCCGAAGAACAAGCACCTGCCTAGCCGTCAGGACTTCTGCTACGTACGCTGGTTCAACTAAACCACAAGTAGCTTATAGGGTGGTTCTATAAATTACCACCCTATAACTAAATATGAGAATTTGGGAACAGGGAAATTGCCGCCCGGCTCTTTCGCCTGTTTCCAAGTTCTCATATTTTATATATTTGCCAATTGAACCTCTATACCTTCAAACTTCTCATTAGACCTAACAAAATGAAACACATCAAGCTTTTACTCGTTGCCGTGCTCGCCATAGTTATGGCATCGTGCGGCACCACAAGCACCGTACCCGTAACGGGACGTAAGCAACACCTTCTTGTCAGCGACGAACAAGTGCTCAGTCTTAGTAGCCAAGAATACACGAACTATATGAAAACCGCCAAGGCTTCCACTAATGCCGCAAACACGGCCATGGTGAAGCGCGTGGGCCAACGCCTTGCCAATGCGGTTGAGAAATACCTCAAAGCAAATGGACAAAGCGACGAGGTGAAGAACTATTCTTGGGAGTTTAACCTTGTACAGGACAATTCCGCCAACGCTTTCTGCATGCCTGGCGGTAAGATTGTAGTATACGAAGGCATCCTACCCATCACCCAAAACGAGAGCGCATTGGCTATCGTGCTCGGACACGAAATAGCACACGCTGTAGCCAAGCACTCAGCCGAACAACTCTCCAACCAGATGCGTTCACAGTATGGTTCGCAAATTCTCAGCGCAGTGCTTAGCGGAACGGGAGCCAGTTCTAGCGCCTCTACAGTAGCACAGAGCGTATTTGGCTTAGGCAGTAAATTCAGCAATCTCCACTACTCCCGCAAAAACGAGAGCGAGGCCGACCATATGGGACTCATCTTCGCCGCTATGGCGGGCTACGACCCTTCTGTTGCCGTAAGCTTCTGGCAACGTATGTCGGCAAGTTCCACAAGCACCACTCCCGCGTTCTTGAGCGACCACCCGTCCGACGCGAAACGTGTGTCTGACATCCAAGGATGGCTGCCCGAAGCGAAAAAGTACTATACACCGGTTGCAACGGCGTCCACAACGTCTTCTACGAAGAAATCGACTACAACCACCAAGAAGAAGACCACAACAACTTCTAAGAAAAAGACTACGTCCAAGAAGAAATAGCCGTGTCTTTCGTAAGGTATCGTAATAGCCTACGACAAGCCAATAGAATTCTTGTTGAACAACATGTCATAAAAAAGCCGGACAAACCGATTGACGGTTTATCCGGCTTTTTCAATGCTGCGACCTTTATGGGGGCAAACTTGGATTAGTTTCATTTCCTCCTTTCTTCATGTTTGACCACCCCTTCTAAGGGTGACAGCAACCCAATTCTCTAAACAGATCGCTACATAAGTTTTGCTTCATTAAATCTTTACTGTCACCTATGCAGGTGGTGCAGCACGTAGAACCGTCCATTATGGTGACAAATTATTACCCTTACGGAAAAAGCTGCCGTCACCCATCATTCTCAAAGTAATACGTTGGGCTATAAGAGCTTAATGATGTTTTTAGCACGCAGTAGTGACGGGTGACGGCAAGTTGTACAAACTTCGGTGTAACGCGCGCGTACGCGCACGCGCGAGGCGGAGTTTGGTACCGATATGTATGGCGGCATGAAATGTAAACAGATGCAAAGAACTTGCTACGAGCCCAACACGTTGGGCTCGTAGATAATTACCTACCCGTGGCCTGCAGGTATTCCCGCTTCTTCACTTCGTAATCGCTGAT
>CAVKJJ010000101.1:0-6570 GCA_963656685.1 bacterium | reverse complement strand
AAGGGACGAAAAATAGCTCCGAAATCTGACAAAGCTAATTTATAGAACCACCCTTTATTTTTTCTTCGGTAGAAATTCGGAAACGTCTTTGTTGAAGGCGATAAGTTCGCGCACCACGCTTGAGGAAATGTGCGAGTAGCGTGCTTCGGTGAAGAGCAACACGGTTTCCACGCCGCCGAGGTGGTTGTTCATGGAAGCAATGTCGCGCTCATATTCAAAGTCTTTTACCGAACGCAGTCCGCGCACGATGAACTGCGCCCCTTCGCGGTGGCAGAGGTCGATGGTGAGGTCGTTGTAGCCGACCACTTTCACGCGGGGCTCGTCGGCGTAGAGCTCGCTGATGTAGCGCACACGTTCCGCCGGACTGTAGAGCGAGCGTTTGCTCTCGTTGAGTCCCACGCCAATCACGATGCGGTCAAACATGGGCAGTGCGCGTTCCACAATGGATGCGTGACCTACGGTAAAGGGGTCGAACGATCCGGGAAAAATGGCTATTTTCATTCTGCGTTCTTTCTAAGATGGGCTAATGAAGTTACAAAAGTAGTAAAACCTCTGCACATCGTCGGCCAAGCATTGCATTTTGTGTGGGAAGTGGGTCAGTCTTTAAGCGTACCTATAGGTATTACGTACACGCCGTCCTTCCTTTGGTAAGCATATTGGCCAACGCCTATTATAACAGCCATAAACGATGGTTTGGGCATTTTGTCTGTGTCAATTTTGTTGGCCAAGGCAATGAGGTTGGCAACACCTTCTTCTATACGCTCTGCTCCGCCAAGTTTTACTTCAAGAAGAGCGTAACTGCCGTTGCGTCGGTGAAGCACCGTATCGCATTCCAAACCGCTACTGTCGCGGTAGTGATAGATAGTTCCGTCCAAAGCTTCAGCGTAGACACGCAAGTCTCTTACGACGAGGTCTTCAAAAAAGAGCCCGAACGACTGTAGGTTGTTAACTAAATCTTTCGGACCGAGGCCAAGGGCTGCTGTGCCGATGCTGGGATCTACAAAATGGCGGGTGTTGCTTGTACGTATTGCTGCCTTGCTACGGATATTCGGATTCCATGCTACAAGGTCTTCTATGACATATAGCTTCTTCAGTGCTTTTATGTAGTCCATCACCGTGTTCTCATCCAATGATGCGCTGTCGTTGGCGAGCATGTCTTTTCGGATTGTCGCCACGGATACTTGCTGCGAGATGTTGCGCGCATAGGAACGGAGAAGCAGCTTGGCGCGTTCTGCACTTCGCTTGCTTTTATCTACACGCTGAATGTCGTAGTTCACCACGGAGTCGAAATAGTCAATAGCTTGGTCAAGCGCTACATCCTTAGAAATGATAGTAGACCATGGCCAGCCTCCACGGCAGGTCAGAAAAGCAAGAGACTCCACGTCAAGCTGGTTCGTTTGAATGTCAAATTGCTTATTGTCAAACAAATCTTTCAAACTAATTGTACCCGTAGATTCTCCTGATTCATACAAGCTCATCGGACGCATCTTGATATGCGCAAAGCGCCCTGTGCCGCTATGGATTGTTTCGTTTGCGTCGGGCAGTACCGACGAGCCTGTCAGTATGTATTGTGAAGGCTCTCCTCTTTTGTCCACTTCGCTCCGTATGCAGTCCCATATTGCTGGAAGAGCTTGCCATTCGTCAATGAGTCGTGGTGTCTTGCCTTCTAGTAATGTTTTCGGACTAAGTTCTATCATCTGTGAACTTTGCTGTAAAACGGATGAGTCGCCCAAGTCCAATATGCTTTTGGCTATTTGCTTGGCCGTTGTGGTTTTGCCGCACCATTTCGGTCCTTCTATAAGTACCGCGCCTTTGCCGAGAACTTTGCGGTTCAGCAATCTGTCGGCAATACGTTTTTTATACTGTTTCATGTGGTTACAGATTTGCTTGCAAAGCTAAACGTTTTGCGCTGAATATCAAAGCATTATTTCCGAATTCAGTAATTTGTGAGCAATTTATTCAGTAATTTGTGAGTGTTTCGTTCAGTAATTTGTGAGCGCAAGGCAAAATGTTTGTGGGAGGAAAACAATAAATGCCGCGCCCATTGGACGCGGCATTTATGGCAAAATGTTCGTTGGCTTATTCTGTGACGTCGTCTTCGGCAAGGTCTTCTTCGACCACAAGGTTGTCGATGATGAAGTCCTGGCGCTCCATGGTGTTCTTGCCCATGTAGTACTCGAGGAGCATACCCACGTTGTCGCTCTTGTGGAGCGTGACGGGCTCCAAACGCATTTCGGGACCGATGAAGTTCTTGAATTCTTCGGGGGAAATCTCGCCGAGTCCTTTGAAACGTGTGATTTCGGGGTCGGGCGAAAGGCGTTCGATGGCGGCCAGACGTTCTTCTTCGGAGTAGCAGTAAACGGTTTCGAACTCCGAACGGTCGCTCTGCTGCGTCTTTTTGAGGATGGCGGCGCCGGCAGACTTGTCGCTGACGGTGCGTGCGGCTTTGGCAGCGCCACGAATCTTCTTTTTCTTGTTGCGTACGCGGAAAAGCGGAGTCTGAAGAATGAAGACGTGGCCTTTCTTTATCAAATCGGGGAAGAACTGGAGGAAGAAGGTAATCATGAGCAGACGGATGTGCATACCGTCCACATCGGCATCGGTGGCTACGATTACCTTGTTGTAGCGCAGTCCGTCAAGGCCGTCTTCAATGTTGAGAGCAGCCTGAAGAAGATTGAATTCCTCGTTTTCGTAAACAATCTTCTTCGTCAGCCCGAAGCAGTTGAGAGGTTTTCCGCGGAGCGAGAACACGGCTTGCGTGTTCACGTCGCGGCTCTTTGTGATGGAACCGCTGGCGGAGTCGCCCTCGGTGATGAATATGGCGGAGTCGAGACGGGGATCGTAATCGTCGTCATCGTCTTTCTTACGTCCTTTGGGAGCAGCGTCGTTGAGGTGAACGCGGCAGTCGCGGAGTTTCTTGTTGTGCAAGTTAGCCTTCTTGGCACGCTCGCGGGCCAACTTCGTCACACCGGCAATGGCTTTGCGCTCCTTTTCGCTTTCTTCAATTTTCTGCTTGATGACGTCGGCAATGTCGGTATGCATGTGGAGGTAGTTGTCCACATTTTCTTTGACAAAATCGCCTACAAACTTGTTCACGCTCACGCCCGAGAGAGGGAAGGGATTGCCGTGCATGTCCTTGTCGGGAGCCATGGTGAGCGAACCGAGCTTAATCTTTGTCTGACTTTCAAAGAGCGGTTCAATCACGCGGATGGCTACGGCGGCCACGAGACCGTTGCGCACGTCCTGCACGTCGTAGTTCTTGCCGAAATATTCCTTGATGGTACGGGCTATGTGTTCCTTGAAAGCACTCTGGTGCGTACCGCCCTGGGTGGTGTGCTGGCCGTTGACGAACGAATAGTACTCCTCACCGTATTGCGACGTGTGGGTGAAGGCTATGTCGATGCCCTCGCCCGTGAGATGCACAATGGGGTAAAGCCCAGGGGCGGTCATGTTGTCGTTGAGAAGATCTTCAAGACCGTTGCGGCTCACTATGCGGCGGCCGTTGTAGAAAATGGCGAGTCCGGTGTTGAGGTAAGTGTAGTTGCGCAACATATTCTCGACGAACTCGCTGTGGAACTTGTAGTTCTGGAAGAGTTTCTGGTCGGGCTCAAAGAAAATGTAGGTACCGTTCTCCTCTTGCGTGTCGCCTTCGGTGTCGCTGACGAGGCGGCCCTGTTCGAAGACGGCTTCGCGCATGTGTCCGTCGCGGCAACTGCGTGCCACGAAGCGCAGCGAGAGTGCGTTGACGGCTTTCAGACCCACGCCGTTCATGCCGACCGAAGCGGTAAACACGGCGGTGTCGTACTTACCGCCCGTGTTGAGCTTCGACACGGCTTCAACGAGTTTGCCGAGTGGAATGCCGCGTCCGTAGTCGCGTATTTCGGCTGTGCGTCCGTCTTGAATGTTCACTTCAATGCGTTTGCCGAAGCCCTCGTTAAACTCGTCAATACTGTTGTCTATGCTTTCCTTGAGGAGCACGTAAATGCCGTCTTCAGCATGTGAGCCGTCGCCGAGGCGTCCGATATACATGCCGGGGCGCGTACGGATGTGTTCCGTGTCTTCAAGGTGACGTATGGTGCTTTCGTCGTAGACCACGTCGCGTGCGGGTGCAACGTTTTCTGCAGCGCCTTCGGGGAGTATATCGTCTTTGCTCATGAATGGAGTGATGGGGTGTATGAAAAAGAAAGGGGAAGGGGAATGGCAATGGAATGGGCGGTTTTACAAATGGCCGCCCTAAGGGAAGAGCGTCGCTTTAGATGGACACTTTGAAGCAGCGGCGGCGCTTGTGTTGCTCCGTCTTGAAATACTGCCATTGGTTCTGCACCTTTTCGTTGAGTTCGAGTTCCGGATTGCTTTCGGCATATTCAAAACCGAGCTTTTGGTACACGGGGATGAGGTCGGTGAAGAGCAGCGCGTTCACGCCCTTGCCCTGATAGTCGGGGCGCACGCCGACGAGCAGCAGGTCGAGCACTTTGGGACGCTTCCACATCAAGGCTTTCAAAAGGTGGAACCATCCGAAGGGCAACAGGCGGCCTTTGGCTTTCTGCAAGGCACGGGAGAGGGAGGGCATGGAAATGCCGACAGCCACAATCTCGTTCTGTTCGTTCTCCACGAGGCTCACCATGCGGAGGTCGAGAACGGGGACGTACATGTTGACGTACTGGTCGATCTGCCGTTCCGTCATGCGCGAGAAGCCGAAGAGGGGTGCGTAGGCTTCGTTGATGAGACGGAATATCTCGTGAGCCACACCGCTCTCCTTCACTTCTTTCTTGTTCTTGAGTTTGCGGATGTGCAGATTGTATTTTCGGGCTATGATGTCGCTTATTCTGCGGTGCTTCTCGGGAATTTCTTCGGGGATGTAGATTTTCATTTCCACCCAGTCGGCACATTTTTCCAGCCCGAGCTGCTCCATGTGTTGGGGATAGTAGGGATAGTTGTAGATGGTGGCCATGGTGGAAAGCTGGTCAAAGCCTTCCACGAGCATACCTTCGGCGTCCATGTCGGTGAAGCCGAGCGGACCTTCCATCTCGGTCATGCCGCGTTCCTTGCCCCAGGCTTTCACGGTGTCGAGGAGGGCACGGCTCACTTCGATGTCGTCAATGAAGTCTATCCAGCCAAAGCGGACGCACTTCTTGTTCCACTGCTCGTTGGCGCGACGGTTGATGATGGCTGCCACGCGGCCTACTATTTTGCCGTCGCGCAGAGCAACGAAGTAGTCGGCCTCGCAAAACTCGAATGCTGCGTTCTTCTTTGGCGAGAACGTGTTGAGCATATCGTCGTAGAGGTCGGGTACGGAGTAGGCGTTGTTTTTGTAAAACTCGTAGTTGAAGCGGATGAAACGCTTGAGCTCGGAAGGGGTTGTTACTTTTTTTATTTCAACGGACATGGTGTGCCGGATAATGGGTTGCGGGTGAAACGTATTGGCGGTGTGCGCGGCAAGAAGGTCTGCGGGAGACAGGCGTGCTTATCTGCCAATTATGGAATTTGGCACAAAATTACTACTTTTTTTGCAGATATGCCGTAAAAAGACTTTGGCAGATTCCAACGATGCGCCAATTCTCAAAACTTTCTGGCAACTTGTAGAAATTTGCGCCTTACTCTACACGTTGAGCTTGTAGAAAGTTGTTCGCAAACGTTCACGTTTCTACTTTAAGCGGCCTTTTGCGCGAACGATGGGGGCACAAATCCATACGCGACGGCAGCAAATTTGAATTATCTGCGAGCCCAACACGTTGGGCTTGTAGAAAGTTTTTTAATAACATTCACGCTTCTACTTTAAGCGGCATTTTACGCGAACGATGGGGGCGAGGTTTTCAAAACCTCGCGCTCTACACGGGCCTCAGGGAGACTTGTGCGCGACTGTTGCCTTCTTACTTCGTGTAGAGCGTGAGGTTTTGAAAACCTTACCCCCATAGAAAGCGCAAATTTCATCCTCTGCCTGCACGTTGACATAAGAGGCCAGAATTTGCAAACATTTACATCTTCTGTGGCTTTGATATTTCGGTACGCTACCGCCGCTTCGCGTACGCGCGCGTGCGCGCTTCACCGAAGTTTATACATTCTACTTTCACCTGTCACCCTTGCACCGAAAAACGACCTTATCTTTCTCATATTCTGGCTTTTCTGCCTTTTTGCAAAGGTGACAGCAAATTTTCCACTAGGGGTAATAATTCGTCAGAGCTTATAAAAATCGGTCACAGGTGTGGGTGACAGCAAATGTTTAATAGAACAAAACTTTTGTAACGTAGTGTTGTGAAATATTCGAGGCCGTTCTACTTGTTTTTCATTGTAGAGGCCGTGTAGAGCGTCACGTCGGAGACGTGACCCCCATGCGCTACACCCATGCACTATGCCCCATATGAGGTGCCAGCACGCAAAGCCCCCTGCGGGGGTGACAGGTGACAGCAACTTGCACAAACTTTGGTGTACACGCGCGCGTGCGTGAAGACGTTGTTTTAAAGGCGTAGTGTCATTACTCGCGCATGATGAAAATTCCAAGGCAGCAAATTTAAATTATTCAACTTTCGGATTTAGGTTTCGCACTGAGTTTGAGCGGAAATCGTGCTGTAG
>CAVKJJ010000100.1:0-6640 GCA_963656685.1 bacterium | reverse complement strand
TGCCTACAGCACGATTTCCGCTCAAACTCAGTGCGAAACCTAAATCCGAAAGTTAAGGCTTTTAAAGTACGAAACAACTCCCGACGTGGTGCGATACACTTCGCAACGTCGGGGGAAAGTTTTACAAGGACGAATGTCGTCAAGATGTTAGTCCTACATTTACGAAAATAATTCAAATCTCTTTTATATGATTAGATCTAGACTTCTCACTCAAACTTTACTTGTCGCAGCTTTGTCTGTTGGTGCATCTGCTGTGTTCACGGCTTGCAGTGACGACAATTCCGGCAGCGTGGTAAACGATGCTGCTTATCACGACGCAGACTCAACGATTACTACCGACCAACTCACAGAGTTGTATACGGGCAAGACATTGTTGATTGGCAACGACCGCACCGACTTGAATGGTGCTGTAGCTTCCCGCATCATGAATCCCACTTCTGTCGCTTCAACCGATATGAAGTCTGTGGTATTTACGAAGGGAACCGACGTGAAGATTTCAGTAGCTGAAGCGAAGCAAATTCTTCTCGCTTACACCAATAACGCTTCCGTAGTGGTCTTGGATCCGGAATCTTTTGGTAAATCATCTGTGATAGACTCTCTTCAGAAGGCCATCGACCAGCTTGATGGTTCCGACAAGGACATTGACGACCGGAATCGCCTTGTTGGCAATTTGATTAACATGCGTCCTTCTGAGCCTGACAAGAAGATACTCGGTACCGTGGCTTATCAGAAGTATCTTTCTTATGTGGCCAACGACGAGAGCGAGGATTCTTCCAACCGCACGGGCGAATCTTCTGAAATCGATGAGAACGGTGATACCATCAAAACCAATTTCGATCTCGATAAATTTACCCCCAACGCTTACAATTATGGCCAGTCTGCCGATAATCTTGTAATCTGGATGAAAGAAAGCGATGCCTTGGACGATGGTTCCAATGCCGAGATGGATGAAAACGGCATGAAAGTCATTACGGTTATGGGCTCCGTTGGTCCTACTGCAGCTTTTGGTCGAAAAACTTATTATACTTTGAAGTATGAGATTATCCCTATTAATAGTTCATTCTATAATGAGGATAACTATCTCGTACATTTGACTGCAAAGTTTGATAATTCCAAGCTTAAGTGTCCGACTTCCGATTGGTATGCAGTTGATCATTCTGTAGCTATTGGCAATGGTAAAACAATCGACAAAAGTTACACATCCACTGGTATTAGAAACAGCGGCACTACATATCACAATTATTGGACAGGTCCCTATTTGAGGGGAACCTACTTCAAAATGTCAGTCGAATCCTCTGGAGAATCTGGTGAAGAAATTACCATTGTGGATCCGAAGCCTATCTCTTGTATGAACACTTCAGTCAAGCCACAAGTCGGTTTAAACTTTTCTTCGGATCATGTTAATTTCTTTACTCCGCAAATCTCTTTGGACGGATATGGACCAAGCTATAGCTATCAGACGAACAAAACGCTCTCCGACAATGAAGCTTACATCATTCAGTATGGGGACGTGGCGAAGGACGGACCTGCTGTAGACTGGACCTATGGCGGAAACTCTATGGATATCTCAGGTAGTGGTATAAAAGATTTCCAACGCAGCGATTGGACTACGGATTTGACCTGGGTTGTAAAAGTGAAGAATCCGAAGATGGGACATCGCTATACAATGCGTGCGGACGTTCGTCCTGTTTTGGAAGAATTATGTACTTATAATGGCGGTACGTACGTATCAACTATAGGTGACAATAGCTATACGTTTGAATTGCCCGAACCTCTTCGCAGCCGGAAGCCTTATTTGATTTCGTTTGTAGGAACGGGTGACGTGGCAACAGACAATGCAAACAACCAGTGGCTTTGGTCGAACGATGATGCTATCAAAGAAAAAGTAGGCGTTTCTTTAAAGTTTGACTTTCAAAGTTATGCCTATACGCAGGCCGAAGGTCAGGAAGCAGCAATCGCTACGTTCAAGAAGTATGTGACAGCTCTTCACGAAATAGCTGTGAAATACGGCAGCACCCGCGACATTACGTTAAGCTTGATTTGCAACGATCAGGAGGGTAAGTCCGTGGCCAAGTGTCATCTCAACGGCACCGAGCTCACGTTCTTGAACGAATAAAGTAACACCACGTCTTTTTCGGACGTTAATAACCACGAATCTTACGATTTGCACGAATGCGGACATCTTCAAGATGTATTCCCATTTGTGCAATTCGTGAGATTCGTGGTTTCTTTTTGTGGTCGCAGATGTGCGTTTCTCCGATGCACGACGTTTGGGAAACGTAGCCCCCATAGAAAACCGAATGACTTTTTTTATCTTTGCCGGGCAAGAAATAGGAGATGGTGTATTTATTAGGTTGAGAGCGCTCCAAAATATCTCAAAACAAACATCACTCAAATAGGTAATTATGACAATCTCCAAATTCTTCAAAGCAGTAGCTTTCGCAGCGCTCGCAGTAGTTTCTGCCGCATCTTTCGTTTCTTGCAACAACGACGACGATACTCCTTCCGTAACGCTCAAGTTCAATCCCTCTACTGTGGCTGTGAAGGTCGGCGAAACTGCAACTGCTGTGGTATCAGGTGGCTCAGGCAACTACACGATTAAGGCCGGTGACGCAACGGTCGCTACGGCTACGGTGGCTAGTAGCAACATTACAGTGACTGGCGTGAAGGCCGGAAAGACGGTTCTTTTGGTGACAGACGCCACCAACAAAGTGAGCAAGACGCTCAGCGTGACTGTTAGTGAAAAACTTTCCGGCTTGAACTTTGACAAGACTTCAGTCTCAGCTGCTGTAAGCAAAACGGCAGAGGTGACCATCAGCAATGGTACGGCACCTTATACGGTGACTTCTTCCGACGAAAAGATTTGCACTGCAACGATTTCCGACAAGAAGATTACAATTAAGGCAGTCAAAGCAGGAACCGCAACGGTTACTGTAAAGGACAGCAAGGGACTTACGGGTAGCATTAGTGTAACGGTAAAGTAAAATATCTTCATAGGCAGAAAGATGATTGGGGCGCACGCCCACTGTGCGCCCCATCGTCTTTCAATATGTATCAGTAGAGAATGTCTATATTCAACATCCATAAGAACAAGGCTTTTAGTGAGCAGAGTCTGTTGGAAGAGTTTGCGAGGGGTGATTCCCGAGCTGCTGAAAAACTCTACCAGCAGTATTCGCGCTACCTTTATGCCATTTGTTCGCGTTACGTTTCTTCAGAAGAAGACGCGAAGGATGTGATGCAAGATGCTTTCTTGAAGATATTCTCTAACATGGAGAAGTTTACTTATCGTGGTGAAGGTTCGTTGAAGGGTTGGCTCGCACGCATTGTGCTGAACGAATCGTTGAAGTTTGTCCGTGACAATGGTCGTTTGACAGTTATGGAATATAACGACAACGAAGCAGACCAACAGATTGACGAACCTGCGGTTGAAGACATTCCTTCGGACGTGCTTCACCGTTACATCAGCGAACTCCCAGATGGCTACCGCATGGTTTTCAACCTTTTCGTCATAGAAGGGAAAAGCCACAAGGAAATAGCGGAGCTGTTGGGCATCAAGGTGAATACTTCCGCTTCGCAGTTTTTTAAGGCAAAGGCCATGTTGGCCAAGCGTATCAATCAGTACAGACAAGAAAACGTATATTAGGCATATGAGCGACAAATGGTTAAACGATGTCCGTAAGCGAATGCAGTCGTTCGAAACGGATGCTCCCGAGGATTTGTGGGAGAATATAGCGCGTGAGATGTCTAAACGTGAGGCAGCTCCGCAACAAAGACCGCGCATTTCTTCAGTTCTTTTGCTTTGGTCAAAACGCGTTGCGTGTGTGGCTGCTGTTGTCGGTGTGGCCATTGTGGCAGAACGCTTGCTTATCCATAGCGGTTTGTCCAATGTGGAGCAAATGGCGGAGAGTAGTGTTGTAAAACGTTCAGACGTAAAGCCTAGTCAATTGCCGTTGGCTACCAACACCGTAGCCCATGTTTCCGAAGAGGCCAAAGCTGCGTGTGTATCCCCAACGAACGCTCGTGTGTCTTCAAGGTACGGAATATTGGATAAGCAACCCTCACTTTCAGATGTTTCAACATCTTCGTCCTCTCCTTCAGAGCCGAAAGTTGATGACCAAGAAGCAAACGTTCCCGCTTCCGACGGGAAAAAGCAAGAATACTCTCCTTCTCATGATCGTAAGGAGGCTACGCACCGTACAAACGATGAACCTAGTGCAATTCAACGTTTTGACAAGAACCAAACGAATGCATTCGTGCCAACCCGTTCTAAAAAGCAAGTTGCTTTGAGTGTATATTCCTCAGGTGGTTTAGCTTCTACTATGCGCAATGCTTCAGGCAATGGTGGGGACTATATGGTGATGGCTCCAGGTGGTTCTGCTGCAGAAGACAGTTTGGTCTTTGACATTGTGGTAGGCAATGAGCAGCAGAATGTAGAGACAAAGATTCACCATCGCCAGCCGGTGCGTTTTGGATTGATGCTTTCATTTCCTGTCACGAACCGCTTGTCGCTAGAAACAGGTTTTACGTATACCCGCTTAGCTGCCGATTTGAAAGAAGGTTCAGCTTCCTATTATTTTGATGGCGAACAAAAACTTCATTATGTAGGTGTACCTTTGAACGTGAAGTATCAGGTGTTTGACCGAAAGGCATTCTCGCTGTATGGTTCTGCGGGAGTTTTGACGGAAATGCGCGTGTATGGCAGTTTGGAAAAGAATTATGTAATAGATAATGTGTCCAATCGTCAGGAAACGGAGCGTATCCATTCAAAACCGTGGCAATTCTCTGTTAATGCCGCCGTTGGTGTTCAGTATCAGTTCGTGAAATGTGCTGCGGTCTATGCCGAGCCTGGCGTAAGTTATTATTTCGATGATGGTTCGCAGGTGAAGACGATCTATAAACAGAAACCTTTCAATTTTAACTTCAATCTCGGCTTGAGATTTATCTTAAACAAATAAGACGTATGAAATTCTTTCTTCTTCGTGCAGCATTTGCAGTAGTTGCCGTGTGCTGCCTTTCATTTTACAGTTGTAAGAGTTCTTCTTCTGCGACTTCGGGCGAAAAGGTGCCCTACAAAGTGGCAAACCGTTACTTCGTAAAGAACGACGTGGAGGGAGCTGTTCCCGCTAAAATTACTACGCAGCAAGATTTTGACAAATATTTTGGTGCTGCGGCTGTGATGGGAAAAGACGGCTTGCCTACGAATATCGATTTTTCAAAGGAGTTCGTAGTGGCGATAGTATTGCCCGAAACGAATAAGGACACAGAAATCGTTCCGTCTTCCATTCGCAGCAATAAAGGTTCTGTTACGGTGTATTACCGTTTAAAGGAGGGGCAGACCCTTTCTTATTCTATCCGTCCTTTGCAGTTGCTCATAGTCAGCAAGAAAAATGAAGGCAATGTGCTGTTGGTGAAAGAATAGTTTTACACAGGAGTTGTAATAGCTCCAGTTATTGGATTAAGCGGACACGTCGAAGTGGGTAACTTCAAGGCGTGTCCGCTTATTTTTTTATAGATGAACCCATGATTTATATCATACAAAAGGGTGATTTTTTAGGTAAAACCGAAACTTTTTGGAACTGAAATTTGGCGGGCAAATATAAATGCTCTTATCTTTGCCCACGAACCATTAAGAAATCATTCCATGAGGGCTTAGAGTAGATAATCCTCTATAGCTATCTAAAAACAATAAGATTATGAAGAAATATATTTTTAGTGCTTTATTCGCTATGGCTTCTTTGCCCGTATTTGCTCAGAAGGCTACACCATCGTCGGTTAATAAGAATGTTGGTATTTTCATAACAGATACAGATTTTTATAAGTCAGGCACCTTGGTTGTTGGGGCTAACAATATGATGATTGGCGATATGATTTGCTTTGACTTAAATAAAGAACCAGACGGGGCTACTTTTATTTATCCTAATAACGAAAATCCATTTGTAATTCGCGATATTAATGAAAAACATGATTCGCTTGTTGTCGCTCCGTTTAAATACGGTGACGTATTGAAAGTTGGTGATGCTACGTATAACCGCGTGCTACGCTTTGTATACAATGACGTAGAATGGCTTCCGCTTACACAAGTTGCAAAAGCCTATGGGCACGACGTGAAAGGTGATGTGTTGTATATGATAAACGACCGTATCATTTCTCGCGGTGCAGCAGGCTTTAAACTTCAAAAAGATTTTATTCTTCGTGTAGAAGTAGAATCGTCAAATGATATGTCGACGTTATCTAACCTGAATAATTCATAGAGAATCTTAGACCTCAGTTTTAGCTTCGGTTCTTTCCCCAATTAGGATACCAATGTTGCTTTATGCAGAATAAAGAAAAGGCGATGTAAACTTTCAGCAAGTTTCTTGCGTTTTCAGTCTTCATCGATGGCAAAAAACACGCATATAGACACGACAAATCGCGCCCTCATTACGAGAACGTATGGTTCCTATGGAAATTTGGGGGGGTACGTTATATCGCAGCTATGCCGACATTCTCACCAGTGCGATTTTCATTTCTTCCAAATGTCGATGGTGCGGTGAGAAACTAATCTTGACAAACGTTTTCTTCTCTACGATGTGTACCGCACTGAGCATTATGCGTTTGATGAGCGAATCCATGGTGAACCGCTCAACTTCCGTTCCTTTAA
>CAVKJJ010000099.1:0-6669 GCA_963656685.1 bacterium | reverse complement strand
CAGCGTCCGCTACACATTCTGTGGCGGACGCTTTTTTGTTTAAACCCACGCATGGGTGCGTAGCGCATGGGGGTCACGTCTCTGACGTGACGCTCTACACGGCGAACATCTCGCTCATGGGGGCGAAGTTTTCAAAACGTCACGCTCTACACGCCGTCACGGACGGTCTTGCCTGCTGCGCTTTGTTATGTCGTGTAGAGCGTCACGTCAGAGACGTGACCTCCATGCGCTAACGCCATAAGAGAAACACAATAGAATATATTGTAAATAAGCCGTGTAGAGCGCGACGTTTTGAAAACGTCGCCCCCATAGAAAGCGCAGCACGCAGAAGCCTCCGCGAGGTCGTAGCACGTAATAAGCCTCCGTGAGACCAATCATTTGGTGGAACCGAATGTTTCGCATATCTTTGCAGCAAACTCAAATCTACTAACACTTGAATTTATGGCCATTGAAAGAACCCTCGTGCTCCTCAAGCCCTGTACGCTTCAGCGCGGCTTGGTAGGAGAAATTGTAAGCATCTTCGAAAAGAAAGGTCTTCAGCTTTGCGGCATGAAGATGATGCAGCTCACCGACGAACTCCTTTCGGAGCATTATGCCCACCTCAGCGAGAAACCCTTCTTCCAACGTGTGAAGGACTCTATGATGACGGCGCCCGTTGTGGCGCTCTGCCTGCAAGGCGTCGACGCCATTGCCGCGGTGAGAGCCCTTGCCGGCCCCACCAACGGACGCAACGCTGCTCCCGGCACCATCAGAGGAAGCTATTGCATGAGTTTCCAGGAGAACATTGTCCATGCCTCCGATTCGCCCGAAACGGCAGCAACGGAACTCAAGCGCTTCTTCCGCGACGACGAAATTCTCGATTGGAACTACGCCGCCTTCCCCTATCTCTACGCCAACGACGAGCGTTGAAACCACGCGTTGCTTGGCAGAATGAATAGAAAACCACAATCCCATGAGCGAAGCAACGAAACAAACACCGAATTTTACGAAACCCACAGTGTCCCTTGTGCTGTCTAGCGGCGGCGCAAGGGGCTATGCGCATATAGGCGCCATTGAAGAGTTGTTGCAGCGCGGCTACACAATTGGCGCTGTGGCGGGCACTTCGATGGGTGCACTGATAGGCGGAATGTACGTTGCTGGAAAACTCGAGGAAGTGAAGGCGTGGATGTGCTCCATTGACCGCAAGGAAATGCTTGCACTCATTGACTGGTCGTTGGGACTTGACCATGTGGTAAAAGGCGACAAGGTGATAAAAGCCTTGCGCGAGATGGTGCCCGACGTGAAGATTGAAGAACTCCCCGTGCCTTTCTGCGCCGTATCGGCCGACTTGGCCACGAAGCGCGAAGTGGTGTTTCGCAAAGGAAGTCTTTACCGCGCCATCCGTGCTTCCATAAGTATTCCCTCCGTGTTCAAACCCGTAAGGATAGCCCACCACCAGTTGGTCGATGGCGGCATTGCCAATGCCTTGCCGCTCAATCGTGTGGCGCGGACCGAAGGCAACCTGCTCGTCAGCGTCAACGTCAGCGCACCGTCCACCGACGAAGCCGCACGCTTGCATGCCGAGGAAGAAAACGGTGAGAAGAAACCCACTTCATGGTTAGACCACCTTGTTCCCGACGCGTTGAAACAGCGTATGGGGCGCAACTACGTGTCGCTGCTCACCGAGGCTTTCGGCATGATGATAGAGCGCAGCACGGTGACGGCGCAGAAACTCAATGTGCCGGACGTGGCAGTGAACATTCCCATGAACCGCTTTGGCGCTTTCGATTTTGACAAAGCTGAACACATCATTGCCGAAGGCCACCGCTCCATGGCGCAGGCCCTGGACGAGTATGAACGCCGCACAGCATTGCAGCATAGCGAAATTTAGCCACTACGTTATTCCGTAATCTATGTTTTCCATCCTCATACCCACATACAACTACGACTGTTCGCGCCTTGTTGGCGACCTCGATGCCCAGTGTGCGGCCTTCATGGCTCGTACGCCCGGTTTCGACTACGAGATAATCCTTGGTGACGACGCTTCGACGGACGAAACGAGCATTCGCGCCAATCGTCGTGCCGTGACGCAGACGGCGCACTGTCGCTATCTTGCCGCTGAAGCGAACTATGGACAGGCCACTTTGCGCAACCGTTTGGCTGACGAAGCGCGCTTCCCTTATCTCCTTTTCTTCGACAGCGATGCCCAAGTATGTACGGAAAACTTCATAGCCACTTATTGGGAAAACCGCGACAAAGCCGATGCCGTGTGCGGCGCGGTACGTAATCCGGAGGGGAAAGCCGTGCCTGGCACCGAACTCCGTTGGCGTTATGAGCACAAGGCCGAAAAGATTCGCACGGTGGAATATCGCATGAAACATCCCTTTAGTTACCTCACTGGTTTTAATCTGCTTATCCGCCGCGACGTTTTTCAGCGCATCCGTTTCGATGAACGCTGTACACAATATGGTTACGAAGACGCTCTTTTCGGTTTGGAACTTCAGCGCAAGGGATTCAGCATTCTGCACATAGACAATCCCCTCATCCATCTTGGCATAGACTCCAACGCATCTTTCCTTTCCAAAACCGAAACCGCCCTTCGCACGCTCTACGCTTTGGGAGGTCCCATGCAGGACTTTGCCGGTGCGTCGCGTTTTCAGCGAAAATTGCAGCGCGCGGGCCTGAGCGTCCTTTTCGTCTATGCTTACAAGGCATTGCGTCCGCTGCTGCGCCGCCATTTGCTTGGACATCATCCCTCGCTCCTCGTTTTTAATTTCTATAAGTTGGGGTATTACTGCTGTTTGTGTCGAAAGGGAATATAATGGATTTGATTTTGCAATTTTTGTACGGATAAAGGCGCGCTTTCTTTGCAATTGTTTATATTTGCAATAGAATAATCATTTAACCAACCGACAATTCTTATGAAACTCCGAAACCTCTTGCTTGGCGCATGTGTGGCATTCTCCGCGTCTGCCTTCGCCCAAACCGAAAATATGTTGGTACACTTGAAGGACGGAAGCGTGCAGCGCTTCAGCGTGGACCAGGTGGACAGCGTAAGTTTTTCCTCTTCTTCGTCTGACGAAAAAGACGTGTTGAACATGAAGGTCGACGAAGTGGGGCAACTCTTTGCCGCCTTTTCCGCCAAACCCGAAAGTAGCGTAGGCACGTACAACATTATGTACTTGTCCAAATCAGAGTACGACCAGTATCAGTCCGAAGACGACGTGGTGGCCGACGACTTGCTCTACTTCTCTCAGTACGCTCAGTACTATGGCATGTCGCTCTCCAGTTTTCTCTCCGCTATACTCTACACCGGTGATGTTTCGGACTACGTTATCGGCATCATCCCCAACGAGGACTACGTGATTTGGGGTTACGGCATGGACACGAGCGGTAACCTCACCACTCCGTTCCGCAAACTGACGTTTCATACGCTGCCCGTGGAGAAGAAGGACGGCAACATTGCCATTAACGTGACTTACGCTACCGACGGCACACCGACGGTGAAGTTTACGCCCGACGACACTAGTCGCAGCTACATCAGTGGCTTCGTGGCCGACACGCTTAGCGACTCTTACATCGTTGACCTCATCAATCAGGACACCAGCAACAACCTTTACGACTACATTTCGGGCGACAGTTCGCTGAGCGATGGTGTGGCAGCCTTGACAGACAAGGGTGAGCGCACGGTGCAGTTGAGCGGATCGTCAGCCGGCGAGTCGTACTACGCCGTAGCCGCTTATGTCAGCGACGGCGGCGCCATCGAGTCCGAACTCTGCAAGGAGCGCATTGTGGTGCCTTCTTCGTCAACCTCGTCGGTTAAAGGCATAAAGGGCCTGCGTAAGATTACACCTTCGGCACCCGCAAAAGTAAATGTACACCGCCTGCTGCCGAAGCGCATGGCTTTGCAGCAAAGTTTCGGTAAGTGATTCCGCCACTTTTCATAACCACATAAAAACCCCTCCGTTGAACCTTGCAGAAAGTTCGGCGGAGGGGTTTGCTTTGTGATAATGAAAATGAGTTGCTGTCCTTATTTCCATCGCCACTTCTTGACGAGCAGACGGCCGCGGCGCACCACGGGGAGGGAGGCAATGGCGGCGCGGAGCTTGTTGTCGAGGATGATGAGCGTAACGGAAATGAGAATCAGCACGATGCCGGCAGCAAGGCGTGCGGTGAGCACTTCTCCGAACACCCACATGCCGAGCACCACGGCCGTGACCGGTTCGAGCGCTCCCATGATGGCTGTGGGCGTGGAGCCGATGCAGTTGATGGCCATGGCCATGAACACGAGGGAGATGACCGTCGGCACGAGGCCCAGCAACAGGCCGTAAGCCCATTGGCTTGGCGTGTGGAGCATCTGCAGGTCGCCCGTTCCGCTGAAGATGGCGTAGAGCGTGAGGAAGAAGAGGCAGGTGAGCATGGCATAGAACGTGAGTTTTATGCTAGACATGACGATGCCGCTTTTGTTGATGAGTATGATGTAGAGCGCGTAGGCTAGGGCTGAAATCATCACCACTACGATGCCCACCGTCTCTACGGGTTTTCCGTTGTCGCCCTTGTAGAGCAGGGCTATGCCGCCAATGGTCATGAGGATGGCCACGATGGAAGGCCACTTGAGTCGCTCTCCGAAGAACAGGGCCATGAGGATGGCGGTAAACACGGGGTAGGCAAAGACGAGCGTGGCTGCCACACCGGCTCCCAGATAGTAGAAACTGATGAAATAGGTGATGGAGGAGAGGGCGAAGATGGCGCCGAGCAGCGTGACAACGATGGCTTCGCGGCGCGTCAGCGCGAAACTTCGACGCTGGGCGAGCATAAGGAGACCGAGCATGATGGTGCCGAAGAAGAATCGGTAGAAGAGCACCGTGTTGGTGTTGACGTTGTCTTTGTAGAGGGAAAGCGCGCAAAGGGGATTCATGCCGTAGCTGATGGCGGCGATGCAGCCGTAGACGCTTCCTTTGATGTTGTTGCTGATTGTCATTTTATAGATAGGGTAGGTTAGTCGTGGGGCGGATATAAGTAGAACCGCCTTTCAAGAAACAACCGCCTGAAATCTTACGATTTCAAGCGGTTCTTCAAGTGTGGTGCCACCAGGAATCGAACCGGGGACACAAGGATTTTCAGTCCTTTGCTCTACCAACTGAGCTATGGCACCAAGTATGTATTTTGCGGTGAAAGTCGAATCGGGGACACAAGGCCACCAATAAGATTTGGCAGTCCTTTGCTCTACCAACTGAGCTATGGCACCAAGTATATTCGTCGCAAAAGTTTCATTTTGCGGTTGCAAAAGTAGTGAACATCTTTCATATAGCCAAACGAAGAACGGATTTTTTCGCCTTCGTGGAACTTTTTGCCGTGGAAGTGAGCAAAGTGTGCGTAATATTTATCATATTTGCAACGTGTCCAAGGCGCATTACGGGCGTACGCCCCAAAGTCTTGGATTTGTTTTTTTGAGAGATAATGGTCACGAAGCGCTTTTGCTCTTCGTGGTAGCATAATGTCAATCCATGAATAAATCAGAATCAACTCCCCTCCCGCTTACTCCTGAAGAGATGGAGCGTACTTTGAAGAAATCCACAGTGGCTTTCGGACAAGACTTGATAATACTCAATGACGTTTCCCCGCTGAGAACACAGCGCCATTCCTTTCAAGTGGGTTTTCTGGTGCTGAGCATATGCACATCTGGCGAGGCCCACTTTACGCTGATGGGGCAGGAGTGTGTAATGCACAAGAACGACCTCGTCATTCTTCTCGGCGACCAGATGTTCAAAAACTTGAGCGTGAGCGACGATTTTCATGCTCCCACGGTGCTCATGTCGCGCACTTATGCGCAGGACTGCATTGTGGGACTCAACTATTTGTGGCCTTACCTCATCTACGTGATGGCCAACCCTGTGGTTCATCTCACAGATAAGGAGAGCGAATGGGTGATGAACTGCTTGCGCCTGCTTGAGGCACGCGTGGGACAGGCCGACAAGAGCCGCTTCCTGCGCGAAACGGTCGTTTCGCTCACGCGCGCGTTCTACTTTGAAGTGTGCAGTCTGCTCGACAAGCGTACGCCCGAGGGACAAGCCCGACGTCAGAGCCGTTCGTACGTCATCTTCGACCAATTTATCCGCCTTGTCTCGGTCCACTTCAAGCGCGAGCGCAGCGTGGAATGGTACAGCAACGAGATGTGCCTCACGCCCAAGCACCTCTCCGAAGTAGTGAAGACCGTAAGCGGCAAAACTGCAGGACAGTGGATCACGCTTTTCGTGATGATTGAAACGAAAATGCTGCTCAACGACTCCTCGCTCTCCATTAAGGAGATTTCGCTCAAGATGAATTTCCCCAACCAAAGTTTCCTCGGCAAATATTTCAAAAACATTGCCGGCATGTCGCCCAGCGACTATCGCAAAATGGTGCTCCGTGACGAAGACTGATTCTTTTGCCGCATTTCGTAAAAATTCCAAGGCTTGAAATTAAAATTCCAAGGCTTGGAATTTTTGTTTCAAGGCTTGAAATTTTTGTTTCAAAACGGGGAACTCGTTTTGAAACTGCAGATGATTGATACTCAATGCTTTGCGAATGAGTGGAAAATTGGGGCAATTTTTCCTCATTTTATAAGTTTGAGCAGAATTGTAAAGCGCGAGGAGCGGGCTGAAAGCCCACCATTCGTAAGCCCGGGTCACGGAACGAAGTGACGCGGCC
>CAVKJJ010000098.1:0-6760 GCA_963656685.1 bacterium | reverse complement strand
CCCCGACCCTCTGCTTGTAAGGCAGACGCTCTGAACCAGCTGAGCTAAGCGCCCGTACTTCTCTGTTAAAGCGGTGCAAAAGTACGAGTTTCATTCTAAAGTGCCAAGCGTTTTTCCGAAAAAGTGCGTTTTGCGCCCGATGAATTCTCTTTTTCTTCTTTTTCGAAGCTATTGTTTATACTAGAAATGCTCTTTCTCGATTTCTCGAGCTTACCAGAAAAGCATAGCCCAACACTAGAATCAGCACAACGAGAAGCTTACTTCATCAACGGGTTCTGCTTACAAAACGTTTTGCACACCTGCGTCAGTCCACAACGCTCACACTTGGGCTTACGAGCCAGACAAGTGTAGCGCCCGTGCAACAAGAGCCAATAGTGCGACGAAGCGACGAGGTTCTCCGGTATGTATTTCTTCAAAGCCACTTCCACGCTATAAGGCGTAGAGCACGACGACGGAACGAGTCCTAAGCGATGACTGACACGAAACACATGCGTATCCACGGCAAGGGCGGCCTTTCCAAAAGCTACGGCCTGAATGACATTGGCCGTTTTTCGTCCTACGCCCGGCAAGCGAGTAAGCTCCTCTAACGTGGAGGGCACTTCTCCGCCAAACTCGTCACGAAGCATGCGGGCAAGTCCTACAAGGTGGCGCGCCTTATTATTCGGATAGCTCACGGAACGGATATACTCGTAGATAACTTCTGGCTCAGCCAAAGCCATAGCTTCCGGCGTGGGATAATCCCGGAAGAGCGATGGCGTCACTTGGTTGATACGCTTATCAGTACACTGCGCCGAGAGCACCACAGCCACGAGAAGTTCAAACGGATTGGAAAAATGGAGTTCGGTTTCCGTGTCGTCCATCGTCTCCTTAAAATAAGCGAGCACTCGCTCGTAGAGTTCCTTCTTGCGCATAGCGAAAGGTTTTTCTTGATAATTACAACAAACGCCAAGCTAACCAAGCACCGGCAAAGCACATGACTACACCCAATAGCAACGATGCCAAAGCATAAAGCGCAGCCATGCCACAAGCCGATTCGCGAAAGAGCTGAAAGAGTTCGTTGGAGAAGGTTGAGAACGTGGTAAAACCGCCACAAAATCCCGTCACAAGGAAAAGGCGTGCCAAAGTAGCGTCGCGGCGCAGCAAGAAAGCAGACAAGAAGCCTATGAGCAGACTACCTACAATGTTCACAGTCAATGTACCCCAAGGGAAACCTGCAGCACAACGCAGCGCAAAAAGACGACCTACCGCATAACGAGAAACTGACCCCAGACCTCCTCCAAGGAATACGCAGACAAACGAAAGGAGCGTGCCGTTCATTTCTTCTGAAGCTGAGCCAAACGACTGATGTACTTGCCGAGAATGTCGAACTCGAGGTTCACTTTTGTGCCAGGCTTGATGGCATGGAAATTAGTATGCTCAAAGGTGTAAGGAATGATGCACACCTTGAATGTCGTGGCGGTGGGTTCACACACGGTTAGGCTTACACCGTTGACGGTGACGGACCCTTTGTCCACCGTAAAGTAGCCGCGAGAGACCATCTCGTCGTTGCTTTCGTAACCGAAGGTAAATTCGTAGCTTCCGCCAGCATCTTCTACCGAAAGACAGGTGGCAGTCTGATCTACATGGCCTTGCACGATATGACCATCCAAACGTCCGTTCATCACCATAGAGCGCTCCACGTTGACCTCGTCGCCCTGTTTGAGGAGTCCAAGGTTTGAACGCTTCAGCGTTTCGTCCATTGCGGTGACCACATAGCGGTCGCCGTCGCGCTTCACCACGGTCAGACACACGCCGTTGTGTGCAACGCTTTGGTCGATATGAAGTTCGTGACCAAACGGGCATTCAAGCGTAAAATGCTTATTTTCCTTATCTTGCTCTATGGCAACTACGCGCGCCATGGCTTCTACTATTCCTGAAAACATAATGGGGAGAAAATTCTAAATGGATTAGTTTAAATATTTTGCGGGCGAAACGGTGTCACCGCTCACGATGAGTTTACCGTTCACTATTTCGTAGTTCTTGACCTTGCGATCGAGTTCTGTCAAGTTAATAAGTACGCCAACCGCCGTACCATTATCGCGAGTGGTCATGGCATAGCGGTCGTTATACTCCACACTGCCGTAGATTTGCGCCTCCGTACCGTCTTCCGAAGTGCGACAAAGATCGAGCGTGTCGCCTTTGTCTGTGACCATACTGAAAGTACTCATGCCAAAGTCTTCGGTAGACGTGCCATAAATGGTGCTATCGGCAGAAGAGTCGGCCACGAGGGTATCAGAAGCCAACGAATCAGCTTGTGCAGAAGCGTCGTTGTGACCTTTATTTCCGTTGCACGCTGTGAGAGAAAGTATGCACACGAGCAGAGCGGGAATGGATTTTCGTATCATATATAACAGTTTTACTTGCGAAGGTACGAAAACTTTTCCGTCCGCCACGCCATGCCTTGAATGCCTGTTCCACTTTATATTTTTAATTTTGCTTTCAGAAACAAGACGCACTACTCATCATCAACGCTTCAACCACATTGTAGCATGTTCACTTTCAAGCAATTCACAATAGACGACACACACTGTGCCATGAAAGTCGGCACGGACGGGGTGCTTTTGGGTGCCTGGACCGACATAAGTCATTCCCACACCATTCTTGACATTGGCTGCGGCAGCGGACTCATTGCACTTATGCTTGCACAGCGCGCCCCTCAAGCTAGGATTACGGGAATTGAGATTGACGGTTCTGCGGCAGACGATGCTTGCCGCAATGTGGCAAGCTCACCTTTTTCGGAACGGACTGAGATTGTACATGCCGACCTGCTAGAATGGTGCAAAAGCCACGCTGGAGAGTTCGACACCATAGTGAGCAACCCGCCTTTTCACGAAGAATCGCTCCTACCGCCTTCAGCTGGACGTGCCACGGCACGCCACACCGATGGCGGCGGACTGAACTTTGCCGCTTTGCTGCATTGCACACACATTTTGCTCCGTCCGCAAAGCGAAGCCCCCGAGGCATCGTTCTCCGTCGTACTCCCCACGCAGGCCGCAGAACGTTTCATCTCGCTCGCAGCAGCATACGACCTCCAGCTTCATAAACGCACAGACGTCGTGACACGTCTGCTAAAGCCTTGCAAACGCGTATTGCTCACTTTTAAACGCTCGGCGCATACGCCTATGCACGATACACTTGTGCTGATGAAGGAGGACGGTTCGCGTTCCACAGCGTACACTTCACTTTGCGCGGATTTCTACATCAAATAGGAGGTTGCAAGTCGCTGTAATTCATTTTCGCAAGAATCCCCTACCCTCTTCCTAGGCATGGATTATCTCCGCAAACTTCAATAACGTAGGAAACGCGTCCAAGAAGGCATCTAATCGTCGACAAAAAGTTCCTTTCTGCACAAAATGCGCGTTCGTTTCTTCCCTTTTAACATTGTGTTAGACTATTATTCCGGCAAAAAGACATAAATTTGTGGCGTACAAAGAACTATGAGCCTTGATTCTCCATGCAAGGCGTAGTTCTCAACAAGGAAGAAGAACGGAAATGTTCTGTTTTTTATTACCGGTGCACGTACGACAGTTCACGTTGACCACTGTAAGCACCGTACTATTCTTCTTCCCTTTAACCGTAAACGAATAATGAAGCCACACTTTCTGCGCCGTGCCATACTGAGCATTGCCTTTCTCGGGATGGGTTGCACGGCATTTGCACAAGACCTCATAGCCCGTCAAGCTCCCGTAGACCGCCGTCTGCGCGCAGTTGACTCCATCTCCATACAAAAAGCAATGGAGCGCGACGAAGAGGCAAACTACAGCGACGACATTTACACCTCTTGGGTAACCACTAAGGCACATCCTTACAAAAGTTCCGAAGTGCCCGACAGTTTCCGCATAGACCTCCGCGGCTTTACTATGCCCACCCCGTCGCGCCTCGTTACTTCTCGCTTCGGCTACCGCCCTACTTTCCACCGCATGCACAAGGGACTTGACATAAAAGTCTACACGGGCGACACCATCGTGGCGGCTTTTGACGGAAAAGTCCGCGTGGCACGCTACGATGCCGGCGGTTACGGCTACTACATCGTGCTCCTCCACAAAAACGGACTTGAGACCATCTACGGCCACCTCAGCAAGCAACTCGTGGCCACAGATCAGGAAGTACGCTCGGGCGAGCCTATTGGTTTGGGTGGCAACACGGGCGGATCGTACGGTTCGCACCTCCACTTTGAAACCCGCTTGGCGGGCGAGCCCATCAACCCCGAACTTATGTTCGACTTCCCTGCGCAAGACGTTACTAACGACTTCTACACGTTCCGTAAAAACAGCAAAGACAGTGGCGCAAACACTTCGTTTGCAAGCGCTACCAGCGGACGTAAAGACACTAACGAGGCGTCAAGTCAGGTTGTAGCCTCACACTACTACAAGGTGAAGCGCGGCGAAACCATTTCGTCCATTGCCTCCAAACTCGGCATCAGCGAAACGGAACTTTCCAAAGCCAACAACCTCAGCAACAAGTCGAAAATAAGAAACGGACAAATCCTCCGTTATTAGAATTAGAGTCATATTCACCGTAAAAGGTTTTAATTTTTTCATAGACAGGGTCGGCCCTCCGTGAGGAACGCCGACCCATTTTTTTGTCATAGCCATCCGACAAGAACGTACAGAAATAACAATAAGAGCAAAGCACTCGTCAATACGGGTTCTTTGCTCTTATTGTGCTTACCCAAATGAGTGCCGCACGGCGGCTCAGCAGACCTTAACAGCGAGGAAGGACTTACTTGAAAGGAGGAAGTTCGATGACGGTACCCACTGCCACGTTGTCGGCATTCTTGAGATGGTTGTGTTTGACCACTTTGTTCACGTAGGTGTCAGAGCCATAATGACGACGGACGATGCGCGTAAGGTTTTCGCCAGCTTTCACGGTGTGCTTCACCGTTTGAGGCTTTTCGGGGACAGCTTGTGGCTGGACCTTATCGGAAGGAGCATTCTCCGGCTGCGCCTTTTGCTGTGAGGCTGCAACTTCCGAATGAGCAGATGCCGTACTTTGTTTGTCCTGCATTTGAGGAGCTTGTGATGCGCCTTCTGTCTTCGCCTTTTCATTGTCTGCGGAAGTTCCGGCCTGGGAAGAGGCTACTGCCGCAGTATCTGCTTTGGCAGCGGGCAACGCTGTTGCGGGGCGGGGTTGCGACTGCGGACGCACTTCCGGAGCTATTGGCGCTTCGGGGACATCGGTGAACAAGCATTCCGGACAAAGCACTCGGAAATAACCCGCAAAGTAACACAAACCCATCAGCACGAGGGCACAGAAGGCGAGTGCTACATATTTCCAGGCATTACGCTTGCGGGGAGAAGGCACTTCTTCGTAGACATAACCTGCTATGCTGCTTGACGTACGCTCTTGCACGGGCACTTCTTCTGAAGGCGTTGTGACAGGCTGAGGACTGCTCACCTCAATCTCTTCCTCTTCCGAAGGAAGCGAGGTTGTGCTTGAGGGAGACGGTTCTTCATTTACTGTTGATTCAACAGCTGATTCGTCTTGGATTTGTTCAGAATTGTCAGAGGTTTCTTCTTGTGCAGCGTTTTCCTCGTGACGCTCCTCGTTGTTTTCTTCTTCAGCATCATCGACTGAAGCATCCTCGCCTGTTGAAACGACAGAAGATTGGGAATGGTCCGTATCGCTGAAAGATACGACTTCGGGCTCAAGAGCTCCACTATTTTCATTAGAAGGGACGCTGGGTTCCGACGGTTCAGACAGGTTGATAATCTCCGTGTCGGCAAGTTCACTCTCCTTATTTTGCGTGCTTTGTTCTTCAGTTTCCTCAGTGGGATTGGAAGGAAGTTCTGCGTTGGAGGTTTCGAGGGTTTCCGTTTCGGCTGTAACAGGCGCTTCCGTTTCGTCCTCTTCAGTGTCGTCAAGCACATCGGTGTCGGGTTCGGGAAGTTCAGTCTGGTCTACCGTATTCAGCTCTTCCGTATCGGTTTCGTCGTTGAGGTCAACGGCTTCGAAATGGGCAAATGGCTGGTTCACGAGTTCCTTGAGTGCCGCATCGGGTGAAAAGGAAACTTTCGTATGACCACTTATCTGAAAGCGTTCGCCCGTATTGATGTTAATGCTTTCGCGTTCACCGACGGACACCAACTTGAACGTGCCAAAACTTTTGATCTTGACATACTTGTCCTCAAGAAGTCCGTTTCCGACAAGTTCGAAGAATTTTCGGACGAAGCTTTCGGCTTGCGACTTCTCAATCTGCGCCTGCGAAGCCAGACGTTCGGCAAGTTCGGAAGGTGTTATCTTCTTTTTCATTGATGGGAGTTTCAGTCTATGGGTGAGGCGAAGTGCAATGGGTTATTGCGTTAGGATAAGGCAACGAGAATGATAGCCGAAGCCATGCAACAAGCAATTACGCGTTTTACGAATTGATTTTTTCCTTGAACACGTTGCTTTGCTTAAAGGCTAACACGAGTTTTGGCGGAATGAGTTTGCGTTGTTTGGTGGAGGGATTCACAATGACGCGCTCGAGTTTCTTCTTCACCTCGAACGTACCGAAGCCCGAAACGCTAAACGACGTTTCGTCGTCAAGTGCATCGGTTATAGAGGTGGCCATTGCGGCTACGAGCCTCTGCGCCTCTTTGGGGCTGACGCTAGCTTCAGCAGCTAGCTTTGTAATAAAGTCCTTGTTGTTCACCAGTTGTAATCTAAAGGATGGAAATATGTTAGGGGTGGTTCTATAAATTAGCTTTGTCAGATTTCGGTGCTATTTTTCGTCCATTTT
>CAVKJJ010000097.1:0-7141 GCA_963656685.1 bacterium | reverse complement strand
CGCGGCCCGGGTTATTGGATGGTAGCGGTCGCGGGCTGAAAGTCCGCCACATCAATCGCCTCTTAACGCTTACGCAATCATTGTGGTGGGCTTTCAGCCCGCTGAGCTGCAGAACCGAGGGCCCCAGGCCGCGTCACTTCGTGCCGTGACCCGGGCTTACGAATGGTGGGCTTTCAGCCCGCTCCTCGCTCAAAAATTCTTTTGGAATAATGCGCAAGTTATTTTTTTGAACGTTACTAAAACTACAATCATCGCATACTGATAATTGATGACATAGCACACATATTTTACTCAACTTTTAGACTTTACAGAGTACTAGCTAACTTTCTTTCAGCAGTCTGTTACGATTGTTGTGAACGGACTGTCGTGTGGTTTTGAAAAGAGCGGCAATTTCGTGGTCGGCCAAACCCCAAAGGTGAAGGTAAGCCTGCGCAATACTTACACGGCTTGTCCGCCTGTGCATGAGGACAGCATGATCCATGCCGTCGTTTCGGAAAGCCTTCTCCAAGGTTTCAATGCGGTGCATATCGTCGTTCGTTATTTGCTCGCCAGCCTTTGCTTTCTGACGTAAGCAATCCAACAAATCGTCCCTCTCTGCAACAAGCAGTCTGACCTCGTCCAAAACACTTGATTGCAAATTTTCCTTCCAACCTTTCGCTCCGTTGTCCTTAATGGCCTTCAAATATTTACGGCGATAATGGACAGCAAAAGCTATACTCACAACAAGCAGTGCCAGAAGTATACATACAACGAAAATCGAAAGCAAATGGAATGTATTATCAGTCATGGCTTTTCTTCAATTTTATGTAACGTGCGCGTTGCATCAAGTTTTATATCGTGAATTTCAGGAGAAAGCACTTTTATCGGTTTACGGCAAATGGTTCGTGCGTAATTCTTTGCAGACTGCGCATCACCTTGCTGTAACGCAGTTTGCAACAATCCGTAAAGCGGCATAAAACGGACAGGCACCATATTATGTGCAATGGTAAAATGTTTTCGGGCTTCCACGAAGTCTTTTAATGACAAGGCATTGTCACCTTCAAGCAGTTCCGTCTCGTAATTGCGCAAATGACGTTTGGCTAGATGCAGTACGGAATCACTCTTAGTGTAATCTCCTATTTCATTGAGCAACACTGCATAGTTATAGCAGAAATAACCATTAGTTTGTAGATGCGGGAGTAAAGCTGCATATTGTCGGACTGCCTCATCTATCTTACCTTCTTCGTAGCTTCTAAAGGCTTTTTCCCATTTACATTCGTTCGACAATGCTATGACTTCGCAAAAGGCAAGAAGCAATAACGTTGCGACAAATGGAATAGTTTCCCGCAATTTCAACGAAAAACCTTGTCTATCTCCATGATGCAAGCAACACGATACTTCTCCAATAAGCAGAAAGCAAACATATCTGTATGCCGTCGGATAAGAAAACATTGCCATCACCCCAAACGAAAGCATCATGGCAAGCATTTTCCTTCTAGAACTCTTTTTAACTGATCTCAAAAGAGAACAAAAGAGGAAAACAACAAGAACTAACCCAACCGCTCCATAGCGAATGGTCAAACTTAACGGCTCATTGAACGCATAGTTTACGTCGCCTGCAAGCCAAGCTTGTCGTTCATCATTCCGTTTTGCCAAGATGGTTGCTTGTTCGCTCATATAACAAGAAGCTATGGCCTCAGAACCATGTTCTATTATGGGCGATTCCCGACAAAGTGACAAACAAGTTTGATAAATGAGTTTTCGGCCATCGGCTGAGTCTTTGTTGCGATTATACAAAATACAAGCACCAACAACAAAGACCATGCAGAGAAATGAAAGTTGCAGTAATCCCGAAAGCCGATTCTTCGACAAAAGGAGGAAGCTTTGCCCTACTATAAAAGCCAAGAACCCACTTCGTGACATCACGAAAAGATTGTAGGCTACAACTATCAAAAAGAAAAGTCCTACAGCCAACAACCATTTTGAGTTTTTCGCCCCTAAAAAGGAAACACTCAAGCATATACTACCCAAACTCATTGCAGCAGCCCACCCTGCATTGTTGTCAAAGAGAATCATTGGCATATACATGCCTCTAAGCTGCAAAAAAGCAAGAACTGAAAGTACGCAAGTAAAACAAGCTATTATATTCGTCCACGTCTTGATGCTTACCTTTGATGAAATAACAAAAAATGCAAGCATTGCCAACGCAAAACTTACATCGCGCCACACGTAGCTCTTATTTACTATATTGCATATAGTACACCATACAAGCATACACAACGCAAGAATCATTGGTTTCCCTTCTACTCTTACTTTTCTCTGAAAAAGAAGAACGGCACAGGATGTGAGCGCTACTATGGTACTAATATGCTCTTCATATTTGCATAAATTCGCCTCCACACAACTATTCCATCCCAAGCTGAGCGCCAATATAGACACTACAGCAAGGGAAGGAAAATAACGCTGTATTTTGGAAGCGAGTTTAAACATTTTCTCTAACGTTTATTGTTTCTCCAACCATTCGGCATACTCGTCAAGACTCATTATGAACTGTACACCGGGGTCTGAGATGAACCGCTCAGCCGAAGGCTTGTTTATAAAGCTATCGCTGCGATGAACATTGAGCAATATAGAGGTTTTGAACAATTCGTTTACATACCGATTGACATTCCCATTATAAAGCGAATCTATAACCGCATAGAAAGAAGGATGATGGACGCTTTCGCTTTTGAACGCCTTGAGGTTTTCAGTAAATTTGTTCTTATTACTTTTCTTGTGATATTCCTCCATACAGTCGTAAAGACTACCCTTATAAGGGGCTAAAATCCGATATGGAAATCTCGGATCCTGGTAGCGTCTATAAAAGCCCGTTCCTTTATCCAATCCTACCATCACAGTTGTCGTTGTTCCCTGCTCTAAAGGATTAGCCCTTGGTATGCCAACGGTATAAGCTTCATCTATGATGTTGGATTTTGCAGTGTCTACCTTCATATCACGGAAAAATCTATACATCTCATTCAAAAACTCCGAAGGATAATACTTAGCAAACGTATCGTAAAGATACATCATATATGCCGTAGAATCTCTACTAAACGTTTCGTTGCTACTTTGCGCTCTACAGACCTGTGCCATAGATAGGCAGAATGAAATGATTAAAAAGAAGTACCTCATGACATACTATTTTTTAGTTTTACGTGAAGTTACATGTACAATGTTATTGCCTTCTTGGCAAGTTATACTTACCCAATATTCAATTTTATAGTAACGATCTGAAGAATAAATTGTTCCAGTTACAGTAAAGTTGTATCCAGTCTGTTCTCCGTAAGTTGTAGCACCTGTTACAAGGAATGTGCCCGAGCACGTTTTCTCTTCACTTTCCTTTATGGTCACGCGTGCAGTACCACTGCCCAAATTTCCAATATTATAGCGGCAAGACCCTTTAATCTTTGTTTCAGGATCTTCAAAATCAAATTCACCTGTTACTTGAGTTTCCTCAAAATCTGCAGAAAGTTTGCGAACACGTAGTTTATTACGGGTTTTCACTTTGGTGCCGGATTCATGGCCTTTCATTTGCACGTTAAGAGCTGCGAACCGACGATAGTCTTCTTCCATCTGCTCTACTGTCAATGTTTGTGCCGCAGCTTCAACACTATCACTATTGAGTACCATAGATACTCCATATTTTTCGGCAAATTCTTTGCTCTTTGCCAAGAGCAATGCCGCTTTGCTCTTTACAGGATCATCTGTGTCATTTTCAGAACAGGACTGTAAATTTTGGATGAGTAGCATTGCAAAGAATACTACCAAGACGAAAGATAGGATTTTTTTCATATGGCGAAATTTGTTAGGTTTGTTATGATGCTGCAAAAATATAATCTACAACTAAAATCGGCGTAAACAGTTGTAAACACTTTTGTAAATCGCTCTGTTTTTTCCTAAATATTTACCGCTCGTGACGAAAAATTCACTGTTCGAAGATTCATTTGGGCATCAACCATTCATAAGGAAATGATATTTTTCCTTCTTTTCCTACCAAGAAGGGTAAGTCTTCTTTTCCTTTAGTGAGATCCGAAAGCCAATACATGCCGTTCACCACCAAAGACAAAGGTGGTAGCAAATGCTTCAGAGCTTGACCTTGCCACACGATTTCCCATCCTTCAGAAGTCCAGCGTCTAAGAACATACCAATGCTTTGCCACAACATGATTTTCTGCATTTTTGGCTTTAATACGAACACATTCAACCCATTGCGGTTCATTCAATGTAAGAGACACATAAGCCCTACGTTCTGGAGCGCTTTGACAATTTTCATCATATTCAGCCTTTTTCCTACAATTTTCGATAGTATCGTCAATCAGCCATCTCCAATTGGTGTCAACACTGTCAGTATAGGTCTTCTCTACGCTCTCTGTGTTTTTATATTCATGCTTTGGTCTTGAAAGGAAGCGTATCTCGGACAAACGTACATGCGGGTCTGATTTAGGAGCATAAAAGCGGTAATAGCGATAGGGATGCTTTGAATTTAATGCAACGTCGGTCCATTCATCCTTTGGAACAAACGACAGGGTTGCCAACGTGTCTGTATTTTGAAAGTCAGCATCGTCCGATGCAACGATATAAGCACCAAACATATGTTGAGCCACTTCCACCAAATGAGGTTTAGCCGGATATTTACGCGAAAGTTCCGCTGTCACACGCTGAGTGCCCGATGGCAACTGGTTGGATGGAATGATGTTTACAGCAAGTTCCTTGTAAGATGCAGACTGCTGCGTAACCATGACTCCTGTCTTCTCCACATCCAAAAGTTTAAAAGGTTTTCCTAAAGGCACAACTTTACCCTCTGAATTCAAGCAAACGGGTAAATATATATTGTCTGTAACTACATTTGAAAACTTCACAACCCGCTTTTTGCGGCTAACTAGGCCCCAAGTCACAGGAAGCCAGCCTTCTGTGGGTTGGAAGGAAGCAAGATATACGAGTTTGTGACTTGCTGGAACGAGTGCGGATAAAGGCAAAACGAGTTGACAAGTCTTCGTATAGTTGCAGCTAACATCTTCGATGCAAGGGTCTGCCAAATCAGCAGGAACAGGTTCCTTGCCTTCCGAAATGGCAAATGGAGAATTCTTTTGTAAAGAAAAGTGACAACGGTAAATGTTAAGGCATTGTGCGAAGCGACTGTTGGCAGTGCTCGGATTTTCTGTTTCAGGACTGAAGGACTGCCACTCACCATTAGGCTTTGTAGGTACGGACAAGTCAAAGTGCTTACCCTTCCACACTTTATAAGCTATATTGTAGTCTACTGCTGCAGGCCATCCACAAGCACGGTAAATCTGTGCGGCATAAAAAGCCTTGTCAACACAGTCGTGGAAATCACCAGTAAAAAACATTTCCTTCCAACCTATTGATGAGTCGAACGGATAATTCCCTCCAAAATGGCGAAGCCACCACGTAGTTCTGTTGTAACATTTGGAGAAATCAACAACTTTTCCTTCTGCGTATCTAGTCAGATATTTCCCATAAATATGGCCTAAGGTATCTGCACTCGTCACAAGAGGGTAATCTGTTATGCTGCGGTAAGGTAGGACGTATTCAAGAAAACATTGAAACGGATATTTCTGTAAAGATGGGGTTGTTCGCCAAAGTTGACACATATAGCTCACATGACGGAGAAGCGTAATACCATCTACACTGCAAATGTCAGAGAGGTATTTCTCTTCTACGATGGGCTCCTTCCATTCATGCACTTTCAGTTGATTGGCAAATTGAGTAGCGGTTTCTTTGATAATTCTATGCAAAGGGTCAGTCTCTTGCATTTCTTCAGTGGCTTCACTCACAAGTGAGTAGTACTTGGTGTCGGCTTTTGCAACCAAACTGTCCACTACGGCATCTATGCCCTCTATTTTCCCACCCGTATGATGATACGGCATGTTTTCTATAAGGTAACACATAGCGTGATAGCGAAGTGTGTCTCCTTCACAAGCTTTCAGCGCAATCTCCAAAGACTTTCGGTTCGTTCCGGCTAACGACAAAGCTTGCTCCAACGCATCGGAACGTAAGGGTACATTCTGAGCTGGCATACGCACCACAGATGTGAAGAGTATGCTAAAAAGTACTGCAATAAACCAAAAGTTTGACTTTTTCATATGAATGCCTTCAATGTGTTTTACAAAAAAGCTATGGGGAAGTAGGCATTCTAAAGGTAAGGGTGCTTACTGGCTCATATCAAATAAGACCAAGAACCAAATTTGTTCATTGCAAAGGTATGCAAATACTTTCTTATGGACAAACAGCCATGGAGAGATTGTCTTTGCAATCTTTCCATGGCAGTTCGTAAACATTTATTTCCCGCTCCCGCAAGAAGATTTGCTATACATCCATTGTCGGTATTTAGCCAAACTTATAAGGAACTGCACACCGGGATCTGTAATAAACTTTTCTGCTGATGGTTTCCTTATAAAACGGTCATTGCGGTGTACGTTGAGCAAAATAGATTTCTTAAAGAGATTCTTGGCATAAAGGTTTACATCACCTCCGTAAATGGAATCTATTGTGTTGAAAACAGTCGGACGATGAACGGCCTCACCTCTAAAAGCGAGGAGCTTTTGTACGAATGAGTTTTTCGTACTTTTTTTGTGATATTCCTTCATACACCCTCTTAAACCATGCTGAAAAGGAAAACGCAGGTTGTCGGGAAACATGGAGTCTTCCATACGCCGAACAATTCCAGTACCTTCATCTGTACCCACAAGTACAGGGCCATCACTTCCTCCTGCAGCAAATCCAGCCCAATAGTCTTTACATTCGTCTGCATAATTGCATCCTCTGTTGGTACGTTGCACAGATACTTTTACATTGTTAGCAGAATCTGATGGCGTTGACTGAAGAAGGTATACATATATCTTCAATATCAAATTTATGGGATAGTACTTCTCAAACGTATCGTTAAGATGCCTTGCATATACTACAGAATCGGTGACACACACATTTCCATTGGTTTCCTGGGCAAAAGCGGAATTGGTACTTACGAGCAAAACTGCCAACAAGAGCATGAGTTTTATTGTTTTCATAGCTGCAATACTTTAAAAGTCTTTTACAGATATATAAACTAAAGTATTCTGCTTATTATGTATGATATCTACAAAATAAAGCCTTCTATAAGCACC
>CAVKJJ010000096.1:0-7273 GCA_963656685.1 bacterium | reverse complement strand
CGCTTGGCGCACGCCTATATATATATATATAATAAGGAGTGGTGCGTCAGTTGATTTTGAAACTCAGCGCTTCGTTCGTCTTGAGATAATGGAGAAGCTCCGTGCAGACATTAATGTGACATTCGGGACTTTGCAACATGACGTGCATCTGCTTTTCTGCATCAAGCACACTGAAGAATACTTGCGTGGGACCGCTGTTGTTCTTCATAATGGTACAAAGCTCGGCTGCGGTGCGCTCGTTGAGGGTTTCGAGGTTGATGCTGATTGTTATGGTTTTAATCTTGTCGTCCTTTATGTCCTGCAAGAAGTTCACCTTGCCTATCTTTAGGTCGTAAACGCCCTCCTTGAATCTGCGTTGTTCCACTTTCGCATTGATGAAAAGCGAATTGCCCACTTGGAAATATCCGCGCATGCGTGCCCAATCTTCACCAAAGAGCGGAAGTTCGCCGGCGCCGCTGTAGTCTTCGAGTTTTACTATTCCGTAGGGTTTTCCTGTGCGGGTCTGTCCCTCTTTGATGGACGAGACGATGCCGCCGAATGTGATTTCCTGGTTCGCCATGGGCTCGAGTTCTGCCAATTGCGTGGTTTGTGTACTGCATACGTTTTCGAGGATGATGCGGTACTCGTCGAGTGGATGTCCCGAAATGTAGATGCCAATGAGATCGCGCTCGCGGTTGAGTCGTTCGAGGTCGCTCCAACGCTCGCAGTCGGTGGGAGGCTGCGGCTTGGCTATTTCCACCATGTCCTCTGGGCCGAAGAGTGAGGCCTGGCTTGTGGCTTTGTCCATCTGGTAGCGCAGACCGTAGCGTACGAGCGTGTCGATGAACGTTTCTTTCTTGTCGCCGGTGGGAACGACGAACTGTTCGCGTGTGAACGTGCCAAAGCTGTCGAAAGCACCGGCAAGGGCAAGGTTTTCAAGATTCTTCTTGTTGCAGGCGGAGAGGTTAATGCGCTCCACGAGGTCGTAGGGCGACTTGAAGGGACCGTTGGTATTGCGTTCGCGGAGAATTTCCAGTACGGCACCTTCACCCACACCTTTTATGGCGCCCATGCCGAAGCGGATGTCGCCGGTGTGGTTCACGCTGAACTTGAGGAGGCTCTCGTTGATGTCGGGGCCGAGTGTGCGTATGCCCATCGACTTGCATTCGTCCATGAGTTTCGACACGGTTGAGATGTCGGCAAGACTTCGGCTCATCACGCCGGCCATGTACTGCGAGGGGTAGTTGGCTTTGAGGTATGCCGTTTGGTAGGCCACCCAAGAGTAGCATGTGGCGTGGCTCTTGTTGAAGGCGTACGATGCAAAGGCGCGCCAGTCTTCCCATATCTTTTCTAGTTTCTTGGGGTCGTGGCCGTTGGCCGTTCCGCCTTTGATGAACTTCGGGTACATGTGGTTCAGCTTCTCGATGAGCTTTTTACCCATGGCCTTACGGAGGGCGTCGCTCTCGCCACGCGTGAAGTCGGCAATTTCGCGCGAGAGGAGCATGACCTGTTCTTGGTAGACGGTGATGCCGTAGGTGTCCTTGAGGTACTTTTCCATACACGGCAGGTCGTACGTGATGGGTTCGTCGCCGTGTTTACGTGCGATGAAGGAAGGGATGTACTGCATTGGACCCGGTCGGTAGAGGGCGTTCATGGCAATGAGGTCCTCGAAGGTGGAGGGTTGGAGTTCGCGGAGGTATTTCTGCATACCTGGCGACTCGAACTGGAACGTACCGATGGTTCGTCCGTCGCAGTAGAGCTGGTAGGTGGCGGGGTCTTCTATGCTTATCTCGTCGATGTTGAGGTCTATGCCGAGCGAGAGTTTTATGTTCTCAAGGGCTTCCTTGATGATGGAGAGTGTTTTGAGTCCGAGGAAGTCCATCTTGATGAGTCCCGTTTCCTCAATTACTTTGCCTTCGTACTGTGTGCAGTGTAGTTCTTCGTTCGTTTCCTTGTCCTTTGCGGTCGATACGGGTACCCAGTCGGAAATGTTGTCGCGGCAGATGATGAATCCGCAGGCGTGAACGCCCGTGTTGCGGACGTTGCCTTCGAGCATTTTCGCGTAGCGTATGGTGTCGCGCAGGAGCGGGTCGGGGGAGGTCTCTGCCTCGCGAAGTTCGGGTATGGCGGCGATGGCATTGGGCAAGTTCATCTTGGGCGACTTGCCGTCGGGGCCTTCGGGCAGTTTGTCTGGTATGAGTTTGCAGAGGCGGTTGCTGATGTCGAGCGGGAGTTTCTGCACGCGTGCCACGTCTTTGATGGCCAACTTCGTGGCCATTGTGCCGTAGGTGATAATGTGTGCCACGTTGTCGGCTCCGTATTTCTGCGTCACCCAGTTGAGCACGCGTCCGCGTCCGTCGTCATCGAAGTCGACATCGATATCGGGGAGGGAGATACGGTCGGGGTTGAGGAAACGTTCGAAAAGGAGGTCGTACTTGATGGGGTCCACTTGCGTGATGCCGAGGCAGTAGGCTACGGCGCTACCTGCAGCCGAACCTCGTCCGGGGCCTACGCTCACGCCGAGTTCCTCACGTGCGGCACGGATGTAGTCCTGCACAATGAGAAAGTAGCCGGGGAAACCCATGGTCTTCATGATGTGGAGTTCGAACTTGATGCGCTCTGCTGTTTCGTCGTCGAGAGGGTCGCCGTAGCGTTTGCGTGCGCCTTCGTAGGCGAGTTTGGCGAGGTAGTCGGCTTCGAGCTTGATGCGGTAGAGTTTGTCGTATCCTCCTAGTTTTTTAATTTTTTTGAGTCCGTCTTCTTCGCTCATGACCACGTTTCCGTTTTCGTCGCGTGTGAACTCGTTGAAGAGGTCTTCTTCGGTGAGCCGTTGGCGGTATTCCTCTTCCGTACCGAACTCTTCGGGTATGGCGAAGTTAGGCATGATGGGGGCGTGGTCAATGGAGTAGGTCTCCACTTTGTCGCAAATTTCGCAGGTGTTGGTGAGCGTTTCGGGAAGGTCGGCAAAGACGGCGTTCATTTCAGCGCGCGTTTTGAACCACTCTTGTTTGGTGTAGAGCATGCGCTTGGGGTCGTCGAGGTCGCGGCCTGTGGAGAGACAGATGAGGCGGTCGTGGGCTTCGGCGTTTTCTTCGTCAACGAAGTGGGAGTCGTTGCTGCAGATGCATTTGACGCCGTATTTTGCGGCAATGCGCAGCAGTTCTTCGTTCACCTTCACTTGCAGCGGGTAGGTCTCGCGGTTGGCGCGGATGGAAGGGTCTTTCACTTCGTGACGCTGGAGTTCAATGTAGTAGTCGTCGCCAAAGATGTTCTTGAACCACTGCACGGCTTTTTCGGCTTCTTCCGTCTGGCCGGCGAGAATCTTCTGGGGAATTTCACCACCGAGGCAAGCGGAGCAGACTATGAGGTCTTCGTGGAAGGCTTCGAGGTCTTTGTGGTCGGTACGTGGACGCATGTAGAAGCCGTCCACCCACGAGCGCGACACGAGTTTGATGAGATTGTGGTATCCGTGTTCGTTCTTGGCGAGAACAATGAGGTGCCAACCGCTTTGGTCCACTTTCTGCTCTTTGAGACTCTTGTCGCCACGGCGTGCCACGTACATCTCACATCCGAATATGGGCTTGAAGTTGGCGGCGGTGCGATTCTTGTCGATCGTGGCTTGGGCTTCGGCAATGAGTTCGTCGGTAGTCTTTCCCTCGTCGGGGTTTTTCCCGTCTTTGTCGGTCTTGGCTTCGTAGGTGCCGTCCTTGAGTGCGGCAATTTTTGCCTCGGCGTCTTTTACGATGCCTTTGGCTTTGCCGCACACTTTGTTGGTGTAGTTGAAGAATTCCTTGATGCCCATCATGTTGCCGTGGTCGGTGATGGCCATGCCGCGCATGCCGTCGCGTATGGCTTTGTCCACGAGCTTGGGCACGGAGGCCTGTCCGTCGAGGATGGAGTATTGGGTGTGGACGTGGAGGTGTACGAAGTCTTGCATATAGAGGGAAGGAATATGTTGGGGAGAGAGGGGGTCAGAACTGCTCTTTCATGACGAGCGAAGGGGGAAGTCCTTTTTGCAGACAGCGTTTCATGAAGTCCATGTAGGGCGCTACGTGCGAGAAGAACTGGTGGTATCCTTTGCAGAGGTAGTTGTGTCCGGGTTCGCCGTTGGCAGAGAATGCAAAGCGGTTTTTGGGACATTCGCCGTGGCAGGCGAAGAGGAATTCGCATTCGCGGCATTGGCGCGTGAGCGCGTCGCGTTTGGCTTGTCCGAACTTTTTCAGTTCGGGGCGGGCGGTGAGGGTGGCGAGGGGTGTTTCGAGTATGTTGCCGAGTCGGTATTCGGGAAACACGAAGTGGTCGCAGGCGTAGAGGTCGCCGTTGAATTCGAGTGCGGTGGCGTGTCCGCAAGTCTCTGCCATGGAGCAGACGGAGGGCATCACGCCGGCCCATCCGGCGAGGGTGGCGTCGAAGAGCTGTACGAAGTGTTCGCCCACGTCGTTCTTTACCCATTCGTCGAAGATTGTGCAGCAGAAGTTTCCCCACGCTTCGGGAGTGATGCTGAAGTCGGTGAGTTCGGCTGTGGCGCCGTCGAGAGGCGTAGCGAGTCGGCGTCCGTCGGGGTGACGGTAGAAGCGTTCTACGACGGGGGTGAACTGCAGGTAGTGGCAGTCTATTTCTTTGAAGAAGTGGTAGAAACGCAGAGGGTCTTCGGCTGTGGTGGCATTGGCTACGGCCATGGCGTTCCACTCCACGCCGTAGCGGTTGAGGAGGTCGATGCCTTTCATCACCTGGCGCCACGAGGGGCGACCGAGGCGACTTTTGCGGTAGCGGTCGTGCATGTCCTGCGGCCCGTCTATGGAGATGCCCACGAGAAATTGGTTGTCGTGGAAGAACTGTGCCCACTCTGGAGTGATGAGTGTACCGTTGGTCTGTATGCAGTTGTCTATGGCACGCCCCGCGGCATATTTCCGCTGCAGTTCAAGTACACGGCGATAGAATGTGATGGGGCGCATGAGGGGTTCGCCGCCGTGCCAAGTGAAGAGCACGGAGGGTGTGGGCTGCGCGGCTATGTAGTCGCGCACGAAGGTCTCAAGCGTCTCGTCGCTCATGGTTTTCCCGCGCTGCTGCTTGTAGAGATTCTGCTTCTCAAGGTAGTAGCAGTAGTTGCAGGCGAGGTTGCAGAGCGGCCCGGCGGGCTTTGCCATGACGTATGTAGGGGAGGAGAGTGGATAGTCCATTGCGGGGCGCACTTAATATAATGTGCAAATGTGCGAATGTGCGAATGTGGTATGTTGATGCGGAGCTTAGCAAATGCCGCGTTTTGCGAATGTACAAATGTTACGCTTCGCGAATGTGCAAATGTGCGAATGTGCAAATGAGGAATGCTGTGCTTAGCAATATATAAAAGGATGTATCGTGTAGAGCAGTGACGTATTGAAAACGTCACCCCCATTGAAGACGCACATCTTTTATTATAACAATGTGCAAACCGGCAAGTGTGGGGCAAATACTCAAGCATTGCGTGAGGGCTTTGCCGAGTGTGCCCGCTTGCGGGTTTGCACATAGATGTACTTACTGCAGAGAAGCGTTGCTTCAGCAAGTAAGTTTATGCTTCAGGAGCGAGATTTTAGAGGTTGTTCTTCTCGATGTCCTTGAAGTACTTGTAAGTTCCGTGAGTGATGTTTTCGCAAGCGGCTTCGTCGCAGACGATGATGCCGTGCTGGTGCATCTGGAGCACGGAGATGGTCCACATCTGAGTGACGGGGCCTTCGATGGCAGCCTGGAGAGCGCGAGCCTTGTTGTGGCCGTTGCAGAGGATGAGCACTTCCTTTGCGCTCATGACGGTGCCTACACCTACTGTGAGTGCGGTGGCGGGAACGTCCTCGGGCTTGCCGCCGAAGAAGCGGGAGTTTGCCACGCGGGTGTCGGTGGTGAGGGTCTTCTGGCGTGTGCGGCTGGTGAGTGCGCTGCCCGGTTCGTTGAAGGCGATGTGTCCGTCGGGACCGATGCCGCCGATGAAGAGGTCGATGCCTCCGGCTTCTTCAATCATCTGCTCGTAGTGGGCACATTCGGCTGCGAGGTCTTCGGCGTTGCCGTTGAGGATGTGGATGTTTTCCTTGGGGCAGTCAATGTGGTTGAAGAGGTTGGTGGCCATGAATGAGTGGTAGCTCTCGGGGTGCGATTCGGGCAGACCAACGTACTCGTCCATGTTGAACGTAAGCACGTGCTTGAAGCTTACGCGGCCTTCTTTGTTGGCCTTGACGAGGGCTTTGTACATGCCGATGGGTGAAGAACCTGTGGGCAAACCGAGCACGAAGGGCTTTTCGGCCGTGGGGTTAGCGGCGTTGATTTTGTTTACCACGTAGTCTGCTGCCCACTGCGACAGTTTCTCATAGTCAGGTTCAATGATTACTCTCATGTTGTTGTTAGTTTAATATGGGGGATATGGTTGTTAATTGTTATCAGCAAAATTACCACTTCTTTGCTGAAATACAAAACTTTCGTGCTTTTTATTCCGCTCGGCACGGCATGTTTTTCAGTTCTGCTATTTTGCCTTCTCCGATATCCGCATTTCGCAAAAATTCCAAGGCTTGAAATTAAAATTCCAAGCCTTGAAATTTTAATTTCAGGGCCTGAAATTTTTGTTTCAAACGAGGGTCTTTGATTTGAAACTGCACATGCTTGATATTCAGTGGCTTAGAAAGAACTGCAGAAATGCGCTCGGAAAGACTCCGTCAAAAGCGGTTGTAGAGGTCGCGGATGTGATTTTTTCTTTCTAATTTCACGTTGTTTTTTAGCATCAAATTGTCATGTGGAAGTACTATGCTCTGCTTTCAGCCTTCTTTGCCGCACTGACGGCAATCTTCGCCAAGATTGGGGTGAAAGACATCAATTCGGATTTGGCCACGGCCATCCGCACTGCCGTTATTCTTCTTCTCACGTGGGGCATAGTCCTTGCCGGAGGACACCTTGGAGAGGTGAAATGCATTCCGCAGCGGACGTGGCTCTTTCTCCTTCTTTCGGGGGCAGCAACGGGGCTTTCGTGGTTGTTCTACTTCAAGGCGCTTCAGATGGGCGACGTTTCGCGCGTGGCGCCGATAGACAAACTGAGCGTGGTCATCACCATTTGTCTTTCGTTCCTTTTCCTCAAAGAACCCGTTAACGGAAAGGTTATTGCCGGTGCGCTGCTCATTACGGCGGGAAGCATCGTGATGTTGTGGAAGTAGAAAGTCTGACTGAACCTCGTAATAGGGCGGTTCTATAAATTACCACCGAACAATAAACAAAATCGCTCAAGTGGCGTTTTGTCATCTTTCGGGCTCTTTTTCGCCCCTTTTGCTTGTTCGTTCAG
>CAVKJJ010000095.1:0-7418 GCA_963656685.1 bacterium | reverse complement strand
GAGCGGGCTGAAAGCCCAGCAAGCCTATAGCCCAGGGCAAGCGAAGCGGCACCCTAGGTTATACATTTGCTCAGCAACATCTACACATTCGCAAAAACGCGTAGAATAGACATGCTTTTTTGCCCAGGGTGTCGCTTCGCTTGCCCTGGGATGTAGGCTTTTGCCCTTTCAGGGCGCACGAGCGGGAACTGCGGTAAACCCAGGGTGCCGCTTCGCTTGCCCTGGGCTATAGGCTTGCTGGGCTTTCAGCCCGCTCCTCGCGCATTACAATTCTGCGAAAATATTACTTACACTATAGAAAGACAACAACCCGGTATAACTCTTTGTCAAGAATTATACCGGGTTGTTTTTCGTATAGAGCAGTCATGTCGGAGACGTGACCCCCAGCCTCATAAGCAGTTGAAAAGACCATGTAGAACGTGACGTTTTGAAAACGTCACCCCCATGGAAGGCGCAGCACGCAAAAGCCTCCGTGAGGCCGAAGCACGCAAAAGCCTCCGTGAGGCTATTTTTTCATGAAGCAGACGCAGGCCCAGCCGTCGAGCTCGTGGGTGTTGACGAAGACGAGACCCTGACGCTCGGCCTCTTCGCGCAAGCGGGGCACGTCGGTGGTATAGAAACCGCTCATGTAGATGCAGGCGCCGTGCTTCATGCGGGGCACGTAGCGGCAGAGATCGTTGAGGAGAATGCCGAGGTTGATGTTGGCAATGACGAGGTCGAAGGGACCTTTGTCGGCAAGCGAGGAAGCGTCGCCGAGGAGCACGTCGATGCCGTCGAGGTGGTTGAGGGCAATGTTCTCGCGCGAGTTTTTCACGCACCACTCGTCCACGTCTATTGCGGTGCAGTGGGCTGCGCCGCGCATGCGGGCAAGGATGGCGAGGATGCTCGTGCCGCAGCCCATGTCGAGCACTTCGAGTCCTTCCATGTGGTCCTGAAGTATGCGGCTAATCATCTGCGACGTGGTGGCGTGGTGACCGGTACCGAACGACATCTGCGGATTGATGGTGATGTTATACTCCGCACGGGGCACGTCTTTGTGGAACGTGCTGGCTATGACGCAACGACCGTCCACGACGAGGGGCTGGAAGTAGTTTTTCTCCCATTCTTCGTTCCAGTCCTTGTCCTCGGGTTCGGAGGTGGTGTATGTGATGCTCACGCCGGGGATGGGAAACGTTTCGAGGGCATTGTCGAGGGCTTCCTGACTGAAGAGCGCCTTTTGGATGTAGCAGCAGAAATGGTCGTCGTCAGCTTTGTCTTCAAAGGCTGGAGCTTCAGGGTTGTCGCTGTGGGCCTTTGCGCGGCGGTCGAGTTCGTCGGTATGTACAAAGCTGTCAAAACCTATTTCGGCAAGCACTGCAGAGAGCACGTCCTGCACGGCTTCCGTAGCGGGCGATGTGGTGAAGGTGAATTCGAGATATTGCATGATGAAGGGGAGTTATATTTTTTTCTTCCACCACTTTCCGTACACGAGGTAGAGTCCGGTCATGAGGGTGATGAAGAAGGAGTAGATATGTTCGCTAAACCAGCAGACATAGAGGTCCACTTTGAAGTGGAGGATGGCCACCACGACAAAGACGGCATAGATGCAAAGTGTGGAAAACTCGCAAACGAGCGCCGTGCGTGTGTTGCCTGTGCCGCTGACGCTCTTGAGCAGCACCTGTGCGGGTATGGTGAACACGTAGGAACTGAGGAGCACGAAGAGCGGAGCGCGGGCGGTGGCAATGAGCGACGTGTCGTTGGTGAAGATGCCGAGCACGGCGTCGGGGAAAAGGCAGAGCAGGGCGATGACGGGCACGAGTATGGCGAAGCCCAAACGTATGGTTTTCCTCACGAGGGGCAACACGGCATGCGTTTCGCCCTGTCCCATAAGGTTGCCCACGAGGGTGCTGGCAGTGGCGGCTAGGGCGATGACCGTCATGAAGGTGAAGGCCGATATGTTGCGCACGAGGTTAGTGGCGGCAAGGGCCTGTTCGCCGAGGTGTTCTACACTGACGAAGAAGAGGAACCACGTGGCGAGCGAGAGGAAGTCCTGCACCATGGTCCATATGCTCACGCTGAGCACGCGACCGAGGATGGGCAGACGGAGGCGGGGACGTACGTTGAGTCCGTACTTTGTGCAGTCGATGTGGCGGTAGGTGTGGACAATGAAGAACACCGTGGAGGTGGCTGCAGCGAGTGTGTTGCCTATGGCGGCACCGGCTATGCCAAAGGCGGGCAAACCGCAGTGGCCGAAGATGAAGAGGTAGGTGAACACGAAGTTGGAGGCTACCATCACGAGCGAGTTGAGCGTGAGCGTGCGGGTCTGTGTGGTGGCCACGTAGAAGGCGCGGAACATCACGTTGACGAAGGCGAAGAAGAAGGAGTAGACGCGCCAGGCGATGAATTCGTCGGCAGCGTGCAACACTGCGGGCGACTGTATGATCCGTTCCAGCAGTGCAGGACCTGCCCAGCGCGTTAGGGCAAAGAGCACGGCAGCCATGACGAGGAGGAACGCCACGCTGTGGTAGAAGATGTTACCAATCTCGGTGTAGTTGCCCTCACCGTTGCGGCGTGCCATGAGCACTTGTGCGCCCACGCTGAAACCCATGCCGAGCATGAAGACGGCTATGTAGAGTATGCCACCGAGCGCCGAAGCGCCGAGTTCCACTTCGCCCACGCGTCCGAGGAAGGCGGTGTCGGTCATGCCGATGAGTTGCTCCATGAGCACGCTGACGAGAATGGGGAAGGCTATGGCCCATATCTGCCGATAGGAGTAGGTATGAAGCTTTTGCATAAGGCGGTGTGTTTCTTGGTGTGGTGCGAGGGGAGGGTGGAGAATAAGATGTCTATGGGTTTAAGGGTGGTTCTATAAATTACCACCATAAAATATTCAAAATCGGATGACTACCGTTTTGCCAGCTTTCGGGCTCTTTTCCGCCCCTTTTGTTTGTTCGCTCAGTCGCATAGCCCGCTATGCTCCTTCGTTCACAAACAAAAGGGACGAAAAATAGCACCGAAATCTGACAAAGCTAATTTATAGAACCACCCTTAAAATAAAACGTCCAAAACTTTTAAAACGCTTCGCTTGATTATTGGCGCACTGTTTTATTTGTTTTAGACGTTTTAATTCTCCTCTATCAGTCTTGCGCTTTCTCGGCGGCGTCTTTGACGGCCTTGTTGTAGCAGCAGCGGCAGAGGGGTTCGTACTGGTTCTGTTCGCCGAGGAGCACACGTTCCTTGTCGGCCACGATGCGGTGGGACACGTAGGCGAGGTTGCCGCAACGCACACAGATGGCGTGTACCTTCGTCACTTCTTCTGCCACAGCACAGAGGGCGGGCATAGGTCCGAAGGGTACGCCTTGGAAGTCCATGTCGAGTCCGGCCACAATGACGCGCTTGCCGCTGTCGGCGAGTTGGGTGCAGACTTCCACGAGCGACTCGTCGAAAAACTGTGCTTCGTCGATGCCTATCACTTCTGCCTCGGAGGAGAGGAGGAGTATGCTGCGCGCTGAGTCGACGGGGGTGGAGGCTACGGCGTTGCTGTCGTGCGAGACGACGTCGTCGTCGGAGTAACGCGTGTCGATGCTGGGTTTGAATATCTCCACACGCTGACGGGCAATGCGTGCCCGCTTGAGGCGACGGATGAGTTCTTCGGTCTTGCCGGAGAACATGGAACCGCAGATGACTTCTATGCGGCCGTGCTGGAAATGGGTTTCCTCTTGGTACATGGGGTTAGCAGGAATTGTTTGGGGCGACACCCTGGGATGCCGCCCCTAATGTAGTTGTGGTTGTATGCCGACAACGGCTTACTTGATTTCGCTGAGGTCCACGAAGCGTCCGCGTTGGCGACGTTCCTTAATCATGATGTTGAGCATAGCGGCGCGGTCCTTTGCCACCCAGCGGCGGGCAAACACGTTGGGGATGGCCACACCGAGGGCGATGCACATGATGGTGATGGCGGAGGCCATGCCGAACTTCATAGCGTCGGTGAGTTCGCCTACGACGCCGTTCATTTCGATGAGGCTGACGAGGGCACGGTACATGAGCACACCGGGCACCATGGGGATGACGCTGGGGATGGAGAGCACGTGGTTGGGGGCGTGTACCCAATGGACGGCTTTCACGGCGATGAGACTCACGAGGGCACTGCCGGCGAGTGAGCCGATGGCGAGGCCCATGTCGAGTCCTACGTTGTTGTTGCTGGGACCGAGGTTTACGAAGTTACGCGTGCAGACGGCTATGATGCCACCGATGGCCACTACCCAAAGCAGACGGCGCGGGATGTTGAAAATCATGGAGAAGCCCATGGCTGATATGGCAGCCGCTGCGGCGTAGCTCCAGTAGGTGTTGTGGGGAATCATCGGTATGGAAGCGAACGACTTGAGGTCGAAGTTGGCTATCTTAAGGAAGAAGGCTATACCGAAACTCATGGCGACGACCATAAGGAACGTGTTGATGGCACGCGTAAGTCCCACCTGTATGTAGTTGTCGAGCATGTCGTCCACGAAGTTTATCAAAGGCACACCGGGCACGATGAAGAGGGCGCAGGCGAGCAGCGGATGGAGGGGCGTGGAGGTCCAAGTGGCGGGAAGGAAGGTGGTAGCCCAAGCCAGGAGGGTGCTGATGAATGCCGAGATGGCAATGGCCATGTAAACGTTGATGCCTTTTTCCACAAGGAGTCCTTTGGCTCGCATGCCGATGGCGGCGGCGATGGAGGCGTAGAGGAAGGCTATCCAGTCGCAACCGAACTGTATGCAGAATCCGCCGCAGGCGAAGCCGGTGCCGATGGCCACTTGGTTGGCGGTGTAGTTGCGCGGACGGGAGGCGATGGCTTCGAGTTCCTCGCCGTACTGGTCTATGGTGTAGTCCTCACGAATGGCTTTCCATGAGAGTTTGCTGACGAGGGATATGGTGGTCATGTTGATGCCGTGCTTGTCGCAACGTTGGAACTTGGTGAAGGAGTGTCCGTTGTCGCTGAGGTTGACCATCAGCATGTTGTACTGCACGAAGATGTGCAGGTTTTCTTCGGGAAGTCCGAGGAATGCTGCCGTGCGCTTCATGTTTCGCACGATGCGGTTGGTGTCGGCGGCGCTCTCTACGAGCAGCTGACCGGTACGCAACAGGAGGTTGAGTCTGTGGCGTATCTGTTGTTCGCGCGAGTAATCTTGTGTCGTCGTAATCTCTGTCATGTAACGTTTTTGAGTTGTATGATTTTTCGGCTGCAAAATTACGAAAAATTAAAGGAAGGGCAAAGGGTGGTGTGTGCTTGTATGGACAACAATGTCTGGAGGCGCAGCGCATTGAAAAATCTGCATGACAAATGTCCAGTACACTACTATGAGGATTCTTACGCGTACGCGCGCGTGCACACCTAAGTTTGTGCAACCTGCCGTCACCTGTCACCCCCGCAGGGGGCTTTGCGTGCTGGCGCCGCACGGAGACTTTTGTGTGCTGGCGCCGCATATGGGGGCGACGTTTTCAAAACGTCGCGCTCTACACGACGTATTCAGGCGCCAGCACGAAAAAGCCTCCGCGAGGCCGGTGACAGCATTAAGATGCAGTCACAACACTTTTACTTTGTTAAACTTTTACCGTCACCTTTTTCGGTACATGCGCATGACCGAGATTTTTAGGCCGTGACGAATTTTTATACCCTCGTGAGAATTTGCTGTCACCATTACAAAAATTGTCCCAATCAAGGCATTCATCCTTTTATTTGCACATTTGCACATCTGCACATTTGCACATTCGCGGAGCGATAGGTGACAGATGAAGGTAGAATGTACAAACTTCGGTGAAGCGCGCGCGTACGCGTGCGCATAAGGCGTGGAGTTTGTACCGAAATATTCTCGCTGAGAGATTGTAAACTTTTGCAAATTTTGGGCTACGTGCCCAACGTGATGGGCTAGTAGCAAATTTTGATTTGCTGCCTTGGAATTTTGACAAGGTGCTGGCTTGTGGCACTTTTGTGTACTGCGCTTTGAGGGCGCTAGCGCATGGAGGGCACGTCTCCGACGTGCTGTTGAGCACGAAAAATTAAAGCGAAGCTCGCCGTGTAGAGCATCACGTCGGAGACGTGACCCCCATGCGTTGCACCCCCATACGTTGCGCCCCATGCGCTAATACCCTCAAAGCGCAGCACGCAAAAGCCTCCGTGAGGCCTTTCTACGAGCTCAACGTGTTGAGCTAGGAGGGAATTTTGATTTGCTGCCTTGGAATTTTAGAAGCATGCCCGTGTAGAGCGTGACGTTTTGAAAACGTCACCCCCATGGAAGGAGCAGCACGCAAAAGCGTCCATGACGCCTGCGCAAAGAAACTTTGCCGGCAAAAGATTGCCGTTCCAAGCGATTCTCGTAATTTTGCGCGTTCCACACAATACATGTCATCCATGCACTTCATCGACACCCATACTCATATCTATACGGAAGAGTTCGACGCCGACCGCGCCGAGGTGGTTCGCCGTGCCACGGAAGCTGGGGCCGACATGCTCCTACTGCCCAACATCGACGAAGCGTCCATCGCTCCCATGCTCGCCCTCTGCAAGGCTCATCCCACACTGTGCCGCCCCATGATGGGACTCCACCCCACCGAACTCCCCGCCAACCCCTATCCGCTCCTCGAACGTATGGAAGCCATGCTCACGGCGACCGACTCGCCCTTCATTGCCGTGGGCGAAGTGGGCATAGACCTCTATTGGGACAACACGCGCCGCGACGAACAGATCGCCACGTTTCGCCTCCAGGCGGAATGGGCGGCACAGCTCGGACTGCCGCTCATGGTGCACAGCCGGAGTGCCCACCGCGAACTGGTGGACACGCTCCGCCCCCTGCGCAACGACCTCTGCGGTGTATTCCATTGTTTTGGTGGCACGGACGAGGAGGCACGCGAACTGCTCACGACGTTTCCGGATTTCGTGCTCGGCATAGGCGGTGTGCTCACGTTCAAGAAGTCGAAGCTACCCGCCGTGCTCCATGCCTCCGTACCCGCCGACCGCATTGTGGTGGAGACCGACGCTCCTTACCTCGCCCCCACCCCACACCGCGGCACGCGCAACGAACCTGCCTATGCCGCCCTCGTGGTTGAAAAGCTCGCGGAAGTCTATGGTCTTCCCTCTGAAGAAATGGAGCAACAACTCCTCGCCAACACACGGCGCACGTTCCCAAAACTTCAGGCGTAAGGGCAAGAATGCAAAAAAAGTGCGGTAAAATTTGGAGTGTAAAATATTATGCTTACCTTTGCACCCGCAAACGCAGCTAATGCGTCCGCAATTGATCCAAATTTAAATGGGTAAGTGCTGTACGGCCAGCTCCCTACGAATCCTCCAGGGCTTGACCGCAGCAAAGGTAGTTGGTTGTAGCGGCGCGATATAGTTAGCTTACCCACCCGCCTCTTTAGCTCAGTTGGCCAGAGCACGTGATTTGTAATCTCGGGGTCGTTGG
>CAVKJJ010000094.1:0-7430 GCA_963656685.1 bacterium | reverse complement strand
CCTACAGCACGATTTCCGCTCAAACTCAGTGCGAAACCTAAATCCGAAAGTTGAAGAATTGACATTCGAAATAACGATGAACTAGGGGGTGTAGCACTCCTATTTGCACATCTCTATAACGTCTAAAACATACAAAACGGCTTCGCCTACCAATCAAAGCAGATTGTGGCGAAGCCGTTTTGTATGTTTTAGACGTTTTGTCGTCTTTATGAGTAAGAGATGTGGCTATTCGTCTTTCTCTTCTTCCTCCTCTTCGTCGCCCGACTTGGGTGTGCGCTTGCCGAGGGCGTAGTCAGAAGGCGTTACGCCGTAAGCGTCCTTGAAGCATTGACGGAAATAGGACGGGGTGGAGAAACCCGTGCGGTCGGAAATCTCGCTCACGCCGTATTCCGCTTCGTCGAGCATTTCGGCGGCGCGGCGCAAACGCGTGCGGCGGATGTATTCGTTGACCGTGATGCCGATGAGCGACTTGATTTTGCGGTAGAGCGTGGAGTGGCTCATGCACATTTCGCTGGCAATGTAGCCCACGTCGAGTCCCGGTTCGTCGAGGTGGCCAATGACGAAGGCTTCGAGCTTGTCGAGGAAGCGTTGGTCAAGGGGCGAGAATTTGGGCTGCTTCGACGCTTCGTCTATTTCGCTGCCCGGCACGGCAATGTGCATGGCAATGGCTTGTGCCATCTGTCGGCGCACACGCAGCAGGTTGTTGATGCGCGAAAGGAGCAAGCGCGAACTGAAGGGCTTGGTGAGGTAAGAGTCGGCACCGGCGGCATAGCCTTCCGCCTTGTCCTCCATGAGGTCTTTGGCTGTGAGGAGGATGACAGGGATGTGACTCGTGTTGATGTCGTCCTTTATCTTTCGGCAGAGTTCGAAGCCGTCCATTACGGGCATCATCACGTCGGTGACAATGACGTCGGGACCTGTGCTCTGCGCCAGTTTGAGGCCCTGCTCGCCATCGGCGGCCTGGATGATGCGGAAATGTTCGCCGAGCGACTCTTCGATGTATTCGCGCAGTTCGTCGTTGTCTTCCACCACGAGGAGCGTGGCGCGCGTGTCGTTGGTCTGTTCCGAGGTAGGCTCTGCGGCCACGGCTTCAGCTTGTTCTGTGGCTGTGACGGTGTCGGTGGATTGTGCTTCTTGTTGTGTCGCTTCGTCCTGGTGTCCGTAGGTCTCGTCGGTGAGTAGCGCAAAGGAGAATACCGAACCGCCGCTTTCGCGATTTTCGGCCTTTACTTCTGCATGGTGAAGGTCTGCTACAGATTTCACAAGTGCCAATCCGATGCCGGAGCCGGAGACTTGGTGGGGGCCGTCGGCCTGATAGTAGCGTTGGAATATTTTGGCGAGGGCTTCTTCGGGAATGCCGTAGCCTGTGTCGCTCACGCTGATGACGGTGCGTACCACTTCGCCCGTTTTGTCTTCGTCGTCGGTAGGCGGTGCTACGGCTACCTTCTCGTGACGTAGGCTGATGCAGACTTCGCCTTTGGGAGTGTACTTCATGGCGTTGGACATGAAGTTGTCCAACACGATGTGGATGATTTCGGGGTCGAACCATTGAACGAAGTTACCTTCTTCAATGTCGGTCTTTATCTCCACCTCGCTTTGGCGGTTGAGTTCCTTGAAGTGGAGTGCGGTTTCGTGCACTTCTTTGGCAAGGTCGGCGTGTATGACGTTGAGTTTGCGGTTTTGCGTTTCCGTCTTGCGGAATTCAAGCAGTTCGTTTACCAGACTCAGCAGTCGGTTGGCTGAGCGGCGTATGCTGGAGAGCTTTGACTGGATGGACTGCGGCAGGTTGCTGTCGTTTGCCATGTCGTCCAGCGGGCCGATGATGAGCGTGAGCGGCGTGCGGAGTTCGTGGGTGATGTTGGTGTAGAAGCGCAGACGTTCCTGGTTGAGGCTTTCGTCGTTCATGTGGAGGTGGTGCTCTAGGCGAAGTTGGCTTTCAAGGTTGGTCTTGCGTTTGTAGGAACGCATGAACCACCAGAATCCGAGCACGATGAGCACGGCATAGAGCAGCTTGGCGTACCATGCGAACCAGAACGGCGGAGTTACCACGATGCGCAGCATGGCCATGTGGTTGTCCCAGTCCTGACCGGCAAGGCGTGCGCGCACGTAGATGTTGTAGGTGCCGGGCGAGAGGTCGCGGAACGTCACGTGGTTGTCGCCTTGCGTGCTGAGCCATTGTCCGTTGCCGAGTTCTGCCACGCGGTAGTCGTATTCCGTAAGGTGGTTTTGTGCCACGTCCGTCACGTTGAACGTGAGGCGTATGGTGTTTTGGTCGTAGGGGACGGTCACTTCGGGCTGGTTGAGCGGCAAGTTGGTCGTGGTGTCTTGTTGTTCAGCGTTGCGTGTGCCGTAAGACTGCAGTCCGGTGATGCATACGCGCGCCATGGTGGGCAGTTCGCGGAACTGTGAGGGCGTGAGGCAGCACACGCCCGAAAGCGAACCGAAGAATATTTCGCCTTGCGGACCGGTGGTGACCGATCCGTTCACGAAGTCGCCTGTGGGTACGCCGTAGCGCGACGAGAAGTTTTCAAACTCGTGTGTCTTTTTGTTGAAGCGTGAAATCTGTGCGTTGGTGCTTAGCCAGAGATAGCCGTAGGAGTCTTCGGCAATGGCGTGGATGTGCTCTTCGGCCAGTCCGTTGGCGCTGCCGTACACTACGACGCTCTTGGGGCTTGCCGTGTTGGCGAAGTGGGCGAGTCCTTTGCGCGTGGCGGCCCAAATGGTTCCCGCTTTGTCCATCATCAACTGGTTGACAGCGTTGCTGTGGAGTCCGCTGCCGTTTTCGATGTGTGCCACAATTTTGCGGTTCGTGCCAATGACGTAGATGCCGCGTCCGAAGGTGGCGAGCCAGAGTTTTCCTTGATGGTCTTTCACGATGGAGTGGACCATCACGTCCTCCATTTGGCTGTCTATCTCCGTGACGTGGCGTATCTGTCCGCCTTCGGCCACGAAGAGTCCTTGCTGTGCGCCAATCCACATTTGTGTGCCGTCTTGGTAGAAACAGTAGGGGTCGAAGTTCTCAACCGGTGCGGGCAAGGGCGTAATAGCTTTTGTGGCGGGCGAGAACACTGCCACGCCGTGGCGGAAAGCGGAGAGCCACAGCAGGCCTTGGGCGTCGCGGTAGATGGAGTTGATGTGGGTGTTGGGAGCAAACGAAGCGATGGACTGGGGCGACATGGCTCCGGTCTGTGAGAGTCCGAACAGTTCGTTCTCGCCTCCGAGCCAAAGGCAACCGTTGAGGTCCATGCCGAGTCCCCACACGGGCTTGTAGCTGAGGGCGGAGTAGTTGAACTGCAAGTAGGGTAGCGTGCGGAAGAGGGAACTCATGTGGCTGACGTAGTCGAGTCCGTTGCGGTAGGTGCCAATCCACACGTTGCCGAAGGAGTCTTCAAGAAATTTGTAAGCGTTGGGCGAGGAGAGCGAACCGCTTGTAGCGTTCGGGCTGTAGTTGACGAAAGCGCCTTCGGCAGGAGCTGCCGTGGCGGGGAGAATGCTCACGCCGCCCATGTTGGTGCAGAACCAAAGGTCGCCGTTGCGGCGCTGGCCGATGTCCATCACCTGGTCGGCAAGGAGCGATCCGGGCAGCGCAGCGTTGTGGCGGAAGGTGCGGAACGTGCCGCGCTGCAAGTCCATGAGGGCGAGACCTTGTGAGGTGCCCACCCAGATGCGTCCGGCGTTGTCCTTGAAGAGGGAGTAGACCGTGACGCCGGGCAGTCCGCCGTTGAGTGCATTTTGTGGATTGAAGACGTAGCGTTGTAGCTTCTTTGTCCGAAGGTCAATCACGCTGAGTCCGCCCAGTTCGTGGCCAATGAGCAAGTGTCCGTTGCCGTCGTCGAGCGAGCACCAGGAGTGAAGGTTGGAGAGGCCCTTCACGTTGTTGCCGTCGTAGTGTGTGAACTTTCCGTTCTTGGGGTTGAAATGTTCTACGCCCACGTGGTAGTGGGTGATCCATATGCCGCCGTCGGCAGCCGCCGTGATTTTTGTCACGTCGTTTGTCATCAGTCCGTTCTCTGTGCTGTAGTGCTGCACGGTGTGCTGGCGGTCAACGTCGTAGACGCTGATGCCGTCGCGCTGTGAGGCTATCCAGAGCTGATGGGCTGGGGCGTAGAAATAGACGTCGTTGAGCTCGTCGCTGCAAATGTTGGAGTTGGCTTGGCGAAAGGTGGTGAAACTGTTTCCGTCGAAACGTGCGAGTCCGGCTTCGGTGGCAATCCATATGCAGCCGCGGTTGTCTTCTGCGAGGCCTTTAACGTAGTTAGAGCAGAGTCCTCGGCTCGAGTTGAGATTGGTGAAAGCAATGGGCGTGGATTGTGCGCTCAGCGTGGGTACGAATGCGCTGAGGAATAACATAAAAACGAGCAGCTGCAACTGCAGGTGTTTCATGGTTGCATGGGGCTTTTCCATGGCTTTTGAGTCTTCAGTTAAAAGTTCAGGTATTGTGAGGGGGCATAGCTTTGCCCGCCAAAAGGAGAGTCTTGCTTGCAAAGTTAATGTTATTTATGAAATCTGCGGGGAAACGGGAAAAGAACTTTGAAGCGAGGCTTTCATTGCTGCTATTTGCCTTCTATGGGCTTGTAGTAGGTGTGCCGTTGTGAAGAGGGTACGAGGGAGGGGTGGAAAATGCCTGCAAGGTTTTGCAGTAGACGTTCGGGGTGGAACGGTGTCTCTTCGTAGAAGGGCGTAAGGAGTGTGTTGCAGGTCCAAATGTGGTGTTCTTTCCACGCGCGGAAGTTGCAGTAGCGCGGATTGTCGTTGGCGAGTGCGGGGTAGGAGAGGGGCGTGTCGGCTCCGTATTTTATGAGCCAAATGTCGGCATTGCGTCCGCGAGCAAATACGCTTTCCATGTCGAGTGGGAGGCTTCCTGCCTCTTTGCGTTCTGCCCAGACGTATTGTGCTCCGGCGTCGGCAAGCATCTGTCCCATGGTGCTGGCTCCTCCCGGTTGGTACCATGTGGCACCGGTCTGTCTGTCGCAGATGACGGTGGGTTTGCGTTCGCGGCAGTCTTTTATTTTCTTGGCGAGCGTTTCGTAGTCCGTCATTACTTTGTTGAAAAGTGAGTCGGCGCGCTCGCTGCATCCGAAGAGCATGCCGTAGAAGCGCATCCATTCCGCTCTGCCGAGGGGTGAGGTCTCCATGTAGTCGGCACAGGCTATGATGGGCAGTCCCAAGCGCTCGACAGGTCCACTTCCGGCATTTTCGAAGGGTGAGATGAACACAGCGTCGCAGTGGGCAGCGCGTATGAGTTCGGCATTGGGCTGCATGGAAGTTCCCATGGGGCGGATGTGGCCGCCTTGGGTGGAGAGGAGCGACTTTACTTGCGGACTTACCACGAATTCGGCGTCGGTGATGCCCGCTATGCTGTTTTGCACACCGAGTTCGGCGAGGAGCGCAACGTGAACAGAGGTGGTCAGTGCAGCGTGCTGGATGGGGGTACGCACCACGATGCCTTCGGGTATGTGGTGTGGCATGGCCAACGTGCGGTCCACGAGGACGTAGGTGGCGAGCGTTTTGCCTTCGTGCCAGGGGTCTTTCACCGTGACGAGCGTGAAGCTGTCGGTGCGTTCCATGTGGAGCAAGGTGGCGTGGCAAAGCGCTATGGGGGTGCCTTTGTCCGTTCGGGACTTGCTCCCTGTGCAAGCGCTGAGGCCGACGATGAGAAGGAGCAGAACGGAGATGTGGCGCAAGAAAGTTTTCATGCAAGAGGAGTTGGTCAGATGGTAATTTCGCCAGCGACGCTGGTGTTCATCTTTTCAATAATTTCGTCGTGGCTGTATCCGTGGCCAAGGAGGAACATGAGTTTGGTGAGTACGCTCTCGAGTGTGCTGTCGTATCCGTTGATTACGCCGGCTTGCAGGAGTTGGAGCCCGGTTTCGTAACGGTGCATCTCGACCGTGCCTTTTGAGCACTGCGTGATGTTGACCACGATGACGCCTCGCTTGATGAGTTCGCGTATGCGTTCCACGAGCCATTCTTTTTGCGGTGCGTTGCCCGAACCGAAGGTCTTGAGCACTACGGCGCGCAGCCCGTTGACGGCTATGCAGGTGTCGACCACTTCTTTGCGTATGCCGGGGAAGAGGGTGAGAATCATCACGTTGTTGTCCATCAGGTAGTGGGGCGTGAACGTAGCGTTGGGCGCGGGGCGGCGTATGAGGTGCTGCTCGTATTTGATGTGTATGCCAGCGTGGGCAAGGGAGGGCAGGTTGAAGGAACGGAAGGCGTTAAACCCTTCGGCGTTGATTTTTGTGGTGCGGTTTCCGCGCATGAGGCGGCTTTCGAAGAATATGCACACTTCGGGCACCATGGGCTGCCCGTTGGCATTGCGTGCGGCGGCTATCTCGATGCTTGTCAGCAGGTTTTCCTTGCCGTCGGTGCGCAGCTGTCCGATGGGGAGTTGCGAACCGGTCACGATGACAGGCTTTCCTACGTTTTCGAGCAGGAAACTCAGCGCTGAGGCGGTGTAGGCCATGGTGTCGGTTCCGTGGAGCAGTACGAACCCGTCGTAGTCGGCGTAGTGGTCGGCAATGATGTGTGCCATTTTTATCCAGTAGCGCGGCTCCATGTCGGACGAGTCGATGGGCGGATTGAACGTGAGGGCGTCGATGTGGTAGTTGAACTGGTTCAACTCGGGCACATAGTGGCGGAACTGGTCGAAATCGAAATTTTCGAGTGCTCCCGTTTCGGGATTCTCAATCATTCCGATGGTTCCGCCAGTGTAGATGATGAGTATGTGTGGAGTTCGTGGATTGTCCATGGGTGCAAATCTACGAAATCTTGTGGAATGTTACCCTTTGATGAAATGTATAAAACAAATGTGCAGATTGCTCTTATTTTAACTTTTTGTCGCAAGAATGTGGATGTCTATGTGCTGTAAGTCAGTTGTGAGGGGGAATATCGTGGAAGGTTTGTTGTGCAAGGCTGTGGTTCTTTGGCAAAAAGAAAGTTTATGCGTAGTTCTTACGGTAAAGACTTTGTGGATGTATAGAACCGAAAAATAGGCTGAGAGTTGTGGTTCTTTGCACAGACTCTCAGCCTATTGTTTCTCAAAATGTTGGTTATGTGCCGTTCAAAGTGTGCTTAGCGCAGCGCATTTATCTCGTCTTCGCTGAGGCCTGTGTAGCGCATTACCTTTTCGGGACTGAGTCCGTCATTCAGCATGGAACGGGCGGAGTCTATGGCTTTCTTCAAGTTGGCTTCGCGTTCTTTTGCTATGCCCTCGGCCATGCCTTTTGCCATGCCTTCTTCCATGCCTTTCGCTATGCCTTTTGCCATGCCTTCAGCAATGCCTTCGCGCTTGGCGGTCCCGATGACATCGTTTTGAATCCTCACGGCATTGACGTGCTCGTCGTAGGCGTGGCGTTCAGCATCGTTCATGGCATAGTATTGCAGGCGTTTGCGCGCTTCGGGCAGTCCGGGAGCTTTGGCCTCGTCGC
>CAVKJJ010000093.1:0-7929 GCA_963656685.1 bacterium | reverse complement strand
ATGATGGTGAGTGCGGCGAGGATGATGGTAGTAATCCAGAAGCGCACGGTGATTTTCGACTCGTGCCATACGCCGCGCGGCCAGTTGCGGAGCACGTAGCGGCACGTCTGGTCGAGCTGTTCGGGCAGCACGCGGAAGTTGTCGTGGATGGGTGTGCGCTTGAAGATGCGCTGACGCACGCCGCGGCGTTTGCCGAATTTGAAGTACTCCACTTGCAGAATCACGCTGAGGCTTTCGAGGAGGAAGATGCCGCAGAGGATGGGGAGGAGGAGTTCTTTGTGGATGATGATGGCCAGCACGGCAATGATGCCGCCGATGGTGAGCGAGCCTGTGTCGCCCATGAACACCTGTGCCGGATAGGCGTTGTACCAGAGGAAACCGATGAGCGCACCTACCATGGCGCAGATGAAGATGACGAGTTCTTGCGACCCCGGCACATACATGATGTTGAGATAGGAGGCGTATTCGATGTGACTCGAGACGTAGGCGAGAATGCCGAGCGCTATGCAGATGATGGCGGAGTTGCCCGCCGCCATGCCGTCCATGCCGTCGTTGAGGTTTGCGCCGTTCGACACGGCGGTGATGACGAAGATGGTGACGATGACGAAGAGAATCCAACCTGCCTGCGTCTTGTACTTACCGCAGAAGCTTACTACGTCGGCATAGTCGAGGTTGTTGCTCTTTACGAAGGGAATGGTCGTCTTCGTGCTCTTCACGGGTTCGCTTTTGTGGACAATCTCTGTGACGTTGCCTTTGCGCTGCATCTCGATGTTCTCGCGTATTGTGGCGTCGGGACTGAGGTAGAGCGTGAGACCTACGGCAAGACCGAGTACTACCTGGCCCACTATTTTGTAGCGTCCGGCAAGACCTTCCTTGTTGTGGCGGAATATCTTGATGTAGTCGTCGAGAAAGCCGAGCATGCCGAGCCATACGGTGGAAACAAGCATGAGAATCATGTAGATGTTTCGCAGACGGCCGAGTAGCAAGCAGGGCACGAGGATGGACACGATGATGATGATGCCGCCCATTGAGGGGACGTTCAGCTTTTTCACGCCGAAGGGGTCGATGGAGGCGTCGCGTTGCGTTTCGCTGATGTGGTGACGCTTCATCCAGCGTATGAAGTACTCGCCGAACCAAGCCGAGATGACTAGGGCGAGGATGAGCGCGAGGAGCGAGCGGAAGGAGATGAACGACCACATGGCCGAACCGGGCACGCCGAACTGCTCAAGAAAGCGGAAAAGATAGTATAGCATGTATTAATGTGCAAATATGCAAATGTGCAAATGTGCAAATTGGGAATGCGCAATTGTGTCGCGTTGCGATTGTGCCAATGTGCAAATGTGCGAATGTGCGAATGTGGAATGTGCGAATTGCGAATGGTCAGCGCTTTACGCTTCGAGTCCGAAGGCGCGGCGAATTTCTTCGTGGTCGTCGAAGTGGTGCTTCACGCCTTTCACTTCTTGGTAAGGCTCATGGCCTTTGCCGGCAACGAGGATGACGTCGCCTTTCTTCGCCATCATGGCGGCGGCGCGGATGGCTTCGCGACGGTCGGTGATGGCGATGGTCTTCTTCATCTGTTCCGCGTCGAGACCTGCGAGCATGTCGTTGATGATGTCCTGCGGTTCTTCGAAGCGCGGGTTGTCGCTCGTGATGATTACGCGGTCGGAACGCTTGGCAGCTTCTTGCGCCATGAGCGGACGCTTTCCTTTGTCGCGGTTACCGCCGGCACCACACACGGTGATGACCTGTGCCTTTCCGCGTACAATCTCGTTGATGGCCGTCAGCACGTTCTCGAGCGCATCGGGCGTGTGGGCGTAGTCCACAATGGCGCTGAAACCTTCGGGTGAGGTGATGGCTTCGAAACGTCCGTTGACGGGGCGCAGCGTAGACATCACGCGGAGCACCTCTTGCGGTTCGTGGCCGAGCATCACGGCGGCGCCGTAGACAGCGAGCAGGTTGCTCACGTTGAAACGGCCTACGAAACGTACGCTCACTTCGCGACCGTCGATGTCGAGCAGCATGCCTTCGATGCTCTCTTCGAGAATGCGTCCCTTGAAGTCAGCCGCCGTACGGGTGGAGTAGGTGCGCACGGTGGCAGCCGTGTTCTGCACCATGACAGAACCGTTGCGGTCGTCGGCATTGGTGATGGCGAAAGCGTCGGCGGGGAGAGCGTCGAAGAAAGCCTTCTTCGCGTCGCGGTAGTTCTCGAACGTCTTGTGGTAGTCGAGGTGGTCGCGCGTGAGGTTGGTGAAGATGCCGCCCACGAAGTGGAGACCCGCTATGCGCTTCTGGTGAATGGCGTGGGAGGAACATTCCATGAAGGCATATTCACATCCCGCGTCGGCCATTTCGCCGAGCAGGCGGTTGAGGGTGACGGGGTCGGGCGTGGTGTGGTCGGCGGGGACGGCGCGTCCGTCGATGTAGTTGCACACTGTGGAACAAAGACCACATTTGTAGCCGAAGGCGCGGAACATGTTGTAGAGAACGGTGGCAATGGTAGTCTTGCCGTTTGTACCTGTCACACCCACGAGTTTAAGGCGTGAGGTGGGGTCGCCATAGAAAAGTGTGGCCACGCGGCCTGCAGCCTCTTCCGTGTCGTCGACCTGCACGAAGGTCACGCCCTCGGGTGCGTCGGCGGGGATGGGTTCGCAAACGAGTACGGCAGCAGCGCCTTTTTCGAGTGCTTTGGGTATGTAGGCATGGCCGTCGGCCTGTGTGCCTTTGACGGCAACGAAGAGGTTGCCCTCTTCTACGAGACGTGAGTCAATCTGTACGCCGTTGATTTCGCGGTCAAGGTCGCCGTGCGACGCTTTGACGCTTATGGTTTTGAGGATGTCGGACAATTTCATTGTCGTATGCTTTTATTTTTTCTTGTTGTCGGTGGTCTTCTTGGGCTGCGTCTTGGATTCGGACCTGTTTGCAGAGTCCTTTTTCTTCTTGTCGTTAGAAGCCGACTTGTCGTCTTTCTTCGTGTTCTTGCTCTTCTTCGGTTCGTCGGCAGGACTGTCGGGCTTTTTCTTCGACTTGTCGTTCTTCTTGCTGTCGGCGTCCTTGTTCTTCGTCTTGTCGGCGTCCTTCTTCTTTGTTTGGGTGGAAGAAGCGTCGGCTGCGGGCTTCGTCTTCACGGGGTGTGCAGGGATGGCCTCGTGGTCGGGTTCTTCCGGCGCAGGAGTGGTCTTGGCTAACGGATGTGCCGTGGAGTCGGAATCGGCGGCAGCGGGCGGAGCAACGTCGGGGTCGCCGAGGATGATTTCTATCTTCTCGCCGCGTTTGAACACGTGACCCGGTTCAAGACTCTGTCGGCTCACTTGTCCCACACCGCGCACGCTCACTTTCAGCCCCATCTTTTCGAGGCGGAAAAGGGCGTCGCGCAGACCGTAGCCGCGCACGTCGGGCACCACGTTCTGGCCCGCGAGTTTCACTTCGCCGAGTTGCAGTCCCTGGTTTGTGGTGGTGCAGAGTCCCCAGGTGATGGACGTGTTTTCGGGGTTGACGTTGCTCTTGCAGTTGATGCCGAGTTCGGTGAGCACCGCCTGTGCAGCGTTGAGGTTACCGGCGTCGACGAGCGGATTGAGCGAATGGAGTGTGTCGCGGGCCTGAGAGTAGTCGTCCACGCGGCGTTGTGCCATGACGCTTTCGGCCACGCGCTTGAACACGGGGGCACACATTCCGCCGCCCGAAGCGGGGGCGCCTTTCTGTATGCACACGATGCACGAGTAGAGCGGCTGTTCGGAGGGGAAGTAACCGGCAAACGACACGAGATATTGCGAGGCGAAGCCGTTCTTCGTCCACACTTGCGCCGTTCCCGTCTTACCGCTCACGTGGAAGTAGGGCGAACCGGCTTTCTTGCCGAGACCTACGCTCACCACGCTTTCGAGGCAGTCCTGAATGTTCTTCACCGCCTCGGCTTTGGCCATGTGTTCGCGGAGCACGACGACGGGGTATTCCTTCACCACTTCGTTGCCGCGCATGATGGCTTTCACGAGTCGCGGACGGAGGAGTTTTCCGTTGTTGGCTATACCGTTGTAGAAGTTGACGGTAGTGATGGGCGGAATTTGCGTTTCGTATCCGATGCTCATCCACGGCAGTGCCGTTTTGGACCAGTTGGAGAGGTCGGGTTTGGGCATTCTGATGCGCGGACGGGCGTAGCCGGGAATGGGGATGTGGAGGTCTTCTGCCACGCCAATGCGGTAGATGCCTTCCACGAAACGTCGTGGGTCGTTGTGGTAATATCGGTCGATGAGTGTGCTCACACCCACGTTGAGCGACTTCTGCAAAATCTGCGGTACGGTGACCACGCCGCTACCGCCCGAGCGCCAGTTGGCGTCGCGCATCTTGCGGCCGTACATTTCGCGTATGCCGCAGCCCACGTCCACCTGGTCGGTCATGTGGATGTAGCCGTCGTCCATGCCCACGAGGAAACTCATGGGTTTGAACACCGATCCCGGTTCGTAGAGATTCTTCACGGCGTCGGCGTTGACTTCCTGGTAGGTGCCGTCGGCCACGCGGGTGAGACTCGTCATGGCCTTGATGTCGCCAGTGGCCACTTCCATGAGGATGCACACGCCGGAGTTGGCGCCGATTTCTACGAGTTTGTCGTTAAGTGCTTTCTCGCAGAGGTCCTGCATGCCCACGTCGAGCGTGGTGACCACGTCGCAACCGTTTTCGGCGGGACGGTCCACGATGGTGAGGAAGCGGTTGAGCACTTTCTGCTTGTGGGCAGAGCCCGGAGTGCCACGGAGCACGGAGTCGAAACTCAGCTCGAGACCCGTACGTGCGGAGTCTTTCCCTTTATAAAGGTCGCCGATGGTGCGTATGGCAAGACGGCCGTAGGGATTGGTGCGCGTTTTGTATTCCTCTTCGTGGAATCCGCTCCAACCTTTCGATTTGCGAAACCATGGAAGGCTCTTGACTTGTCGATACTGGATGTAGGTGATGCGTTTGGGGTAGAGCAGCCAGTGGTGACTCTTTTCTTCACGTCCTTTGCGCAGGAGGGCGGCGAAGGCCACGGGGTCGATGTCGGGGAAAATGGCGTGCATGCCGTTGCAGATGCTGTCTATCATAGGATGGAGCAACATGCTGTCGCGGCGTTTCTGGTCCTTGGCGCGTCGCTTCTCGTCCTTCTCCCACGACATGTAGTCCATGAAAATCTTGTATTCGGGGAGCGACGAGGCGAGCACTTCGCCGTTGGCGGCGAGGATGTTGCCGCGTGTGGGGTAGACGGGGATGTTTTCGCGCTTGAAGCGTTCGCCCACGGCTTGCCAGTAGTCCTTGCGTACGGTCATGGTGTAGAGGGCTTTGCCGAGAATGGCAAAACCGATGATCACGACGAGGGTGGCAACCACGCCGTAGCGCTGCATGACTTTTGTTGCGGGAAACTTCATTTATTCATCTTCCACTTTTAGGTTGTACGATGGCGTGTTGGCCGTTTGGAGCGTGGTGTCTTCGAGCGATTCCTCGATGTAGCTACGGCGCATGCGTTCCTTGAGTTGTGCGGAGCGTGTGAGTGCTTTATAGCGGCAGTCGAGGAGCGTGTCGTTGAGGTTTTTCTGTTCAATCATCTTTTGCTGGCAGGTGTAGCGGTTACTGATGTAGATGATGCCCATTGCCAGACACATGATGATGTAGAGAATCTGTTTGCGAAACCACGCGCCGGCAAGGATGTCGCCGCCGAGGATGCTTGCCAGACTTACCTTGTGGGATATTTTCTTTTTGGGCGTATCATCCGAGTCGACGAATTTGCGGATGTCGTTGAGGGTGGAGCGGAGGTCGGAGTCGGCTTGAGGCTTCGCGTTGTTCGCTTCGTCCGTTGCGTCGTCGGCCGGAGCCTCGTCTGCCTCAGGCGCAAGGGCTTCGTCATCGGCGGGAGCGTCGGTGGGGGAGGACTGGGCCTCAAGGTTTTCGGGCTGAAGGGCCTCTTCGTCGAAAACGGGGTTATCTCTATGTTCTTCGTTGTGCGTTGACATTTCTTTCTGCGAAATGAGGGGTGGGGTAGCGTGAAGAGGAGAGGTCGCTTGCGTTGACTGCCGGCCTTCCCGTGCAGGTTAGAGTTTTTCGGCAATTCGGAGTTTAGCGGAACGGCTGCGGGGATTGGCCTCCTGCTCTTCGGCGGAGGGGAGAATCACCTTGTTGTTGACGGCGCGCCAGGGCGTGAGTTTCCGTCCGTAAAAGTCCTGTTCCACTTTGCCGTCTATGCGTCCGGCGCGGATGAAGTTTTTCACCATGCGGTCTTCAAGCGAATGGTACGTAAGCACCGAAAGGCGTCCACCGGGCCGAAGCACCTGCAGTGCGCCTTCGAGCATTTCCTGCAAGGCGTCCATCTCGTGATTCACCTCTATGCGGAGCGCTTGGAACACGCGGGCGAGGTCCTTCTTCTCCCTCTCGCGCGGCATGAGCGGTTTGACCACGTTGAGCAGGTCGTCTATGGTGAGCAACGCATTGGCTGCGCGCGCCTTCACAACGGCGGCAGCTATGCGGCGCGAGTTTTTCATTTCGCCGTAGAGGTAGAACACGTCGGAGAGTCGCTCTTCGTCGTAGGTGTTCACCACGTCGGCGGCGGTCATTCCCGCACGTCCGTTCATGCGCATGTCCAGTGGGGCTTCGAAGCGGAAGGAGAATCCGCGCGCTTCGTCGTCGAAGTGGTGGCTCGACACACCGAGGTCTGCCAAGATGCCGTCCACGCCGTCCACGCCGTAGTAGCGCATCCAGTTTGTGAGGTAGCGGAAGTTGCTCCTCACGAAGGTGAAACGCGTATCGCCCTCGGGCACGTTCTGCTCAGCGTCGGCGTCCTGGTCGAAGCTGTAGAGGTGGCCGTCGGGACCGAGGCGGCGGAGAATTTCGCGGCTGTGGCCGCCTCCGCCAAAGGTTACGTCGACGTAGTTGCCGTCCGGACGGATGTTGAGGCCGTCGACGGTTTCGTTCAGAAGCACGGGAATGTGGTACATGGTGTGCCGGGAATGAAAGTGGATGAAGAATGTGGGGTAAGAATGTCTGTCACTGCAGCGCTATGCTGTTCCGCCGTCCTTTTTGGCAATGTCCCTATATATAATAATGGGTGCGCCTGTTATAATATATGGTGTGTGACCAACGGATGCGCTGTGCCTTACAAGCCTGTCGCAGGCTCGGGAGCCTGTAAGGGAGCGAGGAGTTGGCCGAACGATTGGGCTAGCTCGTCGTCCGAGGGAAATTCGCGCAGCATCACTTCCTGTGCCCACAGTTCCACACGGTCGTCAAGACCTACGAAACACACGGCAGCGTTCATGCTGCATGCCGCGGCGAGGCGGCGGGGAAGGAGCATACGTCCGCTTGAGTCGAGTTGCACGGTGTGGGCTTCCGCCATGAATTTGCGGAAAAGCATGGCTTGGCGGGCGTCCCACGCGTTGAGTGAGCGCTTCACGCGCGCCACTTCGGCTTGCCACACGCTCAGGGGGTAAACCACGAGACAGGGTTGGTAAAGGTCGCGCCGAACCACCAACTGCGCGTCCGGCGCCATAAGCTGACGTCGGTATTCGGAGGGAAAGAACACGCGTCCTTTCTCGTCGAGTTTGGCTTCGATGGTTCCTGCGAATGTCATGACAGTTTCTTAGAGATTCCAAAAGTACGGATTTTCCCCCACATTTCCCCACCGTGCTACACTTTTTTCTTTTTTGTCTCCACAATTGCCTTAATCGCGGCGTTTTAACCCTCTGCCAGTCAGCGCTTCTGCGCCAAGTGGAGCAGGGTGGGGCAATGATGCGAATTTGCGCCACGAGGCAACTAAAAATGCCATGTTTTACGCAAAACGGACCGTTGTTTGCTGTAAAATTCTAACGCATTGATATTCAAGCATGTGCAGTCCCAAAATAAATTCCATCGTTTGGGACAAAAATTCCAAGCCTTGGAATTTTAATTTCAAGCCTTGGAATTTTAATTTCAAGCCTTGGAATTTTT
>CAVKJJ010000092.1:0-7974 GCA_963656685.1 bacterium | reverse complement strand
CCTTGGAATTTTAATTTCAAGCCTTGGAATTTTAATTTCAAGCCTTGGAATTTTTCCGGAACGCCGTGCTTTTTGTAATAGTTGCTCCGAGGCGTGCGCCTTGTGGCTTCAAGTAGCAAAGAACCGCCCCGTCAGTCCGCTTGCAAGGTGAGGCAAGGAGACTAACGGGGCTGTTGTGGAACGTGTAGGGCTTTATTTTACGACCACTTCGTCTGTAAAAATCCATCCGCCGAAGGTCGACGGGAGGGCTTGCACGCGGATGTAGCGCGCTGCGGTGGAGCGGCCTTTCCAGGAGCATGTGCGTACGTCCGGTTGTATGGTCTTTTCCGACTTGAACGTTTGGTGGCACACTTCGGTGAAGCGTTCGCCGTCGGTGCTGAGGCTGACGATGTAGGCCGAGGGGTAGAAAATTTCCGGACCGCAAGCTTGCATGAAGTCGGTGCTCACTTGGCTCACCTGTGTGGTCTTTCCCAAGTCGATTGTCACGTCGAAGCGCTTTCCGCTGATGAATCCTTGCCAGCGTCCGTCGTTGTTGGCCCATCCGCCGCGGAGTCCGTCGGTGAGTGAACTTGGGCCCGCAGCGGGATAGTAGTCGTGGTAGGGTAGGTTGTACGTCACTTTGGCGCCGAGAGCCTTGTGCTTCACGGGAACGGCGCGTTCGCTGCGCTCTCCTTTTTCGTCTGTGAGGTCAAAGGCATTGACCGATGCCTCGTTCCTAAGCCACTTCGTTTCTTCTGCGGCGCGGCGGCGGAAGTCGGCAAAGTCCTTTTTCTGTGTACCGTTCCATCCGGTTTCGGCAAGGGCGAGGGCGCGGGGATAGAGCATGTACTCGGCATGTGATGGGGTGGGCACATACTCTGTCCATAGATTACCCTGAACGCCTTTGATGTGAGTGCGTTCTTCGGCTGTGAGTTCAGCACCGGGTGCGTAGCTGTAGACCTTCTCGAGCGTGAGGTAACCGCCAATGGCTTCGGGCTGGGTGGGCGGTGCGTCCTGATAGCTGTCAAGATAGCAATAGGCTCCGGGAGAGAGCACCACGTCGTAGCCGTGACGTATGGCTTCGCTGGCTTTCTCTGTGCCGCGCCATACCATGACGGTCGTTTGGGACGGGAGTGCGTCGTCGGTAATTTCGTCCCACCCCACAAGGCTGCGTCCGTTCGCTTCAAGGAAACGTCCCATGTGGGCAATGAGGTGTGCCTGCAGTCCGTCCACGCTTTTCAGTCCGAGTTCTTCCATTTTGTGGCGGCAGAGCGGGCAGTTGCCCCACGATGCTTTTCCTGCTTCGTCGCCTCCTATGTGGATTTCCTTTGAAGGGAACACGTCCATCACTTCGCGGAGCACGTTTTCCAAAAAGTCGTACGTGGCCACGCTGCCGGGGCAGAAGTCGGCCTGTCGGTAGGGCTCGTGCGTGCAGGAAAGTTCGGGATAGGCGGTGAGCACTTCTTCAGAGTGGGCGGGCATCTCTATTTCCGGCACGATGGTAATGCCGCGTTCGGCAGCATAACTTACCAGACTGCGCAGTTCGTCCTGTGTGTAGAAGCCGCCGTAGGCGCCAGCGGAGTCGGCCGTAGCGTAGTGGCGCTTTCCGTCGTTCCACCATGTCTTCCACGAAGCGTCGGTGCGCCATGCTGCGAAACTGGTGAGGCGCGGATAGCGCTTTATTTCCATGCGCCAGCCGGCAGCATCGGTCAGGTGGAGGTGAAGTCGGTTTATCTTGTAGCGCGCGAGCACATCTACCTGCTTGCGAAGGAAGGAGATGGGGAAAAAGTGGCGCGACACGTCGAGCATTACGCCGCGCCAAGCGTAGGCTGGCGAGTCGGTGATGTCTGCTGCGGCAATTTTTCCCTTCACGGTGAGTTGCGCCAATGTCTGTCCGGCACGAAGGAAGCCTTCGGCCGTGGAGGCGTAGACGGCCACCGTGTCGGAAGTGACGCGGAGGCGGTAAGCTTCGGCATTGGTGCTTTCTCCCTCTGTAAGGCGGCTGAAGACGACGGCGCGGCGGCCGGCATTTTCGTTTGTGGTGGCTTGGAGGAGTGCGTGAGTATAGATGTTGTCGGCTTCCGTCCCTACCTTATTATATATATGGTATGGAGAGGTGAGGGAAAAACTGCCCTTGCTGAGTGTGGCTTGTTGCGGAAAAGGCAGGAGTGTCTGCGCGGAGAGAGCAGACGGCAGAAGGCTGAACGGAAGGGAGAGAAAAACGGTGAGGATGGTCTTTTTCATGTTGTTTCAGGGGGCAAGGTTGGCTATTGTGCCCCAAAAGTACAAATAAACGTGTGCCTTGCGGGCGGCCAATGCAAAAAAGTGGTACATTTGTTCCAAATTCTTACTGCCATGAACGTTTCAGAACAGACTTTTCAGCAGATAGAGCGCGCACTGCGCAAGGCTGCATCAAAATTTCCGGCGGATGTGGATTGTCCGCCGCTTACCGATATTCTCCTCCAAGTGAAGCAGGACAGCGGAGAGCTCCTCGTCTTTGACGACGACGACAACGAGCTGACGCGCTGCGTGGTGGAGGAGTGGATAGGCAATCGCGACGAGAACTTCTACACCGAGGTGCAGCCCGTGCTCAAGCAGGCTATACGCAACATACGTGACGTGACGGAAAACGTGAACGTGCTGAAGCCTTACTCCTATGTGCTTTTGGGCGATGACCGCGAAACCGTGGCCGACCTCTACCTCGTCGACGACGAGACGGTCGTCATCAGCGGTGAATTCCTTGAAGGCCTCAACGATGACCTCGAGGCTTTTTGGGAGAAACTTTCCAAAGAGAGTTGAACCCCATAGCGGTAAAATTCGGATACGGTGTGTTTCTCAGTAAGAGTAGCATCGATTTAAAATAGTCATTCTACAACGCGCGAGGGCGGGAACAAAGCGTTCCCGCCCTCGCGCGTGTAATAATAATAGGATATGCAGACTTAGAAGTCTGGTTTATTCTTCTTTTGTACTGGAGGCAGCGATGATGGCTTTCACTCCGTCCACGATGGAACGCCAAAGGCCTTTCATCACGAGCCATAGCGTGTGGACACCAAGGCTCACCCAACGGCAAAGGCGAAGTATGCCTTGCATCAAGAGGGAGACGAATTGCTTCTCCGTGAGGGTTACGTGAGCCGCAATGCGGTTGTAGCCCGCGAGCCAAAGCAGCGGAAGCGCCACGCCGGCTAGCGCATAGAGCAGAACGAAGAACACGTTGTTCGCCGGCTCCTGCACATAGGGATGTCCGCCAATGGCTTCCCAAGGTCGGCCGTACCATGCCACCTTGATGGCGCTTACGAGTTTGAAAGCAAGGAAGTGGAAGGCAAAGACGTAGAGTGTACGGTCGCCAACGTAGACGAGGGCACGCTTTACGTAGCGTGTCTTGCTGTCAATAAACGTGCAAGCGTAAAGCATGCAAAGGAAACTTGCTACGGCGGGAAGGGGTAGGCGTAGGAAGCGCTCCATGCTGGGATTAATCTCCATCAGCGACGGCCACCAAATGCCGAACGCAACGAAGACGAGCAGCGAGGGTAGGGCTAGTTTCCATGTGAGTTTCGCACAAACGTCGTATTGGCGTAGGAGAAAGCCCGCAGCCATGAACCAAAGGCCCATCAGCTCGCGATAACCGCCGCCCGAAACGCCTGTCAACTTTAGCCCGCAACTTTCTTTCCACAACAGCAATACGGAAACGAACAGGAGCACTGCCCAACCGCGTTGTCTGTCGCCACGTAGCCGTTCGGACTTTCCGAAAAGCTTGAAAAGTACGAGATAAGCCAAACTAGCAAGAAAGAGCGCACGGAAAAACCAGAAGGTTCCGCAGAGGAATTCGTCGTAGCTCGACATGTTCACCACAACGCTCCAAAGGCGTTGGCCGAATTGGCTCCAAGTGTAGGGATGGAGCACACCTCCGTCTGCCGCACCGTACGTTTCGCTGAGTATGCCCAAGTGGAAAAGCAGGTTGTGGACAATGAGAAAAAACACGCTCCAACGCACGAACGGCCAGTAAAGACCTTTTATGCGGTGAACGACGAAGGTGCGTTCGTCCGTGGCATATTTCGTGTGAAAGAAATAACCTGCACAAAGGAAGAAAGCAGGTACATGGAAAATAAAGAAAAAGTGGTTGAGCCATCCGGGCACGCCGGCGTGGGAGAAGACCACGAGAATGATGGCAAGCGCCTTAAGAACGGTAAACTTGGTTTCACGCATAAGGATTCGTCTTGTTTTTGTCAGTAAACTTTAGGGGACGCAACTTGTGGATGGGGTGCTCCTCGCGCACGAAGGGGGTGAGGAAGTGGAAGAGCCATCCTTTGAAATGCTTCCAACGGCCAAATTTCTTCCATGTCTCTGGAGTGAGACGGAAGCAACGGGTGTCGCGGTCGTGGATGAATATCTCTTCAAGCTGCGCCGTGGTTGCCACGTCGTCCACTAGGAGGTTGCATTCGTAGTCGAACGAAAGGCTGCGGCTGTTGAGGTTTGCCGAGCCGAAGAACGAGTACACACCGTCGACCATCATTATCTTGCTGTGGTGGAATCCGCCTTCAAAGAAATAGACCTTTACGCCGTGCTTCATAAGTTGGTGCACGTTGTACTCCACCACACGCGGTGTGATGGGGATGTCGCTCTTGGCCGAAACCATGACCTGTACGTCCACTCCGCGCTCGGCAGCTTCGCGCAGTGCACGCTTGATGTGGCGGCAAAGCGTAAAGTAGGGATTGATGATGAGCACGCGCTTTTTTGCACCGCGCAGTGCTTGCACAAAGGTGTCGTGGATAATCTGCGGAGAGGTATAGGGATCGCGGTTGACCACGCCTATGCGTTTCTTACCCGCCGTCGGTGAAGTGTCTGGTTTTAGTCCTGCTGAGATTTCCTCGCTCTTGCGCTCGCCGGGATAGTACTGCGTGCCGTGGACGTTCTGATGAGTCGTTTGGTTCCAAAAGTCTATGAAGACTTTCTGCAGACTAGCCACAGCGTCGCCCTCAACGCGTGCGTGAATGTCGCGCCACTCACCGAATTCGGGCTTGCCCGTAATGTAGTAGTCTGCTACATTCATTCCTCCAGTGTAGGCCACAAGTCCGTCAATGACGGCTATCTTGCGGTGGTCGCGGTGCATCACATGGTTGACCCACGGGAAACGCAAGGGGTCGAACTCATAAATTTCTATTCCTCTTGCACGCAAACTGTCGAGGTGCCAAGCACGCAAGGGACGGTTGTTCGAGCTGTTGCCAAAGCCGTCGAACAACACACGAACCTTTACTCCTTCGGCAGCCTTGCGAACGAGAATAGCGAAAAGCTCGCGCGAAATGGAGTCGTTGCGGAAATTGAAATATTCAAGGTGAACGCTTTCCTTAGCGGCTTCAATGGCAGGAAAAAGGTCGGCAAACTTTTCACGGCCGTTCTTGAAAATCACAACACTGTTGTTCGTGGTGAATTTCACACCGTATTCGTCGTGAAGAAACTCCACGATGTCGGAGTCGCTGCTTGTCGTGTTGTTGCAGTGCGGGCTCCATGCAGCAAGGGCGGGAATAGTCATCAATGCGCTTAACAATATTATCAGTGTGAATCGGTGCTTCATCTTAAAAGAAGTGGGTACATATTGTACGGGGCAATGCCGAGAGCGGCGCAGCGGAAGAGTACGTGACGTCTTAGGGCTTAACCTCCCCTACGTTGTAAAGAAAAAAATGAGACAAACCCGACAGGAACAGTTTCCGTCGGGCTTTCTCGTCGTTTGGTCGGATTTTTTTGCAAAGGAGGTCTTCTCTTGTACTTTAAATCATGGTGCTGAACGAATCTACCACACCCAAAAGATGGCGTTCCGCGTCAATGACAAGCACGGAGTGTATCTTGTTGTGGTGTAGAATGGCGTCAATTTGCGTAATCTTTGTGTCGGGCGTGACTACCTTCGGTTCGCGCGTCATGATGTCGGCCACTGTCAGCGAGAAGAAACTGCTCTGCGAGTTTTCCATTGCGCGGCGTATGTCGCCGTCGGTGATAATGCCCACAACCTTGTCGTCTTCTTCTGCCACGCAAAGACCAAGACGACCGTTGCTCATGTGGATGACAGCTTCGCCCAGCTTCATTGTGGGCGGGATGATGGGAAGGTCTTCCGTACGCATCACATCGCGGGCACGCGTCAAGAGTCGTTTTCCCAAAGTGCCGCCCGGATGGTACTGGGCAAAGTCGGAGGCTTTGAAGTGGCGCGCTTCCATCAGAGCACAAGCGAGGGCATCGCCCATGGCAAGCGTAGCCGTAGTGGAAGATGTGGGGGCAAGACCAAGCGGACAAGCCTCGTGGCTCACAGCAACGTTGAGATGAGCCGTGGCATACTGTGCAAGAAGCGATTTCGGATTTCCGCTCATGCCGATGACGGGAATTTTCCGCTCTAGCAGGTAGGGAAGAAAACGAAGGAGTTCGTCGGTCTGGCCAGAATTTGAGATGGCAAGCACCACATCGTCGTTCTGGATGACGCCAAGGTCACCGTGGAAAGCATCGAGCGGATTGATGAAGAAACTCGGCGTGCCCGTGGAAGAAAGCGTAGCTGCAATTTTGGCACCGATGTGTCCGCTCTTTCCAACGCCCGAGACGATGAGCTTTCCTGTGCAGTGGAGAATGAGATCGACGGTCTTGTCAAATTCTCCGTCAATGTGAGGTATCATTTCAAGCAGAGCCTGCGCTTCGTCACGCAGGCATTTCTCTGCTACTTCAGTCCATTTACTCATGATATTGCGATTTCGTTGTCAGTTCTTTAGCAAGTTTTTTACCACTTCGGAAAGATCTTTGAGGTAAAGCATGTTCGGTCCGTCGCTCAACGCCTTTTCAGGGTCGGGGTGCGTTTCAAAGAAATAGCCGTCGGCACCGAACACTTTTGCCGCTTGAGCCATTTGTGGCACGTATTGACGATCGCCGCCCGTTGTGCCGTTTGAGCCGCCGGGGCGTTGTACGGAGTGGGTGCAGTCCATAATGACGCGGTCGGCATATTGTTTCATAAGGGGAATGTTGCGGAAGTCCACGACGAGGTTGTTGTAGCCGTAGATGTTTCCGCGCTCTGTGAGCCATACAGTCTTGGCGCCGGCTTCACGACATTTCTCCACCGGGTAACGCATGTCGTCGCCAGAGAGAAACTGTGCCTTCTTGATGTTAACGACGCGTCCCGTTTTTGCAGCTTCTACCAACAAATCAGTCTGACGACAAAGGAACGCTGGAATTTGAAGCACGTCGACCACCTCGCCAGCGGCCTTAGCCTGATAGCTTTCGTGGATGTCGGTGAGCAAAGGTAATGCGTATTTAGCTTTTACGTCAGCAAGCATTTGCAGTCCCTTCTCAAGTCCGGGACCACGGAAAGAATGGATGGAAGTTCGGTTGGCTTTGTCGAACGACGCCTTGAAATATATCTCAATGCCTGTCGTTTCTTTTATCTTGACCAGTTCTGCCGCTACGGTGTCGAGCAATTCGGCCGATTCAATGACGCAAGGGCCAGCTATAAATATGGGTTTCATCAGAAATTCTTTAAACGTGTCGTTAGGCTTTGTCGCTCTAATTGCTGAGCCGATGCCTATTTTTATGCAAAAATAGCGCGAGGCGAACGCAATGAGCTTGCTCTAATTGCTGAGCCGATGCCTATTTTATGCAAAGATAGTGCAAGGCTCGTGAAGAACGAAGACGAAAGTAAAGTTTTTCTGCGTTCCAAACTTTCTGTAGGTGTTGTTCTTCTCGTGCGGGTCCCCGATGACGACAATATCGGCTTGCCGTTGTCCGTTGAGTTTGTCGGGGAAGTAGACGTATTCAAGGTAGTCAACACTTTCGTTGTCATGGAATGGATTACTTGAAAGTTTGACAACTACTCCATAGTTTTCTTTGTCGGCTTGGTCACCACCGATTTTAATGAAATTGTCGGAATTTGCATAATGGGTAGCAATGCGTATACCAACGTTTTCACTTAAATCTCTGTAGAAACTATGATTGAGATTGTCTCCGTCAAAGCCGAACGCTTTTGCCAATTGA
>CAVKJJ010000091.1:0-8084 GCA_963656685.1 bacterium | reverse complement strand
TCAATGCCGTCCACAAGAGTTCCAAGAACAAAGTGATGATGGACAGACTTATCTTTGACCTTGTTGACCCAATGATTGACGCAGTCAAGGCAATCACTTCGAAACACTTGTTCAAACAAGACGAAATTAATGCTCTGCTGAGTATAACCAAAAAAACGGAGCACAACTCGCTTTGAGTGTGCTCCGTTTCGCTTGGGTGATATTATGTGATGAAATGACGATATGCTTAGTAGCCGATGACAAGACCTGTGGTGACGGCACAGAACTTAGGACCGAATGAGGTGTCAAGCACGTCGCAGGGAGAGTATTTCACGTACAGACCGATGCCACGCCAGTGCAATTGCGCTTTAAGGTCTACGCTTACAGGACGCTGATGGATGTCGTTGTAGCGTTCCTTCACGTGGTGCGTCACTCCTTGTTCGGTGTCAGCGATGCTATAGTTCGACTGTGCAGTAGCGTGTGTGTTGAAGAGAAGTGTGGCAGACACATCGGCTCGCCAGTTGTGGGGAAAGTTGAATCCATAGGTGAAGGGGATGCCGATGCTGAACACTTTGATGCGTGAGCTTTCCGTGTTAGTAGCAGCGGCAGGGTAGGGCGTAAGCGTCAGCGTGTTTGTATTGTCGCGGAAGAATCGCATGCGTCCTGTAGAACGGTAGTTGCGCCAGTTGAACGAAAGACCAACGGCAAAAAACGTTTTGCGGTTCTTTGAGCGCCAAGAGTAGCGGAATGGTTCAAAACCAATTTCGAAACTTGCTCCCATATTGAGGTCCATGTTGCCAGCGTCACGCCCCACAGCTTTAACAAAGCCGAAGTAGGCGTTGCCAAAGTCGAACGAATTCCGTTTTTTATTCTTCTTATGTTTCCAATTGCCGAAGCGACTACCATTTTGGCACTCGAGAGTGTCAATGCCTGTTGAATAGGTAGGGGAAGAGTATATCGTGGACTTCGTTGCAGTACTACAAATTGTTTCGTTGGCTTCAGCAGCTTTTGTGGTCAGAGCAGCGAATGCAGAGAGGAAGAGAAAAAGTATTTTGCGTGTCATAATGTGTGTGGTTTAAAGGGTTACACCGATGGTAAGGAGTTTGAAGTTGGTAGGCGAAGAAGAACTGAACGTGTTGAACGGCTGATATTTTATGTAGAGACCACCAACCTTTCGTGACTCAATGACTACGCGGTAAGCCATGTTGAACCGATGACCGTCAATGTTGTAGTATTTGTCCGTGTAATGCTTGTCGTCAATGCTGTAGCGCGTGCGTGTGCTGTTGCTAAGTGTGTACTGGGGTTCTACGAAGAGTCCCAACGAGAAGTCCTTGCTGAATGCGTGGGTGTAGCCGATGGGTAACGTCAGCGCATAGGATTTTATGCGTGAACGATGGTTACGGCTATTCTCGGGATAAGGCTCTGTTGCGAGTTCTCCATTGCGTTTGACGTATTGCCACTGCTTGCTGCTGCGAAAGACGTTCACTTCAAGACCGAGTCCGATGCCGATGCAGTCGCGGCGGGAGTGGAACACATAGTTAGCACCAATCACTTGCAAACCTGCGTTGAAGCCCACTTTCGTGGGCACGTTGCCTTGCTTGTCAGTGAGAATGGCGACACCCAAGTGGATATCATCGAAGCCGGTGGCATAAAATCCGCTTTTGTCCATCAAACTGTCCTTCTTTAGTTTGTGGTCCAAGAGGGGAATGGTAAAGTCGATGGAAGAAGTTTGGTGTTCGCGGATGTTCGTTTCGGAATTTTTGGGGTATGTGTGAGCGTAGTTGAACGTGTATGCAGGATCATTTTCTTTCCCGTAAATCTGTATACGGGTTGAACCGTTGTCTTCTATGACGACAACGCTGTCGGGGCGAACGGCACGTGTAATGGTGTCGTTCTGGCAAAGTGGGGCGAGCATCATGCTCAAAAGAAAGAGAGTTTGCATGGTGTGTATGTATTATTTTGTTGTTTCAGTTATTTTGAGAAAGAACGCTTAAGTGCGTCTATGGTGGCTTTCCCTTCCATATAGATAAGCGTGATTTTCGGTGCCGAAGTTTTTCGTGCAGAAGCCGCTTCGTTGCGGTAGAAGATGTAACGCCGCTGGTCGTTGTTGGGCTTGAGCTGGTAGAGTGCGTAGCTGATGCGTCCTCCGTTTGTGCTGACTTCTTTGTCAATGGCAGATTTGCCGTCGTCTTTCACCATACGCTCAATGTGGAGAGCGTTGCTACTTGTGGCGCTAATTACCAGACTTCGGTAGAGCGAGAGATTGTAGGCTCTTATCTTGTTGCCTCTGAGCAACACCTCCGTGGCGTCCTTCTGCTTTTGGTACGTTCCGCCAAAGGCCGCTCCTATGTGAAGTCCTTTCTGGGCAGAGAGGGGTGCTATGGCCGCAAGCACTATAGTAAGCGAGCATAATCGTTTTGATATTCGTTTCATTTTACGTCGGACGATTCTAAGGTGTTGAACATGTCGTTGAGTTGCATTTCCATTTTGTCATCGTCGGTTTCCATTTTTGCCATTGAGGCTTCCATGGCTTGCATGACGAGTTGGGTGTCGGTGGTGCGCTGGCCATTGATGTAGGCTACGCATTCATTGTGTTGTTTGTAAGCTATCGTACCCCACGCTGACGAAAGCATAATGGCGGTTACGGCAGCTGCCACACTCCAACGTACTGCCGGACGTAACTTTTTGCGGGAGGCTCGTTCGGCATAAGAAGGTGCGCTTCTTTGCTCTATGCGCCATTTGGCTGCAAATCCCATCACTGCGCGTAGCTCATCAAAGCGTGTGTCGTCTGCCGCGGTTTCAAACGCTACGTAGTGCTTCAGAGCTTCTTCTTCGTCCTCTGTGGTGAGGGCGTCGAAGTAACGTTCACCGAGTTGGAGCGCTTCTTTATCTGAGCGAATGGTATAGCGGTGTGGCATAGAGTCTTTCGGATGGCGTTTCATTATTTTTGTGATGGTTTTGTCGTTGATAAAATGTAAATTTCACGCACTGTTTTGCGCGCTCTAGAGAGTTGCATGCGGACAGCGGTTTGAGAGAGTTGGAGTTCTTGTGCAATTTCTTCATAGTCTCGTCCTTCATAGTCGCGCATACGGAGAATCTGTTGTTGCGAAGGAGAAAGTTTCGAGTGTACAATCTGAAGCACACGGCTGAAACGCTCTTCGGTTTCGTCATTGCTGTCGTTTTCGACTAGTGCGGTGTCAACGCACCGTTCGTCAATGCTTTCTGTGGCGTGGGTAGCACGTCGGCGCAAGGTGTCGATGCTGAGGTTGCGCACCGTGGTGGTCATCAGAGATGCCGCTTCGTCTACCGACTTGATGTGGTCGCGCTTGAGCCATAGCCGTTCAAAAGCATCCTGGAGCGCATCGTCGGCTTCGTCGTCGTTGTGGATGATGGAGCGCGAGAGACTCCGTAATCTTTGTTGCAGGCGCCGATAAGCCGTGGCGAGGAAAGCGCCCTGGGGCGATGTTCCGTCGTCTGTTTCTCGTGGGGAATGTGGAGTGAAACTCATTGGCGCGCAAAAGGATTTGTGGATTTGTCGGGATGCTTGTTGTGCTTGGGTTTTGTAAAGGTAACGCACAACGGGCATTCTTTGTAACAGATTTTACGCATTTTTTTTCATGTAAGCCGAAAAAACGTGTTTCGTGCACCGAATAAGTGGCAGTTCTTTGTACTTTTGCTTATCAAAGCCGTGCATAGCCTTGTGCATGGCATGCTTACAAATTAGCTCACGACACCTCTTTATTCTCTTCGTTTATGCCAATAAAAGTTTCGCAAGCCCTTTTGCGTAGCCTTCTGCTGTCGCTTTGCATCTTTTCGTTCCTAAACGTTACTTTCGCTTCTTGCACAAGTGAAGGCACGTATGAAGTAGATGACAAGCATTCCTTGATAAGAGTAGGGGAGAAGCTTCCGCAATTCTCTATCGAAATGACCGACGGAACGTCTCTTTCAACATCGTCGTTAGAGGGTAAACCTTCTGTCATCGTTCTATTCCGCACAACCTGTAGCGACTGTCAGAGAGAACTGCCTGTTCTTCAAAATCTTTACGAAACCTATGGTCATGACGTTAACTTCGTGTGCATAGGACGCGCAGAAGAAAAGGATGTTGTGGAAGCATATTGGACTGAGCATGGACTGACCTTGCCTTGCTCCCCACAGTCTGACAAAATGATCTACAATCTTTTTGCTACGCAAACCATTCCGCGCGTATATATCTCCGACGCCTCGCTTACCGTAAGGAGCATATTTGTGGAAAAGGCAAGCGAAAAGTCCTTACGAAAAGCCATTCAAGCATTATTGCAATAGTTTGGCTATAAGCGAAAATGCTTGTTTTACCTGTTCTGAAACAATAACCTCTATACAATGAATCATAACGTTTTGAAAACGCGTCTGACAGTGATGAACTTCCTAGAATTTGCTGTCTGGGGCGCTTATTTGACCTCAATGGGAAACTATTTAGGTCGTGCAGGCATGGGTACCGAAATATCGTGGTTCTATGCCATTCAGGGCATCGTTTCCATTTTTATGCCGACATTCATGGGCATCGTAGCCGACCGCTTCGTCCAGCCGCAACGTCTGCTCGGCATTTGTCATCTTCTTGCCGGACTCTTTATGGTTAGTCTCTGCTGGCTTGGAGTGCAGTCCGCTCAACCGGATAAAGTTCTGTTTATGACGCTTTATACGCTCAGCGTGGCATTCTACATGCCTACGCTCGCATTGTCCAATACCGTGGCGTTTACCATCCTTAAAGAAAATGGGCTTGATACCGTAAAAGACTTCCCGCCCATCCGTGTGTTCGGAACGGTAGGTTTCATTGCCACCATGTGGTTCGTCAACTGCGCTACGTGGGACGGAAGCAGCTTCTTCTGTACCTTCAGCGAAGATGTCAACAAGTTTCAATACACACATATGCAATTCCTCGTTTCGGGTGTGTTAAGCGTGGTATTGTTCCTCTATTGTCTTACACTGCCGCAGTGCAAAAACGAAGAACGCGGTAGTCAATCTCTTGCAGAAACGCTTGGGCTGAATGCATTTAAGCTCTTTAAAACCAAGCGAATGGCGATGTTTTTTATTTTCTCAGGCTTGTTGGGAATGTCTCTTCAGGTGACCAATGGTTATGCCACACCGTTTATAACTAGCTTTAAAGGCATGCCAGAGATGGCTGACTCATTTGCTGCAAACAATGCTACGCTGCTCGTTTCTATCTCGCAAGTGGCAGAAGCCCTCTGCATCCTTCTCATACCTTTCTTCCTTAAACGTTACGGCATCAAAGTGGTGATGCTCATTGCTATGTTTGCTTGGGTGTTACGTTTCGGATTCTTCGGCATCGGCAATCCCCTTATGCCAGGAGTAATTCTGTTCATCCTCTCTTGCATTGTCTATGGCGTAGCTTTCGACTTCTTCAACGTGTCGGGTGGCTTGTTTGTCAATGAAGAATGCGACACTAGTGTACGAGCATCAGCACAAGGACTCTTCATGTTGATGACCAACGGACTCGGTGCTACAATCGGCACACTCATCGCCGGCGAAGTGGTAAACCATTACTGTCATTGGACTGCCGACGGCTATCTAGTGGGTAACTGGCAGGCATGCTGGTTTATCTTTGCAGGATATGCCCTCGTGGTATTCGTCCTCTTCGCCTTCGCCTTTGATCACAAGAAAAAGGCAACAAAATAATAGACGTTTCATAAAGAGCTTATCTACGAGCTCAACGCGTTGAGCTTGTAGATAATACAAATTTGCTGCGTTAGAATTATTGTCCAGACTCGCATTTTATGGCGTGCCATCGGACAAAAAAACGGGCAACATTTTGCGACTTGAAAAAGTTGCCGTAACTTTGCAACAGTTAGAAAGTGCGGAAGTAACTCAGCCGTACGCTATTTCTTTGAACAATATTCAGTATTCTCAATAATACCAATTTTCAAGACATGGAATATTCACACGAAGTTCAGAACATGTGTTGTGTAGCCAAAGGCCCCAACCATGGTCCCGCTCCCATCCCTGAAGAAGGTAAGTGGGTTCAAGCAAAAGAAATCAAAGACATCTCAGGTCTTACTCACGGTGTGGGTTGGTGCGCTCCCCAGCAGGGTGCTTGCAAGCTCACGCTCAACGTGAAAGAAGGCGTCATCGAAGAATGTCTTGTTGAGACCATCGGTTGCTCCGGTATGACTCACTCCGCTGCTATGGCCAGCGAAATCCTTCCCGGTAAGACTATTCTCGAAGCACTCAACACCGACCTCGTCTGCGATGCCATCAACACCGCTATGCGCGAACTCTTCCTCCAGATCGTTTACGGACGTACGCAGAGCGCATTCTCCGAAGGTGGTCTCGTTGTAGGTGCAGGTCTTGAGGACCTCGGTAAGGGCCTCGTAAGCCAAGCTGGTACTCTCTATGGTACCAAGGTAAAGGGCACCCGCTACCTCCAGCTCACTGAAGGTTACATCACTAAGATGTTCCTCGACAAAGACGACCAGGTATGCGGCTACGAATTTGTTCACATGGGCAAGTTCATGGACGCTGTCAAGAAAGGTATGGACGCCAACGAAGCGCTCAAGAGCGTTACCGGCCGCTATGGTCGCACCACTGAAGAACAGGGCGCAGTTAAATCTATTGACCCACGTAAAGATTAAGGAGGAACACAAAAATGATTAGAGAAGTAAAATTCGAAAGCCAGGACCGTCGTATGAAGCAGATTCTCGCTGCTCTCAATAAGCACGGAATCAAAGACATTGAAGAGGCTAACCAGATTTGCGATTCTTACGGCCTTGATCCTTATCAGGAGTGCGAAAGCACACAGATGATTTGCTTCGAGAACGCTAAGTGGGCCTATGTAGTAGGTACCGCCATCGCTCTCAAGGAAAAGGCAAAGGACGCCGTTGAAGCTGCCGAATATATCGGCGAAGGTCTTCAGGCATTCTGCATCCCCGGCTCCGTAGCCGACGACCGTAAGGTCGGCATAGGTCACGGTCAGCTCGCTGCACGTCTCCTTTCTCCCGAAACAAAGTGCTTCGCCTTCCTCGCAGGTCACGAAAGTTTCGCTGCAGCAGAAGGCGCAATCAAGATTGCACAGATGGCCAATCAGAGCCGTCCCGCCGACAAGCCCCTCCGTTGCATCCTCAACGGTCTCGGTAAGGACGCTGCTATGATTATCAGCCGTATCAACGGCTTCACTTACGTACAGACCAAGTTCGACTACTATACAGGCGAACTCAACGTGGTTAAGACTATTGCCTACAGCGACGGTCCCCGTGCAAAGGTCAACTGCTACGGTGCTGACGATGTTCGCGAGGGTGTTGCCATCATGTGGAAGGAAGACGTAGACGTTTCCATCACCGGTAACTCTACCAACCCCACACGTTTCCAGCACCCCGTTGCAGGTACTTACAAGAAAGAGCGTGTCCTCGCCGGCAAGCCCTACTTCAGTGTAGCTTCCGGTGGTGGTACGGGTCGTACGCTTCACCCCGACAACATGGCTGCAGGTCCCGCTTCTTACGGTATGACCGACACCATGGGTCGTATGCACTCCGACGCTCAGTTTGCAGGTTCTTCTTCAGTGCCCGCACACGTTGAGATGATGGGCTTCCTCGGCATCGGTAACAACCCCATGGTAGGTTGCTCCGTAGCTTGCGCAGTAAAGGTAGACCTCGCTCTTAACAAGAAGTAATTGCTCGTTATTAAGCATTTACATAACAACATTAAATCCTCCATAGCTCTCTAAAGAACTATGGAGGATTTTTCGTATCTTATGTGAACTAACGCGATTATACATCCGTTTGCGTCACACAGCCTTTAGCAAGCGTAAAAAGGTATTCTTGTAGATGCGCTACGATAATCTTGTAACGATGCAGCAGTTCGTCGTACAACTCTTCTGTTACGGGTTTCCAGCGTTCTTTAATTCCATCGGAACATTCATTTCCGGTCCAACATGGTGATATGTTTTCGGGGTCAATTCGGAATAAATTGTAATAAATCCGCTCTTCTTCAATCTTAGTGACAGTCTTAATAGCGCGATCAAAGTAGTGTTCACTGAATAAGTCTCAAGCACTGTATGCTAGAGGAATTCCAAGCACCACCGGCCGGCATAGAAACCGACAAAAGTGCGAAATTTG
>CAVKJJ010000090.1:0-8211 GCA_963656685.1 bacterium | reverse complement strand
GTCGTGCCTACAGCACGATTTCCGCTCAAACTCAGTGCGAAACCTAAATCCGAAGTTGAATTAAGTAATATTCAAATAAGCCACACAAGTCTACAGATGCTTCAATCTAAGGCGCGACATCCACACAGCCAAGCGTACGGGTAATAGGGCGAAAATACATTGTTTGTTGAATACCTGCCAGCGAATCATCCGCTTGAACGTACGCCTATGGAGTTTTGGCAACTTAAGGTCTGCTATGTATTTGGACCGGGAAGCATAGTAGGGATTTTCAGAAAGCGTACGAAGCGTCCATACGTACATCATCACGCTGTTGTAGCGATAATAATCTATCAAAAGGCGCTCTTCTGCCTGCTCTGAAAGTTCTGCATACTCGTCACACATGGAGAAACTCCACGTGATGGCTTTCTGATGTCTTTGGTTGGAAATACTGGTGGAAAGTTTGCGGTAGGCATAGAAACGCACCTCGGGCACATAGACGCAACGCCACGGATGCACAAGCAAGCGGGCATAGAGCTCTATATCTTCACCAAACACGCGCCCTTCTTCAAAGCGTTGGTTGCTAAAACATTCGCGACGAAAGAGCGAGAGCACCATGAAGTTTTCACCATGAATGGCATACTTAGCAAATTCGCCAGACGTGAGCAAACGATTTACATACGGCTGCGACTCACGAGGCACGGGGCGGCAGAACAAATCGTTGCCCAAACTGTCAACAGCTTTGTATTCGCCTCGAACCACGTCGGCATTGTACGTTTCCGCCACACGAAGCAAACGCTCCAATACGTCGCATTCGCACCAATAATCGTCTGCGTCGAGAAACATGATGTAGTTTCCTTGCGCCCTGTTCAACCCCGTGTTGCGTGCGGCAGAACTTCCAGCATTGGGTTGATGGATGGAAACAATTCGACTCTCAGTAGCGGCATAGTTGTCGCACAAAACAGGGGAAGCGTCGGTGCTGCCGTCATCAATGAGGAGCAACTCCCAATCAGTGTAAGTCTGGCGAAGCACACTGCTTACGCATTCGTCGAGCCAACGGGCCACGTTATAAACGGGTACTATGATGCTTATCATATTGCTACTTCGTTTTAGGTCCAATGCGACGTAAGGCATTCACACTACGGTGAGACATGAGCCAATAGTTTAGGCGGTACGTCAATGGCATTAGGTGTTTCACCTTTTTATAAATAGCTTTTACCTCAGGAGCGCAGAACCAAGCTTGCGGGTCTTGGTAAATTGCTGTTTGGCAAAGGCGCTTCATCATGAGGAAATAGGTGCGCTCCAAATCTTCGTTCTTCACGTCCAATTTCCAAAAGGCATCAAACATCTTCGCCATCGTTGACACGGATTCTTCTACAGGCATGGCATATTTCTGGTAAAAGTCCACGCCAGGATTGAAGTAATGGTAAAAGACCTTGGAACCGTCGTAGCGAAAAGCTTTGGTAAGGTTCAGAAACTGAAGATTGAACACAAAGTCCTCGCCGAAACGTATTGATGTGTCGAAACGCAGACTGCCGAGTGCACTGCGACGATAGAATTTTGACCAAGGAGCGCGCAAAACGGTAGTGCAAACAAAGGGTGCAAAATCACAGCAACTTTCCTTCTTGTCAAGACGCGTTTCTTCACCATTTTTCTCTACCACAAGGGGCGGGAATACCACCATATCTTCATTATATTCAGCGAGGTTTATTTCGCCAAAAGTAGAGAGCAACTCATCGTCCGAATCCACAAACATCACCCACTCGCCCCGAGCTTTGTCCAAGCCTAGATTTCGGGCGGAACTGACTCCGGCATTTTCCTTGTGGAACACACGAACACGTGCATCACGAGTTGCATATCCGTCGCAGATGGAAGGCGAAGCATCCTTGCTGCCATCGTCAATGAGAAGCAGCTCATAATCGTTCAACCCGCGTTGGTTTAGTATGCTGTCGACACATCGCGGAAGAGTGCTTGCTGCGTTATAAACGGGGATTATAATAGAAAGGAGCATAGAGGTCTAGCGTTGTAAAGGATAGGAACTTTTATGCCAGCGCACGCTTCAAGAAGTCCAATGACTCTTGACGTCGCACAGCAAGCGTTTCGTAAACCTTGTCGTAGTTGATGGGATTTTCGGGAAGAGCCAATACTGCAGCGTCAACCTTTCGGTCTTCTATCCCGAACATCGAAAGGAGCGAGTCTATGCGGGCATTGCCACGTGAGTGGTTGGCCACGACGACGAACTGTTTGCGGAAGAGTATGCTGAAAACGCAGGCATGAAAGGAGTCTGTCACCACGAACTCCGCATCGTGAAAGCCACGCAGCCATTGTTCTACGGGAGGCTGGATGCGTTCGCGCAAAGGCGCCGTTCTGTCTTCGCAACGAGAATTGGTGCTGAAGACTTTCAAGCCTAACGTTTGGGATATCTTCTGAACGAGGCGTTGCTTTTCGGGGGTATCGTCAAGAACATAGGTCATAAGCGTCCCCTCGCTTTGAGGCGTGTGAGCGTTAAGGAACAGTTGGCGGTAGTCTTCTACGTCGAGCAACATGGTGGGATCAAGTACCCACTGCACATCTGTGCGTCCGAGATGCTGCCGACAAAGATCTGTGGCGGAAGTTTCACGCACGGACACCGCATCAAACTGTTGAAGCAAACGGCGGCATTCTATGGTCTCCCGTTCGTTGCACTCCCATGTGTCTACGCCGAAAGAGGGTGCGTAAGCTATTCGCTTCACGGCTTGATGTTCGGCAAACTTTAGGAAAGCATTTGCTATACCCTCCGTAAAATACAACGGCCGCCATACCTGGTCACTTCCTACGACATAAGCGTCAAAGCTGTCTGTCTGTCCTAACGCGGCATAGTCCTTTACGCGAAACGTGTGGATATGCTTTTTTACGAACTTCGCAGTGTGGCGTAAGATTCTCCGCAGTTGTTGCTCCTCAAACACCTGTATGTCCTCGTGGTGCACATATTTCCTTAGGGTTCGCTTGGCTATAACGAAAGGTGCCAACTTCCAAGGCAAAGACGTTCTGGTCCACTCGGCTGTTCTGATGAGGGACGCACGATGCCCTAAACGCTCAAGGGTGGTCTGCAAGGCATAGGCTTGAAGTATGCCGCCATAATTGGTATGGAGCGGAAGGGTGATTATGCCAATGTGTTTGCGAGAAGAAGAGTTTGACATCGTTTATTTTAGCGGAGTGAGAACTTTGAGCAATGCCTGCTTCACGAAATATTTGGTATCGGCAATGCACTCGCGTAGTTGCTCTTTGCGGGAGGGCTGCGTGAAGCGTTCCATTAAAGCAATCGCGCTTTTGCTGCCGTTGAGTTTTGCAAAGAATTGACCGCGGCACGGATTCTCCTTCGGCGATCGGAAACAAGCAGGATTGAGCGGTTTAATCGTTTCGTAGTCAGTTGGACAAATGCGCACCTTGGACAGGTCAAGACTGGCAGCGCCTTTTGCGGTGTTGAGGAAGACCATGCCCGTACCTTTGTCGTCATCCATGTCGGGGAAGACCTTTTCGATGCCCCAAAAGTCGGCCAAGGTGATGTCGCTATGGCTACGACCGGCTTTTGCCGTACAGGCATAGCAGGAAGGGCGAAGGGTTATTTCCTGAAGAAAAGCCTTCATGTAAGGGTTGTCTCCGAAAGGCGACAAAAGATTTGACTTCTCGTAGCGGACATGGAAACAATAGTTTTTCCAACCTTTCGCCTTGTTGCGGAATTCTATCTGTTTGGCGTGACGGTCACCGCGCTGTATTTCGTCCAAATACAAGCGCCAGACTTTGGGACTCGGTGTGCCATGGCAAACAAAGTCGACGGCAAGAAGATTGTCGTAGTCCTTTCGGAGGAAATGGCGCAAAGCGGCAATCTGACAAGGTGTGCCGGAGAAGAGAACCTTCCGTCCAGTCTGCAAAAAACGTTTGGCATCGCGGAAAGCCGTTTCTGTCCGAGCCTGAACGTATTTGCTTCCCATGAAAGCCTTAATGCCATCAGTGGTTTCGGTATAATCAATGACCACTTGCCACCTATCGTCGAAACGAGCGCCAAAAACTACGCCGCCCTCTGCGATGGTCTGCAAAGCCAAAAGGTGAAAGATGCCACCCGATGAACTCTGCAGTCTGACCTGCTCGTCGAGGTTGACAGCCGCAAGCACTTGCTGCGGAGCTTGCTCACCATAGGGATGCAACTCATGACAAACCTTTTCGCACAGTCCGCATTTGACACAAGCGTCTTCATCCACACGGGGATAAAGAAAGCCTTCACTGTCCTCGTGCATCGCAATGCATTGCTTGAGACAAACTTGCGCACATGCGGCACAACCGCAACAGTCTTTTTTGCTTGTTATGGTAATCACGGAGAGGAGTTGATATATGGGGACGACGTTTTCAAAACGTCGTGTTCTTCACGAACTTTCATTAATGGTCTTGCGTGCTTCGCCTTGATACGGCGTGTAGAGCAGTGACGTTTTGAAAACGTCACCCCCATGAGCCGCCCATGCACTCGCTTACATAAACTATGTTTCTTAATGAGTCAGTTTTGCGAAGACCATTCGCACCTTCTCGCGTACGAAGACCTTTTCGCCAGCTGTAAGTCCGATGAAATAGACCACACTGGAAACGGAGACTACGCTAACCGTGCAAACGGCAAAGAAGCGAGCAACGGTATCGGGCATAACGAAGTAGACCCACGTTGGAGCTATTGCAGAGAGTGCCACAACGATGAATATATATAGGTATATGTGGGTGAAATAGTCACGAAGTCGCAGTCCGATGAGCGGGCGGAGCATAACCATACGTGCCAACTGGCAAATGCACTCCATGACAAAATGCACGATGAAGACGGCATAGGCTGGCGCACCAAGTTTCAGCACGACGTACGAAACGGGAAGTATCAGCAGAAGTGTTGTACCGCAAACCATTTGGTACTTCTTCACCTTGCCCGTGGCTTTATTAGCTATTATCAAAGGGTTTGCACAGGTGTAGATAAGCGAGGTGCAGATGATGATGCGGAGAAACGTCACCGTATTTTCAGGAACAGTCTTCAGCCAAACGGTCAGAACGAAGTCGGCTTCCAATATGACTGGCAAGGAGAGGAAGAAAAGCAAGTAGAACGAGAAGCGCGCACAGCGGAACATAAGGCTGTACATGTTTTCCATCTCGCCTTTTGCGTAGGTCTTGGTGATTTGCGGATTGACCGCCATCTGGAAGTTGTTCACAAAACCCATTATGGCGCCTTGCACCTGAGTGGCTACTCCGCGTGCTGCATTGACGATGGGGCCGAAGAAGACGTTGAGCAGCATGTTCAGACCAGCGGTGAACAAGGTGGCAGACAAATCGCCGAAAAGGCTCCAACTGGCAAACGACAACATTTCGCGAAATAGCGGTTTGTCCCACACGCGGCAGTACTTCGACTCTGCGAAATGACGATTACAGTAGATGCTATAAATAAAACGGCTCGTAATCTGAACAACCACAAGCATGGCGGCATAAAACACCAAGCGGTCAAAAGGCGCAATGACGAGCAGATATACGATGAGCAGTTTTGCTACAGCGTCGAAAATAGACATCCAAGCAAAGGCCGACATACGTTCGTGCGCCACGATGTCTGCATTGTACGGCACGCTCATCACAGCAAACACACTATCGACGATGCACAGTTGCAATACCCAAAACGCAGCATCCACGCGTTCGGGCGGAATCTGCATTTTATGATAGAAGAACCATAAGCCAATGGTTTCCGAAAGGACTACGATGGCAAAGGCTATCAGTGCATGAATTTGTAATGCGGTAGAAAATATCGTTTTCAGCCTCTTTTCATCGCCTCGCCCCAATGCAAAAGTGATATAGCGCGTAGTGGACGAGGTCATTGCCGCGTTCAGGAAACTGAACATACTGACTACCGTTCCTACCACGCTGAAGATGCCAAAGTCTACCACACCGAGCGTGTTCAACACAACGCGACTCGTATAGAGGGATATTGCCATCATGAAAAGCATGCGGCAATAAAGCACTATGGTGTTCTTGGCTATGCGCTTGTTGTTTTCTTGAGAGGAAGACATGCAGGAGCGTGAGTAAGTGGTATGTTCGGACTATGGATTTGAGAATCAATAATGTTTTCAGTTCCCCACTTCCTTCACCCACTCTGTGGGCAAACTGACAAGTGCTACGGAAACGACTCCGGGGAGGGAGATGACCACACGACGATCGCGCGAACCGGTCACGCGCATGAAAGTGCCTTCCATGCCGGCGAAGTCGCCGTCGGTGATGCGCACACGGGTGCCGCGGCTGAGGTTGATTTCTTCGGGACTGAAGTAGCGCAGACGCTCGTCGCACGTGCTGCTCACGGCGATGAAATTGTTCATCTGCACCTCGGGCACCACAATCTTGGAACCGTCGGCACGCGAAATCATGTACTGCAAGTAAGGCATGGTCTGCTTCACGCGCTGCAGTTCTGCGCCTTGCGCCTGGACGAAGATGAGGTTGCGGACAACGGGTTCCATCTCAATGGCATGCGAACCTTTCTTGCGCGAACGTACACCGCGCATAGGCACATAGGTGGTGATGCCTAAAGCGTCGAGTTCGCGTTTGGCCAGCATGTTGCGGTTGAACGTGGCACGCATGGCAAACCATTGTTTCTGTTTCTCGTTGTTCATAAAAAAAGGAGTTGGGATTAGGGGCGTTTTTTCACTTCAAGACATACTCTCGGGGCTTTGATTTCGTCGCATTCCGCTGAATATCAATCACTTAAGAATCATCTCTACACTTTATCCCTATTTCTTAGAAAAGATTCTGCCGATATGTACATCTTCCCGTTGCGCTCTTGGCTTGCGCAACGCTTCTCTCTCAGTTTAATACAGCAAAAATAGGAAAATGACAAGATTCGTCCATTGTTTTTCACCCACAAAGTGCATTTTTCGGAAAAGACAACAACAGCGCGCGTACAAATGCGAAAAACGCCACGCGTTTTCGGGGCGAAAAGCGCGTGGCGGTGGTAGGCTTAGTAAACAATGCATCAAGCGTGCGTCGCCCTCTATGGGGGTGACGTTTATAAAACGTCACGTTCTACACGCCGTCACGGACGGTTCTTCGCGCTTCGCTTTGTTACTTCGCAAGTCCGCAGTACAAAGAATTACTATGTCGCTGTGTAGAGCGCGAGGTTTTGAAAACCTCGCCCCCATAGAGGGCGAGGCCGCGCAGTTCAAGACTTTAGGGTGGTTCTATAAATTACCACCCTTTAATTTTCCTTGCAAATCACCGTGGCGTTGGCCTGATGGGTGGCAAGCACCAGCACCTCTGCAATCTGCACATGTTCCGGTGCACTCGCTGCATAGTAGACCACATCGGCCACGTCGTCGCCCGTAAGCGGTTCGATGCCACGGTACAACTTTGCAGCACGCTCGTCATCGCCACGGAAGCGTACATTAGAGAAGTGCGTTTCCACGAGTCCGGGTTTCACGTTCGTCACGCGAACCTTTGTGTGTGACAAGTCGATGCGCAATCCGTCACTAATGGCTTTCACCGCCGATTTCGTGGCACAGTATACACTACCTCCGGCATAGGCCGCATCGCCCGCCAGACTGCCTATGTTGATTACATGCCCATGGTTACGCTCCACCATCGCGGGAACCACAAGACGGGTCATCGTGAGTAGCCCCTTGATATTGGTGTCAATCATTTCGTCCCATTCGTCCATATCGGCAGCATATTCAGGATCCATGCCACGTGCAAGTCCGGCATTGTTGACAAGTACGTCTATCGTTTTCCATTCGTCCGAAAGCGATTCAACGGCTTGGCGCGTGGCCTTACGGTCGCGGATGTCAAAACACAAAGGGAGCACCGCTACGCCATTTTCGTTTTCCAGTTCGTCGTGAAGCGCATCAAGTTTGGGACGGTTACGTCCCGTAATGATGAGGTTATAGCCTTCTTTGGCAAACCGGCGCGCGCATCCTTCACCGATGCCGCTGGTTGCCCCTGTAATAAGTACGATTCTGCCTTTCATCTGATTGTTTTTTTAAGCATATGCAAATTTAGACAAGACCAGCATGAAGAGAAAACAAATCTCAAAGAAATACGAAGCGTAGGTCCTTACTTCTCTAACGCAGCAAATTCAAATTATCTCCCAACTCAACACGTTGAGCTTGTAGAAAGTTGTTTGCAGATGTTCACACAAACAACGAACCGCGCTCTCTTACAAAGGGTAAGGCTTTAATCCGCGCATGGGGGTGACGTTTTCAAAAC
>CAVKJJ010000089.1:0-8308 GCA_963656685.1 bacterium | reverse complement strand
CTCTGATGCCCTGACGGATGGTGTTTTTGCAGTGTCCCATTTTTTCGCTAACTTCGCTGACGCCATGTATGCCAAGGGCGAGTGCACTTTCCGCGAGGAAGTGTCTCATTTGGCATTCATTGAGCTCAGACATAAACGCCCGACTTTCGGGTGTAAGGCTTTCTGGAGGAGTTTTCTTTGTCATTTTAAGAGCGTTGCTTTAACTCTTAAAGTTAAGAAAAATTCTCCAGATTTCCTATATTACACCACTGATAATCAGTATATTAAATCATTTTTTTGTTGCTTTTTTAGTGAGCGAATCGTAGCAGTTCTTGGAGATTTCAAAGCGCTGCTTTTCGGCACAGATTCTGACTCACGAAATGTACCAAGTTATTTTTTAATCATCACTTAATTCTTCAATATGCAAAGTTAGCAATTAATTTGTGCCATAAGTAATAGGCTACGGTGGAATGTGTAATTCGTTGCACATCTATGAGAATATCGGTTGCCTTTCTTCTTGTGTAGGAAGCAATAGGTAATCCGGCGAGATGCTTTCTCATCTTCAGATAAACTGATAACTTTGTACATTATTTCCTGTTATTCAGACTTTATGTTTCAACGTTCCTTTCAATTGGTGAAAGCATTAATGGTAGTCGCTTTCTTTTACTCCATAAGCTCTCAAGCACAAAGTGTATTCCCTTTGTTTCATTTCCGTCCGGCAGTAAATAATGGTGCTGGGTATCACGATAATTTCTTTAGTGGTTTTATGCAAGGAGAGAAGGCGGACAGCTTAAACGGCTTTCTGCAGATGCCTTTCATTGGTCGTCCTTTGTTGGTCTATATTGGAGAAAAAGATTCTACGCAATATATGGCTTATGCCTCAAGTTATAATACTCTGCAGAATACTTCTCAAGGCGAATTGCCTGTGTGGGATAAATATAGTTTTATGCTGAATCGCTATGGTGTGAAAGCAGAGGTGAAATCTATTGGCAACATCGTAGAGCAGATTTATGCTTATCCTGATACGACTGCCGAGAAGGGCTTCTTGGTAGATATTGACCATGCTTTGGGTGGATTGCCCGACGAAAATATGAGTGTTCGTTTTGTGGACCATCAGACTATTTGTGCCTTTAAACGACTTTCTGCAGAAAATTCGAAGACTTTGTATTACTATGCCCATTTCTCAAAGCGTTTTGATAGTTATAATATACGTCGTGAATCGGTAACATTAAAAGACGGAACGAAAGAGGCACGTTTGAAGGCGGTATTTACCTTCGATTTGGCGAAGGACGAGCCTTTGAAAGTGGTTTCTGCCGTATCGGAACGTTCTGCGGACGACGCTTATGCCTTAGTAGAAGGACATATGCCGAAAGCAGCTTTGACGAAACCGCTTTTAGCTTCTGTGCCGAAGGCTACGGGGAATAGTGTCAAAGTTGCAGGTGTGGGAAATGGTAAGACTCAAACTGCTCAACCCAAGCCTACTGCGGCTTTGGCTTCAAATAAATCACGGACACCGGAACGTACAAGTAGAAGCATTACGACTCAAAAGCAAAGTGTGAGTGCTTCTTCAAAGGCTATATCAAATGGTTGGGCAGACAAAGTGGTGGCAGAAACACGAGACGCCGCGTTGCGTACTGCCTTTTATGTTGCTTTTGAGCGTGTGATGCAGACTCCCTCGTTCAAGAACGTCACTTCTGCTGCCGACTTTATCCAGAAACTTTCAAGTCAGATGTTGTCGGAGTCAGACACTTTGAAACAGCAGGCTGATACGATAGTGAAACGGTACGTGGCTGGGTGCATGAACGGCAGCTCAACGTCTACTGACACTGATGGTAGAGGCGCAATGCGTTTCTTGCTTTGTGCCACCGGATTGTATCCCGAACAAGCGGAATCGTCGTCGGAGGAACTCTCTTATACGATTGTGCGGCCATTGTTTAATGTGGTGACGTTTTATTATGCTGACAACCGTCGTTTTATACTCCATGTAAAGAACGCCTCCGCCGCCAATGCGGACATTCGGAGCGCAACTTTTAATGGCGCTAAATTGGCTCTTCCTCCCGTAGTGTCGCAAAAGCAATTGTTACGCGGTGGAGTGTTGGCCGTGAAAATGTGATTCGCTAACTTTGTAGAGCTTACAAATACTTTATTCTATGACACGAGCATCAGTTAGAAAATATTCAAGTCGTCCGGTTGATGACGAACTTCTGAACCGTCTGCTAGCAGAGGCAGAACATACACAGACCATGGGAAATCTGCAACTTTATAGTGTGGTCGTCACGCGCAGCGATGAACAAAAGAAACGTTTGGCTCCGGCTCATTTCAACCAGCCTATGGTTACGGGAGCTTCTGTGGTCCTGACGTTTTGTGCCGACTATAATCGCACGACGGAATGGGCAAAACTTCGCAAGGGGCATCCAGGGTATGACAATTTTCTTTCCTATCAGAATGCAGCAACCGATGCGTTGCTCTATTGTCAGCGTTTTTGTGATTTGGCGGAAGAAGCCGGCTTGGGGCTTTGTTTCTTAGGCACAACGGTTTATCAGCCGCAGATGATTGTGGACATTCTGCAGCTGCCGCGATTGGTGATGCCCGTGGCAACCATCACGCTGGGCTGGCCTGATGAAACTCCGGCAGTTTCCGAACGGCTTCCTCTGACGGCAATCCGCCACGACGAGGTTTACCAACCTGTTACTTCTACTACGATCGACCGCGACTATACGGAAAAGGAGAACCTTCCGGTAAACAAAGAATTTGTGCGCGTAAATGGTACAGAAACTTTGGCACAGATTTTTACGGACATCCGTTATACGGCAAAAGACTGCCAAGCTATGTCTGAAGGTTTGCTTGATTGCCTTCGCAAGCAAGGTTTCTTGTCGATATAAACCATCTACTTCGTTTTTAGCAACACAAAAGAAGCATCCTGTCACCGTGGGTGGCAGGATGCTTCTTTCAGATTATGGAGTTTCGTAAGATTTAGTTGATGTCGATTTCTTTGTCGGCTTTCTTGAGCTCTTCGGCAATCTTTGCTTCGATTTCGTCGGCGAGCTCAGGGTTGTCCTTGATAACTTTCTTAACGGCGTCGCGGCCTTGTCCGAGGCGGGTGTCGCCGTAGCTGAACCATGAACCGCTCTTTTTGATGATGCCGCATTCTACACCAAGGTCTACAATTTCTCCTGCGTGAGAAATGCCTTCGCCGAAGGTAATTTCGAATTCGGCTTTACGGAAAGGTGAAGCCACTTTGTTCTTTACGACCTTTACGCGAACTTGGTTGCCGACTGCTTTGTCGCCGTCTTTGATTGTGGTGACGCGGCGAATGTCGAGACGTACGGTGGAGTAGAACTTAAGGGCGTTGCCACCGGTCGTTGTTTCGGGGTTGCCGAACATCACACCAATCTTTTCGCGTATTTGGTTGATGAAGATGCAAGTGGTGTTGGTTTTGCTGATGGTTGACGTGAGCTTGCGGAGGGCTTGGCTCATGAGTCGTGCGTGAAGGCCAACCTTGTTCTCGCCCATGTCGCCTTCTATTTCGGCTTTGGGAACCAATGCTGCCACGGAGTCAATGACGATGATGTCGATGGCTGAGGAACGAATGAGCTGGTCTGCAATTTCAAGTGCTTGCTCACCATTGTCGGGCTGGGAGATGAAAAGCTCGTCGATGTTAACACCGAGGTTCTGTGCGTAGTAGCGGTCAAAGGCGTGCTCTGCATCAATGAAAGCTGCAGTACCACCTTGCTTTTGGCATTCGGCGATGGCGTGGATGGCGAGTGTGGTTTTACCGGACGATTCAGGACCGTAAATTTCGATGATGCGTCCTTTGGGATATCCACCCACGCCCAGTGCGTTGTTGAGTGCGAGGCTTCCTGTTGGGATGACTTCTATGTCGGCGACTCTTTTGTCGTTCATTTTCATGACGGAACCTTGACCGAAGTCTTTTTCTATTTTTGCGATGGCTGCCTGAAGCGCTTTTAAGCGCTGTTCTGCCATGTCGGGGTCTTTGCTGCTTGCCATTGTGTATGTTTTATAAAATGTGATATTTCTCTGTGTAATTACTTTTATTCCTTTCTTGTTGCGAAAGAATAGGATGTCAATATTTATTCTGTTAGCAAAGTTAGTGCAACTTGTTTGATGTGGCAAATTTTAAGGCTATAATTTCTCGCCAGTCGCCGTTTTTTTGTTGTTTCAGTCCAAAAGTCTAGGTGTCTGGCGCTGCAATTTTGCTGCAGTTTCATTTCTCGGCTTCGAAAACGACGGTTTCCAAGCGATTGGCCCATTGTGGAATTTGTGTTCCGTGGTGTTCAAGGTTTTGCAAGTCGTTATGGCAACTTTTTCCAACTTGGCAGCGAGTGATGTTACGGAAGCCTGCGACACATAAAAGATGTTCAATGAGGTGTGTGCTGTATACAAACTTGTGTCCCCAACTATGCATGAAGTTATTGATGGTGAAGACAGCTTTGTCATGCTGATCTGTGATGGCGCTGCTTTCTTCAGCAGAAGCGAAAGTTTCGATGCTCCAATTGATATAGCGCGAATTGTCGTTTCCTTGCGGGACGTTATATAGATTAAGGAGAAAATCGAATGAGGGCATGGCAATGCGGAACACTCCTTCAGGCTTTAGCGTACGGTGAATTTCATGTAGCGCAGTGGTGAACTCGCAGAAAGATATGTGCTCGCAGACGTGCTCTGCAAAAATGAAGCGGAACGAATTTTCGACAAAGGGGAACGGCTTGGTGATGTCCATGTACTGCACTTCTTCCGAACAGGGATGGATGTCGGTGTTTAGCCATGAGGGGAGAATGCAGTTTCCACATCCTATGTGGAGTTTGTCGTTTGTAAGAGATTCTGTTTCTTTGACAGCACCTATAGTTCCTATTATTTCTTCAAGGCTGCTGCGTTGGGTTGTTTGCAGCGTGTTGAAGGCATATCTTGTCAGCCAGTTGGAATTTAGACGTCCGTTTTGGTCTCTTGGATGTGTGAGGTGGAATAGTGGGCCGTTGGCTCTCTTTATTGTGTAGCCGAACTTCTTCCACTTTTCAACTCGGTTCCAGTCTTCAGGTCCCCAGCCGTAGAAACTTTCGTCTTCGGCTCCGGCGGCTTCAAACTTGTTTCGTTTGATGATGACGGCTCCTCCGTTCATGTTTGTTCCGTAAAGCATAGACATTTTTGCGATGTTGCTGCTTAGTACGGTAAAGTCGGAAGTTTCAAGATATACGCTCCGGACAATTTCAGTTGTGTCGTAAAAGTGTCCGTCGTAGGGGAATGCAACGTCAGTTGCCGCATTGCGCAGCAAGTTTACCGCATCTGTAATTTGGCGGTCGTCTATGATGACGTCCGCATCCCATATGGCCAAATATTGACTTATGCCTTTGTTCTTGAGGACGTTGATAAACTTCGTGCGGTGGAAAATTGGATCGAAATCTTCCGTGAAGTAATATGCCACACCGTTAGGTAGTGTTTTCTCTAAAACGTGATTGTTAAAGGCTGCGGCTTCAAGAACGTATATGTTCGTTTGAAAGTGACTTGTGAGAGATCCGACGGTTGCCAACAGATTTTCAAGGCGGACAATGGAGTCAATTCGCACGGGAATGACAAAGTCGACATCCATTAGATTAATTCTTTCCATAGCTTTTTATCAAGTATGAATAGGCGATGCCGTATCCCAGTATGCCATCCAATCCAGTGAATTTGTTTTGCAGAACATCGGCATAGTCCACGTGGTAAAAACTGGAGTGCTCAATCTTTTGTATAAGTTCGCTTTGGGCGGTTTCGTCCAATGGCATTTTAAGCATGGACCAAAGTCCGATGATGCTGGGCAAGCCCGAGGAGACAGTCATTGCATCAGCTGGTATTTCGGATTTTAAAATGTGCATTAGGGAAATCTGCTCGGCAAAGCGTCCTATGGTATCGTCCAGTTCTTTGTCGTTGGGGATGTGTTTCTGCAGTTCTTTCAGCGCAAAGAGCAACAAAAGTTTATTGCTGTCGAAATAGGGCGATTGTGCTAGAACTGTCCGCCGCATTTCTTCCCAAATGTGTATCACTCTGTCTTTGCAAATGTCTAGCGAGACGATTCGGCTAAGAAGCAGAACAAAACGTGCAAGACCATAGTTGATGGAGTAGGGGATGGGCTCCAAATAGAAACTATAGTCGTGTCCTTGATATAACTTGTTTAGAAGTTCGTTAGCAAACAACTTGAGAATCCGCTCTTCAGCATAGGGAAGTTGGCTTAATCTTATCCGTTCTGTCATGTACAACGCAACGTCCATCAATGCCTCTTCGTGTCCTTTTACGGAAAAGTTTGGCTGATGTTCTATTAGTTCTGTGACGTTCCGGTAGATTTCGTCGTCAATGCTTTTGAGGATGGCATGAAGACTTCCTTTTATGTATCCTTTCTTGTGGAGCAGTAAAACGGATAGGCCGATGCCGGAAAGACCATTAGCAATGTTTACGCGGCTTCTTCTCTTTATTGAAGTACAACTGAGTTTAAGGCATTGTTCTGCTAAGTCGAAATACCTTTCTGCTGCCGTGAGTTCGTACATGCCGAAAAGAAATAGGCACAGCCCCATATAGCCGTTTTTAAGGAACGGGTCTTTGTGGGTCGAAAGCCTTTGCAACTCACAGTCAATAAGGTGGTTGGTATATTTATTCGTCATAGTTGTATTTTATGTCGTTGGCAGTTTCAATTCTGTCAACATCATGCTGCTCTGCTCTGAGTTTACCAAATCTCCAGCTGAATCTTAATTCAAAACTTGCGTGGAAACTGCGGCTGTGCCACAAGTTGTAGTAATTGGGTGACCAACTACTTCCATTCTTTTTGTAGTAGATAGGGATGAAACTGTTGGCAGCCAAGCTAAGCTTGATGCGTTGTTTAGGGAAATTTTTGTCTAAACACAAATTATAATAGTAGTTCTTACTGCCTTTTCCTTGCATGAAAATGTAGGGACTGTTGTAACCGCCTCCTGCGCTGATGTCGAAATCACGGGGCAACTCCTGTTCAACGTAGAGGCTGGTGGTGAATGTACAACCTTTGTTCCGTTTGTAAAAATCTGTTTTTGCATAATCCGTATAATAGAGGTTTGTTTGAAGTTGGACCCATGTTGTACGGGTTATTTTTGATGATAGATTAACTTTTGTCAGATTTTCGTATCGTCTACCGATGTTGTCTTTGGTGCTATGCAGTACGTTGCCTTCAAGAAAGGAATGTTGTAGAATGATATCGTTTGCAAACGAATGGGTGGAACTTGCAAAAAGGTTGAACTTACCTATGCGAAAATTTCCGGAAAGGGAAATGGAATTGTCTGTTTGAGCTTTGAGGTTTGGGTTGCCATATGAAACTTCGTTGGGTGTGTCTGTGTCTCTGTAGGGGTTTAAAGCACCTATGTCGGGAATTTGGTGACCCAAAGCATATGACAAGCGAATAAGAATGTTGCTTTTAGGGGTGAAAGATACATCGGCGTATGGATTGAAAAACTGAAATGTCGAAGAGAATGTATCGTTGAGCAATGGTCTTTTTGACTTTGCTTTTATGAATGAATGGTTGGCTCCGGCACCGATACTGAATTTTGATGCAGTGTAACTATAACCGATTTTTAGACTATTGGCCCATTGGTTGTAGTCGTATTGGTTGTTATCTGAAACTTCTTTGTACGTTTCTGCGTATCGATATTTTTTTAACCTGTTTTCTTTTTCTCCTTCGTTGATGTAACGTATGAAATCTTCAACGAAAAATTGATGACCGCTGAATTTACGGCGGTAAAGTGCTGAAAGTATATGGTGATATTCTCTATCAGAACTTTGTGTATAAGTGTCGTAGAAGTCTTTTACAAAGGAAGGCTCTAGGTATTCCATGAGCGTGTATACGTTGTTGGAATGCTTGTCTATAGGACGTGTGTAGAAATCGTATCCAATATAGAATTTCCCTCTTTCTGCATTTTCTCCGAAAAGTTGTTCGTAGTCGACCATGACATGGTATTCTGCATCTTTATCTGTTTGGCTTGTTCCGTCTTGCGTATAATTGTAAGTCTGTTGGCCTACAACATTTTCGGCATAGGAATGTGCGGTAGAGCTAGAATGGGGATTCGCCTTGAATAAAGCACGCCCAAAAATGCTTAGCAATTTTTCAGGTGCAAATTCGTATGTAAACTGAGCTTCAAAATTGTTCAAATCAGTTTTGCAACCCGATGATTTAGAATTGTATTTGGTGTAGTATAAGTCTTGGCTATTGTATCTCCATTCCTCAGATTCACTTTTATAGTTATGTCCCCATTCCCATGTGTTGTAATTCAACTTTCGGATTTAGGTTTCGCACTGAGTTTGAGCGGAAATCGTGCTGTAG
>CAVKJJ010000088.1:0-8351 GCA_963656685.1 bacterium | reverse complement strand
GGAATCGCCGCCAGCAACGGGCCCAGATGCTTGATTATTGACGACACGACCCTAGAAAAGACTGGCATTCGCATGGAAGGAATCAGCCGTGTATTTGATCACGTCAAAGGACATTGTGTGCTTGGCTACAAGCTACTGCTTTGCGCATATTCTGACGGAAAGAGTACACTTCCCGTTGATTTTACGATTCACGCGGAAAAAGGACGAGACAAAACATACGGACTCACAGACAAACAGCGCAAAGCGCGTTTCCGAAAGAAGCGTCAGGCGGGCAGCCTCTCTGCAACTCGCCTTTCAGAGCTTGAGCATGGGCATTGAAATGATAAAACGCGCCACCAAAAGCGGACTGCAAGCGGATTATGTACTGTGCGACAGTTGGTTTACCTGCGAAAGACTCCTACACGAGGTACGCTCTGTTGATAATGGAAAAACGCATTACATTGGGTTGGCAAAACTCGGAAAGACAAAATATGAAGTTGATGGACATTCATACAATGCACAGACTCTGATTGCCAAATATGAGAGAAAGAGAACTCACTATTGTAGGAAGTATGAGTGCAGCTATATCTGCCTCAAGGGCAAACTCGGAAATGTGCCGATACGCATATTCCTCATCCGTTACAAACATCGAGACAAATGGAATGTACTTGTCACAACAGACATGTCGCTAACCTTCGTGAAGGCGTTTGAATTGTATCATATGCGCTGGAATATAGAAGTGCTCAATAAGGAAACCAAGCAAGATCTCGACCTTGGACGTTTTCAAGGAAGAGATTTTGACAAGTTGATAGCAGACTGTACGCAGTGCTACATGACCTATATCGTTATGGCATTGGACAAGCGCATCAATGAATATGAGACAACAGGGCAGCTATTTGCTGGTTTAAAGGATTCCCTCATTGAATTGACACTTTGGAAGCGAGTATTGGCTGCATTACAGCGTTTTATGGAATGTTGTTGCGAAAACCTTTCCATTTCATCCGACGAACTATTAGAGTCAATCTTGCATAACGACAAATTTATAAATGAATGCATCGCTATGCCGGAAACTCTACGATACTTGCGGCAAGAAAACATCGCATGACAAAAATTAAGAGAGTATGTAAACAGGTGATTTCCAGGCCTTTGCTGCCATATTATATTAATTGCGCCCTTTGTTTTAGAGGGTGGGAAACTTTAGAACCTGAAATTCACGGATGGCACGAATGAATCGTTTGATATGTGAGATTGATGTCCGTCTAAAACCCAAAGCCGGCCTTCTTTATGTCGTTTGTGTGTGCATTTTTATTTAACTTTGTCGTATCATGATTGACAAAGGCACCATACAACGCATAATGGACGCGACAGACATAGTGGAAGTCGTGCGGGAATTTGTAGACTTACGCAAAGCTGGTACAGGCTATAAAGGACTTTGTCCGTTCCACAACGAGAAGACACCGAGCTTCAACGTTTCGCCAGCCAAGCAATACTGCAAATGCTTTTCTTGCGGTAAAGGTGGGAATGCTGTCCACTTTCTAATGGAACTGGAACAGATGACCTACCCCGAAGCCATAAAATGGCTCGGACGGAAATATGGTATAGAAGTCAAGGAAAAAGAACTTACAGACGAAGAACGTGCACAACAAAGCGAACGTGAAAGCATGTTCATAGTCAATGAGTGGGCAAATACTTATTTTCAATCAATTCTTCACGACAATGTGGATGGTGTTGCAAAAGGTATGGCCTATTTCCGTTCGCGTGGTTTTCGTGACGACATCATCCGCAAGTTTCAACTTGGCTATAGTTTGGAACAGCGCGATGCGATGACTCAAGCTGCACTGGCCGCCGGCTATAAAGAAGACTTCTTGTTGAAGACAGGTCTATCCTATCGTACAGAAGAAGGCCGTGTGCTTGATCGTTACCACGGACGTGTCATATTCCCAGTGAGTTCTGTTTCGGGAAAGACTGTTGCATTCGGAGGTCGTATTCTCTCCTCTGAAAAGAAACTGGCAAAATATGTAAATTCTCCAGAAAGTCTTATTTACAGTAAAAGCCACGAACTTTATGGACTTTATCAAGCCAAACAAGCCATTGTACGTGAAGGCCGATGTTTCCTTGTAGAAGGATATACAGACGTCATTTCCATGCACCAAAGCGGAGTAGAAAATGTAGTTGCATCGTCTGGTACCTCATTGACAGATGGACAAATCCGTTTGATTCATCGTTTTACGGAAAACATAACGGTCCTCTACGACGGAGACGCTGCCGGTATTAAGGCTAGTTTACGCGGAATTGACATGCTTCTCTCTGAGGGTCTTAATATTAAAGTGTTGCTTTTGCCAGATGGACATGACCCTGACAGTTTTGCACGTTCCCACAATGCACAAGCTTTTAAGGACTACATTGATGCCCATCAAGTTGACTTTATCAAGTTCAAGGTAGACATTCTACAAAAGGAAGCTGAAGGTGATCCGCTTAAGCGTGCAGAACTAATCGGCACCGTAGTGAAAAGCATATCTGTCATTCCTAACAACATCGTACGACAGATGTATGTAAAAGAATGCGCCACAATGCTGCATGTGGGCGAAGATCTCATTGTTAATGAAATAAACAAACTACACAAGGAAGAACTTCGCAAGGAAGAACAAAAAGATTCTCATAATTCAGCTGACGAACAATCAAAGAACGGAGAAAATCAGCAATCCCCTACTCCACCTATTGCACTTGAGATAGGAACTGCTGAAGAACGTGCGCTCACAACAATGATTATACGCTATGGTGGATGTCCTGTGCGTTGTACTCCGGGTAATGATACTTCAAACGCGACTCTACCATTAGCTCTTTACGTGAAGCAATGTCTTGAAGCTGACGAAATAATGTTTGCCACACCACTTTATAAGCGGATTCTGCAAGAGGCCAGTAACAAAGCAGAAACTGAAGAAACATGGCAGTCGCTTCCGTTTTTCCTTCGCCACACGGATGCCGAAATTTGTCGCTTGGCGTCCGAACTTGCCGAAGACCAGTTTGAACTCAGTTCGGAGCAACGTAAGCAATACACATCGGATCAATATCGGCTCGAAGAAATTATTCCTCGAATGCTCAACGATTACAAGCACTCCATCATCAAGTCACACGTAAACTCCTTGCTTGAGCAATTGCGCAATCCGGAAGTAATGAACAACTCGGAACGATCACGCACTCTCATGAAGCAATATATGGAGGCGAGTGCAGTGGAACGCCAATTCGCTCGCGTACTTGGCGACCGTGTGATACAACCCAAACGATAGGATGCATGTTCATAATGCACAGATAGTCATCACGTGTGACTTCGCTTTGCCTAGAAAAGCGGATAAGTCTATTTTCAAAGTAAAAAAAATAGTATTATGCCCGTTAATAAGGGATTTTAATGCTATTTTTGCCTTGAATGACAATTGTATGTACGTCATCAGTCATGCATACAGTAACGTCCCATTAATTTAAGATAACCTCTCAACACACGAAACTCTAAAATCTCTCTACTCATAATAAGATGAAAGGAATAGTATTGGCCGGTGGTAGTGGCACACGCCTCTACCCTATAACGAAAGGCATCAGCAAACAGCTTATACCCATTTTTGACAAACCTATGGTATATTATCCCATATCCGTACTCATGCTTGCGGGTATTCGGGATATTCTCATCATATCTACCCCTCACGACCTTCCTGGGTTTAAGCGACTCTTGGGCGATGGATCTGACTTTGGTGTGCATTTTGAATATGCAGAGCAGCCATCTCCAGACGGCTTAGCGCAGGCTTTCATTATAGGCGAGAATTTCATTGGCAATGACTCTGTATGCCTTGTGCTCGGTGACAACATTTTCCACGGAAGCAACTTCGGTAGCCTTCTGCGCAACGCTGTGAAAACAGCAGAAGAGGACGGACGTGCCACAGTGTTTGGTTATCGTGTGAACGATCCTGAACGTTATGGTGTTGTGGAGTTCAATGAAAACGGGCAGTGTGTTAGCATAGAAGAGAAACCCGAAAAGCCCAAGTCGAACTATGCTGTGGTAGGACTTTATTTCTACCCCAACAAAGTAGTTGACGTGGCCAAGCACATTAAGCCTTCAGCTCGAGGTGAACTTGAAATTACGACCGTTAACCAGCAGTTTCTCAATGACGGAGAACTCATGGTGCAAACACTCGGCATTGGTTTCGCATGGCTTGACACGGGTACACATGACAGCCTAAGCGAAGCATCCACCTTCATCGAAGTAATAGAAAAACGAACTGGTCTGAAAATAGCTTGTCTTGAAGGCATCGGACTGAAACAAGGATGGGTCACTCCACAACATATTCGCGAAATTGCCCGTCCCATGAGCAAGAACCAATATGGACAATATTTGCTCAAACTTGCAGACGAAGTTGAAAGCAAAGCCTGAGTAATCCTAATATATAATTCGACCCTATGTGCTTCACAAAGAAAGTCTTGGCAATGTTTTTATTGCTATTGTTGACCATAATTCCCAATGCATCAAAAGCACAGAATGTTTCTGCATTGACCGGAACTTTTGAGCGCATAACGAATATTGATGAGATATCAAGTACAGACTATTTTCTCATTGGATCATGGGCTCAGTTTAGTAACAATACTACACGGACGTTCAATCTGGCTACATCGAGTTTTTTAAGTACCAACAAAAAGAAACTTAAAGCTTTGCCCTATGCTAACGGAGCTGAAAAACGCATTGTTTGCAAAGATTCGACTCTCGTATGGCAAATAAAAAATGATGAGAATAGCTACGTAATTACATCTGCTGCAAGCGGAAAGGTTCTTTCACGCGTAGCTAACGATAAGCTAGGACTTTTACTTGATAAATACAAAAGCAAATCATTGTCTGAATGGACGATATGTTCGGATAATTCAGGAACGTTTGTGATAAGCTGTGCGCAAAACGATAAACGCAAATTAAGTTGCGATTATGCCAACGAGACGGATATCTGCTTTGACAATTATGTAGACGGAGGACCTTTATATATCTATAAAAGAATTTCTACGAGCACTCCTGACGAAGGTAGCGTAGATGTACCGAAGAACGGAGCCACCGTAGCCATGGTGGCAAGTGATGGTGCCTTTAGTATAGAAACACCAATAGCAGTTTCAACTGACGGATTTCTTCTGACAGATGGAACCTATGCTTCGGATGGTGTTTATAGCCAATTTGTGTGTGAAATATCTTACAACGATGAGAAAGCCTTTTCGCTAAAAAGTAACGACGGCACGCACTATTTGAGTACAGATTTCTCTCTCACGTCAGAACCCGTGCTATGGCAACTACGCGATGGTAAACTTGTTGACTACTCGTCAATTGACGAAATTCGTTATGCTTGCTATGACACAGCACAACAACAATGGTTAATGCTTACAAAGGACGAGCAAAAAGGACAAGCAGTTCAAATTGCCTCAATAGCCTCAATAGCCCCTCCCCCTTCCTCTACACTTTCAGAAGACGGAATGATATCGTTGTCTGGAGGATGGAGCGCAAAGGCTCTTTCTCAATTAGATTTCTGTGATGCTACGTGCCTCAACATGACAGGAATTGCAATGCCGATTAAGCCCAGCTCTTTTACGAACACCCCTCCAACGGCCAATTTTCCGATCTTCATCGCATCCGATGCTACATCGGTTGTACCTGACGGATGGAAATTCGTAGTAATTGCTGACGATAGTGGTTATCATCTATACAAAGAAACGCATTTGTCCGACAAAGAGGTGTTCACTTCTCCCTTTGATATTACACTCAAGAATGCGCAGATGACTTACACGCGCAAACCCATAGAAGGTACCGCTTGGCAAAGTATATGCATTCCCTTTGCCGCAAGTGAATTACCATCAAATGCCGTTTTCTATGCAGCTCAGGAACTAAGTAATAACGAACTTACACTTCAGAGCGTATCGCAACTTGAAGCCGGTATACCTTATCTATTCCGAAGTACAGACGATGTGAATGGTTTTTCCTCTACCGAAGTGCTCGAAATCAAAAGTGATGAAGGAACGCTTCTAAGCGCACCGTCAAACAATAACGGACTGCAAGGAAACTATTCACTCTTCAAGGTGCAATCGAACGGATACGACATTTTCATGCTCAACCCCAAAACTTCAGTCTTCCAGCGCGCTGCTGAAAAAAGCACATTGAAGCCATTTCGTGCATTTCTGCGTTCAGCAAGCAACACAGTGAAAGTTCGAATCATACAATAATTAAGCAAAACACCGCACAATGATAATAGCAGTAGACTTCGACGGCACCATCGTCGAGCATCGTTACCCTGAAATAGGCAAAGAAATTCCATTCGCAACAGCCACCTTGCGACAACTTATCAATGACGGTCACAAACTCATACTTTGGAGCGTCAGAGAAGGTGATCTCCTTCAGCAGGCCGTGGACTGGTGCGAAGAAAGAGGCGTAAAATTCTATGCAGTCAATGCAGACCTTGATGAAGACGCCATAGACAAGTCCGGAAGCAAACATTTCAGTAGGAAAATAAAAGCTCACGTGTTTATTGACGACCGCAACGTAGGCGGTCTCCCAGATTGGGGAATCATCTACCAACTTGTCACACGCAAGCAGAGCATCATGCAATATATGCAAAATGCCGACGCAGAAAGTGAACCTAAAAAGAAACCTTGGTGGAAATTCTAGTCTACACCATCTAGACAATTCCAGAAGAAGAGATATCACTATGAAGATACCTAGCGCACACCAAATAAAAGAATTGGACGAATATACTATCGAAACGGAAGAAATTTCCTCTCTTGACCTCATGGAACGCGCTTCCTCTAAGGTCACAGATTTCGTTAAAGCAAACTACCCCGATCGTCTGCGCCATATTGCCGTATTCTCGGGTCCAGGCAATAATGGTGGCGATGGCCTCGCTGTAGCGCGCCAACTTAACATGTTAGGCTACGAAAATGTAGAAGTTTTCCTTTTCAACACCTCAAACTCACTCAGTGCTGACTGCAAGGCCAATGCCGAGCGGCTGCAGAACGAATGTGGCAATATATCATTCACCGAAGTGACTCAGCAGTTTGAGGCTCCACGACTTACAGACCAGACGCTCATAATAGACGCTCTGTTCGGGACGGGGCTTAACAAACCCCTAAGTGGAGGATATGCAGCGCTCGTACAGTTTATCAATGCCCTTGGAGCCGAAATTATCTCCATCGACATGCCGTCTGGACTGATGTGCGAAGATAACTCATTTAATTCCTATTCATCCATTGTCTGCGCCACGCACACGCTTACATTCCAGTTACCAAAACTTGCGCAACTTCTTCCCGATAATCAAAACTACGTGGGCGAACTGCACATCATGGACATCGGGCTCTCTTCTGTGAAGATTGAAGAAATGCCAGTTCAGTTCAGCATTACAGAACCCAATGAAGTAAGACGTATGTTGAAATCACGTCCAGCATTCGGCCACAAAGGAACATTCGGTCATGCTTTACTCATTGCCGGTCAATACGGAATGGCGGGCGCTGCCATACTTTCCGCTAGGGCTTGTATGCGCAGTGGAGCAGGAAAGGTGACTCTTCACACACCTAAAGCCAATAATGCCATACTGCAAACTGCAGTCCCCGAGGCCGTAATCAGTCACGATGTCGATGAGAACATCTTTACAGCCCCTCTGCCCATAGACAATTTCACTGCTGTCGCAATTGGTCCTGGTATCGGCACACACAAACGAACGGCGCTAGCTCTCATAGAACAAATTAGCCATTCGTCGTCGCCCCTCCTACTTGATGCCGATGCGCTGAACATCTTAGGTGGACATAAAGGATGGATAACGCAAATACCCGCTGACACCATACTCACCCCCCACCCTGGCGAAATGATACGTCTTGGCATCTGTAACCATGATTCTTACAGCATACTGATGGAAGCAATCAATATGGCCAAACGCCATAGTATTTTCATAGTATTAAAAGGACATTATAGTGCAGTATGCACCCCTTCTGGCCATGTCTATTTCAACCCAACGGGTAATTCAGGTATGGCTACAGCCGGAAGTGGCGATGTCTTGACAGGAATAATCACGTCATTGTTGGCCCAAGGATATATCCCCGAGGTGGCATGCCGTCTTGGCGTATATCTACACGGACTTGCCGGCGACATTGCTTCTTACGTGTTATGCGAAGAAAGTGTAACTGCATCTGATATCATTTCACACATTCCACACGCATTCCGCAAACTTCGCGAAGCATAATACTTTTTCCTAAACTCAAACTTCTTACTAAAAAAGCTCATGAAACGACTCCTCATAGTATCAGCGCTACTACTTTCCGTCGCATCTTTTGCCCAGACACAAGTTTCTGACTACCATCCCGGTATCACG
>CAVKJJ010000087.1:0-8667 GCA_963656685.1 bacterium | reverse complement strand
CTTTTTGCTTGTTCGCTCAGTCGCATAGCCCGCTATGCTCCTTCGTTCACAAACAAAATGGACGAAAAATAGCACCGAAATCTGACAAAGCTAATTTATAGAACCACCCTTTACTCTTCGCACGCTGATAATGCGTATGTCTTCAAGCGGGCGGTTGTTGGCGTCGCGTTCGGCAAACTGAATCTCGTCCATCACGTCGTAGCCACTGACCACTTGCCCAAACACGGTGTAGGTGCCGTCGAGATGCGGCGCGCCCCCTCGGGTGAGGTACGTTTGGCGTATTTCGGGCGTGAACTTCACCGTGCCGCCCGTTTCGCGGTCGAGCCGTTGCTGCACTTTGTCGAGCGAAGCCTCGGTGAAGGTGTTTCCCGTCACGATGTAGAACTGCCACGACGACGATTCGCGCTGCGGATTCTCTTCGTCGCCTTCGCGTGCCATGCAGAGCGCACCGCTCTGGTGGTAGTGCGTTGGGAAACGAAATTCAGCGGGCAGGCTCTTGCTTTCCTTCGTCTCGCCGAGGAGTTCGCCGGGCTTGGCGCTGCGGCTTGCGCTGTCGCCGGCTTGGATCATAAAGGCCGGGATGACGCGATGGAAGAGCACACCGTCGTAGAGGTGGCGGTCGGCTTTTTCAAGAAAATTGTCGCGGTGGATGGGCGTGTCGTTGAAAAGTTCTGCCACGATGTTGCCCTTGGTTGTTTCGATGACCACACGCACGAGCGCGGTGTCAGCCGTTTGGGCGGAAAGCCTCGGGAACAGAAAAGCAAGGACGAACGAGAGAATAAGGGGAAGTCTGTACATAAATGATGAGTTTTTATGAGGCGAAGTTAGCCTATATGGAGCAGACTGCCAAATGGCGCGGTTTGTTTTGATATACATATCTCCATACAACAAAAAAGAAATGAACACCACATCCACTTTACGTCGTCGCCTGTTGCGGCGCACGGCCTGGACGGCAGCCGTTGTAGTGCTCGTCCTGACGCTTGCCACCGCCGGCGGTGCCAATTATCTTTTGGGGTATGCTCTCGATGCGCAGCCGCGAAGCCGAAACCTTTCGCAGGCATGGACCGAGATGGACTCGCTCTATCCCGGCCTCATCGCTTGGCGCGACTCGCTCCACGCCGCTCACAACTGGACCAACCTACGTATGGCCGGCACCGACGGCACACCGCTCCATGCCGTACTCATCCGTGCGCCGCACGCCACACGCCGCACCGCCGTGCTCGTTCACGGCTACACCGACTGCCACGTGCGCATGATGCAGCTGGCACGCATGTATGCCGACTCACTTTCGGCCAACGTGCTCGTGCCCGACCTCCACAGCGCAGGCCTTTCGGGCGGCGACCACGTACGCATGGGCTGGAAGGACCGTCTCGACGTGGAGAAATGGGTGGGGCAACTGCCGCGACTCGTGGGCGACTCGGTAGAAGTCGTTGTTCACGGCGTGTCGATGGGGGCTGCCACCACGCTCATGATGAGCGGCGATGCGAACGTGCCCGCTTTTGTAAAGGCTTATGTGGACGACTGCGGCTACACCTCGGTCGACGCCCAGTTTACCAAAGAACTCAAAGAACGCTTCGGTCTTCCGCGTTGGCCGCTCATACCAGCAGCCTCTGCGCTCTGCGACGTGCGCTACGGCTGGAACTTCTGCGAAGCTTCTGCGCTCGAACAGGTCAAGAAGGCTACGCGCCCTATTCTTTTCATCCACGGTGATGCCGACCTTTTTGTGCCTACCGCAATGGGACGCGAACTTGCCGCAGCCTGTCCCACGCGTTTCGACCTTTGGATTGTGCCTGGCGCACCGCATGCCCGCAGTTACAAACTCTTCCCTCGCGCCTACCGTCAACGTGTGGAATGCCTGCTGCAGCACGTGGGGATGTAATTTTACGGACTTTTGAAGGCGCAGGCGCATGGGGGCAACGCATGGGGGTGCAACGCATAGGGGTCACGTCTCTGACGTGACAGATGAGCGCAAAGATACAAGGCACAGCACGCAAAACCGTCCGTGACGGCGCAGCACGCAAAAGCCTCCGTGAGGCCGTGTAGAGCGTCACGTCAGAGACGTGACCTCCATGCGCTTCGCCCTACGTTCTCGCGCGCGTGCGCGTATACACCAAAGTTTGTGCAACCTGCTGTCACCTGTCACCGTCACGGACGGTTTTGCGTGCTAGCGCCGCATATGGGGGCGACGTTTTCAAAACGTCGCGCTCTACACGGCATATTTAGGCGCAGCATGCAAAAGCCTCCGTGAGGCCGTAGCCATGCAAAAGCCTCCGTGAGGCCGGTGACAGCAAAAACAAACACTTACAAAAGTTTTGTTCTATTAAACCTTTGCTGTCACCCACCCCCGTGACCGATTTTTCTCTGCTTTGACGAATTATTACCCCTCTATGAAAATTTGCTGTCACCCTCACGGGGAATACAAAACAACTGATAAACAGATGAATGCACCATTACTCCGGCGCTCGGGTGACAGATGAAAGTAGAATGTATAAACTTCGGTGGAACGCGCGCATGCGCGCGTACGTGAGAGAGCGGTAGCGTACCGAAATGTCGCGACGCTGAAAACGTAAACGTCTGCAAATTTTGGGCTACAAGCTCAACGTGTTGGGCTTGTAGCAAATTTGCACAAGCTGCGTGATAATTATGCAAAGTTGCGCATCGGGCTTAGACATTTTCTTGCCACCCAAGGCGAAACCAACGGGTAAGAGATGCGCAATATGGCAATATTTAGACTGAATTTTATAAACCATTGATTATCAATCGTCTGCAGTTTCAAAACGAAGACCCTCGTTTGAAACAAAAATTTCAAGCCTTGAAATTAAAATTCCAAGGCCTGGATTTTAAATTTCAAGGCCTGGAATTTTGCGTTGCATAAAGTTTGTCATGTCGGAACAAATGGCGAATTTAGCAACCTTGCATCTATATGCTAATCTCAACTCCGAATCACAAAAACGAAACCCTATAGCCAATGAAACTTTGGGAAAAGAACGTCAAGGTCACCGACGAGATTGACCGCTTCACCGTGGGTCACGACCGCGAACTCGACCTCTATCTTGCACCATACGACGTGATGGGCTCCATGGCCCACGTCACCATGCTCCACTCCATCGGCCTTATTGCCGACGACGAACTCCAGCCGCTCCTCGAAGGGCTGCGCCACATCTACCGAGAGGCGGTGGAAGGACACTTCCACATCGACGACGACATTGAGGACGTCCATTCGCAGGTGGAACTCATTCTCACGCAGCGCCTTGGCGACATGGGAAAGAAAATCCACTCCGGACGCTCGCGTAACGACCAGGTGCTCGTGGACCTCAAACTCTTCACGCGCCACAAACTTCGCGAAGTGGCCGATGCCGTCGTTCAGCTCTTCCGCGAACTCCAAAAGCAGAGCGAACGCTACAAAGAGGTCCTCATGCCCGGCTACACCCACCTCCAGGTGGCCATGCCCTCAAGCTTTGGCCTTTGGTTTGGCGCCTATGCCGAAAGCCTCACCGACGATATGCTCATGCTCGAAGCCGCCTACCGCATGGTCAACCGCAACCCGCTCGGTTCGGCTGCCGGCTACGGCTCGTCGTTCCCCCTCGACCGCAGCATGACCACCCGTCTGCTCGGTTTCGACTCCATGGACTACAACGTGGTCTATGCCCAGATGGGACGCGGAAAGATGGAGCGCAACGTGGCGTTCGCCCTGGCAGGAATAGCCGGTACGGTGGCCAAACTGGCATTCGACGCCTGCATGTTCAACTCCCAGAACTTCGCCTTTGTCAAACTCCCCGACGAGTGTACCACGGGCTCCAGCATCATGCCCCACAAGAAGAACCCCGACGTGTTCGAACTCATCCGTGCCCGCATGAACCGCTTGCAGGCGCTCCCGCAGGAAATCGTGATGATTCAGAACAACCTGCCGTGTGGCTACTTCCGCGACCTTCAGGAACTCAAAGAAGCTTTCCTTCCGGCCTTCGACAGCCTCATAGACTGTCTGCACATGGCCACCTACATCATAGAGCGCATCCGTGTGAACGAACACATCCTCGACGACCCGCGTTACGACGCCATGTTCTCCGTGGAGGAAGTGAACCGCTTGGCAGCAGCCGGCATGCCCTTCCGCGACGCCTATAAAAAAGTGGGACTCGACATCGAGGCCGGCCGTTTCACCCCCGTCAAGTCCGTCCACCACACCCACGAGGGAAGCATAGGCAATCTCTGCAACGACCGCATAGCCCAGTTGATGGAAGAGAACTATGCCCGCTTCGGCTTTGAACGGGTGGAAGAGGCTGAACGCAAACTCGTCAACGCATGAACCGCCCGTCTGTTCCTTTCCGCAAAACGCTCGTAGCCTTCAGTCTGCTCATGGTAGGCTTGACAGCGAGCTTCGTGGCTGGGTGCTCCGAGAGTGTGACGGACCTCTATGCCAGCATACGCGCCTTTTTCCGTTACGACAACGTGACGGCGTCCCACCAGCTCTACACGGCGCTCAACAATCCTGGAGAGTTCTGCACCGTGACGCTCCGTAACTCGGTCATCTACTTCACCGACGCCGACGGACGTTCATCGCAGGGCAACCTCTCTGCCACTGAGGCTTACGGAAAAACGCAGTGCGTGGCAGGCTTCATCGTAGGCACGCCCTCCGTGCCCGACCTCAACGGTCAGACAGTTTCCCGCGCCTACGACCTCGTTTGCCCCACGTGTTACGAACGCAACGCCATACAGCGCTCGCTCGAGTTCGACGGCCGCGAACAGGTGAAATGTCCGCGCTGCAGCCGCACCTACAGTCTCCAGACCGGTTTGCAGACCGGCGGCGACGAGGGCGTATCGATTCTCTACCGCTACCGTATGACTTACTCCTCCTCGGCAAGCGGCACGTTGGTGATTAATAATTAGGGCGTCTACGGATTTATAGAACCACCCTTAAGGCAGTATTATAAAACTCCTTTGATGCATGCGCTTTCCATGGGGACGAGGTTTTCAAAACCTCGTGCTCTACACGGATTATGAATGCGCAGCAAATCCGTCCGTGAGGCCGTGTAGAACGTGACGTTTTGAAAACGTCACCCCCATGGATGGCGCAGCTACGCAAAATGCAAGCGACCGCGCCGCAGATTCGTTCAATCTGCGGCGCGGTCGCCTTGGCGTATGATGTTGTTCTATTTTTCAATGGTTGCGAATCTCTCCACTGCCTGCACAAATGCTGGCATCGGAGGTGTAGAGCACGCCGAACTGGCCAGGGGCGATGCCTTGTACGGGCGTGTCGGACGTGATGTGGAGGCGTCCGTTGGCGAGGCGGCGCATGTGGCCGGGACGGGGTTGCTCGGTGTGGCGAATCTTGAAGAGGAGGTCCGCTTCGTCAAGGCCCTCCCAGGGGTCGGCCGTGATGAAGTGGAAGTCCACGAGGTCGAACTCCGTGCCGTAGAGTCCGTGGCACGCATTCGTGTGAGACACGTAGATGATGTTGCGGTCAATGTCCTTGTCGACCACAAACCATGGACCGCCGCCCAGACCGAGACCCTTGCGCTGCCCCACGGTGTGGAACCAGTAGCCGGAGTGCTCGCCTACGACGTTGCCCGTTTCGCGTTCCACCACCTTTCCCTTCCGCTCGCCGAGCAGCGTGCGGAGGTAGTCCGTGTAGTTTATCTTTCCAAGAAAGCAGATGCCTTGGCTGTCGCGGCGGTGGGCAGGTGCCAAGTGCTCGCGTTCGGCTATCTCGCGCACTTCGTGCTTGAGCAGGTGACCAATGGGAAAACACAGTTTGCGAGCCTGCACGTCGGTCAGTTGCGAAAGGAAGTCCGACTGGTCCTTCACGGGGTCGGGCGCCGGAGCAAGCCACAGTTGTCCGTTGGCGTCGGTGAATGTGCGGGCGTAGTGTCCCGTGGCAATGAAGTCGTAGGCATGGCCCGCCTTTTCCTCAAAAGCGCCGAACTTGATGAGGCGGTTACACATGACGTCGGGGTTAGGGGTGAGTCCGCGCTTGATGCGTTCCACCACGTAGGCCGTCACACGGTCGTGGTATTCCTGCTGGAGGTCCACAATGTCGAGGTGCAGACCATAGCGGCGGGCAGTGGCAGTGGAGAGTTCAATGTCCTCTTCGGCGGAGCACGATGTGCCTTCGCCCTGCATGCCTATTTTGATGTAGAAAAGGTCGGGACGTATGCCCTGTTCGCAAAGCATGTGGCAAGCCACGGCGCTGTCCACGCCGCCGGAGATGAGTAGGGAGTAGTTCATTGCAGTGTGTGAGTCATGAAAAGGTTGCACCGCTCGTAAGCGGGGGTGTAGTCTGCAACGGCTTTGAACCCAAGTTTGCGGTAAAGGTGGACGGAGGCTTCGAGGAGCGTGTTGGCTTCAAGAAACACTTCATTCGCACCCACTTCGCGTGCTTTCGCCAGGGCTGTTCTTCCCAAGAGAAGTCCGGCCCCGTGGCCTTGCGCCGTGGGAGTGACAGCCATCTTGGCAAGTTCCCATGTGCCGTTTTCGGGATGGGATATGAGCGCGCAGCAGCCCACGGGATGAGCGTCTTGGATGGCTACGAAGATAAATCCACCTTTGGAAAGGATGTGTGCACGCGGGTCGGCGAGCACTGCAAGGTCCTTCGCCTCGAGGCGGAAGTAGCGTTCAATCCATTCGCGGTTGAAGCGCGAGAAGGCAGCGAGCAGCGCACATTCGTCCTGCTGGGAGAGCGTGTCGTTTGCAGACGAAGGCAAAGTTACAACATTTGTGGCGATTTCGTGCGTCATGGGTAGAAGTGTAAGGGCGTGTGGTGAAAAAGCGCAGAACCGCAAGGCCATTCTCAGCCGTACGGTTCTGCTTACTAAAATAGAAAAGAGAGAGAGTTCGTCTTAGATTTTCGCAAAGGCCTGATCCATGTCGGCAATGATATCGTCGATGTGTTCAATGCCGATGCTCAGACGGATGGTGGAAGGCGTGATGTGCTGCTGTTCCAGCTCTTCGGGCGACATCTGCGAGTGGGTCGTAGTGGCAGGATGGATGGCAAGGCTCTTCACGTCGGCCACGTTGGCGAGGAGAGAGAATATCTCCAACGAGTCGATGAACGTCCACGCCGCTTTCTCGCCACCTTTAATCTCGAAGGTAAAGATGCTGCCGCCGCCGTTGGGGAAGTATTTCTCGTAGAGCGCATGGTCGGGGTGGGAGGGAAGAGAGGGGTGGTTCACCTTCTCAACCTTCGGATGATTGGCAAGGTAGTCAACGACTTTCAGCGCATTCTCCACGTGGCGTTCCACACGGAGCGAGAGCGTTTCAAGTCCCTGAAGGAGAATCCATGCGTTGAAGGGCGAAATGGCAGCACCGGTGTCGCGCAGAATGACGGCACGGATGCGCGTCACGAAGGCTGCCTTGCCTGCCACGTCGGCAAAGACGGCGCCATGGTAGGAGGGATCGGGTTTTGCGAGCGTGGGATATTTGTCGGGGAAGGCTTTCCAGTCGAATGTGCCGCCGTCCACAATGACACCGCCAAGGCTTGAGCCATGGCCGCCGATGAACTTCGTGGCGGAGTGTACCACCACGTCGGCGCCGTGCTCAATGGGGCGGATGAGGAAGGGCGTGCCGAACGTGTTGTCCACGATGAAGGGAATGCCGTGGCGATGTGCCACTGCGGCTACGGCTTCGAGGTCGGTGACGTCGGAGTTGGGGTTGCCGAAGGTCTCGGCATAGACGCACTTCGTGTTGGGTTGGATGGCAGCTTCGAGGGCTTCGAGGTCGTTGACGTTGACAATGGTGTTCGTCACGCCCATCGTGGTCAGCGTGTGGGTGATGAGGTTGAACGAACCGCCGTACATGTTGTCGGCCGCTACGATGTGGTCGCCATTCTGCACGATGTTCTGCAGTGCATAAGTCACGGCAGCGGCACCGCTTGCCACGGCAAGACCTGCCACACCGCCTTCGAGGGCGGCTACGCGGTCCTCAAATACGCCTTGGGTAGAATTGGTCAGACGGCCGTAGATGTTTCCAGGGTCGCGGAGGGCGAAGCGGTCGGCAGCGTGCTGCGAGTTGCGGAACACGTACGACGTGGTCTGGTAGATGGGCACAGCGCGTGCGTCGGTTGCGGGGTCGGGCTGTTCTTGGCCTACATGGAGCTGGAGGGTCTCGAAGTGGAGTTTCTTGTCTGCCATAATATATAAGGAGTTTTTGTGTGATTAATCGGAGGTTGTGCGGAGCGTTCTGCCGCGTGTGGCGTAACTGTCCGTTTCTGCTTGCAAAGTTATGTAGCTTGGAAATATTAACCAAGCCGTTTGTAAAACTCAGAAAATAACGCTATTTAAGATGGTATGTATAGACTAATCGCACTATATGTGCGGCAAAATGCTGAGGCTTGTAGAATTTGTTTCTTCCCTACACGTTTGGACTCTTCGTGTAGAACGCGAGGTTTTGAAAACCTCGCCCCCATAAGTGGCGCACGCATAAACCTGCGTGAGGCTAAAATGCTACTTTTTTTCCGTGAATTCGCAGAACGATTGTAAGTGTTTGGTTTTCAATGATGAAGGTAGATGAAAATATTCAAATCCGAGAAATAATCTGCCTGAAAATACTCAAATCCGAGAAATAATCAGTTGACCAAAGCTCTCTTTAAAAACGAATGTATCCTGCATCCTATATAAAAAACTCAAGTTTCGGATTTAGATAATTTCGGAAGAAGATAGCGTAAAAAAGGCTTTG
>CAVKJJ010000086.1:0-8889 GCA_963656685.1 bacterium | reverse complement strand
TACAGCCAGATTGCCGCATAAATCTCCGTTGGATTTTAAATCCGAAACTTAAGTTGTAATAAGAAAATGACAATCCCGTCCGTTTTCTCTTGGCATATGCAAAGCAACCAGTTCTCCAATCATCATCTTGTAAAGTTGAACTAGCTAAGCCTCTATACCCCAACAAGCGGCCTTTTGTTACAATGTTTATCTGCAGCATTTCCTTGCCTTCTGTGTCACGTTCAAAATGGGCTTCTATACGCTTTAGATATTTTGAGTCGAGCAGTTCCAGAAAGTCATGAATGTTGCTTGTTAATGCGTTGTCGTGCAAGCCGTTTATGAGATACTCTATTGGCTTTCCGTCCACAGCACGTACAGTGCCGTTGCGTTCAACGTTCAGCAGCGGCATATTGCGTAAAGCCTCAAAGCTGTCTTTGCCTTTGAGGGTGGAATCAGCGCTTGCTTTATAGACGAGTCTATCTGGTCGTGATTCATAAAGCGGACTGTTAACTGTTGCTTCGTGAAGTTGATAAGTTTTTGTTGAGTCTTGAACTTGTGCATTGCATAGGGTGGGAACGAAACATTGAGGCGCAATGACGGAAGTTGCTTGTATAATCAGTTTGCTTATTTTATTCATAGTAGAAATCGAATTTAGGGTTTGTAGCTTTAGGACAACGTGGATCGGGGTAGTCCCAATGATCCATTCCATAGGCCATAACAACCATTTTCCAACAAACTCCAACGCCTGTCCGGCATTCTTGTTGTGACGTGCATGCATTGCACGCGCTTGAAGAGTTTTTCTTTAAAGGTAGTTGATACAAACTTTTGGCTTTGGAGGAATTCCAAATTTCCTTAATGCTATTTTTTCTTACATTTCCTAAAATGAAACTTGGATGCTCGTATAGTTCTTCGCAAATGGTGACGTCTCCGTTGGGCAAGAGCACGGCGGAACGAGTTCCGCCTGTACACAAAGCACGGTCAGAGAACTGATCATTAGTCTTTCTGTCTACAATGTCACATTTGCTGTCGAAGGGGGGATGTATTGATTTTTATGTTTGGGTAGTAGGCTTTGAGATTCTCTATTTCGGAAAGTGTTTGGTTCATTTGTTCCGCAGAAACAATGAGTTCTTTGAATCCTTTCTTGTATAGAGAATAGCCACAAGGGTTGAAGCGTACGGCCTTGACGGTATTGTAAGCGGATAGATAGTCAAATAAGTGCTTTATGTCTTCTATGCTAGAGTTGTATTTTGTGAGCACTACATTAATTTGAATATTGGCTTCTTGGTTAGTCAGATATTCCAATGCTTTTGACATTTTGGGTAAGTAGTCAAGGGGGACGCCGATAAGTTTGCGTAGAATTTCGGGGCGTGCAGAATCAAGCGATATCTGTAAACGTACGTGTTTTAGTGATAAAATGTAGTCGATGATGTCTTTTGATGGCACCATTTTGGTAGAAACCAAAGGGGTATATCCGTTGTCTGTAAGTTCGCTTAGAACTTCTTTTATATGAGGATGGAGCAATACGTCGCCACCATTGATGTCTATGTTGTAAACTCCATTTTTCTTGGCTTCCCTGATGACTCTCCTAATTTCATCCAACGAAAGCATGTATTTGTCTTTGAGGTCTCTATTGGCATAGCAATAAATGCAGTTTGCATAACATTTCATCGTCAACTCCATGTTGATGCTGATGGGGTAGCTTAGGCGTACTGTATTGTAGTCTGGCGGACCGAAATATTTAAAATCGGTTGGTGAGTAAAGTTCTTTGCGTGTTACGCTTCCAACATCAACAGACAATAAGACATTCTTTGGAAAATTAATCCATTGGTTTCCGCTTCTTATTGAATTCCAATGTGGCTTATCAAGAAAACATGATATGTTGTCTTTCATCTTTTGTAACGGCAAGTTGAAGAAGCGTGAGCATTGCTCCACTTCGCTTTCTGCAGCGCTTTGTCCGTTGAAAAACGAGAACATCATCGCATGAAGGGGATGAATAAAGGAAAACCAATCCTCAGAAACCTCCGATACATCCTCGTCTGAGAACAAGATAACCCTATTCCCGTCTTGCCTTAAATGGTACTCGGGGTTGAAGATGATACTTTTCATGATAATATGGCGTTGTTAGGTAGTTGCTTGTAAAAGAGGAAATCATAGAGTATAACTATGTCACACTAAGTAGGTGAATTAATGACAAATGGCGCTTTTCTTACTATAGTGTTCACAAATCTTTTATTCCTTGTTGCTGCTTTCACAACCATTCATGCAACCTTTTAAGCACCCTTCTTGACATCCGCTCTTACAACTTTGAGAACAGTCTTGTCCAGATTTTGCCGAGTATTTACATCCGCTGACACATCCATCTTTGCATGCCGCGCCTCCGACTCCTGTACATGAAATTTCGGGAATGTATGCACTTTCTAGTGATTCAGAACCAGCAAGGATGTCTGCTGCGTTCTAAATGTCGTCACTTAAGACGATGGGCTGTAATTCAAGGTCTTTCATTTTTGATAGTTGTTTGAGTTGTTTTTTTATGGGTAACAGGCAATGTCTCTTCTGTAATTGTGCATTGCTGATGGCAAAACTACGAAAAAGAATCTTATGGGATGTATTTTTCGTTGTGCAATAATTGTTAATCATTTGTACTCGTGTATTCGATGAGTTCAGATTTTTTAGGTACGTCCTTTAAGGTCTAATTAAAATTTGAAGTAAATGAATGGTTGCACTTCGCTGCCTTTCACTTGAACAACCCATATGATCATGGCAGCAAGAAGCAGAGCATTTACTATAAGCGGTGCTTTGCTTAGCGCTTTTTCTGTCTGTGCGTTCAGGCTCGACGGAAGGAAATGCAGTACGAAGCCTAAGGCCATAAGTGCAGACACTTCGGGGTAGCCCACAAGAAACTGTGTGATGAGTTGGGGGTGGAAATTAGTAAATATTTGTTCAAGCATCTTTGCCGAGTTTTCGAATGACGATCCGGCAAAGAATAGCCAGCTGAAGCAGACGAGGTGGAAGGTGAGAACAATGGCTGCTACCTTCTTCCATCCGCTTGGTTTGTAGTGTTTGTCGTGGCCGCGAAACTGCTGATAGCGTTTGTGGGCACAGAGAGCAAGACCGTGGACCGAGCCCCAAATGACGAAGTTCCATGAAGCACCGTGCCACAGTCCGCCCAAGAGCATAGTCATGAATTGGTTGAAGTACATGCGCCATTTGCTGCAACGGTTACCTCCCATGGAGATGTAGAGGTAGTCGCGCAGCCACGAGGAGAGCGATATGTGCCAGCGGCGCCAAAAGTCTGTGATAGAGTCGCTTTTGTAGGGAGCACGGAAGTTTGCGGGAATGTGAAAACCCATCCATAGCGCTATGCCGATGGCCATGTCGGAATAGCCCGAAAAGTCGCAGTAGAGTTGCAGCGCATATCCGTATACACCGAGGAGGTTCTCAAGGCCAGAGTAGAGCGAGGGATTATCGAAAATGCGCGACACGAAGTTTTGGCTGATATAGTCGGAAATGATGCATTTCTTGAAGAGCCCCATCACGACGAACCAAGTGCCTGTGCCCATCATTTCGCGGGTGACGACAACGGGTAGGCGAAGCTGCGGAAGAAAGGTGCGAGCGCGGAGTATGGGGCCGGCAAGAAGGGTGGGGAAGAAGCTAACGAAGAAAGCGAAGTCGGTGAGCGAACGGGTTGCGTTCATGTTGCGCCGGTACACGTCGATGATGTAACTTATGGACTGGAACGTGAAGAAACTTATGCCGATGAGCAAAGGCAAGTCCAGTTTTGTTCCTTCCGTGATAAGCGCACACGAAGCCAAGGACGAAAGCGCAAAGTTGGTGTACTTGAAAAAGGCAAGCTGGCCAAGCATGAAGACGAGTGCCGTGCAAAGCCAAACCTTTCGGGCACGATTGCTTTCGGAGCGTTCCATGCCGATGGCGCAGAAGAAATTTACCAAAGTAATTACGGCTAGAAGCATGCACCAGGCTCCGGCATTCTTGTAGTAGAAATAATAGGAAAATGCCGTGACATAGAGCAGACGTACAGCCGTCGTCTTGTGGCCGGACAAAAATGTGTAGCCCACCATGAAGGCCAAAAAGAGGAACAGAAACAGTCCGGTGTTGAATAGAAGCGGGGACGTTTGAGTGTAGAAAAATATGTCGGTCATTTTTCCTATCTATTGCAATGAGTGTGTGGGAAATATGAAGCCTTTAGTCGGGTTCGTGTGTTTAGCTTATTTGTTGCAGAGTGCCGTGGCGAGTGCGTTGCCTAGAAGACGTCCGTGCATCTTGTAGCCTGCCGGCTCGAAGTGGATGCGGTCGGCGCGCATCAGATGGGCTGTTACCCAGTTGCGTTGGGCTGTTTGTTCGCCTCCGGCAATGGTGTAGAGGTCCCATACGGCCATGCCGTGCTCTTTGCCGTAGTTGGCGATGAGTTCAGCGCAGCGGCTACTCATGGGGTTGGGGCGTGAGGCGTAGCGGACACGGCGAACGTAACGTTTTGATTTACGCGAAGCGCGAATGCGGGTTACGTACGAGGTGGTGAGGTAGTCGCCCGGTGGAGTGGTCAGCACAATGGTGGCTTTGGGACAAGCTTCGTTTAAACGTTCGAAGAATTTGTCAAGTTGTTGAGTGTGGAGGTCTTCGCGGTAACCCATTCCGTGCGCTTCGTTCGTCCCCAACGAAAGAATGATGAGGTCGGGAGAGAAGGCCGCAAAGCGGTTCATGTAACTGTCGGAAAGGAAGCGACTAGAAGTGGCTCCGTTGCTTCCAATGAATTGGAATTCAATGCCCTTGCCCGTTTTGTTGTTGTCAGCGTCGCCGGCTTGTCCGAAAACTTGTGTGAGCGTTTCTTTCACCGCAGTGGGAAAGGTCTTTCCTGCTACGTGTGAGTCGCCGATGTGGAGCACTCGGAGCGGACGCTCTCCTGCAGCAATGATGCGACTGCAAGGTTGTAAAGCATTGGCGTAGAGTATGTTGTTGCTCTTTGTGTTTTGGAAGGAAGAGGGGAGGGCGTTGTCAAGACCAGAGAGGTCGTAGTTGAGCGTGACGGGGACTTCCTCTGATGGTGCTCCTGCGTTGGCTGTGGCAGATGGCACACTGTCTCTACGGAATGTTTCGGGAAGTGCGCTGCGTGAACTGCCGGTGGAACAATTGTTGGTGCTCACAGCGGCAACGGCTACGGTGAGCACCACAATCCAAAGGGCGAGCAACGTGTAGAGTTTCTTGCCGGAACTTTGTGAACGGGGTATGCCTGAAGACGAACTCTCGCTCCAGCTTGGACGCTTTGTGGCGGAGGAACTTTGTTCGTTTATTTCAGGTCTATTTCGTTTCGTAGGCTTTGCGCCGTTCATATTGTTTTTGACCATAAATGAGTGTCTTGAAAAGAATGTTTCCGATGCGTTTACCGCCGCGGAGATTGATGTGGGTGTAGTCCTTTGCGGCTTCTGTAGGCTTTGCGTTGGCCATGCGCACAAGGCTGCCTTCGCCGCCCATGGCCTGGTAGAGATTCCAAAACGCCACATGTGCATCGGCTGCAAGGTTTTCCTGGTAACGCGTCAGTGCCACAATGCCAGGCATGGTGTGCAACGTTCCGTCAGCGCCTTTGTCCTCGCGGTCGCCCACACTGACAACGAGTATGCCGGCTTGCGGAAAACAGCGTTTCAGTTTTTCAATGATTTCGTGCATCTGTCGTGCGTAGTGGGAGTAGTCCTTTTGCTTCTTGTTGGCCACGTTGAGGCCGAACTGTAGGACTATGAGGTCGTAGGGACGTATCTCGCCAAAACCTTTGAGCGTGTTGTCGGCTATTTCGGCAAGTGTGGTGCCGCTGCTTCCGCGAAGTGAAAAGTTGTCTACGCTAACGCCGCCTCGGCCTTCTTCCGCAACGCCCCAGCAGACGGTGCCGCTTGCGGCGGGAATTTGCCACTTCGTCTTGTGCGAACGTCCTATGGCGGTGACTGCTTCGGGCTGTCCGTGACCAAGGGAAGAATAGGCACGCATGCTGCCGTCGTCCAGTTTCACTCCTATTCGCATGGGGGCATTGGACTGCAGATAAAGCGTGTGCACTTCAGCTGTGTCAAGGCGGTGCTGCTTCGTGCCGGTTATCTCGGTCCATGCAGTGCCGTTGGGGGTGAAATAGCGTTGGTTGAGGCAGAGGTGGGCTCTGCTGTATTTCCCCTTGTCCAAGACGCAAAAGTCGCTCCAGCCAGCCGATTTCTGACGCACCGTAGTGCGATTGTCGGCATAGGGCGGGTTGATGTCAAGGAATCCCACACCGCATCCGCCGAAGCGTTCCTGAAGTTTGCTGCGAAGCGCTTCGGTGATGATGTCCGTTTCTATAAAGGAGTCGCCCAGGTAGGCAATGCGTACGGGGCGGCCCAGTTCATTGATGCGTCCGAGTGCCTCATAAAAAGGTGCCATGCCGCGTTCGCTTTCATCGGCAAAGTCCTCAATGCAAACCATCCCTTTGGGACAGGAATCCTGAAAGGCTGGTTTCACTTTTGGCGCATCGGGCAGTGCGGCTTCTGCGTCGTTGTCGGTCGGAAGCATGCTTTTGGGGAGTACGTCGGCAAGGAGTCCCACGCGTTTCACCTCGTAGTCTCCGATCTGAAGTGCCGGCATCCATTGGAAAGGAAGGAGCACGCACACCACGACGAGAAGTAACACTACGATCTTGAATGGCGATTGTTTCATAAAAGTTCTCGTAAAGCCGTAGAGCTAGTCGTTGATGTGGCACTCCGCTTTAACGGCATCGCGCATTTTGAATAGAAAAAAGATCTGTCCGCTGTAAGTGGCGTTCTCTCGGTGTAGGCGGGCTATGTCCATATAGTTTTGTACGGTGCTTCGGAAGTCGGACATGTGTGTGGCTTTGTCTACGTCGAGCGATTGGGGAAGTTCGCTCTTGTGGGCTTCAAACCAAGCGATAAGTTCGTCTATTTCCTCTTGACTGTATAGTTTCTTATATTCCATAAGTTTCGTTCTAAGACTGTTGGAAGAAGTCAGTAGGCAACTAGCTCTTTAGTTTCTGCTGCTGAGTTTCAGCGTGCAAAGTTACGAATTAACGATTGTTCCTATAACCCTGCACTCCCGTTTTCTTGTAACGGAAAGTTGTGCAGGGTGCATCAGTAGCGCGTCGCATTGCCAAAGCCGAACGGTGAGGAGCGTATTTCGTAAAAATTCCAAGGCATGAAATTAAAATTCCAAGGCATGGAATTAAAATTCCAAGCCTTGGAATTTTTGTCCCAAAACGTGGAATTCTTTTTGGGACTGCAAGTGCTTGAACTTCAAGCGCTTGCGAATCTATTCAGAAACGGCCCGTTTTGGCTCTCAATCAGTAAGTCATGTTTCTTGGCATATTTCGCATTGATTTTGTGCAAGTCATTTGGTTGTGTGAGCTGAAAATTGCAATTTTGGACACCTATAGACACCATCGTATCGTTAGTTCCGCATATAACCATGCGCATTCTTAGAGATGGGAGCGCAAAAAAATGTGCATATTCGGACAGACGCAACAAAAACGACCTTCTTATACCATGGATACCTCAAAAAATCAAGCAAACAGCAGTTCGACTGACATGTCTATACTGCATTCCGAAACCGTCAAGGCCCGCCAGCGCATCTATTATATAGATGTGAAGCGTGACCGCAACGGCGATTATTATCTGTCCTTGACCGAAAGCAAGAAAATGAGCGGCCCTTCGTCCGATGCAGCTCAGCCCACGTTCGAAAAGCACAAACTGTTCCTTTACAGCGAAGACATGAAACGGTTTTCCAAAGCCCTCGCAAAGGCAATAGACTACATCAACTCACACGAAAAGGAAGAGCCGTCCGTCGCCCCCACGTGGGAAGGGCCATTCTCTGCCGACGAACTTTCAGGGCAATCGTCAACGCCTGGCATATCGCCCGACGTGGAACCTTCTGCCGACAATTATCACCAAAACGTTGATTTCTGACTCGTAAACGGCTGTACGGAAAAGAAAAAAAGGCTGCAAAACAGCAACGACAAGAAAAAGTGGTATATTTGCAGCCACATTCCACGGGCCAGATTGGATTTGACAGCGGGTCGGAGTGGTATGTAAGCACGCAGTGCGCCTGGAGGTGGGCACTCAAATCTCGGCTTCCGACAATTTAACTGGCGAAAACAACTTTGCTCTCGCTGCCTAATCGAAGTACAGTAGATTGGCTTTATTCCGGCACAAGGTGCTGGAACGAGACATCACCCAAGAGCTCTTGCTCCGAAGCGTCTTGACAAGGTGGTGCAGAAAAATCGGAGATAGTTTCATCAGGCCTCGCTGACGGGACGAATCTTTTAGAGGATAAGGCACCGGTTGGTGGCACAGGTCTTGCCGATGCTCGAAAACAAAGTCTGTGATAAGCGTGTAGAAAGCATATTATTTCCCTGTTTGGACGAGGGTTCGAGCCCCTCCTGGTCCACATAAAACGCTTGCCACGCAAGCGTTTTAGTTTATAGTTGCTTTGTCAAAAGCAGAAATATTTTCGGTGTCTGCCGGCTGCTGAACTTCAGCAGGACTGATTGAGGTGCTACCGTCCTCAGACAAAGTATCATTTTATTGAAGGCAATACCTCCGTGAGGCTTAAACGCTGCGGTTTGAAGGGTATTGCCTTTTTTTCTTGGGAGCAACGACTTTATGCACTAATTGTATGTTCTTTTTGTTGTCCTTGCTCATTGAAGAATAGCTCCGCATAAAGTTATTTCAGCTTCTAAAGTATCCAATTCTCCGTTGCTTCTTGAGTTCTGCCATTATCTTTTCTTCGATTTCTTTGCATTTAACGGAAGGCGACTATATACGACAATACCCCAACATAGGGTAGTCAAAATTTTCATTCACAAAGTTTAACCATCGCTCCACAGCTATTGATACACTGATAGTTGCGTATTCATAAAGGCTAAAATCGCAA
>CAVKJJ010000085.1:0-9186 GCA_963656685.1 bacterium | reverse complement strand
TGCTGTCACCTGTCACCGGGGCAGCCGTGTAGAGCGTCACGTCGGAGACGTGACCCCCATGCGCTTGCGCCTTCATTTTGCGGCGCAGCACGCAAGACCGTCCGTGACGGCCGTGTAGAGCGCGACGTTTTGAAAACGTCGCCCCCATATGCGGCGCAGCACGCAAAGCTCCATGGAAGGCGCTTGCCACGAAAAGCCCCCTGCGGAGGTGACGGGTGACGGCAGGTTGCACAAACTTTGGTGTATACGCGCGTGCGTAAGGTTGTGGTTTGCAGAAGCCACCTTGAGACCGCAGCACGCCATTCCAACGCACCGCTCAGGGCGACTTTGCTTCAATGACGAGGCCGTATAAGGACTGCATTTCGTTCTACGGTGCGTTTTTTGGGGCAAAACTTGTTCCCGTTGGATAATTTTACGATATTTGCATATGTTGTTTCCGTCATACCGACAATTGTTGGGTGAGCAGCAGAAGAGCACGAACAAAAATAAACCTGCATTTCCTCGTTTGGCTCTTCCTAAAGTTGGAAACCGTAGAACTACTTTATAACACGTTCCGATATCCATGGAATTTTCCGCAAAACAAATTGCCACATATCTCAATGGCCGTATAGAAGGCAATGAGAATGCAACCGTTCAGACTTTCGCCAAAATAGAAGAAGGCCAAGCTGGTGCCATTTCTTTCTTGGCAAATCCTCAGTATGCACATTATATTTATGAAACCAAGTCGAGCATTGTTCTTGTTAACGACGACTTTGTGCTTGAGCATCCAGTAGAAGCCACGCTCATTCGTGTGCCGAACGCCTACGAAGCAATAGCGCGTTTGCTCTCGCTTTACCAGAGCACGGTGCAGAAGCGCACGGGCATCCATCCTTTGGCATGTGTGGCAGAAACGGCAACGATCGGTGAGAATACCTATGTCGGTCCTTTTGTCTATATTGGCGAAAATGCAAAAGTAGGAGCCGGTTGCCAAATTTATTCAGGTGCCGTAGTTGAAGAACGTGCCAGCCTTGGCGACGACTGCATACTTTATCCCAATGTATCCGTTTATCATGACTGCAAGATTGGCAATCGTGTCATACTCCATTCGGGCGTTGTAATCGGTGCCGACGGATTCGGCTTCGCACCCGCTGCCGATGGCTATGAGAAAATTCCCCAAATCGGAATCGTAACCATTGAAGACGACGTGGAAATCGGTGCCAACTCTTGTGTGGACCGTTCCACGATGGGCAGCACTTATGTGCGTCGCGGCGTGAAACTTGACAATCTCGTGCAGATTGCCCACAATTGTGAAGTAGGAGCCAACACGGTTATGTCAGCACAGGTTGGCGTGGCTGGTTCTACGAAAATCGGTCAATGGTGTATGTTCGGCGGTCAGGTCGGCATTGCCGGTCATGCCGTGATAGGCGACCGCGTGTTGAGTGGCGCCCAAGCCGGCATTGCTGGCAGTCTGCCCAAGGGCAACGTGACCGTTCAAGGTTCTCCCGCCATCAACGCTTCGAATTTCAAACGTTCCAGCGTAGTGTTCAAGTACCTCCCCGACATGTATAAGCAGATGTCGGAGATGCAGAAAGAAATCAATGAACTAAAGAAGAAATTGCAAGACTAAACAATGAAGCGTCCGGTTGGCTTTCGGCGAAGATTCCTTCTCGTAGAAAGCCAGGCGGACAGCATTCTATTTCGCAAATAGAAGAAGGGTGCGCTTCATGCAGCTTGCGTTTTTCAAATTCCGTATACGTCTATGTCTAAGCAAAAGACTTTAAAAGGCAGTTTCTCGCTCTTCGGCAAAGGACTGCATACAGGACTCAGCCTCACGGTGACGTTCAATCCCGCTCCCGAAAACCACGGCTATCGCATTCAGCGAATTGACGTGGAAGGTGAGCCTATAATACATGCCATAGCCGAAAACGTGGTCGACACGTCGCGCGGCACCGTTGTAGCCAACGGCGATGTGCGTTGCAGTACCATAGAGCATGCCATGGCAGCCCTTTACGCCATGGGCATTGACAACTGTCTCATCCAGGTCAATGGTCCTGAGTTTCCCATTCTCGACGGAAGTTCCATTCAGTACGTCGAAAATATCCGTCGCGTAGGCATCCAGGAACAGAACGCCGAGAAGGACTTTTATGTGATTAAGAAGAAGATTGAATTCCGCGACGAAGCCACGGGTTCTTCTATCATCATCCTTCCCGACGAGCAGTTCTCCATCACCGCAATGATCTCCTTCGAGTCGCAGTTTATCAATAGCCAGTTCGCTACCCTCGACGAGATGGACCACTTCCCCGATGAGATTGCCTCCGCCCGCACCTTCGTCTTCGTTCGTGAAATAGAACCCTTGCTCAAAGCCGGACTCATCAAAGGCGGCGACCTCGACAATGCCATCGTGATTTACGAAAAGCAAATCACGCAGGAGGCCCTCGACCGTTTGGCCGATCATCTTCATGTGGGACACCACGACGCCACGAAGCTCGGCTATCTTCAGGACCGTCCCCTCGTATGGCAGAACGAACCTGCCCGCCACAAGCTCCTCGACATCATCGGCGACATGGCGCTCATTGGCCGTCCCATCAAAGGACGTATCATTGCCACTCGCCCCGGTCACACCATCAACAATAAGTTTGCGCGTCAGATGCGCCGCGAAATTCGTCAGCACGAGATTCAGGCGCCCAACTACGACCCGAACGAAACGCCGCTCATGGACGTGAACCGCATCCGCGAGCTCCTTCCTCACCGCTATCCCATGCAACTTGTGGACAAGGTGGTAGAAACCGGTTCCAACTACATCGTGGCTGTGAAGAACGTAACCGCCAACGAGGAATTCTTCCAAGGACATTTTCCGCAAGAACCCGTGATGCCGGGCGTTCTCCAGGTAGAGGCTATGGCTCAGGCCGGTGGCCTTCTCGTGCTCAACACCGTAGAAGAGCCCGAGCGTTGGAGCACTTATTTCCTGCGTCTCGACGAAGTGAAGTTCCGTAAAAAAGTCGTGCCAGGCGACACCATCCTTTTCCGTGTGGAACTTGTTTCGCCCATTCGCCACGGCATCAGTTCCATGCATGGCTTTGCATTCGTAGGCGAGAGTGTGGTAATGGAAGCAACCTTCACCGCTCAAATCGTAAAGAACAAATAGAGTGGGGCGACCATTCATCCCTTATTTTAATAACCAAGGCAGCAATCTATGTTGCCTACAATAGAAAGACTCCATGATTAGTCCATTGGCATATGTTCATCCCGAAGCCGTTATTGGCGAAGGATGCGAAATCGGCCCATTCTGCTATATTGACAAGAACGTCGTTGTCGGCAAGAACAATAAGCTGATGAACAGCGTGACGCTCCTTTACGGCACCCGCTTGGGCGACGGCAATACCGTCTTTCCTGGCGCTGTCCTCGGAGCTGTGCCCCAAGACCTTAAGTTCAAAGGCGAAGAAACCACAGCCGAAATAGGCGACAACAATACCATTCGCGAAAACGTCACCATCAATCGTGGTACAGCCGCAAAAGGCAAGACCGTAGTAGGAAGCAACAACCTCCTTATGGAAGGTATGCACGTGGCCCACGATGTAGTGGTCGGCAGCGGTTGCATCATCGGCAACAGTACGAAACTCGCTGGCGAAGTGGTTGTTGACGACTTTGCCATCATCTCAGCCAGCGTGCTCGTCCATCAGTTCTGCCACATCGGCAGTTACGTGATGGTAGGCGGCGGAACGCGTACTGGTCAGGACATTCCTCCCTTTACCATGGCAGCCCGCGAACCCGTGGCTTATTGTGGCTTGAACCTTGTAGGTTTACGCCGTCGTGGATTCAAGCCCGAAATCATCGACAATATCCACAACGCTTATCGCCTGCTTTACCAACGCGGCAAACTCCGCGAAGAATGTCTCAAGGAAATCCGCGAAACGGTTCCCATGAGTCCCGAAATAGAGTATATCCTCAAGTTCGTGGGCGAATCAAAGCGCGGAGTCATTCATTAATGGGTGGTTCTATAAATTAGCTTTGTCAGATTTCGGTGCTATTTTTCGTCCATTTTGTTTGTGAACGAAGGAGCATAGCGGGCTATGCGACTGAGCGAACAAGCAAAAAGAACGGAAAAGAGCCCGAAAGATGGCAAAACGCCACTTGAGCGAATTTGTACATTATACGGTGGTAATTTATAGAACCACCCTAATATCCCATAGCACCCGCAACGTGCGTGGCTATTGTCTGCGCTATGGGTGCTACCAGCTATCCTTCAATTATGTTATATCGCATAAAACTCATTTGCGACGAAGTCGAAGGCTTTGTGCGCGAAATAAAAATAGACAGCGACTCCACCTTCCTCGACCTTAATAAATGCATCCTCTCGTCGTGCGACTATCCCGACGACCAAATGACCTCGTTCTATCTTTGCAACGACGAGTGGCGTCGCGGCCAGCAGGTCACACGTGAAGACATGGGGTGGGGCGGTTCCGACGAGGACATCTATCCCATGGAAGGCACACGCCTGAGTGAACTCATCGAGGACGAAGAGCAACACTTGGAGTATGTCTTTGACCCGTTCTCCGACCGTAGCTTCTACATGGAAGTCGTTGAATTCATTCCTGGAGAATCGCTCAAAGAACCTTTGGTCGTCCGTTCCAATGGTAAAGCCCCTCGCCAAATTGAAATCGACGAAAGTCCCGTCGCCCCCGTCAAAGGTAAGAAAGGCGCAGCAGTAGCCTCAGAGTCGTACGACGATGATGATTTCTACGGCGAAGGCGCAGCTTTCAATGACGACGAGATAGACCTTGAAGGCTTTGAAATATCCGACGGACAGCCTTATTGACGTCAGAGTGAACTAAGGCGGTTATATTGCTTTGACCGCCAAATCATAAAGGCAAAATGCCAAAGTAACGTTTTGCCATCTTATTTGAGTGGGGAAGACCGAATGTCGTCTTCTCCGCTTTTTTATTCATCTTCTTCCCCACATGGAGAAAATATCTGCATCCGTTCCCACACTCCTCGTACTTGTTGGGCCAACAGGCATAGGCAAGACCGACTTGTCGTTGCATCTTGCCGAACACTTTGGCTGTCCAATACTCAATGCCGACTCGCGCCAACTATATCGCGACATCCCCATCGGCACAGCTGCGCCGACGCCGGAAGAACTGCAGCGTGTGCGCCATCATTTCGTGGGGCTGCTTGGACTCGATGCCTATTACAGTGCAGCCAAATATGAAGAGGAAGCCCTGCGCGTGTTGCAAGAAGAATTTGCGAAGACAAACGTATGTCTTCTCTCCGGTGGATCCATGATGTATGTCGACGCCGTCTGCAACGGCATTGACGACATACCCACCATCGACGACGAAACGCGCACTCTTCTCAAAGAACGTTACGACACGGAGGGATTGGCTCCCCTCGTGGCCGAACTCCGTTTGTTAGACCCCGAATACTATGCCCAGTGCGACTTGCGCAATCCCAAACGCGTGGTGCATGCCCTCGAGGTTTGTTACATGACGGGGTGCACCTTCACTTCGTTCCGTCAAGGGCGAAAAGCTGAACGCCCCTTTCGCATTGTTAAGATTGGTCTAGAGCGTCCGCGCGAAGAACTTTTTGCGCGCATCAATGCCCGTGTGGACGTAATGGTGGAGAATGGTTTGCTCGACGAGGCAAGGCGCGTGTTTCTTTTCCGCGCGTGCAACTCGCTCAACACCGTGGGCTTCAAAGAACTCTTTCAATGGATTGATGGAGAATGGACACTCGACTTCGCTTTGGAGAAAATACGTCGCAACACCCGTGTCTACGCCAAGAAGCAAATGACCTGGTTCAAGAAAGACACGACAATCCGTTGGTTCCATCCCGACGACGTGGACGGCATATTGGCCTATTGCCAAGAGAGTATGGCGTAAGACTGCAAAGTCGTCATTGTTGCGCTATGCGTATGTAAAGTTCTATAAACAGCATAACGCCTTTTTGCCCAAATTGGTGCCGCTTGCGCAGAAAAGAGCTTGCCTTGTGCTAATATGTATAAAAAAACAACATGCCGTTTGCAAGGCTATAACCAAACCTTTAACTTTGTGCCTAATATAGCGCTTGAAAGTGCGGGGAGTGCCCCTTTTTCAGTGCAAGAGTGAAGATGCTGGCCGAGTTGCTTTACGGCAAGGCAGTGTCCACACCCACATACTCAATACCCCTTATCATGAGCAAATCAAAAAGCATATTCGGAAGCATTTGCGCTTTCTTTTGTGCAATAGGCCGCGGCTTTCGTCGCTGCTGGCGTTGGTACAAGTCGCAATTCGTAGGCCGTCCTTGGTGGCGCAAACTTATTGCTGGCGTCGTTTCGTTCTTCGCATTCGTCGTCTTCTACGTGTTTGCCGTATTCTTCAATCTTTTCTGGCTCTTCGGCAAGTCACCTTCTACAGAACAGATACTCCATCCCAAAACTGCTGCCGCCTCTGAAATCTACAGTGCCGACGGCAAGGTGCTCGGTAAGTTCTTCAACGAGAACCGTACCCCCGTACCCTACGACTCCATCAGTCCCGTATTCTTCCAAGCCCTCATCTCCACCGAAGACGAGCGCTTCTACAGCCACCACGGCATAGACTACCAAGGTCTCTTCGCTGCGGCGAAGGACGCCATGTTCGGTCATGCCCGTGGAGCGTCAACCATTACGCAGCAACTTGTGAAGAACATGTTCCGCGTGCGTACGCAGTACTCCACCGGACTTCTTGGCAAGATACCCGGCTTGAGCATTGTCATTATGAAAAGCAAGGAGATGATAATCGCCACGGAGATTGAGATGCTTTGCGACAAGAAGACCATTCTTGAGATGTACGCCAACACCGTGGACTTCGGTTCCAACGCTTACGGCATAAAGACAGCGGCTAAGACCTACTTCAATACCACTCCGGCAAAGCTCAAGCCCGAAGAGGCCGCAGTGCTCGTGGGACTTCTCAAGGCCACTTCTGCCTACAATCCCCGCATCAATCCGAAAGCTTCGCGCGAGCGCCGCAACACGGTGCTCAACAATATGTACAGCCATCGCAAGGAGCTTACTAGTCATTTCTCCGATGTTTACGTTGCCCAAAAGAGTACGCTCGACTCCCTTTTGGAACTTCCCATAGAACTCAACTTCAGCGTGGAGAACGCTTACGACGGCAAGGCACTCTACTTCCGCGAAGCCGTCAAGGACTACATCCACGAGAAGTGTCCCGAACTCGACGTCTACTCCGACGGACTCAAAATCTACACCACCCTCGACTCCCGCATGCAAGAAGCTGCAGAGAAGTCTGTGACGGACAACATGAAGAAAGTGCAGCGCAACTTCGACAACCACTGGCGAGGCATGGGCGATCCCTGGCGCGACGAGAAGGGCAACGTTATTCCCAACTTCATAGAGGGCATACTTGAGCGTAGCGACGTCTATAAGCAGTTGCAGGCTCGCTACCCCGACCAGCCCGACAGTGTGCGCTACTACCTCAACCGCAAGCACGACGTGAAGCTCTTCTCTTACGACGGTGAGAAGCACGAGTATATGTCCACCATCGACTCTGTGCGCTACATGGTAAACTTCATGCACACGGGCTTCGTGGCTATGGAGCCGCAGACCGGCTATGTGCGTGCCTATGTGGGCGACATCGACTTCAAGTCGTGGAAGTACGACAAGGTGCAGGCCATGCGCCAGCCCGGTTCGACGTTCAAGCTCTTTGTCTACTCCACAGCCATGAAACAAGGCATGACTCCCGTCGACACGCGCAAGGACGAGTACATCCGCATGGAAGTATACGACAAACGCAAGCACGCCAACACCGTTTGGCAACCGCACAACGCCAATGGACGCTTCACCAATGCAGAGATTCCGCTCCATTCTGCCTTTGCCCAAAGTATCAACACCATTGCCGTGAAACTCGGTCAGGATGTGGGCATCCCCAACGTGGTTCAGACTGCGCAGGACATGGGCATCAAGTCGCCGCTTGACCCCACGCCATCGCTTCCGCTCGGTTCAAGCGATGTGACGCTCTTTGAACTCGTCAACGCTTACGGCACTGTGGCCAACAACGGCATGCATGTCGAGCCCATTCTTGTCACGAAGATTGTCGACTCCGACGGCAATGTGGTCTACGAGTCGTCACCCGTGCAGAACCGCGCCCTTGACGAAAAGGCTGCGTTCTACATGCAGAAACTCCTTGAAGCCGGTGTACGCGAAGGCGGCGGTACATCGCAGACGCTCGGTGCCGGTATGTATCTCGGTCCGTTCAACGGCAAACTCGACTTCGGCGGCAAGACCGGAACGTCTAACAACCACTCCGATGCCTGGTTTGTGGGCGTTACTCCCGACCTCGTGGCTGGCGCATGGGTAGGCGGCGAGTATCGCAGCATCCACTTCCGCACAGGCGCTCTCGGTCAGGGAAGCCGTACGGCGCTCCCCATCGTGGCGCAGTTCCTCCGCAGCGTGATGGACAATCCCGCGTTGCAGTCGAAGTATCTCCATAAATACGGGGCTGTCCCCGAGGGCATAGAGCCCAGCACCTATCAAGGAGCGGCATTCGTTCCTTCTCGCGAAGAACCCGATTCGCTTGCCAACGACTCCACGGCTTTTGATGACGAATCGGAAAACATCATGGGCGGTGATGAGCAGTCGGCCTCCGAGGGCGCTTCTTCTGCTGTAGAAGAAAGCGAGGGCGAAGCGTCCCACGCCGCTACGCACCACCACAACGCGTCTCATGCTACCGAGCCCCAGAGCGGCAACAGCACCAAACCTTCAAAGTCCAAGAACAACGCCGACAACCTTTTTGAGTAACATTCGGTTTATCACATAACGACAATCCCCTCACGTTCCTTTTGCGAGAAGCGTGAGGGGATTGCTGTTTGTAGAAGTGTGAATTATTTTGCGAGAATAGCTCTTATGCGTAGTACTCTGTAAAGGGTGGTTCTATAAATTAGCTTTGTCAGATTTCGGTGCTATTTTTCGTCCATTTTGTTTGTGAGTAAAGGAGCATAGCGGGCTATGCGACTGAGCGAACAAGCAAAAGGGGCGGAAAAGAGCCCGAAAGATGACAAAACGGTAGTCACCCAATTTTGAACATATTACGGTGGTAATTTATAGAACCACCCTAAAGTCTAAAAGTTGAGTAAGTGATGATTAAAAAACAACTTGCGCAGAAATTCAAACGAAGATATGGGCGAGGAGCGGGCTGAAAGCCCACCATTCGTAAGCCCGGGTCACGGCACGAAGTG
>CAVKJJ010000084.1:0-9652 GCA_963656685.1 bacterium | reverse complement strand
CGCACTTGCTTTGCTAAGCAGTTGCAAAATTAAAGCGGCATAAACACACATTAACGAACAAGTGCGAACAAAAAAGGTCTATCTATCTACTCGTTAACATATTGATACAATTAACGAATGAGAGACAGTCCCTAATCTACTAGCGATCTATAAAAACGAAGCGACCTGTCAAAGTCGCCTATACGATAGAAAAGAGTGGTTGGCAAAATGTCTTACACGTGTCTTACACGCTGACATTTTCGCAAAAACGACTATTTTTCGCAATCTTAGAATGCTCTTCATGGTGTGTTTATACTGCGTGATATTCAAGCAGTTATAAACGGATTATCTGGAAGAAGTCAAGAAAATTCCAAGCGGATCACAAGGATTCCTGCGGAATCACGGATGGTTCACAAGAGAATCAAGACAAAATTAAGATTGAGAGGATTAGTCGTACACCACGACTAATCCTCTTTTTTGTTGATATTCAGTGCTTTAAAACTAGCACTAACCCTCTATGTATAGGTTATTTTGAAAGGTACTTCACAGGTTCAACTTGCAGCAAAAGTTGGGCATTAGGAGCGAAAACCGAACATAACCGAACATTGCGTAACACAAATGTCTTACACATTGTCTTACACGCTAGGCAAAATGTCTTACACGTATAACGCAAATGTCTTACACGTTATGGGAAAATGACCTCTACGGAGCGAAAAATAGCACATTCCGTAGAAAAGGACAGTTTTTGCGACAATTCGTCCAATTTGGCTGCGCAAAAACAAAATAGTCCTATGCGACAAGTAAAAATTGATGTGCTTTTCGATCGTCGGAAGTTGTACGAGAAAAAGGGGTTCGGTTATTTGGAAGTGCGTGTATATTTCGCGCGCAGAGACGTGCGTTATATTACGGTGTGCGAAACGACTCCAAAAAAATGGGAGAAGGAGAGCAAGTCCGAGAAAACACAAGAAATCATTTCGCAGTGCGAAAAGATTCTCTCTGCCATGGAGATTCTTGGCGAGCCGCTCACCAAGAACAATTTCAACAAACACTATTTAGGCGAAGATGCCCGAGAAGACGATACGGCCACCGAGGAAGTTGAGGAAGACAACTCCCAAAAAGATTTCATCGGCTACTGTATGTCCGCACTGGCAAGCGAAGATATTGCCGACGGCACGCGCCGCCACAAGCAAGTGGTCATCGATTCCCTTATGCGCTTCGGCAAAATCAAGGTGTACGGCGACCTGACTCCCCAAAATATTGCCGCTTTCGACAAGTGGCTCCACAATGGTGAGCGGAGCGACGTCACCATCTACGGCTACCACAAACGTTTGAAGAAGTGGGTCAGCGAGCTGCACCGCACGGAAGAGATTCCCCGTAACCCTTATAAGATGGTGAGTGTGACGCGCGGCAAGTGCAAGGAACGTCAACCACTCCTTGAAAGCGAGTTGAAGAAGATGAGGAAAGCGGAACTCAACACAAAGCTGGATCGAGTGCGTGACCTCTTCATCTTCTCCGCCTACACCGGACTTGCATTCTGCGACACCCAAGCATTTGACTTTGAGAAGATGACAGTCAAGGAAGGTAGCATGACCTTTATTGACGGAAGCAGAATCAAGACCGACACAAAGTTCTTCACCCCTATCCTATCCCCTGCTATGGAAGTCTTGAAGAAGTACAACTATCAACTGCCCAAGATAACCAACCAAAAGGCAAACGACTATTTGCACCTCATTCAGAATTTGCTCGGCATCAAGAAGAACCTCACCTTCCACGTGGCCCGTCACTCGTTTGCCACCTTGGCTTTGGCCCACGACATCCCCATCGAAAACGTGGCGCGGATGCTCGGCCACGAGGACATCCGCACCACGCAGATTTACGCCAAAGTGCTGCGCACCACCATCGAGCGGCACGCCAGCAATTTGCAAAGTGCCATCATTTGACAACGCAATAACAATCAATCCTCCGAGAGCACGCGGTAGAACGTGCCCTTCATTAGCTGCGACATTCCATTTTCCGTGAATGTCGCAGTTATTTTTTCGCAGATGTAGCGTCCGCCCCGGATGTAGAACACCGCCCGAGGGTTCGGCATCGTGTCCGAAAGGAACGAAAACTCATACTTCTTCTTTCCGTCGATCATCCGCAGCGCGTCGCGGCGGTCGTCGAGCAATCCCTCTTTCAGGCGCAAGGAGAAAGGAGCCGTGATCACCTCAAAGTTGTCCGTCACCTCCACGCTGTCCACGATGGGGTGCGGTTCCGCCGGCCACCACCGCTGCTTGCCGTCCCAAAAACCAAAATAGATTTGGTCGAAGTAAGCGTCCGTTTCGTCCTGTTCCCCGTTCTCAATGCGTCGGCTCGCACGCCCTTGCGACAGGTCGCCGGCATCGTAGTCAATCGTGCTGTCCTCCTCCGACGACGACACGAAACGACGGGCCGAGGAAGTTGACGAAGACGAAGACGAGGACGAAGAAGAAGAACCGTCCTCCGTCAATACCCAGTTGTCCGAACTCCCCATGTCGCCGCACGTCAAGTAGAGCATTCGTCCGTTGCCGTCGCCCGTGTCCTCAATCCACGCCGGCACGCACTTCATCTCCACCTTCTCCGCGTCCTCCCCGGCCCACCTTTCCCCGGCTGCGTTGAGGGGATAAAGGCGGTTGTAATAGAGATACCACTTATGGCTGTTCGCCTCCATGTAAAGCACCGCCTTGTAGCAGTACATCACAAAGTAGATGTGCAGCTCCTTCACGTAGAAAAGCTCGTGGCCCAACGACGCCGCGTCGTAGCCGCGCAACATACGCGTCACCTTCCCGTTCCCCAGGTCGTTCACGCTGATGCCGCTCGTTTTCAGCGTTTTCGCCACCTTGATGAGGTCGGCCAACGTGTCGTACACCTTCGCGTCCCTAGCGCACTGGCGGATGTACCAGTCGCACGAATCGTAGGCCCACATCAGCGCCCCGTTGTCCTCGTAGGCCAGCGTTTGGCCGCCCAGATAGTCCGACTTGTCCTCCTGCGTCACCTGCGCCGTGTACGAGTCCACCACCCTCTCGAGCATCACCTCGCCAGCATCGTCCGCCAGCGAGTCCGAGAAGCTGAACACCACCGTCTTCGCCTTGTGATTGATGGCGAACGAGCCAAAAAGGAACTTCTCCAACTCCTCGAAAAACTCCGTCAGCGTCCAGTGCGGCAGGGCCAGCGCGAAGTTCGTCGCGTCCCACGCCGCCGGCAACGTGTTGCAGATGAGCAGATACGCAAGGCTCGAGTTCTCCAACGCCGTAAAATCCCCCTCGTAGCCAATCTCGCCGCACACCCTACGCAATATATATAATAGGTACGGCTGAAACGAGAGCGTCTGCACCCCCATGCTCGGGTACGCCTCGTGCCGCCACCGATACTCCTTCGTCGATGAGTTCCAAAACACCTGGTTCTGCATGTTCCCCGTCGAGTTGTTCACCCACGGCAGCGGCAGCCAGAAGTTCTCCGGCCACGGTCGCATCATGTCCATGCAAGTGTCCGACTTCGCCGTGCGCTCCGAAGGGTAGCCCAGGTCCAGCTCGTTCAGATAGATCTCGTCGAACGTTTCGTCAAAATTCTGCTCGCTGCGCCCCTCCAAGAATTGCGTTTTCACCTCCACGTCCGACAGTTCCGTCACAGTGATCGTGCCCGACTTGAAGAACGCCCCGTCGCGAATGTCGCAACTGAACACCACCTTCCGCGCCTCCACCTCCGCTCGGTGAATGTGTCCGAAGATGGCGATGTTCTCCGCTTGGCCGCGCAAGGGGAAGGTGATGGTCAGCGTGTAGCTGTCCGAACCCGTGAAAAGGCTATTCTCTGCGATGAAGTCAAACGACGTGCCCTTCTTCAGCACGGCTTGCTTTCCGTTGATTATTATCTCCATGATTATAAAGGGAATTGGTGATTGGGAAATGGGGATTGAGCCGGCCTACTTGCGTCGGCTCTTCGGTGTTTTGTTACGAATAAGCATCTCATATTCCTCCTGCGCCTGTTTAATGCCCGTGTCGCCCGTGACGGTGTTCACGGTGACAAACGGCTCGTCGAGCCGCTTGTTCAGTTTGGCGATGGCTTTCTCATACCTTGCCAGCGCCGCCGTGGCCAGTCCGTCCGTCTGCTGTTGTACCACGATGGGCTGCGGCGAAGACGACGAAGAGGAAGATGAAGCCGACGATGACGGAGCGACGGAAGCCGGCGCAATCGTCCGACTCACATCTTCAGCCTTTAAAGACCCAATCGTGTTCGTCCGTTGCGCATAGTCCAGCGCATTGATGAGCGGACGCGCCACGGGCGAGGCCAACAACTTTTGCGAGGCCACCCACTCCCCGGCATGCACCACGCCCACCTCTTCTTCCACCCGTCCCGAGGGCGTGAAGCCGCCCGAGGCGTAGCCCTGCGCCTCGCTCGCTTGCTGCTGCTTTTTGATGGCCGCAATCTGGATCACGCCGGCCGCCACCGCCATCGCCGCCGCCACGGGGGCGAGGATGTAGCCCACGAGCGGAATGGCCGCTGCCGAACCATAAGCCGACAACGCATTCTGCGCCGTCTGCGCCACCGCTTGCATCACCTGCATCGCAAACATCTTTTTGTTCGCCTCGTTCTTCGCTTTGGCCAGCGCCGCCTCCTTCTCCTTCTCCAGCTTCGCCACCTTGTAGTTGTTGCCCTCGGCTGCGGAGATTTCCGCCGTGTAGCGCGAGTTGATGGCCGCCGTTTCCTTCTCGAGTTCCGCTTGGACGAGAGAAGAAACACCGCTAAAAATCTCGCTCATGCCGCCCATGATTGTCGAGAACGACTGCGTCACCGCCTGACCCCCTCGGCTCTCCAGCCACGAGGCCAGTTTGTCGTTCGCCTTCTCCATGCCGTTCTTCGTCTGCCCGATTGCGGCAAGGTCATACTTCTTGCGCAGCGCCAGCTTCGCCTTTTCAAACGCCTCTTCGATGCGCAGTTTCTCCGCCACGTTGTCGCCGGCGGCCCTCAGTTCAGCGGCATACACCTCTTGCAGCGCCGCCATCGTCGTGTCGTATTGCGACACCCTCTCGTCCGCGCTCATGCCGAAGTACTCCTCCTTCAGTTGCTTCCGTGCCTGCTCCTGCTGCTGCACCATCTTCTGCTTGTTGGCGAACACACGGCTCTGATACTCCTTTTCCGCCGCCAGCCTCTCCTTCGTCCCCTCCTTGTAGAGCGCCACCACCTTGCGCAGGTGCTCCATCTCGGTCAGTTCCACGGCGTTCTCATACGTTTGGTAGTCCGACAATCCGTCCACAAACCGCTGCTTTAACTCCGCGAGCTGGGCGTTATACGCCTTGTCCTCGCGCTCTCGGGCTTGACTTGTGGCATTCACCTCTTGCTTTTTCAGCGCCTCTTGGTATTGCGCTTGCGCCTCGAGCAACTCCTTGCCCGACACGTCCGTGCGCTCCGCCTTCTTCTTCCAATACGCCACGTTGATCGCGTCCATTCGAGCGGCATATTCTTCATAATCTTTCTCTCCACGAGCGTAGGCAATGCGGTTCAGCGCCTCCTCCTTTGCCTTCCAATCATCGGGCGAGTTGCGCCGGTCCTCTTGCTTCTTCTTTGCCTCCGAAAGGTTCGCTTCCGCTTCCGCTTTCTCGTCGGGCGTGATTTTCTTGTTCTGAAGAATGCGCGAGTAATACTCTTGTTCAATCTCCTCCATGCGTTCCACGTAGGCTTCGTAGTCCTTCTCGCCATCCATATACGCTTTCTTGTTCAGCGCGTTCTGCTCCTTCTGCCACGACTGCTCCGCCTTGAATTTGCTCGCCTTTGCGTTGTTTTTCTTGTCCTCGTCCACCGTCGGCACGCTGCTGCCGCTGGTGGTGTTGGTGATGACGGGTTTGTCGTTGGTGGTCGCATCCTCTGCCGCTTGTTTGCCGATGTCATCCCCGTAGGCCTCCGTAATCGCCTTTTCTTTGGCGTTCAGTTTCGCCAAATCTTTGCGTTTGCTATTCGCTTTACTTCGTTTCACCGCAGCTTGCGTTCCATTGCCCACACCGCTGTAAGTAGCCATCGTGGCGCCAGCCGTGCCATACGACATCATCGTGTTCGTACTTGCCGACTCCACATTCTTCTGCCTTTCGTCATATTCCTTTGCTTCATCGTCAAGTTCCTTGATTTCCATTTTCAGTTTCGCCTTGTCCCTGCCGATTTCCTTCAACATATCCTTCGCCCCCTCAATTTCATATTTTCGGGTCAGTGAAGCAATGTAAGCGTCCAATGCGTCCTTGTTCGCCTTGTACTTTCCGGTCGTGGCATCCAGCTGCGCATTGTAGTTCGGAATGATTTTGTTCAACGCTTTCACCGCTTTCTCACGTTCTTCGAGGGAGAGTTTCTCGTTGTTCGCCACCTTGACTAATGCCTCAATCTTGTTCCTCTCGTCCAAGATACCCTCTTGCCCTTTCAAGCGCACTTCGGCGAGAGCCTTCTCGCCCTCAGCCGCCTCGTTCACCTTCTGCGTCAGTTTGTAGATACCATAGCCGAGGGCCACCGCTCCGGCGAGGAGAACGCCCCACCCCGACGCTAAAGCCGCCCCGGCTTTCTTCACGTCGATCATCAGCGCCGACTGGCGCGCCCAGTTCCCTTGCAACTTTGCCAGTCCCACTTGCAGCAGCAAGTGGCTTGCGTGCAAGGCCTTCACCACGGCATGGTAAGCAATGGCCGACGTGCGGCACACGGCATGCCATGCCGCTTGCGCCTTCAACGCCACGGCATTCGCTTTCACCGCCGCCGTATAAACCACAATCATCGAAGTCAGCACAACAATCGCTTCCTTGTTACGGACGAGGAAGTCTATTGTCGTGCTCATCGCTTTCAACGTCAGCGTCGTCGTGCTGATAATGTGCTTCATGATCGGCATCAACTTTTCACCGAGTTCAATGGCCAGCTCATTCACCCGTTTGCGCGCCTTGTCGAGTTCCGCCTCCACCGTCGTGTTCTGCACCGTAAACTCGTTCGTCACCGAGGTAGCGTCCTCAAAAGCCGCCGTCGCTTGCTCTTGTTGCCATTTCACCATCTGCACGTTTCCGGCCAGCGTGGCCAGCACTTGCGAGGCACGCGCGCCGTTCTCGCCCATGTTCTTAAACACCGGCGCCAACACGTCCATGTTGCCCAATTTCTTCAATTGCTCGAGCAACATCAAAAGTCCCTCGTTCGTGCTGCGCTTCAGCGCCGCGTTCAGTTCCTCCAAGTCCATGCCCGTTGCCTTCGCAATCTTCGACGGCTCTTTGAAAAGGTTCATAATGAGTTGCGAGAGTGCCGTGGCCGACATCTCGCACGCTTGACCTTGACTGTCAAGAACCGCTGCAAACGCCATGATTTGAGGGATAGTCATTCCGGCTTGCGCCCCCACTCCGGCCATCCGTTTGCCAAACTCCGCCAGGTATCCGGCACTCGCCGTGCAGTTCTGCGAGAGGTCGTTGATCACACTACCCACCGCCAACAAACTCTTCTCCGTGCCGAGTCGTGCCTCGTCCCCGAAAATGTTCGTCAACTTCGAAAGCGTCAAGGTCGCCCCCTCGCCGAGTTCGTCAAGCGCCACATTAATTTGGTCCGCCGCTTTGACGAACCCCAAAACGTCCTCTTTCGACGTTTTGCCGAGGCGTCCCGCCTCTTCGGCGAGTTTGTTGAGGTCCTCACGGCTCGTTCGGGTGTCCATCTTCTTAAAATCCTCGTTCAGTTCCTTCACCTCGTTGTCCGCAAGTCCCGTGAATTTGCGCACGTTCGCCATCTCCGCGTCCATCTCCGCAAAAGCGTTCACCGCCTTGCGTCCTGCCATCACGAGTCCCGTGCCCACTGCGGCCACCCCTGCAAGGATGTTGCCCCACTTGTCCACGAAGCCGTTGATGCGTTCCACGATGCCCGAGTTTTCCTCTTGCGTTTCCCGAAGTTCCTCGTTCACCTCTGCGATTTGCGCCTTGACACGCTTAATTGCTTCGCATTGCTTGTTCCACTCCTCCGTCCCTCGCTCAACCCCGTTGAGCGAGCGTTTCAGTTCACGCAAGACCCGTTGCAGTTCCTTTGGGGACGCTTTGTCCAATCGCTGCATAACGTTCTCCACCCCTTGCGTGGCACTTTCAATCTGTGCGATTTGTCTGTGTGTCTGGCGCAGTTCACGCTGGAAGCGTTTCAGCTGGACCTTGTCGCCGGCAGCCGCCGCCTTTGTGATTTTGTCCTCGAGTTCCGCTGCTTGCTTTTTCAGCTGTTCGAGCATATTTTGCGCCTGTTTTCCGTTCACGGTGAGCGTCACCGTGGCGTTCGTATTGATGTCCGCCATAGTCTTTTCGTTTTGATGATGAGAAATAACGCAAAACTACCTCCTCTCAAAACACCCTCAAAAGACGCTGCGCCAAGCCGCTTGCGCTCACCTCACGGCTCAAAAATTGGCAAAATCCGCTGATTATTAAGGCATAACAAACAAAACAACCTGATAGTCAAGCAAAAAGGGGTTCGTTAAGGGGTTTCCCCTTAACTCCTCCGTCGGAAGACCCCCCGACCGCCCTATACTCCGCTTTCGTCTGCCCCTTTTTGAAATAGCGTTATATGTAAACAAATCTTAAATAGATGCCGATTTGAGTTTCCCCCACCCCGACAAAATGCGCTTTTGGCTTGAAAGGGCGCAAACTGCGGATTAGGCATAAAGGGCAAAAGGTGCATAAAGAGCGAACGACCACACGAGGAGCAAAGGAGCGAGTTCCCCACCGCCCCAACCGCCCCCGAAATGCGCCCAAAGTTCCCCGAAAGGCACGAAGTTTCCCGATTGCACACCGAAAGTTTCCTTTGTGCAAGGTTTTTTGGAGCTATTCCGTGCAAAATGCGCCCCGAAGTTTTCCACCGCCCGAAAAGCGAGGAGTTCCGACCGCTGCAAATGGGCAAAATGGGCATTAATAGGCAGATTAGGCGAGGCAAACACGCTTCACCGCCTCAAAAATGCGAGTTCCCCGAGGGTAAAAACCGCCTTTGCCCCTTCTTTGCCCCAACTCACCCCCTTTGCGCCCCCAACAACCACCCACCGCCAAAGCCCTTTGGGTTTCCCCACCGCCCAAGCTCGCCACGGCTCGCCGTGCGGTAAACCGGCTGTGTGGGGGAGAAAATTCGGATTGGCATTTTAGCGAGTGCGCTCGCCAATATGCCAATCCTAGAATTTTCTTCCCCACTCAGCCATTCCGCTGTTGAACAAGACGATGGGTGCGCAGCACTTATCGGCTGTTCCAAAAATAGGCACGAAGTGCGGTAATCTCCAGGGCGTAGCCTTACGGACTTTCTCTTATTGTCGCAATTCATTGCACAATAAGAGAGTGTCCGCTACTACGAGGGCTAACCTCTTTCGACGCACGAAGAAGGAGAATGTGGGTAGCCCTTATAAAAGGAGAAGAAAGCGTCTGTGCCGTTCGGAGTATTAGCGAGTGCGCTCGCCATTGCTCCGAGCGGAACGGACGCTCTTTAAAAAGTCCCTGACGCAGGGCCAGCGAGGTCAGCCAAACGCTCGAAGAGCTGGCTTGGCTGGGTGAGCGGCTCTGCGTGCAGACCTCTTTGGGACGCAGCCCTTCGGACTCTCTCTTATTGTTGCAATTCATTGCCACTGTAAGAGAGTGTCCGCGACTCCGAGGGCTAACCTCTTTCGACGCACGAAGAAGGAGAATGTGGGTAGCCCTTATAA
>CAVKJJ010000083.1:0-9789 GCA_963656685.1 bacterium | reverse complement strand
AGCTTACAGCCCAGCATTATCGCGCAAAACTTACCCACGGTTGACACCGTGGGCTGGTTACGTGTCTGGCTTACAGCCAGATTGCCGCATAAACCTCCGTTGGATTTTAAATCCGAAACTTAAGTAAAATAGACTAACACCACACATCATATACCCCTCATGCACGACGACACTTTCGACATACGCGCGGAGCAACAAGCGCCCACGTCCACGGAACGCGACTTTGAGAACGCGCTGCGACCGCTGAAATTCAACGATTTCAGCGGACAACGCAAGGTGGTGGAAAATCTCAGCGTGTTCGTAGAAGCGGCAAAATACCGCGGCGAACCGCTGGACCACACGCTTCTTCACGGTCCTCCGGGACTGGGAAAGACAACGCTCTCGAACATCATTGCCAACGAGCTCGGCGTGGGTTTCAAACTTACTTCGGGTCCTGTTCTCGACAAGCCGGGCGACCTTGCCGGGCTGCTCACGTCGCTTGAAAAGAACGACGTGCTCTTCATCGACGAGATTCACCGTCTGTCTCCCGTGGTAGAGGAATATCTCTACTCGGCAATGGAGGACTACCGCATAGACATCATGATCGACAAGGGGCCTGCCGCACGCAGCATCCAGATTGACCTCAATCCTTTCACCCTCGTGGGGGCCACAACGCGCAGCGGTCTGCTCACAGCACCGCTCCGTGCTCGCTTCGGCATTAATCTTCATCTGGAATACTACGATGCGGAAACGCTGCAGCACATCATTGAGCGTTCGGCCCACATTCTGCGCGTACCCATCGACGCGGAAGCGGCGGGCGAGATAGCGAGTCGTTCGCGCGGCACGCCGCGTATTGCAAACGCTCTGCTCCGCCGCGTGCGCGACTTTGCACAAGTAAAAGGCAACGGACGCATCGACACAGAGATTGCACGCTACGCCCTCGAGGCGCTGAACATCGACAAATATGGTCTTGACGAGATTGACAACAAGATTCTGCTCACGATCATCGACAAGTTCAAAGGCGGCCCAGTGGGCGTAACGACGATTGCGACGGCCATCGGCGAAGATGCGGGCACGGTGGAGGAAGTGTACGAACCGTTCCTCATCAAAGAGGGCTTCATACGCCGCACACCGCGAGGACGCGAAGTAACGGAACTGGCCTACAAACACCTCGGACGAAGCCAATACAGCCAAGACCCCACACAACCCAGCCTCTTCGACTAGCCTCGCAGAGGCTCTTGCGTGCTGCGCCTTAAAAGCAGCCCATTATGCCCATAGTGCCCACTATGCCCACAATGCCCATAGTGCCCACTATGCCCATTAAGCCCATTATGCCCATTAAGCCCATTATGCCCATCAAGCCCACATTTGCACATTAAAGAAACATGATTTCCTACAACACCATTGACGTAAAGATGCCCGACGTCCCCCACCGCGAAACGACGGCGTGGATACGTGCCGTGGCAGCATCCTACGGCAAACGCGTAGGCGAAGTGGCCTACGTGTTCTGCAACGACGAGAAAATTCTTGAAGTGAACCGCCAGTATCTGCAGCACGACTACTACACGGACATCATCACCTTCGACTACTGCGAGGGCGACCTCCTCAGCGGCGACCTCTTCATCAGTCTCGACACAGTACGCTCCAACGCCGAACTCTTCGGCAAACCCTACGACGAAGAACTCCACCGCGTCATCATACACGGCATTCTCCACCTCGTAGGCATCAACGACAAAGGACCCGGCGAACGCGAAATAATGGAAGCCGCCGAAGACAAAGCCCTGGCTCTGCTGAAGAAATAACAAGCCGCGGACAATTCTTTATTTTCTCCAAGAAGAAACGCACAAAAGCATGGTACTTAACTACATCTGGATAGCATTTTTCGGCATCGCCTTTGTCATCGCTTTGGTGAAACTCATTTTCTTTGGCGATGTGGAAGTGTTTCCCGCCATCATGGACTCCACGTTCGACACCTCGAAGACGGCGTTCGAGATTTCCCTCGGACTCACCGGCGTGCTCTCGCTCTGGCTCGGCATCATGAAGATTGGCGAAAAAGGCGGCGTGGTGAACGCCATGGCGCGGCTGCTGAGTCCCGTCTTCACCCGTCTGTTCCCCGACATCCCCAAAGGACATCCCGTCTACGGCAACATCTTCATGAACATTGCCGCCAATATGCTCGGTCTCGACAATGCCGCCACGCCGCTCGGACTTAAAGCAATGGAGAAACTTCAGGAACTTAACCCGAAGAAAGACACGGCTTCGAACCCGATGATTATGTTTCTCGTGCTCAATACGAGCGGACTGACCATCATCCCCGTGAGCATCATGGTGTACCGTGCACAACAGGGTGCGGCGCAGCCTACCGACGTGTTCATCCCCATACTGCTCGCTACGTTCTTCAGTACGCTCGCGGGCATCGTGGTGACGAGTCTTTACCAACGCATCAACCTGCTCCAGCCCGTGCTGCTCGCCACGCTTGGCGGACTCTCGGCTGCTGTGGCGGCCATCATCTGGGGCTTCAGCCGCTTGGACAGCGCGATGATGAACACTGTGGGAACGACAACGGCCAACGTGCTGCTCTTCACCATCATCGTGGCATTCATCGCCGCTGGCGTAAGGAAGAAGGTAAATGTCTACGACGCTTTCATAGAAGGTGCGAAAGGCGGATTTGAAACTGCCGTGCGCATCATTCCTTATCTCGTGGCGGTGCTCGTGAGCATCGGCGTGTTCCGTGCTTCGGGTGCCATGGATTGGCTCATCGATGCGGTGAAATGGCTCGTTTCGCTCTCGGGCATGAACACCGACTGGGTGGGTGCACTCCCCACGGCGCTCATGAAACCGCTCTCGGGAAGCGGTGCACGCGGCATGATGGTGGACGCCATGCAGACCTATGGCGCCGACTCCTTCGTGGGGCGACTGAGTTGCATTTTCCAGGGTTCTACGGACACCACGTTCTACATTCTCGCCGTCTACTTCGGCTCTGTGGGCATTTCCCGCACACGTCATGCCGTGGCGTGCGGACTCCTTGCCGACTTCGCCGGCGTGATTGCCGCCATTGCCATCTGTTACCTCTTCTTCAGATAAATTACAAACACATATAGACGCATGTCAAGTATGAAATCGCTGGCCAAAGACACGGCCATCTACGGAATGTCGAGCATCGTCGGCCGCTTCCTCAACTATCTGCTCGTTCCGCTCTACACGGCAAAGATTAGTGCTGCAAGCGGCGGCTACGGCGTCATCACGAATATGTACGCCTATACCGCCCTCCTGCTCGTTATCCTCACCTACGGCATGGAAACGACGTTCTTCCGCTTCGTAAACAAAGAGGAGGAGAACGGACCGACGGTCTACTCCACCGTACTTGCTATGGTGGGCTGCACGTCGCTGGTGTTCATCGTGCTGGTCTTCGCCTTTATCCATCCACTGAGCGCAGCAATGGGCTACGCCGACCATCCCGCCTACGTCTGGACGATGTTTGTGACGGTGGCGATCGACGCTTTTCAGTGCATTCCCTTTGCTTATCTACGTTACAAGAAGCGTCCGCTGAAGTTTGCCGCTCTCAAGTTGCTCTTCATCGTGCTGAACATCGCGCTCAACATCGTCTACTACCTCTTCCTCGACGGCCACGACGTGGGTTATGCTTTCTACATCAACCTAGTGTGCACGGCGAGCATCACACTGTGTTTCTACAAAGAACTCCGCGAAGGATTCGGCGGAACGTTCGCGCCGTGGAGCGAAACGAAAGCGCTCATGCGCCGTATGTTCGCCTATTCATGGCCCATTCTCGTGCTCGGAATTGCCGGCATTCTGAACCAAACGGCCGACAAAATCCTCTTCCCCTATATCTACAAGGGCAGCGACGCCCACGCACAACTCGGAATTTACGGCGCTGCGTCGAAGATTGCCATGATTATGGCAATGATTACGCAAGCATTCCGTTACGCCTACGAACCGTTCGTCTTCGGCAAGGCGAAGGACAAGGACAACCGTTCGACCTACGCTGCCGCGATGAAGTACTTCATCATCTTCACGCTCTTGGCGTTCCTCGTGGTGGTAGGCTACATCGACGTGCTCCGTCACATCATAGGCCGCGACTACTGGGAAGGTCTTCGCGTGGTGCCCATCGTCATGGCGGCGGAGATTCTCATGGGCGTTTATTTCAATCTCTCGTTCTGGTACAAACTCATTGACCGCACCATTTGGGGCGCATGGTTCTCGGGCATAGGCTGTGCCGTGCTTATTGCTGTGAACGTCATCTTCGTGCCGCAATATGGTTACATCGCTTGCGCCTGGGCGGGCTTTGCCGGATACGGCACGGCCATGGTGCTCTCTTATTTCGTGGGCCAGCGTTACTACCCGATTGCCTATCCGCTCCGAAGCATTGGCGGCTACGTGCTCATCACGCTCATCTTCTTTGCCATTATGCAAGGGGCAGAAACCTACATTGCGCATCTCGGTCTGCGTCTCTTGGTGAACACGGCGTGCATCGTGCTTTTTGTGGCGCATACGGTCCACTACGACTTTCCCCTCAAGAACCTTCCCGTTGTGGGAAAATATTTTAGAAAATGACCCAAGACTTTCTTTCTGCCGAACTTCCTTGCGGCCTTCGCGTCATCTACGAACGGACGGACTCGCCCGTGGTTTATTGCGGCATTGTCGTGTGTGCCGGAACGCGCCACGAAGAGGCGAACGATGCTGGAATGGCCCATTTCATCGAACATATGTCGTTCAAAGGCACTGCGCGTCGACGCGCTTGCCACATATCGAACGCGCTTGAATGTGTGGGAGGTGATCTCAACGCTTACACAACGAAACAGGAAACGGTCTACTACGCCACGGTGCTGAAGGAGGACTTCTCTCGTGCGGCAGATTTGCTCACGGACATTGTGTTCCACAGTACATTCCCGCAGCAGGAAATAGACAAAGAGGTGGAGGTGATTTGCGACGAGATAGAAAGTTACCGCGACTCTCCCTCTGAACTTATCTTCGACGAATTTGAACAAATGATGTACACGGGTCAGCCTCTGGGAAGGGATATTCTCGGAGAGGCTCAAAGGCTACATGAATACAAGACGAACGATGCACTACGCTTCACGCAGCGCTGGTACCGCCCTGCGAACTGTGCGTTTTACATCTACGGCAATGTGGATTTCCGCCGCGCCGTTCGTACGCTTGAAAAACTGCTACCGGCTTCAGATTTTACCGATTCCATCGCAGAATTGCCCGTTTTCAACGCTCCTGTGCCTTGCTTCGAAAAGCAGGAACGACGCGTAGACAAGGGCACACACCAAGCACACGTGCTGATGGGCGCTCCTGCCTTCGGCGCACAGGACAGTAGGCACTATGCGCTCGTGTTGCTGAACAACCTCTTCGGTGGTCCTGGCATGAGTTCTCGGCTTAATGTGAGTCTGCGCGAAAAGGCAGGATTGGTATACAGCGTGGACTCTTATCTGAACACTTATCCCGACACGGGATTTTGGAACGTTTACTTCGGCTGCGACGCTCACGACGTGGAGCGCTGCCGTCGCCGCGTGCTCCGCGAAATGGAACGCCTTGCTACGACACGCCTTACCGAAACACAAATCTCTCGTGCACAGAAACAGCTCTGCGGACAGATTGGCATCAGCACCGATGCTTCTGAAGGCTATGCGTTGGCACTGGGCAAGACATTTGCTCACTACCGCCGCCACCGCGACGTGCAGCAGATTTGCGAAAAACTGCGCGCGGTGACTGCCGCAGAACTGCAAAGCGTGGCGGAGGAAGTGTTCCGTCCGGAACGTCTCACTACGCTCATCTACGAATAGCCATGACGCTCAGTGCCGACACCATCAAAGAGAAAGCGCTTGCGCTGGGCTTCTCAGCCTGCGGACTTGCCCCAGCCGAACCGGTGGCAAAGGAACGTGCTGAAGAGTATCGCCGATGGTTGGCAGAGGGGAACCATGCCGACATGGACTACCTGGCACGAAACGTGGACAAGAAACTCGACCCGCGACTGCTTGTGGAAGGGGCGCGAACAGTGGTGTCGTTAGCTGTGAACTATTATACTGAGGAAGGAAGCGAAAAGCACGAAAATCCCGATGAAAACGCCGAAAATGCATGGCATCTGGCCCGCTATGCACGCGGCACGGACTACCACGAGGTAGTGAAAACTATGCTCCGCCGCCTTCTTGCAGAATTAAATTTAGAAGAAGGGCGCGACGGACGCTGCTTTGTAGACACGGCGCCCGTGGACGAGAAATATTGGGCGGTACGGTGCGGACTGGGTTGGCGAGGCCGTAACTCGCAACTGATCATTCCCGGTGCGGGAAGTTTTTTCTTTCTCGGAGAACTCATTCTGACGCACGAAGCGGACCGTTACGACGCGCCACAAAAAAATCGCTGCGGTACGTGCCGCGCTTGTCTGGACGCTTGTCCCACGGGAGCACTCTTGGGCGACGGAACGCTCGACGCCCGCCGTTGCCTTTCGTACCTTACGATAGAAAAACGCGGAGAACTTCCTAAGGGTACGGGAGAGAAGATGGGTACATGCTTCTACGGTTGTGACCGTTGTGCAGAAACTTGTCCGTGGAACGTTCGCTTTGCCCACAACACGGAGGTGGAAGAACTGAAACCGCGCCCCGCCATAGAACAGATGACGCCCGCCGACTGGCAAACGCTTGATGTGGAGCGCTACCGCGAGATTTTCCGCAAAAGTGCGGTGAAAAGGGCAAAATTTGAAGGTTTGCAGCGAAACATCCAAGCACTGAAGGAAGCAAAGAAATAGCAATGGCACATCTCTCCAACAATACAAAAAGTCCCTTTTCATCGGTATATTTCCGACGAAAAGGGACTTTTTGGTATCAGCAAGTGAACTGTTACGCTTGAGGGGTTTGGACGCCGCAGTCTTCAAGAAGTTTGATGGCGTCGACGTACTGGGCAATGCCGACGGCTACTTCCTTTGCTGCTTTCATGGCAAGGACGACGGTCTGCGGACGGTGAACGACGTCGCCTCCGGCAAAGACACCGCGGCGGGTGGTCATACCCATGGGACGTTCGCCCACAATGACGTAACCTTTCTCGTCGGTTTCGATACCCGTGGTGGTGCTGACAATACGATTGGCGGGACGGGAACCGATGGCAAGGAACACACGACCGAATTCCTCAATGCGTTCGCCTTCGGGCGTAGAGAGTCGGATGGCGCGCACGCGACCTTTGGCGTTGCCAAGGAATTCGAGCGAATTGGTCTGCCACATAAACTTCACGCCTTCTGCTACGGCTTCTTCGTATTCGCTTTGGTTGGCGGGCATATCGGCTTGTGTGCGGCGGTAGATGACTGTCACGTCGGCTCCAAGGCGGCGTGCAGTACGGGCAGCGTCCATCGCCACATTTCCTGCACCGATGACAGCCACTTTGTCGCCCTCGCGGAGCGGTACCATCTCGCGTGGAAGTACACCTTCGACGTAAGCGTTGACGTTGTGTAGGAAGTCGGTGCTCTGCGTAACGCGTTTGAGGTCGGCACCGGGTACGTTGAGATTTTGTGGCAGTGCCGTGCCAGTTGCCATAAAGATTGCATCGAATCCATCGGCAAAAAGGCTGTCGATCGTTACGCCCGACTCAGGAGAACCTACCAAGCAGTTGCGCACAAAGTTGACGCCAAGGGCTTCAATCTTTTCTACCTCGTTACGAACGACGCCTTTCGGCAGACGATACTCGGGAATGCCGTACATGAGTACACCTCCCAATTCGGCCTGGCCTTCGAAGATGGTTACATGGAATCCCTGACGGGCAAGGTCGCCCGCTACGGTGAGGCCGGCAGGACCGGAACCGATGACGGCCACTTTGCCTCGCGTTTTCTCGGCAAGGCGTTCGTGGGTGAGGTGCATGTCGGCATCGAATTGGGCAATGAAGCTTTCCAATTTACCCACTCGCACGGGGCGTCCCTTCTTGCCGAGGACGCAGTGGCCTTCGCACTGCTTCTCGTGGGGGCAGACGCGGCCGCAGATGGCGGGAAGATTGGTCTTTTCGTGGAGGACGTTCATGGCTTCGCCCATATTGCCCATAGAAAGGGCGTGGATGAAGTCGGGGATGTTGTTCTCGATGGGACAGCCTTTCTTACACTGCGGCACTTTGCAGTGGAGGCAGCGCTTGGCCTCGTCGATGGCCTCGCGCATGGTATACATGCGGTTCACTTCCTCAAAGTAAGTCAGCACTTCGGGCTCGGGAGCCGTGGTGGCGGGGGAGGAAGGCGTTGCGATGTTCTTGTCTGTTTCCATAAACGGGAGGATTTCTTGTTTTTGAAACGTCCGCAGCCTGAGCGCACGGGTTGCGCTAGCAGACTGCGGACGCTTATAATATATAGAAAGCGGAATTAGTTGACCGCTTCAACGAGTTGTTCGACGGTGACTTCGCGCTGCTCGCCGGTGGCCATGTTCTTAAGTGAAACGGTGCCGTTGGCGAGTTCCGTTTCGCCCACGAGGGCAACGAAGGGCACTTGGTGAGCGTTGGCGTAGCTCATCTGCTTTTTCATCTTCACGCTGTCGGGGTAAACTTCGGCTGAGATGCCAGCCTTACGTACTTCGGCGGCAAGACGGAGGCAGCGGGCGGCTTCCTTTGCACCGAAATTAATGAAGAGAAGACGTGCACCGGAGTTGGTCTCTGCGGGATAGAGGTCGAGTTGTGTGAGCACGTCGTAGATGCGGTCGGCACCGAAACTGATGCCTACGCCGCTAAGTCCGGCAAGACCGAAGATGCCGGTGAGGTTGTCGTAGCGACCGCCGCCGGTGATGGAACCTATCTGCACGTCGAGGGCTTTCACTTCGAAGATGCAACCGGTATAGTAATTCAAACCGCGTGCGAGGGTGAGGTCGAGTTCTATCTCGTTGCGGAGCTGGCTTTCCTGGAGCGCTTCGAGTACGAAGGCCACTTCGTCCACGCCCTTAAGTCCCGTTTCGCTCGAAGCGAGCACCTCGCGCATGGTAGCAAGTTTCTCCTCGTTCGTTCCGGAAAGGGCGATGATGGGCTGGAGTTTCTGCACAGCCTCTTCGTCGAGTCCTACGGCGCGGAGTTCTTCGTTGACCTTGTCGAGACCTATTTTGTCGAGTTTGTCAATGGCGACGGTGATGTCTACAATCTTGTCGGCAGCGCCGATGGTTTCGGCAATGCCGGTGAGGATTTTGCGATTGTTGATTTTAATGCTCACACGAATGCCGAAACGGGTGAAGACTTCGTCGACAATCTGCATGAGTTCTACCTCATTGAGCAACGAATCGGAACCTACGACGTCGGCGTCGCACTGATAGAACTCGCGATAGCGGCCTTTCTGCGGACGGTCGGCACGCCACACGGGCTGAATCTGGTAACGCTTGAACGGCATCTGGAGTTCGTCGCGGTGCTGTACGACGTAGCGTGCGAAGGGCACGGTGAGGTCGTAGCGCAGACCTTTCTCGGAGAAACGCGAAGCGAGCTGGGCGGAAGTTTTCTCGGCATATTCTTCGGTAGTGGCGCCGTGCTTGAAATCGCCTGAGTTGAGAATTTTGAAGAGGAGTTTGTCACCTTCTTCGCCGTACTTGCCCATGAGGGTGGAGAGGTTCTCCATGGCTGGAGTCTCTATCTGGCGAAAGCCGTAAAGTGCGTAAACTTCGCGTATGGTGTTGAATATGTAGTTTCGGCGCGCCATTTCGACGGGTCCGAAGTCGCGTGTTCCTTTGGGAATGCTGGGTTTTTGTGCCATATGTATAAAGAATGTGGGTTTAGGGTGGTTCTATAAATTACCACCGTATAATGTACAAATTCGCTCAAGTGGCGTTTTGCCATCTTTCGGGCTCTTTT
>CAVKJJ010000082.1:0-10138 GCA_963656685.1 bacterium | reverse complement strand
CCTACAGCACGATTTCCGCTCAAACTCAGTGCGAAACCTAAATCCGAAAGTTGAGTTATTACCCTATTTTGATTGCTTCTCCCTTATTTCTATAAACTCGTCAATTTCTTCAATCAGCCACTGACGACCTTGTGTGTGAAGTGTATCGAAAAACTTGCTGAGGTAGTCCACTACATCGTAGTGTGTGAACAGTTCAAACACCTTCTCGCCCGTCATTCTTTTTGCTGCTCCGTATTCTTCAATGCAGAATGCAACGAACAACGCGATGTCTTTTTCTGTCTTGCTCATTGTATCCTACGTTTTGATTGTATGTTCGTCCTTGACAATCCACTCAGTGAGGTTGTGCTCACCGTCTGCATCAAATGCGAGTGCGACCTTTGTGACAGGTTTGCCTTTAAGGGAAAAAGCTCGGGCATATTCCTTCGTTTCTATTTGCCGCATAGCTTCTGCTGCTGTATTGCCAAACTTGAGTTCCATGACGAAAATGCGGTCAGCAGTTTCTATTGTCATGTCCGTGCGCCCTTTCGCTGTGTGTTGCTCCACATAGATGTGGTAGGGTGTGAGCAGGGTGAATATGACATAAAGCATCTGTTGGTAGTGTCCTTCTCCTTTGGCTCCATGACAATAGGGAACAGTTGCGAGAAACGTTTGTAGCAACTGCAAGGCACTGTCCATGTCGCCTTGTTTGATGTGGGCAGACATGTGGGCAATGGTGCTCCAGCTGGCATCCGAGGCGGTAGTAAGATATTGAGGAATGAGACTACGGAAAAGCCCCGTACGTATTTCACGGTTAGGCACGCTTAGCGTGAAGAGATCGAGTTCTGCATCGTAAGCCTTTATGGTGATGTATCCGCTTTGGTAAAGCAAAGGAACGGGTGACGTGAGGTTCTCAGTAGGAGCGTCGAATGCGCTTTGAGGCGTTTCGATGCTTTCTCCGATAGAGGTTGGTTGCATGTGGAACTTCCGCATGAGTTCAATGAGGAAAGTGGGCGTACCCGTGGAGAACCAGTAAGCGTCGAATTTTCCTTCGTCCAGGCAAGAGAGCAAGCTGAAGGGGTTGTACACGTCGGGCGAGGGCCATGTGAAGTGGTAGCCATCGTAGTTTTCCTTAAGGCGCTTGACGGTTTCTTTAGGAGTCGTACCGATTCGGGCTGCAAGTGAACGAATGTCTTCGTCCATTTGCGTGAGTAGTTCCTCTTCGGTGATGCCGCAGATGCCGGCATAGCGTGAGTCCATGCTGATGTTCCGGATGCTATTAAGCTCGCTGAAGATGCTCATCTGAGAGAACTTCGTGATGCCAGTGAGGAACACAAAACGCAGCATCGGTTCGCAGTCTTTTAGCGGACTGTAGAAGTTGCGCATCACTTGTCGCAAGGCCGGTAACACACCTTCTTCGTGTACCACGTCAAGCAACGGTGCGTCGTATTCGTCTACGAGAACGACCACTTGTTGTTGCGTCTTTTCTGCCACGCAACGGATGAGGCTTTGGAGTCGCTGGTTGAGTTGGTTCTCCGGTCTTTCAATCCCGTAGATTGCTTCGTATCGCGACAGCTTTAGGCTGATTTCCGATTCAAGACGTTCTACAGAGCAATGTTTGGCGGTGCTCATGTCGAAGTGTAGCACCGGATATTCCTTCCATTCCTTTTCAAGTTTTTCTATGGCCAAGCTTTTGAAAAGTTCCTTTCTTCCCTCAAAATAGCTTTGCAGGGTAGACACGAGGAGTGACTTTCCGAACCGTCGTGGGCGGCTCAGAAAGAAAAACTTTCCGCTGGTATGTGTAAGGCGGTAGACGTATTCCGTCTTGTCTATATAGAGGTTGTCCAATCGGCGTATTTCGGAAAAAGTCTGAATACCGATGGGATAGAGCTTTGTGGCCATAGGTTAGAAATGTTGGAATAATGTAGACTGCAAATATAGCAAATATTCCTACGCCGTACAGTTCTCGTCCTTTATTCCCTCACGTGCGAGCAGTGCGGGCAAAGGCCCACGAGCACGTAGTTTGCCGAACTGAGTACGAAGCCTTTGGGAAGTGGCACACTGGGTACGGGAAGTCCGCGCAGGCAGAACGTGCGGCCGCAGCGTTCGCAGCGGAAATGAGTGTGGTAGTCCGAAACGTCGTGGTGTCCGTTTTCTCCGCAGTGGCACGACGGTTCGCAGAGGGCATATTTCATCATGCCCGTGCCGTCGTCCACCCCGTGCACGAGGTGGTGCTCGAGGAAGAGCGTGAGGGCTCGGAACACGCTCGACTTGTCCATCGTGCCTATGCGGGCTTCGATGTCGGTGAGCGAGAGGGCGCAGTCCTCTTCCTCCAGTGTGCGGAGCACAAGCAGGCGGTTGGCGGTGGGCTTTATCTCCCGCGCCTCAAGCATGGATGTGAAATGGTCGTGTTCGGTGGACATAGACTTCGTAATATGCAAATGTGCGAATGTGCAAATGTGCGAATGCATCGCTTTGCGAATGTGCGAATGTGCAAATGCATCGCTTTGCGAATGTGCAAATGTGCAAATGAGGGATGAATGAGTGCGTCGTGCATGGGGCACTCTATGGGGGGGGACGTTTTCAAAACGTCGCAGCTCTATACGAGGACATCAACTATGCTTTGTTTCTTTCCTACGTTGTTGCGACGTTTTGGAAACGTCGCCCCCATAGAGCGCCCCCATGAATTACGCCTTGATGAAGCAGGGCTTGCGGGGCTTTGCGGGGCGCGGCTCGCCTGCTGGATAACCAATGGCGAGGTGGCCTATGCCTTCGTAGTCGCCTTCCACGCCGAGTTTTTTGAGCCACTCTTTCCATTCGGGCATCTCAAACTCTTCGCGTGCGCGGTTTATCCAGCACGAACCGAGACCGAGGGCGTGAGCGGCAAGCATCATGTTGCCCATCATGAGCGAACCGTCGTAGACGTGTGTGGCATAGCTGCGGTCCACGAGAACCAAGAGCCATACGGGAGCGCCGTAGAAGGGATCGGCGTCTTCAGAGGCACCCATGAAGCGGGCATTGTCGCGGCGCATGCGGTCGCGTGTTTCGGGGTCGGTCACTTCGACCACAAGCCAGGGTTGGTAACCGTGGCCAGAGGCGGCGTACGTTCCGGCTTCTACAATCTGGTTGATGAGTTCCTCGGGAACTGCTTGGTCGGTGAATTTGCGAATGCTGCGGCGGGTGAGCATCGCTTCTATTACAGGATTCTTTTCCATGTACGTGTATTCGGGATTTTATGATAAGAAAGAACGAAGTTTCGCAGGTCGGGTGGACACTGTGCCTATCCCGTTTCCTCCGAAACTTCGTTGATGTAACTATTGCTCAGTGAAGAGCGTGTGTGCTATGGTTGGGGCGGGCCTTAGAGACCTTTGCCGTGGCAGTCTTTGAACTTCTTGCCGCTACCGCAGGGACAGGGTTCGTTGCGTCCGGGCACCTTGTCCTTCACGATGGGCTGGCGGTTCTGTTCGCGGGTGTCGTGGTTGAGGGCTTCGCGTGCTTCGGGGTCGCCGGCTTCGTCGAGCGTCTCGTGTGAGGTGGTGAGACCTTCCTGCGGAGTGCTTTCTTCGGGAGCGGCTTCCTGTACCTCCTCGGGAGCCTGAACGGGAATCTGTCCGCGCATGAGGGTAGCCACCGTTTCGTTGTTGATGCGGTTCACCATCTTGTCGAAGAGTTGTACACTCTCGAGTTTGAAGACGAGGAGCGGATCCTTCTGTTCGTAGCTGGCGTTCTGAACGGACTTCTTGAGGTCGTCCAGTTCGCGGAGGTTTTCCTTCCAAGCATCGTCGATGTTGTGGAGCAGAATGGCCTTCTCAAAGTCCTTCACCACTTCCTTCGACTCCGTTTCGTAAGCCTTCTTGAGGTTTGTGCGGATGTTGTAAACGAGTTTGCCGTCGGTGATGGGCACGAGGATGTTCTCGTACATCTGACCTTGGTTCTCGTAAACTTGCTTGATAACAGGCATAGCCACTTGTGCCAAGCGGTCCGTCTTGCGTTCGAAACCGTTGATTACGCCCTGGTAAGCCTTTTCGTAGAGGTCCTCGCGCTTCATGCCTTCAAACTCTTCCTGCGTGAAGGGCACTTCCGTGGCGAAGATTTCGATGAAGCCGTCGCGGCAACCCTCGTAGTCGTTGTTGTCGATCACGTTAATCACGCGGTCCCAAAGCATGTTGGCGATGTCCATCTCCACGCGTTCACCCATGAGGGCGTGGCGGCGCTTCTCGTAGATGACGGTACGCTGCTTGTTCATCACGTCGTCGTATTCGAGGAGGCGCTTACGGATACCGAAGTTGTTCTCTTCCACCTTACGCTGTGCGCGTTCAATGCTGTTGTTGATCATCTTGGCCTCGATCATCTCGCCGTCCTTGAAACCGAGTTTGTCCATGACGCGTGCAATGCGTTCGCTGGCGAAGAGGCGCATGAGGTTGTCTTCGAGCGAAACGAAGAACACTGAAGAACCCGGGTCGCCCTGACGTCCGGCACGACCACGGAGCTGGCGGTCCACACGGCGGCTTTCGTGGCGTTCCGTACCGATGATGGCGAGACCGCCGGCAGCCTTCACTTCGTCGGAAAGCTTGATGTCGGTACCACGACCTGCCATGTTGGTGGCGATGGTTACAGCGCCGAGCATGCGTTCCTCTTCGTGCTTGTTGCCTTCAGCGTCGATCGTTACCACTGTGCCCATCTTGCTCTGACCGGCGAGAGCCACGATGTCGGCTTCCTTCTGGTGGAGCTTGGCGTTGAGTACCTGGTGGGGAATGTGGCGGAGCTGGAGCATGCGGCTGAGGAGTTCGCTGACGTCTACGCTCGTCGTACCCACGAGGACGGGACGACCGGCAAGGCGCATCTTCTCAATTTCCTGGATGACGGCGGCATACTTCTCACGCTTCGTCTTGTATACGCGGTCGTTCATGTCGACGCGCTGAATGGGACGGTTGGTGGGGATTTCCACCACGTCGAGTTTGTAGATGTTCCAGAATTCGCCGGCTTCCGTGCTTGCCGTACCCGTCATACCGGAGAGTTTGTGGTACATGCGGAAGTAGTTCTGGAGCGTAATGGTGGCGAAGGTCTGCGTGGCAGCTTCCACCTTCACGTGTTCCTTGGCTTCTACGGCCTGGTGGAGACCGTCGCTCCAGCGGCGTCCTTCCATGATACGGCCCGTCTGCTCGTCAACAATCTTCACCTGTCCGTCCATGACAACGTATTCCTCGTTGATGCGGAACATGGTGTAGGCTTTGAGCAACTGGAGGATGGTGTGTACGCGTTCGCTCTTGATGGCGTAGTCCTGAAGCAGTGCGTCTTTCTTCTCTACGCGTTCGGCATCGCTGAGTTTCTCGTTCTCGAGGGCAGAGAGTTCGCTGGTGATGTCGGGGAGCACGAAGAGCTGGTCGTCCTGCACGGTGTCGGCCAACCACTTGTTACCTTTGTCGGTGAGATCCACGCTGTGCATCTTCTCGTCGACTACAAAGTAGAGAGGGTCAACAGCCTCCGGCATGCGGCGGTTGTTGTTCTCCATATAGATTTCCTCCGTTTTGAGCATACCAGCCTTGACGCCGGTTTCGGAGAGGAACTTGATGAGCGGATTGTTCTTGGGGAGTGCCTTGTGGCTACGGTAGAGTTGGAGGAAACCTTCCTCTTCCTTCTTCTTGTCGCCCGAACCGATGAGCTGCTTGGCTTCGGCGAGGAGTTTCGTGGCGAGTTTGCGCTGCACTTCAACGAGACGTTCCACGAGCGGCTGGTACTGCTCGAAGAGTTGGTCGTCGCCCTTGGGCACGGGACCGGAGATGATGAGCGGCGTACGGGCGTCGTCGATGAGCACGGAGTCGACCTCATCGACGATGGCGTAGTTGTGACGGCGCTGCACGAGGTCCTTCGGGCTCATGGCCATGTTGTCGCGGAGGTAGTCGAAACCGAATTCGTTGTTCGTACCGAAAGTGATGTCGGCCTGGTAGGCGCGGCGACGGCTTTCGGAGTTGGGCTGGTGCTTGTCGATGCAGTCAACGGAGAGTCCGTGGAACATGTAGAGCGGGCCCATCCATTCGGAGTCACGCTTGGCGAGGTAGTCGTTGACCGTCACCACGTGTACGCCGTTGCCTGTGAGGGCGTTGAGGAACACGGGGAGCGTGGCCACGAGGGTTTTACCTTCACCCGTTGCCATTTCGGCAATCTTGCCTTGGTGCAGAACGACACCGCCGAAGAGCTGTACGTCGTAGTGTACCATGTTCCACTTCAAGTCGTTGCCGCCGGCAATCCAGTGGTTCTGGTAGATGGCCTTGTCGCCTTCGATGCTTACGAAGTCGTGGCTTGTGGCGAGTTCGCGGTCGAAGTCCGTAGCGGTCACTTCTATGGTTTCGTTTTCAGCAAAACGGCGTGCGGTGTCCTTCACGATGGCGAACACTTCGGGGAGTGCTTCGGTGAGCGCCTCTTCCATCTTGTCGAGCACCTGAGTCTCGAGTTTGTCAATCTGTGTGAAGAGCACTTCGCGGTCTTCGATGGGAGTTTCCTCCACTTTGGCCTTGATCTCTTCTATTTTGGCCTTGATGTCGTCGGCGGAGTGCTGAATGGTCTGTTGGATTTCACGCGTCTTGGCGCGGAGGGCATCGTTGTCGAGTTCCTGGATGGCGGGGTATGCCGCCTTTACTTTTTCCACCCACGGCTGGATGAGTTTCATGTCGCGGGTCGACTTGTTGCCGAAAAGTTTGCTGAGTATACTATTGAAGTCCATAAAGGATGTTGTTTTTGCGGTGTTGAAATTAGTTGTAGTTTGCTTTGGCTGTCAAGCAGTAAGTGCTGCTCCAAATTTTTAGAGCGGAGCAGTGCTACAACTATTCGGGGCCCTGATGCGTATGGCCTTCGAGAGCGTCGGGGCCACGTAGTCGATGGTGACGGGAGTGGAGAGCGTTTCCGCTTTGAATCCCGTGCCCATGAATATGATGGGGAAAGGAATGTACGATTCTCGCACGAGTTGGTTCTCGTGCATCGTGTTGTTCACGTAGTGCCAACCTGGAGCCACCTCAATCATCACGTCGCCCGAGAAGCGAGGGTTGTAGGCTCCGCGCATGCGGCTGATGCCTGGTGTCCATGCGCCTTGCATGAGGCGTGCAGAGGTGTAGACGTCCTTCACGCCCGAGAGCTGCAGGAGGAAGTCCTGCGTGCGTTCGAGCATTTCTGCGAGGTTTATCTGCTTCTGCTCCACCAGTTTGTGGTTCAGATAAAGCTGCGTGCCGAACGACGCTTCCACGTATTGTCCCTGTCCGTAGACCGCCACGAGGTACATGTTGAGGAGCGAGGCTGCCCGTTCCACGTCGAAAGTGCCTGTCGGTATGCGGTATTTTGAGAGGTCAGCCGTTTCTTCGTCGGCATAACCCGTAGAAGTCAGTACGAAAAGCGCGTTGCCAGCTCCCACCTTGTGTTCCACGGCCTTGATGAGTTGGCCGAGGGCGCGGTCCAGGCGCACGTAGGTGTCCTGCATCTCCATGGGAGCTTCCGAAACGGTGCGGTGGTCGAGGTTGCCGGCGTAGAGCGTCACGGCAAGGTAGTCCGTCACGTCGTCCGAACCAATCATCGTGCCGTTCAGACACTTCTCGGCGGCCTGCGCCACCTCTTCGTTGACGAGTCCGCACGTCTTGAACGAGGCAAAACGGCTTTCGCCCTTGAACTTGTGGGCGAATGGCTTCTTCATGCCGCCCGAGAGGAAGTAGCTGAAGTTGCCCACGAGGTCGCTGGATGGCTTCCACGTCAGGCTTTTGAGTTTTTGGTCGAGCGGGTTCGTGTTGAGTACGGCGGCCCAAGAGGGTAGGGTGGGGCCGTAGTAGTTCGTGGTGCACCACTGCCCTGTGTGGTCGTCAATCCATACCGCTCCGTCGGCGGCATGACCTGCACTGATTACGGCAGCGTCGCGGAAGGGCGAGATGGCATAGACTAGCGCCTTTCCTTCCGTGGCTACCTTCAGTTCGTCGCCGAGGGTCGACACACCGAGGTAAGTGGGCGCTGTGGCGTCCTTGGTCTGTATGCCGGCATATTTCGTGTCGTCCACGCAGAACACCGGTCGCAGCGTTTCGCGGTCGAGCCACTTCATGCCCACTATGCCGTGGTTGTAGGGCGTGGTGCCCGTGGCTAGGGTTGCGGCTGCTGAGGCGCGGTCGGGGCGGTATTGCGGATATTCGGCATGGGAGTAGACGCAGCCTTCCTTGAGTAAACGCACAAAGCCTTCCTGTCCGTAAAGGGGCATGAAGGCATTCATGTAGTCGGTGCGGAGCTGGTCCACGAGTATGCTGACCACCACGCGGGGCACGCCATTGGCGGTGGCGCCCATCGCGTCGGGAGCCGACAATACGGTCATTGCGGTGAGCAACGACACGAGGAGCGGCAAGCGGGCCATGGAGGCTTTGCGCGATGTGGGGTGGTGGGGAGTCATTCGGGGAATGGGATTGTGTGTGGGGGTTATTTTCTCAGCATCATGACGGCTCTTGAGGCGAGCAGTGCGACGATGAACCATGTGGCGGGTGCAAAACTCTGCAGACCGACCACGCCGGCAATGGCGCTGACGGCGCACATGACGAGTTGGGCGTAGGCCGCGAGACGCTGGTCTTGGCGGTTGACGGCGCGCTTCATGAACCAGGGGAGGTAGAGAAGGGGTAACGGATTGAACAGCGCCACGAGCCAGTTGCTTCCCACGGCGGGATGGGCCGAGAAGAAGAAGAGGAAGGCGATGATGCATCCCGTGAGACCTTGCGCCAGGAACAACAGGGCGTCGAACTTCCAGCAACGTTTCTTCTTGCGCCATTCATAGGCGGCAATGGCGATTGCTACAGCAAAGAGTATGCCAAAGGCCCATGTGGGCGAAGGATAGTACGTCTTTGGTGTTATTGCGGGTTGTGCGGGAAGCACGGTCGTGGTCTTGTCAACAAACGGGCGTGTCTGTCCGGAACGGTCGCGGATGACGGCTTTTTCGGCATAGCTTTCAGCGTAGGGCGGAGCGAACATCTGCTTCTGCACGTCGGCGTCGCGGTCGGCTTCGGCACCGAGCAGAAGGTCCTGCCCGAAACTGTTCCACGGACTCCGGGCGGAATATTCGTGCACGATGTCGCGCAGACTCGTTTCAGCCTTTCCTGCGGGCCAGACGACGGTGCCGTCTATGGCTTTTTCTACCATTTTGAGTGCGCGCGTGGTGCAGTTGTCGTAGAAGAAGTTGTAGCGGTAGGTGGCATTCTCCGGCTGGAGGTTCACGCCGAGTGCGTCGGCGAGCTTCTGTGCTTCGGCTTGTGTGAGGTTGACGTGTTGCTCTGTGATGCCGCGTCCTTCGCGGGCATATTCTTCGTAGAAGAGCGAGAAGGGGACCACGCCGAGTTGGTAGTCGGTCTGCCCAAGCACGAAGTGCCACATGAAGTGGGGGCGCTTGAAGGAGAACATGCCGTAGTTGAACACCCAGTCCTGCGTAACGTCGCCGCGCATGTCCTTTACGCGCAGAGCGAAGTGTCCGTAGAGCTCATATACCGCAGTGCCCGGCGAACAGGTAAGCAAACTGATGCTCAGCGAGTCCGTCTCCTTCGCTGTAGTGCCTGTGGAGTCGGTGCGTGCGCTTTGTGCTGTTGCGGTGGTGCAGAGCAAGAGCAGAAGCAGGAGTATGTGCAGGAGTCGTTTCATTTTTGTGTGAATGTTGGCGTGGCGCTAGTTCGGTGGGAACGTCCCCCCTCAGCGCACAATGCGCGGCAAAGTTACTAAATCCTTATGAGATATGTTTTGCTTGCATTCAGAATGTGTAGCTCTGAACCGCCTTTTTCCTTCTATGTACATACACGCGCGCGTATACACCGAAGTTTGTGCAAACTGCCGTCACCTGTCACCGGGCGCTTGGCCAATGTGCAAATATGCAGATGTGCAAATGTGCAAATGAAGGTATGCAGAATATGCTTTGGTAAGGGTGACAGCATTAAGATGCAACTACAATACTTTCGCTTTATTAAACCTTTACTGTCACCAAATTTCGGTACATGCGCATGACCGATTTTTCTCTGCGTTGACGAATTATTACCACGAGCTAAAAAGTTGCTGTCACCCTGGCTAATTTTTCAAATACTTACTAATCAATGAGTAATGCATAAAATCGCGCCCCCGGGTGACAGATGAAGGTAGAATGTACAAACTTCGGTGAAGCGCGCGCGTA
>CAVKJJ010000081.1:0-10753 GCA_963656685.1 bacterium | reverse complement strand
CGAACAAGCAAAAGGGGCGAAAAAGAGCACGAAAGATGACAAAACGCCACGTGAGCGAATTTGTACATTATGAGGTGGTAATTTATAGAACTACCCTTAAACGCTGGGCAGCGAGTGGCCGTTAATCTTGCGGTAAAGGTCGAGGGCGTAGACGTCCGTCATGCCCGAGAGGAAGTCGAGCACCGCCATGAGACGGTCGCCACGGCGCTCGGCACGCACCTCATACTGCGATGGCACTTGGGCCAAGAGAAGCGAAGAGTAAGCCTTCTCCGGAGCCATCACAGCGTCGGTCATCAGTTCTAGCAGTGTGTAGATGATGCGGTAACCGGCAAGGTCCACGTCCGTCACCTCCTTGCAGCGGTAAATGCGGCTCGTGGCCACCTCTTCGCAGTGGCGGTAGGCATCGAGGAGCAACGGGGGAATGTGGTCGATGAGCGAACCTTTGAACGTGCCTTCGAGGATGGAGGCTTCGTTGTCGAGAAATACCCCCACACACGCACGTTCAAGGGCGTTGATCACGCACGAACGGTAGTAGACAATCTGGTCATCCACGTCGGTGTCGGCACTGTATGCATTGCGCAACCGCTCCCGTTCCTGCGGTTCAAAAAAGGCGAGGAAGAGGTCCATGGTCTGCTCGTCCGAAAGGATGCGTAGTTTGTGGGCATCCTCAATGTCCATTATCTCATAGCAAATGTCGTCGGCAGCCTCCACGAGGTAGACCAACGGATGGCGGGCAAAACGCTGCGAGCCGCTCGCGTCCTCCTCAAGGCAGCGTATGCCAAGTTCCTGGGCAATGTGGAGGAACGTGAGTCGCTCGCTCTCGAAATACCCGAACTTGGGTTTGCGCACAGCGCGGTCCGAACCGTAGGGATACTTCACAATGGCTGCCAGCGTGGAGTAAGTCATCACAAAACCGCCGCGGCGGCGTCCGTTGAAGTGGTGCGTGAGCAGGCGGAACGTGTTGGCGTTGCCGTCGAAGCGCGTCATGTCAAGCCATTCCGCCTCGGAGAGTTCGCGGCCGTCGGACGTCACAAGTTCGTGCAGCGCACGCCCGTTACCCTCGCTGAAGTAAGTGCGTATGGCACGCTCGCCGCTGTGGCCAAAAGGAGGATTGCCCATGTCGTGGGCCAAGCATGCCGCACTCACTATGGCCCCCATGCCCGTGAGCTCCGTGTCGGCAAGTTCGGGGTGGCGACGGATGAGCTCGCGACTGATGTCGGTGCCCAACGAACGGCCTACACTCGACACCTCAAGGCTGTGCGTCAGTCGGTTGTGTACAAACACACTGCCCGGAAGGGGAAACACCTGCGTTTTGTTTTGCATACGCCGGAAGGCTGCCGAGAAAATGAGACGGTCGTAGTCGCGCTGAAACTCCGTACGGCGCTCTTCAAGAGGTTTCTGTTTGTTTTCCTTCCCCAAACGTTTGGAGGAGATGAGAGTTTGCCAGTTCATGGTGGGCATGGGCGGTTCGTTTTTGTGAGAAAATATGCAATAGCAGCTGTCCGTGTAAATAGTTAATGGCCAATTGCGCTTACGGCAAAAGTACGAAAAACTCCCACGCAACAAGCATTTTCTGCAGAAACAAAGGCGGGTATGCCCCGTTTTCCGTATTTTTGCATGATTATGGCAAGCCATGCGCAGCAGCGAAGGCGGACAACGCACGTTGTCGGCCCATAGCTCTTGTAGCTTTCCCAAAAGAAATGGCCCATGCCAAGCCACAACATCAACCGAAAATGAAGATAGAAATCATAAACGAGTCGCACCACGACTTACCCCAGTACGCCACTCCCCTCAGTGCTGGAATGGACCTCCACGCCAACCTCGACGAACCGCTCACGCTCCAGCCCATGGAGCGACGCCTAGTGCCCACCGGACTGCGCATAGCCCTACCGCAAGGCTACGAAGCCCAGGTGCGTCCGCGTTCAGGCCTGGCACTCAAGCACGGCATCACACTGCTCAACACGCCCGGAACCATCGACGCCGACTACCGCGGACTCATCGGCGTAATCATGGTCAACCTCTCTGCCGAACCTTTCACCGTGAACGACGGCGACCGCATAGCCCAGCTCGTAGTAGCACGCCACGAAACGGTGGAGTGGACACCCGTCTCCTCACTCAGCGAAACCGAACGCGGCGAAGGCGGATTCGGACACAGCGGGAAAGAGTGATTTCTAAAGTATCTCTCACCCCACAAACTCGTACACCCTGCTCCGCATAGTCTACATATTCGTCATGCTCTGCGTGCTCGCCTCGTGCCGCACACAGCAAGCCCGAAAATCCACCGCACCCGACGTGCAGGAGGACGGAGCAGTTATGGCCCAAACGGAAAGCCCCTTCGCGCGGCGTTACAACGAACTCTTCCTCGAAGCCATACGCCAAAAAGAAGCGGAACACATCGATGCCGAGTTTGAACTCCTCAATGCAGCACTCGCACTCTGCCCCGACGCTCCCGAAGCCAACTACGAAATGGCGGTGCTCAAACTCTCCTATTCAACCTACTCCGACACCCTTTCGCGACAGGAAGGCGACTCCCTCTTGCGCAAAGCCGTACGTTTGGACTCCGAAAATCTCAGTTACAAGGAAACCCTCGGCACCTACCTCGCCAATAGCGCAGACTATCACGGCGCCATACAAATCTACGAGGAAATATCCGAACACCAAGCCACCACGGAAAACCTCGCCTCCCTCATCTGGCTCTACAAGCAAAGCGGCGACTACGCCGGTGCCATACGCTCCATTGAACGCCTTGAAAAACTCGACGGACAAAGCGAGGCACTCAGCCTGGAAAAGTTCCAAACCTATCTCGCCATGAAGGACGACGAGCACGCCTACAAAGCCATCGAAGACCTATGTGCTGAATATCCCCTCGACCTCCGCTACCGCGTGCTCCTCGGCGACCTCTACGACCAGCACGGCTATCACGACCGTGCCATAGAAATCTACAAGGACGTGCTCACCGCCGAGCCCAACAACAGTTACGCACAGCTCTCGCTCCTCGCCTACTACAAAGCCGCCGAGGCCGACTCGCTCTACCGCAACCTCCTCAACCGCGTAGTCCTCAATCCGCGCACCGAAACCACCGCACGCATAGAGGCCATGAAGGCCTTTGCCATCGACAACCTCAACCGCAAAGGCGACAGCACCGAAGTGCTCGAACTCTTCCACAAAGCCCTCGCCCAGCCTCAAGAGTCGCGCGACATGGCCGAACTCTGCGCCTTCTACATGGCGAGTCTTAAAATGCCGTCCGATTCGCTCGTGCCCGTGTTGCGCAAAATTCTCGAAATAGAACCAGACTACACCACAGCGCGTCTGCAACTCCTGCAAATCATGTTGCAGAAAGACGACATGCAGCAAGCCACCGACATCTGCCGCAAAGGCGAAGTGTACCAGCCGGGCGAAGTGACCTACTATTACTACGAGGGAGTTGCACTCTACCGCCTCGGACGCGACGAAGAGGCCGTCAATGCCCTCCTGCGCGGAACGGAACGCATAGACGAAACCACCGACCGCGAACTTGCTTCCGACCTCTACGCCCAGCTCGGCGACGTGCTGCACGACGGCGGCCACAAAGAGCGCGCCTATGCCGCCTACGACAGCGCGCTGGTCTACAACGAGCGCAACCTGCTCTGCCTCAACAACTACGCCTACTTCCTCTCCCTCGAGCAGCGCAACCTCGAAAAAGCCCGCGCCATGAGCCGCCTCACGGTCGACGCAGAGCCCGACAACACAACCTATCTCGACACCTATGCCTGGGTGCTCTACCGCATGGGGCAACACGCACAGGCACGCATATTCATAGACCAAATGCTGCGCCTCGTAGACGCCACGGACCGCGAGAACGCTTCGCTCTTCGACCATGCCGGCGACATCTACTACCGCACAGGCGAAAGAAAAAAAGCAAGAACCTTCTGGCAAAAAGCCTACTCGCTTACCGAAAAGAAAGCCGAACGCAAACGCCTACTGCTCAAGTTGCGACGCGGAAGGCCGTAGCGCTGTGCGCAGCACAGCGCAATGTGCAAATGTGCAAATGTGCAGATGTGCAAATGTGTAGATGTGCAAATGTGCAAATATGCAGATGTGCAAATTTGGAATGCTTTGCTTCGTACTTGTTGTTTGCAACAATAAATCCAAGAAAAAGAATGAAACATCTCTCAATAGTCCTACTGCTCGCTGCGGCACTGTTCGCATCGTGCCGTTCCACAAAAAATCTGGAGAACACCACATCCTCCTCCACTGCCGTCACCGCACCAGCCACGACGGCAAGCACCGCAGCAGCTGTGGTGAAAAACGTGACAAAGAACAACCTGACGAAAACCTGCCTCACAGCCAAGGTGAAAGTGGAGATTGAAGGACTCGGCAAAAGTTTGAGCGCCAACGGCACGCTCCGCATGAAGCGCGACGACGTGGTGCAGCTCTCCGTTACCTTCCTCGGCATGGAAGTGGGACGACTCGAATTCACTCCGCAAGACGTACTCATCGTGGACCGACTGAACAAACAGTACGTGCGCGCTGCCTACAGCGAAGTGAGTTTCCTGAAAAAAGCCAACCTTGACTTCTACGCCCTACAGTCCGTCTTTTGGAACGAACTCTTCGTGCCCGGCGAACGCAGTGCGGCAAACGCCGCTTCCCGCTTTACGCTCTCGTACCAAAACGGCACACCCGTTCTTTCTCTCACCAACACGCCGCAACTTTCCTACTCCTTCCTCACGCAACCCAATCCCGCACTCCTCACAGCCCTCGTGGTTCGTGGCACAAAGGAGAGCGACAAGGGCGAATTCCGCTTCGACTACGCCGACTTCAACGCTTTCGACGGACGACAGTTCCCCAACGCCATGAGCATGAAGGTCACCGGAACGGGAAAGGACGTGGGACTCAAACTCAACCTCTCCCGGCTTGGCAACGACTCCGACTGGGAAACGCGCACCACCGTCTCATCCAAATACACGCGACGCACGGTGGACCAAGTGCTCGGTAAACTGCTGAAATAAACCCACGCTTCTGCAACTCTCCATACCTATACACACGTCGTTCATGACACGCATACTTATCCTCTTCCTTTTACTTTGTCTTACGGTCTGTACGCCACTCGGCGCACAGACCAACCGTAACATACGCAAACTGCAAAGTCAGCAACAGACGCTCAAACGCGAAATTGCCGACCAGGAAAAAATGCTGCGGTCCACAAAGAAGGACGTCAATGCCCAGTTGGCTGACCTGCGCGTAATCAACGCGCAGATTGAAGGCCAGCAGAAGTATGTCGACAACATTCACTCCGAACTCACCACGCTTGCCTCAAGCATCAAGGGACTCGAACAGCAACTCGCACTGCTCGAGGCCGACCTCAACGACTGCAAGCGCCGCTACCGCCACGCCGTGAACTACATGTTCCGCAACCGCATGCAAGTGTCGAAGTGGCAGTTCATCCTCTCTGCCAAGAATTTCCGACAGATGTACCGCCGCATGCGCTACATGAACGACTTCACCCGTTATCAGCGAGCACAGGCACAGCTCATCAGCCAGAAGGAGAACGAAGTGCAGGCCAAGCGCAACGAACTCCTCGGCGTGAAAACGGAGAAGGACCGCCTCTTTGCCGAAGGACAGGCTCAAACGCAAAAACTACAAGGCCAGCAGGCAGAGCGTCAGCAGGTGGTCAACGAACTCAACCAAAAGCAGCGTGAGCTCCAGGCTTCCATCGCCCAACAGCGCAAGAAGTCGGCGGCTCTCGATGCGCAGATAGACCGCCTCATCCAGCAGGAAATAGCTGCTGCCGAGCGTCGCCGCAAAGCCGAAGAAGAGAAGCGCCGCAAGGCCGAAGCCGCCCGTCAGGCAAAGCTCAAACGCGAACGCGAGCAAGCGGCTGCCGAGAAGAAGCGCAAGGAACGCGAGGAGGCTGCGCGCCGCAAGGTGCAGGCCTCGTCGAAGTCTGGGGCCAAATCGGGCTCTTCTACGGCTTCAACTAAGAAAGGCAAGTCTGCACCGGCTCCCACCAAGGGCGCGACCGAAGAAGAACGTACTGCTACGCCATCCTTCAACGCTGCCGACAACGCCGACCGCGCACTCTCCAACAACTTTGCAGCTAACCGTGGGCGCTTGCCCATGCCCATCACCGGTTCGTACGCCATCACCACCCACTTTGGTTCCTACAACGTGGAAGGACTTCGCGGCGTGCAGCTCGACAGCAAGGGCATCAACATCACAGGCCGACCGGGCGCACAGGCTCGCTGCATATTCCGTGGCGAAGTGACGAGCGTGTTCCCCTTCGGAGGCATGTACAACGTCATTGTGCGTCACGGTTCCTACCTCTCCGTCTACTGCAACCTCAGTTCCATTTCCGTACGCAGCGGACAGCAGGTCGAAGCACGCCAGACGCTCGGATCGGTAGCCACCGACGCCTCGGGCAACTGCACGCTCCACTTCCAGCTCCGCAAGGAAACGTCGAAACTCAATCCCGAAGTTTGGCTCGGACGTTGACAGACTGCTAACCCATCTTCCATGAACCCAAGAACAGACTTTCAGAATATGACCGAACCCGCCCCGTCAATCTCAAAATGGTACGTCAGGCTTGGAGGTAAACTTCTCCACCTGCTTTCGCGCCTTCCCCTTTGGTGGCTCTACCGTCTCTCGGACCTTATATTTCCCGTGCTCTACTACGTGGTGCGCTATCGTCGCCGCGTGGTGCGCACCAATCTCAACCGCTCGTTCCCCGACCGCACACCGCTGGAACGTCGCCTCATAGAGCGGCGCTTCTACCGCTTCTTCTGCGACTACGCCGTTGAAACCGTGAAGCTGCTCACCATCTCCCCCGAGGAGATGAAGCGCCGCATGAAGGTCATTGGCATAGAAGCCATGGATGCCGAACTCGACCATCAGCCTTTCGTATTTCTCATGCTCGGCCATTACGGCAACTGGGAATGGATCAGTTCCATCGGTATGTGGAGCAGCCACCACTGCGGACAACTCTACCGCCCGCTGCGCGACCAAGTGTTCGACAAACTCTTCTACCACATGCGTTCGCGTTTCAACTCGGAGAACATCTCAAAGTACGACGCCTTCCGCCACATTCTCACGCTTCGTTCCAAAGGCATACGCAGCCACATCGGCTTCATCGCAGACCAGAGTCCCTCACCCTTGAGCATTCACGACTGGGTGGACTTCCTCCATCAGGAAACGCCCATCTTCACCGGTGCCGAGCGCATAGGCAAGAAAGTGGGTGCCGCAGCCTATTTTGCCCACGTCACCCGTCCGCGCCGCGGCTACTACGAGTGTCACCTTGAATGTCTCACGCACGACATGAAGGAGTTCGACGACTTCAAGCTCACCGAACTCTACATGCGCCGGCTTGAACAGGAAATCAACGACACGCCCTACCTTTGGCTCTGGAGCCACCGCCGTTGGAAACACACGCGCGAAAGCGTGGAGCGCGAACAGCGCCGCGCCAAGGGGAAAGAATAGGACAGAATAGTCCTTAAGCGCACTTATAAAAGACAAGAAAGTAACAAAATCGCCTTTATTTAGCTACGAACTCTAATTTTGGGGTGCTCGTAGCTAAATAAAGGCGATTTTAGTACAAAGTGGATACGTCGCCCCACTGAAAAAGCCGCTCTGAAATTATGAGAACTTCAGAGCGGCTTTTTATGGATTTACGAAGAAGAGTATTATTCGCGGTTGGCGCGTTTGCGAGCAAGATGGTCGAGGATAATCTTGCGCATACGCATCGACTTGGGCGTCACTTCTACGTATTCGTCTTCTTTGATGTATTCGAGTGCTTCTTCGAGGGAGAAGATGACGGGGGGGATGATGCGGGCCTTGTCGTCGGCGCCCGAAGCGCGCATGTTAGTGAGCTGCTTGGCCTTCGTTACGTTCACCACGAGGTCGTTGTCGTGAACGTGTTCGCCCACTACCTGTCCGGCGTAAACTTCGTCCTGCGGGTTGATGAAGAAACGGCCGCGGTCTTGGAGCTTGTCGATGGCGTAGGCGAAGGCTGTGCCGGTTTCGAGGGAAATCATCGAACCGTTGGAGCGGCGCTGAATCTCGCCCTTGAAGGGCTGGTATTCCTTGAAGCGGTGGGCCATGATGGCTTCGCCCTGAGAGGCGGTGAGTACGTTGGTACGCAGACCGATGATACCGCGTGATGGGATGTCGAACTCAATGTCCACACGGTCGCCCATGCTCTGCATGGAGGTCATTTCGCCTTTGCGGCGCGTCACCATGTCGATCATCTTGGAGGAGAACTCTTCGGGCACGTTGATGGTGAGTTCTTCTATCGGTTCGCACTTCTCGCCGTCGATTTCCTTGTAGATTACCTGGGGCTGACCCACCTGGAGTTCGTAGCCTTCGCGACGCATCGTTTCAACGAGGATGGAGAGGTGGAGCACACCGCGTCCGCTGACAATCCAGCTGCCTTCTGTCTCGCAACTGCGTACGCGGAGGGCGAGGTCCTTTTCAAGTTCCTTGGCAAGGCGGTCGCCAATGTGGCGCGAGGTGCAGTATTTTCCTTCCTTACCGAAGAAGGGTGAGTCGTTGATGGTGAAGAGCATCGACATGGTGGGCTCGTCGATGGCAATGGTGGGGAGGGGTTCGGGGTTTTCGAAGTCGCAGATGGTGTCGCCAATTTCGAAATTCTCAAGACCTACCACTGCGCAGATGTCGCCTGAGCTTACGGCGTCGGTCTTTTGGCGTCCCATGCCTTCGAAGGTGTGGACTTCCTTTATCTGGGTCTTTTCGAGTGTACCGTCGCGGTGGGCGATGGTGCACTTCATGCCTTCGCTGATGGTGCCGCGGTGAACGCGTCCCACTGCGATGCGGCCCGTGTAGTTGGAGTAGTCGAGGGAGGTGATGAGCATCTGGGGCGTGCCTTCGAGCTGCTCGGGAGCGGGTATTACTTCAATGATCTTGTCGAGCAAGTAGTTGATGTTGTCGGTCGGCGTGTTGTAGTCTTCGCCCATCCAGCCGTTCTTGGCGGAACCGTACACTACGGGGAAGTCGAGCTGGTCTTCAGTGGCGTTGAGGTCGCACATGAGGTCGAACACCATTTCGTAAACCTCTTCGGGGCGGCAGTTGGGCTTGTCTACCTTGTTGACCACCACGATGGGCTTGAGGCCAATCTGGAGGGCTTTCTGCAAGACGAAGCGCGTTTGGGGCATGGGGCCTTCAAAGGCGTCGACGAGGAGGATGCAACCGTCGGCCATGTTGAGCACGCGTTCCACCTCACCGCCGAAGTCGGAGTGGCCCGGAGTGTCGATGATGTTGATTTTCGTGTCCTTGTAGCGGATGGACACGTTTTTGGAGAGGATGGTTATACCGCGTTCGCGTTCGAGGTCGTTGTTGTCGAGGATAAGTTCGCCTGCGTTCTGGTTCTTGCGGAAAAGGTTGCCCGCAAGCAGCATCTTGTCCACGAGTGTGGTCTTTCCGTGGTCTACGTGGGCAATGATGGCGATGTTACGAATGTCTTGCATAAAAAAGTAAAGTAGTCTAATACCTATGTTTCAAGGTGCAAAGTTACTGCAAGGTGAGCGAAGAGCAAAAAAGAAAACCCTTTTTCTTTTTTTGCTCTTCCGAACCGCCGCGTAACTTGGCGCAAGCAAAGTGCAAGGTGAGCGAAGAGCAAAGAAAAATGTAGAAAGGTTGGGCCTTCCAACGAGTTCTGTGTCTCAAAAAACTATTTGGCTATTAACGACATTGCCCACAAAGCAACATCCTCAACATATTGTTTGCAAACTTTTCCGTCCATCGTTCTGAACTGTAGTTGTGGTAACTCGTTGTTTCGCGAATTATCATAAACATACGCCCTATCCACAAAAAATATGGCTTGAGCCGCTAACGCCAACGACTTGTAATAACGGCTTATAACCTTTGATATAGGCACTTCGTGTCCTCCGTTGAGAAAACGCTGCGTTATACGAAGTACATTTATCTCTGGATTGCAAGTACAAACATAGAAGAATCTTATGAAATAGCCAGTTTCTTTTGCTTTTTTCAAAAACTCCAACTTCTCCTGCGAGGAAAAGACTGTTTCAAAAACAAAGCTTTTCCTTTCTTTCAAACATTGATAACGTAAAAGGGTGGATTCTTTTGCTGCATTGAGAACGGCTTCTTGTGAATTCCAGTCGCCAAACTTTTCTTGGGCGATGTTGTCTGGGTTGATATAAATACTGTCTGCTGTCCATTCGTTGGCCAACAGTTTTTCTGTAGTGGAAGTCTTGCCTGATCCGTTTGGGCCAGCCACGACACATAGCACGGGACGCAGTTCTTTCATACTTCTCAACTTCGATACATTGCTATCTTACAATGTGGTTCGTCTATTGGCCACAATTGAGTCTATTGTAGCTTGCATTCTTGATTGTAAGACATGAGCCGCATGGGCAGAACTTTCGCGTGCCGACTCTGCTACCTGTTCCATCAATTCGTGCAACAATTCATCAGATGGCTCTTCCATAGACGTCAATCGATACTCTTTTATGCCCATAATTTTTATTGTAAAGATTTATGCAAAGACTTTGCGAATAGATTATTTGGTTACCCTGCTTAAGTCAGCGTTCTCATGGCAAAGATACGTCATTTCTTCAAAACTATAATGATGTAGGCTTTTTAAGGTAAAAAAGAAAAAGGCTTTTCTTTTTTGCTCTTCACTCGCCTTGCACTACTTTGCTTCGCGAAGTTAGGCGGCGGCTCGGCATAGCAAAAAGAAAAAGTGTTTTCTTTTTGCTCTTCACTCGCCTTGCACTACTTTGCTTCGCGAAGTTAGGCGGCGGCT
>CAVKJJ010000080.1:0-10865 GCA_963656685.1 bacterium | reverse complement strand
CGAGTGCAGCCGATATTCAAGTATTAAAAGAGCCCGAAAGATGACAAAACGCCACGTGTGCGATCTTGTCTATTGTTCGGCGGTAATTTATAGAACCACCCTTCAATGAAGCTATTTACGTGTCGTGTCTACAGCACGATTCTCGCTCAAAATCAACGCAAAACCAAAATTCGAAAGTTGAGGTTTTATCTGTTTTCGACGTTTTATTCCATTACTCCTATCAACTACTAATAACACCCCCTCCTTAACCATCATAATTTTATGCGCGACGACCTCCATCTCAACGCCCTCGGACGCAAAACCGAGTATAAGTCCGACTACGCACCCGAAGTGCTCGAAACCTTCGTCAACAAACACCCCGACAACGACTACTGGGTGCGTTTCAACTGTCCCGAATTTACCAGTCTGTGCCCTATCACGGGACAGCCCGACTTTGCCGAAATACGCATCTCCTACATCCCTGCCGAAAAAATGGTCGAAAGCAAGAGCCTCAAACTCTATCTCTTCAGCTTCCGCAACCACGGCGACTTCCACGAGGACTGCGTGAACGTCATCATGAAGGACCTCATCCGCCTTATGGCTCCGAAGTACATCGAAGTGACCGGACTGTTCACCCCCCGCGGCGGCATTAGCATCTACCCTTATGCCAACTACGGCATGCCCGGCACGAAATACGAACGATTGGCAGAATATCGTCTTCAGCAGCACGACTTGTAACGATACGCTGCGCATTCCGCAAAAATTCCAAGGCTTGAAATTAAAATTCCAAGCCTTGAAATTTTAATTTCAAGGCTTGAAATTTTTGTTTCAAAACGGGGAATTCGTTTTGAAACTGCAGGTGATTGATTTTCAGTGTGTTATGTTTTTTGTGCCTTTGGCCCTCTCTTCGCGCTGTAAGCGATGGCTTTTTCTTGGATAAAGATGCCTGAAAATGCAGCGCCCGAAAGCGTAGCGTCAATGTCACATTTTCCATTTCTCTCTCGGCTTTTTTCAAGAAAAAAGCGCATCTTCGCATTGTCAATCGCAAAAAGCCACGGATTATGACTTCAGCCATCAAATATTTGGACCCCAAGGCCGACCTGACCTTCAAGAAGATTTTTGGCAATCACCCCGACTTGCTGAAAAGTCTGCTCAACGCCCTGCTGCCTTTGGAAAAGGACCAGCAGATAGAAAGCGTGGAATATCTCCCCGCAGAGCTCGTGCCCGTCGACCCTATCCATAAGGACACCATTGTGGACGTGCGGTGCAAAGACGCCTCCGGCCGGCAGTTCGTGGTGGAGATGCAGATGGCTTGGACCGATGCCTTCAAGCAGCGCGTCCTCTTCAACGCCTCCAAAGCCTACGTGAGTCAGGCCGAGATGGGTTACCACTATGCCGACCTGCAGCCCGTCTATTCCCTCAATCTCGTGAACGACATCTTCGAAAAGGACATGAAGGAGTACAAGCACAACTACCGCATAGTGCGCGACAAATACTCCAACAAGGTGATAGAAGGACTGTGTTTCACGTTCATAGAGTTGCCGAAGTTCCGTCCCCACACGATGGACGAGAAGCGCATGACCATTCTTTGGCTGCGATTCCTCACGGAGATAAACGACAAGACCCGCCAAGTGCCCGCCGAACTCCTTGCCGACCCCGAAATAAGCAAGGCTTTGGAAGAAGTGAAAGTCTCGGCATTCACCGAAAGCGAGCTTCGCGCCTACGACAAGTTTTGGGACGTGGTAAGTAGCGAGAAGACGTTGCTTTCGGAAAGTTACAAGGAAGGTTTAGAAGATGGCGAGGCAAAGAAGGCAATACAAATAGCCAAGAACTTGCTCTCGCTCCATGTGCCGTTGGAAACCATCGTCGAAGCTACCGGATTGACAAAAGAGGAAATAGAAAAACTTTAGGGATAGCATTTAAGCCGTCGCTGTAATGTGAATTCTCGAGATGTTTCTTCTTTACAAAAAAGTATATTACTATGACTTCTTACACCAAATATTTGGACCCCAAGGCCGACCTGACCTTCAAGAAGATTTTTGGCAATCACCCCGACTTGCTGAAAAGTCTGCTCAACGCCCTGCTGCCTTTGGAAAAGGACCAGCAGATAGAAAGCGTGGAATATCTCCCCGCAGAGCTCGTGCCCGTCGACCCTATCCATAAGGACACCATTGTGGACGTGCGGTGCAAAGACGCCTCCGGCCGGCAGTTCGTGGTGGAGATGCAGATGGCTTGGACCGATGCCTTCAAGCAGCGCGTCCTCTTCAACGCCTCCAAAGCCTACGTGAGTCAGGCCGAGATGGGTTACCACTATGCCGACCTGCAGCCCGTCTATTCCCTCAATCTCGTGAACGACATCTTCGAAAAGGACATGAAGGAGTACAAGCACAACTACCGCATAGTGCGCGACAAATACTCCAACAAGGTGATAGAAGGACTGTGTTTCACGTTCATAGAGTTGCCGAAGTTCCGTCCCCACACGATGGACGAGAAGCGCATGACCATTCTTTGGCTGCGATTCCTCACGGAGATAAACGACAAGACCCGCCAAGTGCCCGCCGAACTCCTTGCCGACCCCGAAATAAGCAAGGCTTTGGAAGAAGTGAAAGTCTCGGCATTCACCGAAAGCGAGCTTCGCGCCTACGACAAGTTCTGGGACGTGGTAAGTAGCGAGAAAACGTTGCTTTCGGAAAGTTACAATGAAGGGCTTGAAGAAGGCAAGAAGAAAGGGTTGGTAGAAGGTCTATCGATGGGAGAAGCAAAGAAGGCATTACAAATAGCCAAGAATTTGCTATCCCTTCATGCTCCAATCGAAATGATAATTGAAGCCACCGGACTGACAAAAGAAGAAATAGAAAAACTTTAGTAGATAACCCCTAAAGAAAAAACTCATGGGTAAACGCATACGCCGCATCGGCCTTATCATTCTTCGCCAAAAATATTTTTGGACCATCCTTCTCTTCGTGGCTTGGGTAGGCTTCTTCGATGACAACAGCTACTACCACCGTTACGAACTCGACCAGCAGAACGAAGCACTGCGCAGCGACATCCGACAGTACGAAGAACGCTACAACAGCGACACACGTGAACTCAACGACCTTCAGCAAAATCCGGAGGCCGTGGAGCGAGTGGCGCGCGTAAATCTGCTTATGAAAACGGCCGACGAGGACGTCTACGTCATCGAATAAGTTCAAAAACAGGTAGTAAGATCCCTACCATCCTTAAAACTCTCATCGTACAAACTCATGCGTTCCTTTATATATGGGCTTGGCGGCATACTCCTCGTTGTAGGAGCCGCAAGCCCCATGTTTATCCCCCAATATGCCCCTTACGTATTTACGGTTGGGGCTTTGTTGTTCAGTTCCGTTCAGTTGGCCGACCGCTACGAGGGCGGAAATCTCATAATCCGCCGCCTGCGTCGCCAACAAATGTTCGGAGCGATCCTTCTGCTCGTCACTGCAGCGCTGATGCTTTGCAGCCACTTCTCAATAACCCCCTTCAGAGGACGCGAATGGGGCATCACATTGCTCATAGCCGCCGTGCTTGAAGTCTACACCTCGTTCCGCATAAGTCACGAAGAGGAAAAGAGCCGAAAAGGCTAATGACGAGATTATGAAAAGCTCTTCCGTAGTGTGAAAAACTTGCCACGTTTCGTAACATTTGCCACGCCAAATCCCAAAAATAATTTACGCACAAGAATCTTTCGCCCTTCGTGATGAATAAAACGAAGCGCAACTTTGTATATTTGTGCTGCAATTGACGGAAGACACCAACTTTCTCAAGGTTCGTGGAGAACTTTCGTCGATGCGCGTGTCAAGTGAACATTGATGAATATGGCAAAGTTTTACCTACTCATATCCTCTCTGCTATTGCTCACCTCATGTGCTGAGCAATACAACATAGCGGGCAATTCGTCTGTCTCCAGTCTGGACGGGCGTACGCTCTACTTGCGGGATGCACCGGAAAACTTGTCAACCCACACCGTCACGGTGCAGCGCGCAGACGGATGTATAGACTCCTGTAAAGTCATCCATGGACGTTTCAGCTTTGCCGGCGATGTCGACTCCGTACGCATGGTGCTCCTCTACTCCGGTTCGCAGTGCGTCATGCCCATGGTCATCGAGAATGGAAATCTCAGCGTGCAAGTAGACAATGTGGGCCAGCGCGTGAGCGGAGGTCCGCTCAACGACAAACTCTACCGATTCTTCCAAAAGAAAAACCGCCTCGACAACGAGATGTGGGAGCTACAGCAGCGCACCATCAGCATGATTCGCAATGGCGAAACGGCAGAAGCCATTGAAAAGAAAATCGGGTCAAAAGCGCAAAAATTGGCAAAGCGCGCAGAAGACCTCGAAACGAACTTCGTGATGGAGAACTACAACAATGCGCTTGGCACAGGCTTCTTCCAACTCCTCTGCTCGCAGTATCCTACACCCGTCATGACGAGTCAGATACAACGCATCGTAGACAAGGCCCCGAACTGCTTCCTTGCCAATCCCTTTGTACGCAGCTACATCCACCAAGCCCGTATGCGTATGGAAGCACAAGGCATGCCCCAAACAGATGCTTGCGGAACAATCACCATCACCCACACCATCACTTGCCCGTAAGCCCGCCCGCCCAACAACGAATAGTAAGTCAATCAATAAATAAATCCCGACCTTCAGCCTTGCGCTGCCGGTCGGGATTAGTTGTTTGGTAGGAACCACCTTTGTACTAGAGCTGCTCTATAATGGGGGTTTTATAAATGAACTTTTAGTCTGAAAGTCCGTCGTCGCCCGTCGTGTCCTGGTTCTTGTCGCGCACAATACTTGATGCAGAGCCGTCGAGCGGAATCTCCACGGTGAAAGCTGGGCCTTCCTCTATGCCCACTTGGCCAATCTGAGCACCGAGACGGATGGCATGACCGTCGCTCTTCTCGCTGTCGAAAGCCATGCCGAGCAACACGGTGCCCTGCTTTTCGCTATCGCTCAGAAAATCAACGAAAGCCTCGCGTGTGTAGGAACGGGTGAAAAACTCTTCGCCGTCCGACTTGATGGTAACGTCCACACGATTGTCGTAGAACTTCTTACCCAACTCATCCGTGACGGTGGGGAGCGAATTGTCCGCCTGGCGCTTTATCGAAATCTCAAAGCGGTGGCCACCGAGCGTTGCCGTGTAAGTGTTGTTTTGCGACGGGTCCGCGTAAGGCGCATCGCTTGCCGTCTGCTGAACGGTAGAGTCGGCTGTGGCGTTGGCATTGTCGCTCTTTCCCGATCCGCAAGCACAAAATGTGGCGGAAAGCGCAAGAGCCGATATGGCGAGTGTAATTTTGTCCTTCATAATATCTGTTGTGTCTATTAAATAATGGGCGGTTCGTAATGTGGAGCCGCAATGACGGGCAAAATAACAAAAACTTAATCAGTTGAACAAGGAAAGAAGCCGTAGAGTGGCGCGTTACGGTGGATTTGTGTACATTTGCCACTGTTTCTTGTACGGCATGTCCGTTAGCCGTACTATCTACTTCGTAAAATACAACTAAATGTATACCTTACGCCACGTTCCATTACGCCTGTGCTTTGCCGTGCTACTCCTTTCGGCAATGGCCGTTTCGTGCAAACGTGCAGCGCCATCGTCCGGAGCCGAGACGCGCGACAGCATCGCAACAGCGCAAGTCGACACCACGGCACGCATCGTCATGCAGGTCAACAAATGTTCCCGTCTCTACACCTCCGAGTATGAGATACACAAAGTGGTGACCCACTCCGACAAACCCTCCGTGGAAGGACAGGTGCTCGGCATGAAGTTCTCCATGCCCACACGCATCGGTGAACGAAAAGTGGCCATCCCCATCACCGTCACGCTCAAAGCCTACATAGACTTCTCCGCGTTCTCTGCCGCTAACGTGCAGCAAACTCCCACGGGCGGCATTGTGCTCACGCTTCCCGATCCGCAAGTTGTGGCAACCGCCTCGCGCGTAGACCACGACGGTGTGCGACAATACATCGACTTGACGCGTTCGCGCTATTCCGATGAGGAAATAAGCAACTTCGCCCATCAAGGTGCCGACAGCATCATGAGCCATGCCGCAGCGCTCGACATCGTTGCGCAAGCTCAGCGCAGCGCAGCCGAACTCTTAGTGCCTATGTTACGCAGAATGGGATACAACGAGTCGCAAATCACCATAAGCTTTCGAAAGGACTTTACTGAAGAAAGTCTCTTCAAGAAACTTCAGCTACAATGACACAAACACCCGACTCCCCAAAACAAGAGAAAAACACTCGCGTCGTGCGCGTGCTCCTCATGGCACTCGTGCGCTATTGGTGGCTGTGGCTTATCGTAGCCGCCTTGGTGGCCGTGGCCGTTGTGGTACGTACCGTCAGCGAACATCCCCCCGTCACGCTCGAAGTGAAGCGCGACACACGCATCGATGTCACCCCCGAAGAAGTGCGTTCCATACGCGACATCGGTCAGTGGGAATTTATGTCCGTAACCACCGAAGAACTTGTGGAGTGGAATCGCAGTCGCACGTTTGGTACCGACCGCCTTGTACGCATCTATACAGGCACGCTACGTTTAGGCGTAGATATGAAGAAATGTAGCGACGATTGGTTCACCTCCTTGCCCGACTCCGTGGCATCGCTCAAACTTCCACCCGTAGAACTCCTCGACTCCAACTTCATCGACGAAGCCCGCACACGCTCCTTCTACGAGAAAGGCAGTTTCCCGCCACAAGCAGCCGATGAACTCTACCGCAAAGCCCGTACGCAGATGATGGAGCGCTGCCTCACCGCCCAAAACCTCCAGACCGCCGAGCGCAACGCCCGCGAACGCATTGCGCAAGTGTTCCGCGCCATGGGATTCAAGCGCGTCGACATAACCTTCCTAGCAAGTGAGCGGACCAAGTGACGTACCCATTATATATTATATAGTATCATCCCTCAATAAAATAGCCAACACGTGTTCAAAGCATACACCCTCCGCCTCGTCGTCCTCTTCGCAGCAACCCTTGCTCTGCTTTCCTGCCACCACGATACGGCAGAAGAAACACCGATTCCCGACTACACCACAGGTCGCACCGTGCTCGTCTACATGGTAGCGCAGAACAGTCTCGGCTCAAGCAAATGTCACAAAAGCGACTCTCTCGAAATCATGAATGGCGCGCAATACATTCCCCAAAACGGCCGTGTGCTCATGTACATCGACGACGACCGCGCACCACGCCTCTACGAAGTGACACGTGGCGCAAAGTCACCCCGCCTCGTACGCCAGTGGACCGACGATGTCTGCTCTACAGACCCCGCAGTGTTCAAGGATGTGCTCGTTTATGTGCGCACAAACTTTAAGGCAGCCGACTACGGACTCGTCATGTGGTCGCACGCCGACGGTTGGATACCTGCAACGAACAAAAGCTACCCCGCTTATACCTCCGAGCCCAGTACTACGCCCACTGTCAGCTCCTTCGGCATAGACACCGGTACCAATAAACTTTCTTCCGACAAAGGCACGCAAATGGACGTGGCCGACATGGCTTCCGCCATTAGCGAAGCAGACATCCATTGCAAGTTCATCTTCTTCGATTCCTGTCTCATGCAAAACATCGAGGTTGCCTACGAACTCCGCAACGCGGCTGACTACATCGTGGCTTCGCCCATTGCCACCCCCAGTGCCGGTTCTTACTACACCCACGACATCCAGAGCGGCTTCTTCTCAGACGATCCCTCCGACATTGCACGAACCTATCTTTCCGACGTTCAAAGCACCGAACTGCAAGGCGAATATGCCGACTTCGGACTCGTTGTCAGTTGCATTCGTACCGACCGTCTGCAAGCCCTCGCCGACGCCATGCGCGAAGCCTTGCCCCATTCTCTGCTTGCCAACGGACAAACCATCGACCTCGCAGAAAAGGGTGTACTCAACTACCAGACTTATTGCGCAAACTATTTCTACCGCCCCCACAACTACGACATGCGCCAAACTTTGCGCGTCATTCTCCCCGAGGAGCATTTCGCCACAGTGAGCAAGGCATTGGATGCCACCGTCGCCTATTACGGTTCCACCGAAACATTTTGGATTGGACCGGGTTATTGGAAAACGCAAACCGTTCCCGTAGCTACCAACGACTATCGCGCCGTGAGCATGTTCCTTCCCCAAGACATTTACAAAACCAACGCAACGTCTTGCGCGTTTGGCAATCTCAACGACGATTTTCGTGCCACAGCGTGGTTCAAAGCCGCAGGATGGGACACCATTTTCAAAGAGAACTGAACTTAATTGCCACGATTCGTCCGCTTTTGCGTACTTTTGCAAGAGCGGACGAACTGTATAACGCAGCGTCCAGCCATTTTTACCCACATTCCCAGAATATGAAACGCATCTTCCTTATAGTAGCAAGCCTCGTGGCCTCGTTCACCGGCTTCCAAGGCCTGGAAGCGCAAAACGCCACCACGCCGCTCACACTGGAGAACATCACCTCCGGAAAGTATTCGCCGCAGTACGTCTACGGCGTCAACCCCATGAAGGACGGAGAAACCTACACGCAACTCTCGCCCGACAGCAAGCGCATCATCCGCCGTTCCTTCAAGACAGGAAAGGACCTTGAAACCATCTTTGACGTATCCGAAGCGCGTGGTCCCGTGAAGCTCGAAACCATCGACGGCTACATCATGTCGCCCGACGAGCGCCGCATCCTCCTCCGCACACAGACCAAAGCCATCTACCGCCGTTCCTACACCGCCGTCTACTACATCTACGACGTGCAGAACCACAAGTTTGAGTCCCTCTCCGAAGGCGGCCCGCAGCAGATGCCCCTCTTCTCGCCCGACGGCAACGTCATTGCCTTCGCCCGCGACAACAACCTCTACCTCGTGAAACTCCTCTTCGGCAATGCCGAAACGCAGGTCACCAAGGACGGAAAGTTCAACGAAGTGCTCAACGGCATCCCCGACTGGGTCAACGAAGAAGAGTTCACCACAGCCCGTTCCTTCGACTTCTCCTCCGACAGCCAAATGCTCGCTTGGATACGTTACGACGAGTCAAAAGTGCCCGTCTACGCCATACAGCAGTTCAAGGGCATGTACCCCGAGCGCACCGAGTGTGACGACTATCCCGGCGAATATCGTTACAAATACCCCGTGGCAGGAGCAAAGAACAGCGATGTCAAAGTACTCACGTTCGACATAAAGAACCGTGTGACGCGCGAGCTCAAACTTCCGCTTGATTCCGATGGCTATGTGCCCCGCATCCATTTCACTTCCGATGCCACCAAGCTCGCTGTTGTCACCCTCAACCGCCATCAGGACCGCATGGACATCTACATGGCCAATCCCCGCAGCACAGAGTGCAAACTCGTAGTTCGTGAAGAAAATCCCAAATACGTCACCGACGAAGCCTACGGGAGTCTAAAGTTCTACGGCAATCACTTCGCCTACATCTCTGACCGTTCCGGTTATCGCCATATCTATTGGTACAATCTCAATGGGCAACTAGAACGTCAAGTAACAAAAGGCAACTACGACGTGAGCGCCTTCTATGGTTACGACGAGCAAAGCGGCCGCTTCTATTACGCTTCTCACGAAGAAAGTCCTTTGCGCACCGCCATCTATTCCATCGACAAGAACGGTAAGCAGCGTAAAATCTCCACCGAAACAGGTACCAACCGCGCCACCTTCAGCACTTCGCTGAAATATTTCCTCAACGTCTACTCCTCAGCCCAGCAGCCCCCTGTCACCACGCTGCGCCAGGCTTCCGACGGAAAAGTTCTTGCCACCCTCATCGACAACGCGGAACTCAAGGAAAGCGTAGCCGCCGTGTCTGGCCAGAAAGAATTCTTCACTTTTAAAACCGGCGAAGGCGTAGAACTCAACGGATGGATGGTCAAGCCGCGCAACTTCGATGCTTCCAAGAAATATCCCGTCATCATGTATCAGTACTCTGGCCCCGCCTCACAGGAAGTGACCGACTCTTGGAACATGGGCTTCTACCCCGGAAGCGTCTTTGAAAGCTACATGGCCGACAAAGGCTTTATCTTCGCTTGCGTAGATGGACGCGGCACGGGTGCACGTGGCGCAGACTTCGAAAAATGTACCTACTTGAACCTCGGCGACCTTGAGTCAAAAGACCAAGTCGAAACAGCCCTCTACCTTGGTTCACTTCCCTACGTCGACAAAGACCGCATCGCCATTTGGGGATGGAGCTTCGGCGGATTTAATACGCTCATGTCCATGAGCGAAGGCCGTCCCGTCTTCCGTGCCGGTGTGGCTGTAGCAGCACCTACAAGCTGGAAATATTACGACACCGTCTACACCGAGCGCTATATGCGCACTCCTAAAGAAAACGCCACCGGCTACGCCACTAACCCCATCGTGCGCGCCTCTAAACTCAGCGGAGATCTCCTACTCATCCACGGAACAGCCGACGACAACGTGCATTTCCGCAACTTCGCCGAAGTGGAAGAAGCTTACGTGCAGGCAGGAAAACTTTTCCGCGAGCAAGTTTACACAAACCGCAACCATTTCCTGCAAGGAGGCAACACCCGTCTCCATCTTTTCCGTACCATCACAAGCTTCTTTGAAGAAAAACTGAAATAAAGAACCGTACAAACGCGCTCTATTGTTCCAACTAAAACGAACCGGTTGCAAGCTATTGCTCGCAGCCGGTTCGTTTTAGAAACGTGTAGTACGACAAAAAAAGTAACGCCTATCCTTCAATCCAATCCTTGAACGCCAAAGCGCGGTCTCTGCTGATTACAAGATCTTCGTCGTCGCAAAGTCTTAGTTCCACTATGAGTTTGGAATTTACGTAAGTGCGGATATTTTTGATACTGTTCAGGCTTATGATATATTGTCTGTTTAGTGATGATTAAAAAATAACTTGGTTCAATCATAACGGTTTGATGAGGTAGTTCC
>CAVKJJ010000079.1:0-10917 GCA_963656685.1 bacterium | reverse complement strand
CCCAGCATTTCCGCGCTTTACACCACCCACGGTTGACACCGTGGGCTATTTACGTGTCGTGCCTACAGCACGATTTCCGCTCAAAATAAACGTAAAACCTAAATCCGAAAGTTGAGTATTTTATTGCCATATTCCTTGGCAAGCTGTTCCGCCACTTCGCAGAGTTCCTCGTACCAGGCTTCGCCGAAGCGGCGGATGAGCGGTTCTTTGAGGAAGCGGTAGATGGGTAGATTCAGTTGGCGGCCTTTCTCCACGGCGGGGCGGCACACGTCCCAGCGGTGGTATTGCAAGCCGACGAGCGTTTGGCCAATCTTCTTTTCGCGGATGGGGTAGAGCGCGCACGAGATGGGTTTGGGCCATGACGTGCGTCCTTCGCGAAACGCTTTATCCGTGGCGCAGAAGCAGCAGCCGTCCTTGCCGTAGCAGGTGAACACGCAGTCCTTGCCGTTCACGATGCTCGTCACGAGGTCGCCCTCGCAGTCGGTGTAGGCCACGCCCTGCGTGTCGAGGAGACTCTGCGCTTTTGCGCTGAGGTCGTGCCACACGTCGTCGAGCACGTTCTCCAATTCGCCCACCTCGTCCATGGTGAGCGGTGCGCCGCTGTCGCCTTCCACGCAGCAGATGCCTTTACAGGCGTCGAGGTCGCAGCAGAAACATTCGGTGAAGAGTTCCGTGGTGAGCACCACGCCGCCCACTTCGATGAGCGGAGGATATTTTGAGGACATAAAGCTTTCGTTGTTGTCGGGGAAGTTACCACACGATGGGCGAGATGCCGTGTCGTATGAGGTAGTCGTTGCAGAGGCTGAAGTGGTGGTTGCCGAAGAAACCGCGGTAGGCGGAGAGTGGCGAGGGGTGGGCGGAGGTGAGCACAAGGTGGCGCGAGCGGTCGATGACCTGGCCTTTCTTCTGCGCATAACTGCCCCAGAGGATGAACACGAGGTTGTCGCGTTCGGCGGAGAGATGCGCTATGACGGCGTCGGTAAACTGTTCCCATCCGTGGCCTTGGTGCGAACCGGCGGCATGGGCGCGCACGGTGAGCGTGGCGTTGAGCAGCAGCACACCTTGCTCTGCCCAACGGCGCAGCGAACCGCTCTCGGGCACGGGGCGTCCGAGGTCATCGGCAATCTCCTTGAAGATGTTCTGCAGCGAGGGCGGTTTCTGCACCCCGTCTTTCACGGAGAAGCAGAGTCCTTCCGCCTGTCCCTCTTCGTGGTAGGGGTCCTGACCGATAATCACCACTTTTACGTCGGGGAAAGGACAGAGATTGAAAGCGTTGAAAATCTCTGCGCCAGGAGGGTAACATACGTTGCGACGATATTCGTCGCGCACGTAGTCGCTCAGTGCGGCGAAGTAGGGTGCGTTGAACTCGCTTTGGAGGCGTTCGCCCCACGTGGGTTCTATTTTTACGTTCATACGTGCAAAGGTACGTTTTTTTTGGTTTAGAGGTGCGGTGGTATGGGAGGTGAGGGGAGTAATATGAAAAATCCGCTCAACGAAGAGGATATTCGTTGAGCGGATGATTATGTTAATGCCGTGTAGAGCGTGACGTTTTGAAAACGTCACCCCCATGGGCGTTTAGGAGTTCGCTTGGGCGTTAGTCTTCGTCGATGCCTTTCCAGGAACCGTCCCAGATGGATTCGGAGGAATTGTCGTCTGTGTCGTATTTGCTGGACTTGAAAGTGGAGGTGGTGTGGCCACTTGTTACTAATACATCGCAGATAGACTCAGAGCCAAGTTCTACGCTGTGGAGTGTGGGGGCGATATATGTCTTTTTCATTTGTGTGTTGTCAATAAAGTTTAGTCTTTTTATTCAGCGATGAACTTGCGTCCTGCCTTGATGTAGAGGTGTCCCTTAATGGTGTTCGTCACGCGGCGGCCGCTGAGGTCGTAGATGGGAGCTGCGGCGTTGGCTTCCGTGTCGGTGGTGGGAAGCGTGATGCCAGTGGGAGTACCATTGAAGGAAATTGCGAGACTCTTCACGTTTGCGGCTGTTGTGCGGAGGATGTAAGCGTGGTTGGCGTTGAGCGTAGCGTCGCTGTTGGCGGAGAAGAAACCTACGAGAGTCGGGTCGTCGTCGGCTACACCGAACACGAATTTGTCGCTGAGGTCTGCGTTGGCAATGGCCACGGTAGTACCTACGAGGTCGTTGTCGTTAATTTCGTCGGCGCTCTTTACGGCTACGAAAGTGGCGGTTTCGGCGTTGGCAGGACCTACGAGTACCACACCTGCAGAAGCGGGCACCGCGCTCACTTCCGTCATGTCTAGTTTGTTACCGTTTACCTTGCCCTTATACATCTTTGTGCTCTCACCGTCAGCGAGTTTGGCAGCGAAGGTGAGTGCGATAGAGTTGTACGAAGCGTCGCCTACGGTGTACATGGGGAAGGTGAACTCCGGTGTATAGAATGCGAATTCCTTGATGGTGCCGTTGTCGTTGTTGAACTTCACGTTGCTGCCGTTGTAGCTCCAGTAGCGGTTGCTGCTTTCTTTCTGGTGAGGATAAATCATGAAGCCGTTTGTGCCGCGGCAGATGTCCCAAGTGTAGGTGTTATCTTGCTGGCCGCTAAAAGCAAGGCTTGCTTCAACCCAACCTCCCCAAGTACCGACAATGGCAGTTGACGAGTGAGCAAGGTTGCCCGCAGAGACATTGGTGAACTGGAAACCATCGAAGACATTGCCACGGACGGTCCAAAGGTCGTTGTATATGTCGTTGTATGTTTCGGCCTGTGCTTTAGAACGGTAGGCTATGCCACTATTGTTGTAGATCATCACGGGGCTGTCGCCGGCAGTGCCGAGGTAGTAGTAAGCGGCATCGTCGGAGGTGAAGGGGAGTTCGGCTTGGGCGAGTTCGATGTCGAAGCTCTTGTCGCCTTCAGCTACAGTGATGTTGCCCGAAGGTTTCTCGGCCGTGAGGTAATATTTGTTCAGGTCGGTGGAGAAGTCGGGGTAACTTACGTCAGCAAAGGCAGAGGAGTGAGTTTCCGTGTAGAGCGTGCTCGTGCCGTGCTTGAGATTGTAGGTGATGTTGATGGGCGTTGTGAGCGGAGTGCCCGAAACGGCGAAGAACTGAACCTTGGCAATGGCGGCTTCGTTGTCGTATGTGCTCTTCTGCCAATCGTAGTAGCCTACGTACTGGTTGCTATTGAGGACTACGTAGCCGGTGCAGTCTGTGTTTCCTCTTTTATAATAGTGTGAGGCTAAAGAAAGAATATAAGCGTCTCCACTAGCCGTGGCGGTGAAAGCGGCTGATGTGCTGTTCATCGTGAACTGGTCCTGGCGACCGGGAGTCTTGTTTGTTGAGTACCAAGCTGTCTCAGAAATCGTCGGCCAACTAATATTCAAATCACTCCAAAGACTAATTTTCAGCGTGCCGTCGGAGTTTTTGCTGACGTAGAACATGTAGCTTGTATTGGCATCGATGCTGCTTCCTGCGAAGGACTTCTCGTTGCCGAGAGCGTCGTAGTAGACCTTGTTGGAGGCGGTGTAGAGGTAGCTTGCGGTGGCTTTGCCGTCGTTGCTCTTTACGCGAATCACGTAGTAACCGTCGGTGAGCGCGTCGACGGAGGTGGCTGTAGCCGCCACGTTTTGGGCTACTGCGCTAAGCGTGAAGCTCAGGAGCAGGGCCATGAGAAGAGAGATTCTTTTCATCTGTGAGTTTTAAAGAGAGAGTTTTATTGAATTCGTTTTTGTGATGCTATGGTCTGTGGCTTTCTTGTGTGCGCTATGTCGCAAGCGCTCGAAAGCGGATGCAAAAGTCCTAAATCTTCGCAATCGGGGGGGCGAATTTCGGTATTATGTGCAGGAGATTTCGGTATTTACCAATTTAGGGCAGCGGTTTGCGCGGTGAAGGTGGCAAAACGCTCATGGGGGCGACGTTTTCAAAACGTCGCGTGGTGGGCGAATGGTTTTAAAGGGATGGGTTATATAAGTTCAAATAAAAGATTGCAAAGGATAGTAAAGCGCGAGGAACGGGCTGAAAGCCCTTAACAAATCAGCTGAAGTTTACTTATTATATGTCTTTGCATGCGCTGGCGCTTTAAAACGCCGTGTAGAGCGCGACGTTTTGAAAACGTCGCCCCCATGCGCGGATGAAAACTTGCTCTTTTGAGCATAAAAAATCCCCTCTTTCAGCTTGTGAAGCCAAAAGAGGGGATTGCTATTTTTTGTTTTGTTGCCGAGGCTTTTAGTTCTCGTCGGCGGCGCTCCAGGAGTCGTTGCTCCAAATGGACGATTCGCTGTCTTCGTTTTCGGCAGAGAAACCGCTGGTGGTTTGGTCACCAGAGATGGCGAGCGTCATTATAGCTTCGCTACCGAGTTCTACGGTGCGGAGGAAGGGGGCGATGTATGTCTTTTTCATCATTTCGTGTCTTTGAAGATATTATTCAGCAATGAACTTGCGTCCGTTTTGGATGTAGAGGTGTCCCTTTACGGTGCTCGTCACGCGGCGGCCGCTGAGGTCGTAGACGGGAGCGGAGGCATTGGTCGTGTCGGTTACGGGGAGCGTGATGCCTGTAGTCTCTCCGCCAATGTGGATGGAGAGCGCCTTCATAGTAGCTTCCGTCTTGTTGAGATAAGCGCGGTTGGCGCTGAGCACTGCCGTTGAGTTGGCAGAGAAGAAACCTACGTTGCCCGTCTGGTCCGACACACCGAAGATGAGTTTGTCGCTGAGGTCAGCGTTCGCAATCTGTACCGTAGTACCCACGAGGTCGTTGTTGTCCAGACTGGAAGCGTCCATTACGGCTACGAATTTTGCTGTGGTAGCACCCTTCTTGCCGATGAGCACTACGCCCGCGTTGGCTGGAACGCCCGTCGTCACTTCCTCGACGTTGAGTACGCTGCCGTTCACCTTACCCTGGTACATCTTTGTCGTTTCGCCTTCAGCGAGCTGTGCGGCAAAGGGAAGGGCGATGGAGTTGTACGATGCGTCGCCTACCGTGTTCATCGGGAAGGTGAACTCCGGTTCGTATACCTTGAAGTTCTTTTCGTATCCGTCTTTGTTGATGAAGTTGATGGCGTTGTCCTTGTAGCTCCAGTAGCGGTTGTAGCTCTCACCGTCGTGAGTATATACGATGAAACCGTCGTTTTCGCCTTTCTTGATGTCCCAAAGTTCCGTAGAACTGTCCGTTCCGCTGAACTGAAGCACGGCGCTGTTTGAGAAAGGATTTGCGCCTCCGCTACCATAGACCGTAGAAATGCCATACTTGGACATTGCTGCAGCGTTGCTTGATGCATTCACGAAGTGGAAACCGTTGAACACGTCGCCGGTGATATACCAAAGGTCCTTCAGGATGTCGTTGTAAGTGTCAGCTTGTGCAAGGCTGCGATAGGCAACCGCGTCGTCGCTCGAGTGTGAAATCATCACGGGGCTGTCGCCAGCCGTACCGAGGTAGTAGTACTTGTTGGTGGTGAAGGGAAGTTCGCCTTCGGTGAGAGGCACTTCTATTTCCGTTCCGAAGTTATCGGCGGTAACCTTCGACGTGGGTATGTTGGCCTTGATGTAGTAGCTGTCGTAGTCGTAGCTCACTTTGGGGAAACTCTGACCCACGAAGGCGGTATGCGTCTCGCTCTTGACGGTGGAACCGCCGCGAGTCATGTTGTACGTAAATGAACCCGGTGTGCCCGTAACAGCGAAGAACTGCACATGAGCCTTGACGTCGTCTTTATTCTCCTCGTCGCTGTAACCCACCTTTTGGCTGGAGTTGAGCACGACGTAAGCGGTTGAAGACTTCGTACCCCAGCTATAATAGCTAGAACTTAAAGAGAGCAGATATGCGTCGTCGCTTGCAGTGGCGGTGAACTCACCCTGCGTAGAGTTCATGGTGAACTGGTCCTGACGGCCAGGAGTCCAATTTGTAATTCCAGCCGTAGAAATATTCGGCCATGAAATGCTGTTGTCCCAAAGGCTGATATAGAGTTTTTCCTTGGTCTTCTTTACGTAGAACAAGTATTTCATGGTGCTTTCCTTGATCTTTTTGCCAGTCAAAGTCTTTTCGGAGCCTACCTTGTCGTAGTAGACCTTGCTGTCCGAAGCATAGAGGTAGCTTGCAGTGGCGTTGCCACCAGTGCACGACACGCGGATCACGTAGTAGCCCGACTTGAGATTGTCGAAGGTGGTAGGATCCGATGCCACCGTTTGAGCCACTGCCCCGAGCGTCACGCTCAGCAACAGCGCAAGAAAGAGAGTAAATCTTCTCATAAGTTGAAAAAGAAATTATTATGTAGTTGTGATATTTGCACGGCTTAGTCTGTTCTGCGTAGCGCTTCCCTTGCGCATGAGCCGACGGCAAAAGTCGTTGGTCTCTTCTCACTTAAGTTGTTCAAAATCAGTGCAAATGTACATACTAAAAGTCCTATCGGGGGGGTGAATTACTAAAAAATCCACAAAACGTTTCTCATTTTTATTATAATAGAGGGAGATATGGAAAGTGGAGGTGGCAAAAGCCGCTTATGGAGGCGACGTTTTCAAAACGTCGCGTGGTGGGCGGATGGTTTTAAAGGGGGCTTAAATATTAAGGACGTTAGCTATGTTCAAGAAATAATTCGCGCAAGATTTCAAATGAAGGTATGCGCGGGGAGCGGGCTTTCAGCCCGCCTTCGCGCAAATCTATCACACATTGAATTTATGAAAATCCGCTCAACGAAGTGGATTTTCGTTGAGCAGATGATTTTGATAATGCCGTGTAGAGCGCGACGTTTTGAAAACGTCGCCCCCATGGGCGAATAAAAAAAGTCCGCACGGAATGCCGTGCGGACTTTGGAAAAACTGCGGTGAAACCGCTTATTTTTTGAGATAATCGTCGAAGTAGCGGGTGATGCGCTCGTGGAGGTGCACCATGTCGTGGCCCATCATGTTGTGGCCGTCGCCGGGGTAGACGAAGTAGTCGGGTTGCGTGCCCGCATCCTCACAGGCGCGGAGGAAAGAGAGGTTGTGCTGCAAGACACACGTCGGGTCGTTGTAACCCACAATGATCTGCAAGCGGCCCTTAAGGTTCTTCGCCTTCGGCAGGAGCGACGAAGAAGCGTAGCCTTCGGGGTTTTCCTGCGGAGAGTCCATGTAACGCTCGCCGTACATCACCTCGTAGTACTTCCAGTCGATTACCGGACCACCTGCCACGCCCACTTTGAAGGCGTCGGGGTAGGAACACATCAGGTTCGTCGTCATGTAACCGCCGTAGCTCCAGCCGTGCACGCCGATGCGGTCGCCGTCGACGTAGGGGAGCGACTTGAGGAACTTCACGCCCTCCATCTGGTCTGCCATCTCAATGTCGCCGAGGTGGCGGTGCGTGCAGCTTTCAAAGTCGAAGCCACGGTATTCCGAACCGCGGTTGTCCACGATGAAAAGGAGATATCCGCGCTGCGCCATGTAGATTTCCCAGGGGCGGCTTTGGTAGTGCCATGAAGCTTCCACGTTGTGAGCGTGCGGACCGCCATAGACGTAAACCACGGTGGGGTATTTCTTCGCGGGGTCGAAGTCGACCGGTTTCACCATGCGGTAGTAGAGATCCGTCTTGCCGTCGGCGGCCTTGATGGTGCCGGAGGAGATTTCGGGCACGTTGTAGTCCGTCCAAGGGTCAGCGTCCTCGTGGAGCGCGGTGACGGCTTTGGCCGAAGTGCTCACGAGGTCGTACTCGCGGAACTTCTTGGGCGAAGACCAACGGTCGCAGAGGAACGTGCCGGCGGGCGAGAGCGAAGCGTAGTGCGTGCCTTCGCCGTTGTCGAGCGCCGTGACGCGTGCTGAGGCCACGTTCACGCTGAAGTGGCTGTGCTGGATGGCGTTGTTCTGGTTGCTCTTGTAAACAATGCTCTTCGTCTTTTGGTTGAAGCCGAGCATGTCAATCACCTCAAACTCACCCTTTGTGAGCTGCTTGAGCATGCGGCCCGTGGTGTCGAAGAGGTAAAGCTGGTTCCAACCGTCGCGGCGCGACTCCATGACGAACTTCGTGTCGTCCCACGGGAGGAAGCGGATGGGGTTCATCGGTTCCACGTAGCGTGCGTTCGTTTCGGTGTAGAGCACCTGCTTGCGCGCACCCGTAGCGGCGTCGTAGCTCACGAGTTCCGCCTTGTCCTGCGTGCGGGGAAGTTCGAACATATAGATGGTCTTCTCGTCGGGACTCCATGCAATGTTCGTGAAGTAGCGGTCGGTGGGGTCGCCCGCCTGGAGATAAACCGTCTTGCCCGTGGCGGGGTTGAAGACACCCACGGTCACCTTGTGGCTCGTCATGCCCGCCATGGGGTATTTCTCAGGAGCCAACGTAGCCACGCGTTCGGAGATGTCGACGAGCGGATAGTCCGTCACCATGCTCTGATCCATGCGGTAGAAGGCGAGGAGGTCGCCTTTGGGACTCCAGAACGTGCCTTTGTGAATGCCGAATTCGTCGCGGTGAACGCTCATGCCGTACTGCACTTCGCGTGTGCCGTCGGTGCTCACCTGGTGGTCCTTACCGTCGGCGGTGCGTACGTAGAGATTCCAGTCCTTCACGTAAGCGAGGCTCTTGGACGAGGCGGCAAACTCGGTGTGTTGTGCGCCTTCCACGTTGGGCATGCTCCACACGACCTTCTTCTGTTTCCAGTCGTAGAGGAAACGCAGTTTGGAAGTGAAGAGGAGCGCCTGGGGTTGTGCGGCGTAGGGGAAGGAGGCGTAGAGCAGGTTGTATACTTTACCCACCGTGGCGGTGTCGATGGCGGCATTGACGGCATCGGTGGTGAAGAGCACGGCGTCCTTCGTTTTGTGGCCTTTCTCGTCGGTGAGTGTGCGCACTTCGTCGACGTCGAGTTTCAGGAGGCGTTCGCCCCAGAAGGCAGTGCCGTAGTAGCGCGGCATGATGTTGGCGTAGTTCGTACCTCCCCACATGAGGTCTTCGAGGGAGAACTGCTTTTTGCTTTGTGCCATAGCGGTGGTGCCTAAGAGCAGCGCGAGGGCTGCCGATATGATGTGCTTGATGTGCATGGGTTTGATGGTCTTTAGGGTTGTGTGAGAGAATGCGGGAGTATGGAGGCGCTAGCGCCCCATGTTTCACACAAATCTATGTTCCAAACTTGTTTCTATTCTTCTCCTTTGCTGCGTCCGAACTTTCCGCGTTTCTTGAAGTCGCCGCCTTTGCCGAAGGCGCCTTTCTTCTTGAAACCGCCTTTGCCACGGAAGTCACCGTCCTTACTGCGGAAGTCGCCGCCTTTACCGTGGAAGTCGCCGCCTTTGCGGAAACCCTCCTTCTTGTGGAAAGGCTTCTTGTCGCCGCTTTCCTTTTCGCGGCTCTTGAAGCCCGGTGCGTATTCGCTGCGCTGGAAACGCTGGTGCATGCCGCGGAGAATGCGGTACTGCTCGTCCATCTCCTCGTCGTCGCGGCGCTCGGAAGCGTCGGGCGTGATGCGCTGTTTGAAGTCGTCGCGGTTGGCACGGAAACGACGGTGGTCGCTCATGAGGCGACGCTCCTCGTCCGTCTTTACCTTGCCGCCCTTGGCGCGGAAGCTTTCCAGTTTTCCTTCGAACATCTGGTACTTGCGGAAGTCGCAGTCGATGGAACCGTTGAGAATCTGCACCTTAAAGCTCGGACGCAAACCGATGTTCTCGAACAGTTCTTCCTTGGACGAAATGACCCATGCTTCGCCGCCAGGGAACTCGTGCTTCAGCACCTGGCCGATGGCTTTGTAGAGGCTGATGAGGTCGGGCGGAGTGAGGCGTTCGCCGTAGGGCGGGTTTGTCACGATGATGGCCTTCTCTTCGGGCTTCGTGAATTTGCGGAAGTCCTGCTGTTTGAGGCTGATGATGTCCGAAACGCCGGCGCTCTTGGCGTTGGCGGTAGCTGCCTCGATGGCAGGGAGGTTGATGTCGTAGCCGTAAATCTTATGGTCGAATTCGCGCTCTTCGGAGTCGTCGTTGTAGATCTCGTCGAGGATGTCGCGGTCGAAGTCCTTCCAACGCTCAAAGCCGAACTCCTTGCGGAAAATGCCCGGGTAGATGTTGCGCGCCATGAGGGCGGCCTCCACGAGGAACGTGCCCGAACCGCAGAAGGGGTCGATGAAGTCGCAGTCGGCGTTCCACCCCGTGAGTTTGATGAGTCCGGCAGCGAGCACCTCGTTGATGGGCGCTTCGACCGAGGCTGTGCGGTAGCCACGGAGGTGGAGACTCTCGCCGGAGGAGTCGAGCGAGAGGGTGCACTGGTCGTCGGCAATGTGAATGTTGAGTTTCACGTCGGGGTTCGTGATGCGGATGTTCGGACGGTTGCCGGTCGTTTCGCGGAAATAGTCGACAATGGCGTCCTTCACTTTATAAGCCACGAACTTGGAATGGCGGAATTCGTTGGAGAAGACCACGGAGTCTACAGAGAACGTGGTGTTGAGGTCAAGGTAGCGGCTCCAGTCTATGGCGCGCACGGCATTGTAGACTTCGTCGGCGTCGGTAGCCTTGAAGTGCTTGATGGGCTTGAGTACGCGCACGGCGGTGCGCAGGCAGAAGTTGGCGCGGTACATCATGCGCTTGTCGCCGGTGAACGACACCATGCGTCGGCCTATCTGCACGTCGTTGGCACCGAGTTCGGTGAGTTCCTGTGCCAACACCTCTTCGAGTCCCTGAAAGGTTTTGGCAATGAGTTCGAATTCTTCCATTGATAGTTTGTGGAGTTGTAGTTCGGTAGAAAAAAGCGGGGCTTTTGCCGTTTTTTTGAAAAAGCCGCACACTTGCCTTGCAAAGTTATGAAATATTTTTGAAACGGCCGTCACGGACGGTTTTGCATGCCGCGCATGGGGGCGACGTTTTCAAAACGTCGCGTTCTACACGTGATGTGAGGCGAAGTAGGCAGAAGCGTCCGACGGTAAGGCAGCAAATTAAAATTTCCTACGAGCTCAACACGTTGAGCTCGTAGAAAGTTGTTTGCAATTGTTTACACTCGGCCTTATGGAGCCTTTTGCGTGCTGCGCATGGGG
>CAVKJJ010000078.1:0-11244 GCA_963656685.1 bacterium | reverse complement strand
ACGAGCCCAACGTGTTGGGGTGGGAGATAATTTGAATTTGCTACGAGCTCGTGGAAGCGTTACTGCATCTTTCCTAATAAAAACAGTAGGGAAAGGAGACTTACGCTGTCACGCTTTTTGCATTTTCTCTCGAGATTTTCTGTTTTGTACGGCGGTTATTCATAAAAGTTCTTTAATTTTGCGGTATCGTATTATTATTACATTAACCAGTTGCTGCGCCTCATCCGCTGTGAATGAGCTTTTCTTGTGGGACAACGGCTCTTTTTCGGGAATAAGGTCACAGGACATCATGAAAAAAGACATACGTTATGAAGCCAAAAAACAAGATGCGACCTTTCAGCCGTTTGGCATTGGGACTCTTCGCTGCATTTTCGCTGTGCAGCTGCGTTGACTCGTCCTACGACTTCAGCAAAGACATTGACATGACCATCGGTCTGGGCAGCGACGGTCTTGGTGTGCGCCTCGGCAACACGGAGCGCATCACGCTCGACAACATGCTCAAGGTGGACAAGTCCGTTCGCCTGGAAAACGGTACGAACCGTTACTACCTCGTGGAGAACGGCACGGCAAACATGGAGTTCAACGTGGACCGCGTGTCTTCTGAGATTAACAACGTGTTGGTCCACACGGCTTACCGCGTGCTTTCGTACGACAACGCACGCACACAGTTTGAACAGACCTATGGACGCAGCGTCCCCGAAGGTTCTGCCATCCCCGTGCCCGCCGACTTTGCCCCGACTGGTGAAGCCGAAGGTCACGACGAGATGGACTTCACGGTGGGCGAAGTGCCGGAGGCTATCACAGAACTTAACCACGTGGGCATAAACCCCATTACGATTGCGGTGTATGTGCGCAACGCTTGTAGCGACGGCGTGAAATTCCGTCTGAAAAGCATACGCAACGCCAAGATTTGCATTCCCAAGATTCTTCACGTAGCAAGCACGTCAATCGGTACACTCTCGAGCGACAACGTGCTTTCCATCGGTGAACTCAACTGTTCGTACGACGGAAAGGTGGCCGAAGTTACCGTGGACCGCTTGGACTTCGGCTCTGACAACACGCCCAACGAGAATCACGAAATAATCCTTAGCAAGGAAAACCTGAACATCAAATTCACGGGCGAAGCCGCTTTTGAAACGCAGGCAGCGTTCAGCATGTCGCCGTCGGATTATGCCGACATTTCGTTCGACATTGTGGTCAACGACAAGAAGGACAACGAGAAAACGACGGTTGTGGCCACGGAGGCTACCGGTCGCTTCAATCCGGAGATTGCTCCCGACGTGGACCCGATAGAGATTGGTTCTGACTTGCCGGACTTCCTTCAGGATGCCGACGTGCGCATTGCCGTGACAAACCCGACGCTGCGCTTCAGCGCCGACCTTTCGCAGATTCCCGTAGACCTCGACTTCAGCGGAAAACTCACTTCGGAACTTTCCGGCCAGACGCTTGCCACCGTGAACCTTCCCTCCAGCGGTAAGGCACGACTCTCCGCCAAGCAGGCCAACAAACTGTATTTCTACCAGGGCACAGCGCCTTACGATCCCGAACAACCCTCGGCAGAAGCCACTGGCACGTACCGCATAGACAACTTGGGTTCGCTCATCACGCGTTTGCCAGACCATATAAACATTGACTTGAAGAATGGTAAAATAGGTGTGCCGCAGAGCGAGGAATACACCATTTCGCTCAACCGCCAGTACCGCAGCACAGCAGAATATGCCGTGTTCGTTCCGTTTGAATTCAAGGACGGACTGACCATCGTGTATAACGACTCGACGAATTCGATGCACAACGACTTGAAGGACTATTCAGCCGACGGCATCGTGATAAAAGGCAACGTGGAAAGCACCGTGCCGCTGGGTCTTGTGGCCACGATGAGCGCACTTGACGTGGACGGAAACGCCATGGACGACGTGACGTTCAGCGAGGTTCACATCGCAGCCGGCGACGGCAGCGACACGCCCACGACGACGACGATAGAACTGACGGCGAAGCTGAAGAACCCTGAGGATTTGTCGAAGATGGACCGCATCGTGTTCCACGTGCGTGCCGAAAGCGGCGAATCGGCCGAAACGCATTCGCTCGTTTCCACGCAATATTTGAGACTGACTGACATCAAGCTCCGACTCACGGGCCGCATTGTCGGCGACTTCAACTAGAAACATCCACCCTCACACATCCTTTCCTATGAAACTCCGCATACCATCACTTATACTGGCCGCTGCTGCTGCCTTTACCGCTTCTGCGCAGGATTTGCGCACGAGTTACTTCATGGAGACGTCCACTTACCGCCATGAAATGAACCCTGCCCTACTCGACCAACCTTACGTGACGATGCCGCTCCTTTTCGGCAACTTGAACGTAGGTACGACGGGTAATGCCGGCGCTGCCAACTTCATCTACAAAATGCAGCCCTCGTGGCAGGGCTACGGCAAGAACGGCCGCGAACTCACGACGTTCATGCACCCCGACGTGGACCGTAACGAATTTCTCGACGGTCTGCACGAGCGCAACAACTTTGGCGTTTATCTCAAATACCAAATTTTGGGCGTAGCGTTCAAGGCCTTCGGTGGAATAAACTCTGTGGACCTCTCGCTCCGTTCTAACACGAACGTCTGTCTGCCGAAGGATCTCTTTGCTTTCATGAAGGAGACTGGCGCGCAGGAAGAGTATGACATCAGTACCATCGGCGTGAATACGCAGACTTACATGGAACTCGGTCTGGGCCATGCACGCCAAATCAACGATCGCCTTCGCGTTGGTGCCAAAGTGAAACTCCTCTTCGGCCTTGGCTACGGTTACTACAAAGCCACGGACTTCCACGTGAAGATGAACGAGAACCAATGGATTGTCAACGGCAAGGCCGAACTTTCACTCTCGCCTTTCGGCAGCCAGTTCAAATACAAGAAGGACAAGAACTACGTGGACCCGGAAACGGGACAGGTGACCGACCGCCAACGCGTAGACGGATTGACGGACGACTTCAAGGCCGACTTGGCAGGCATGGGTATGGCCGTTGACTTGGGTGCCACATACAAACTCCTTCCGGACCTCACGCTCAGCGCTGCACTTACGGACTTCGGCTTTATCAGTTGGCACAACGCGCTTCACGCCACTTCGCAGGGCGAATGGACGTTCGACGGTTTTAAGAACGACATCTACGTGGACGGCAACACCGACACAGGACATAACAAGATTGAGGACCAGCTGGAAGACATCGGTGACGACCTTGAGGACCTCTTCGCCCTCTACGACGACGGCCAGAAGACGCGTGCTCAGATGCTTGCCGCCACGCTCAACGTGGGTGCTGAATATACGCTCCCGGCTTACCGCAAACTGCGTTTCGGTTTTCTCTACACGAGCCGCATTGAGGGTCGCTACTCCTGGCATCAGGGTATGCTCTCGGCCAATGTGCGTCCGATAAAGGCCATTGAAGTTTCGGCAAACGTGGCAGCAAATTCCACGGGTTTCACCTGGGGTGCTGTGGTGGACTTCCGTGCCCCTCACTTCAACTTCTTCATCGGTACGGACCGCTTCAGAGGAAAACGCAGCAAGCAGGGCATTCCTCTCCATAACCTCAACTCCAACATTTCGCTCGGTATGAGTTTCCCGCTCTAAACTCTATAGTTTGAACTTTTTATATGAAGAAATCCCCCTGACGCACGAGCTGTGTGTCTGGGGGATTGTTTGTGGGGTTAGATTGCGCTGCTTTTGAGTGCGCAAACGTATGGGAGTCACGTTCCCGACGTGACAGATGAGGGCGAATGAATATAAGGCGCAGCACGAAAAGCCTCCGTGGGGCCGTGTAGAGCGCGACGTTTTGAAAACGTCGCCCCCCATAGAAGGCGCAAGCGCACGCAAAAGCCTCAGTGAGGCCGCAGCACGCAGGAGCCTCCGTGAGGCCTATCAGTTGGGGTAGGTTTCTTCTCCTTCGCTCTCGAAGAGGTTGCGAACGATGTTCATTTCCATGAAGGAAGTGCGCTGTTCCTTACGCTGCGAGCCGAGGTAGCAGATGCGGTCCTCGGGATGAAGCACACCGTCGGAGAGGAGTTTGCGGAGAGCTGCGAGAAGGAACTCGTGGCCGTAGCTCTTCATAGGCATGTAGATGGCATACACACCGTAGGACAGGGCGAGGTGGCGCACCGTCTTGGCCTTGTAGCAGATGGCGAGGATGTTACACTCGCCACGGAAGGACGATACGTAACGCGCCGTGCGGCCAGAGTAGGAGTCCATAATGATGGCACGGAGCTTCATGCGCTTGGTGGCCATGACGGCTTCCTTGGAGAAGAACTCCGTGACGTCGGGATTGCCGGAAAGAGGAATGTCCACACCGCCAAACTCCTGGAACGAGTCGCGCTCGGCCTGCCAAGCCACGGTGGCCATCACCTTCACGGCTTCTTCGGGATAGTCGCCATAGGCTGTCTCGCCGGAAAGCATGAGGGCGTCGGCACGCGAATAAACGGCGTTGGCAATGTCGGTTACCTCCGTACGTGTGGGACGCGGATTGTGGATCATGCTCTGAAGCATCTGCGTGGCCACGATGACGGGTTTGTGGGCACGGATGGCCTTGTCCACGAGGCGGCGCTGGATGCCGGGGATGTATTCCTGCGGCACTTCAATGCCGAGGTCGCCGCGGGCTACCATGATGCCGTCGGCGGCTTCAAGAATTTCGTCGATGTTGTCAACGCCTTCCTGGTTTTCGATTTTGGCGATGATGCGGATGTCGCTGTTCTTGGCATCGAGAATCTTGCGTATTTCGTAGACGTCTTCTTTGGAACGTACAAAGGAGTGGGCAATGAAAGCCACGTCGTAGTCGATGGCAAAGTCGATGTTGCGACGGTCCTTCTCGGTAAGAGCGGGAAGGTTGATGCGCACGCCAGGCACGTTGACGCTCTTGCGCGAGCCGAGGGTGGAGTCGTTCTCCACGTGGCAGGTGAGCGAGGAGCCGTCCTTGTCGTCCACACGGAGACCGAGGTCGCCGTCGTCGATGAGAATCTGTGCACCTACGTTCACGTCTTTGACGAAGTCGGTGTAAGTGACAGCTATGGTGTCGTGTGTAGTCTTGAGTTCGGGGTTACCCACGATGGTTACGATTTCGCCCTTGTGGTATTCAATGGGCTGGTCTGTGGCGGTGGTGCGCACCTCGGGGCCTTTGGTGTCGACGAGGATGGCCAAGTGGCTTGACACTTCGCGCACGTTGTCGATGACGCGTTTCATGCCCGCAGCGTCCTGGTGGGCGGTGTTGAGGCGCACGACGTTCATGCCGGCATCGTAGAGGCGCTGAATCAGCCCCACGTCGCAACGCATGTCGGAGATGGTGGCTACAATCTTTGTTTTCTTATACATAGTTGTCTAGTAGTTTTTCGTGTGTAGGAAGTGAAGCGGTAAGGGTTCAAGCTTGCGCTCCGAGTTTGAGAGCCTCAACGGCAAGGGTGTAGGAGTGGAGCCCGAATCCGCAAATGACGCCTTTGCAGGCTGCGGAAATCATGGAGTGGTGACGAAATTCCTCGCGTTGGTGCACGTTGCTGATGTGCACTTCTATCACGGGGAACCACAGCGAACGTATGCAGTCGTGAAGGGCTACACTCGTGTGGGTATAGGCCCCTGCGTTGAGCACCACGCCTTCGACTCCTTCTGTGATGGCTTGCTGCAAGCGGTCAATGAGGAAGCCTTCCACATTGCTCTGATAGTAGCCTATCTCGTCGTCGGGGAAGCGCTTGCGCAATGCGTCAAGGCAGGCATCCATGGATTCGTGCCCATAAATGCCCGGTTCGCGTTGGCCCAACAAGTTGAGATTGGGGCCGTTGACGATTAGAAGTTTCATAAAAACAAGGTGTTTTCGGAATTTCCGTTATTTCACACTGCAAAGGTACAAATTTTACGTTAGCCTTTCCCTTTTGCATATCGTTAGTTTTACAAGTTTGGCGAGCGCAGCCTTGTATTGCCTAAATCCGAAACTTGAAACTTACATTGTGCTCCATTTTGAATGTATGCGCGAAAGCCTCCGTTTTTCACGAAAAAGCGCAAAAAACTCTTTCACAACCACCCATTCAAGCACAATGTGCAGAAAAAAGCCTATATTTGCAAGGCAAGCAACAAAGATCTGTACACTATTCAGGTCCTTGACGGCTTGAGAGCAATAAAAACACATCATTCACCTCTTCCCTAATACCCCTTAGACCTATGTTTGAAGCACCTCTAGCTTTGGCTGTCATCGTGGTGGCCGCGATTATAGCACTCACCATTTTTTTTCATTTCGTCCCCTTCTTCCTCTGGCTCAGCGCCAAAGTGTCGGGTGTGCACATCTCGCTCATCCAACTCTTCCTCATGCGCATCCGTAACGTGCCGCCCGGCGTCATCGTGCCCAGTTTGATAGAAGCGCACAAAGCCGGACTCAAGTCCATCACCCGCGACAATCTTGAAGCACACTACATGACGGGCGGTCATGTGCAGCGCGTGGTTCATGCACTCGTTTCCGCCTCGAAGGCCAACATAGACCTCTCTTTCGAAAAAGCCACCGCCATCGACCTCGCTGGACGCGACGTCTTCGAAGCCGTGCAGACGAGCGTTAACCCCAAAGTCATCGACACTCCTCCAGTAGCCGCCGTGGCAAAAAACGGCATCCAACTCATTGCCAAAGCACGCGTCACGGTGCGCGCCAACATCCACCAGCTCGTGGGCGGTGCAGGCGAAGACACCATACTTGCTCGTGTGGGCGAGGGCATCGTTTCGAGCATCGGTTCGGCAGAAACCCACGAACAGGTGCTTGAAAACCCCGACTCCATCTCCAAACTTGTGCTCTCCAAAGGTCTCGACGCCGGAACGGCCTACGAGATTCTCTCCATTGACATTGCCGACATTGACGTGGGCAAGAACATCGGCGCCACGCTCCAGATGGACCAAGCCAACGCGGACAAGAACATTGCACAGGCAAAGGCCGAAGAGCGCCGTGCCATGGCCGTCGCCACCGAGCAGGAAATGAAAGCCAAAGCACAGCAGGCTCGCGCCGAAGTGATCCAGGCCGAAGCCGAAGTGCCCAAGGCGCTCGCCACTGCTCTGCGCGAAGGCAAAATGGGATTTATGGACTACTACCGCCTCGAAAACCTCAAGGGCGACACCGCCATGCGCGACAACATAGCCAAAATAAATCCCAACGACTTCTTCGGAAAGAAATAGCCTCACGGGCCTCACGGGCCTCGCGGAGGCTTCTGCGTGCTGCGCTTTGCGCTTATCTGTCAAATCGCATAGATAAAAAAAATAAATACCCTTGCAAAACTAACAAATGCCGATACTTACATGAAAAAATTCTACTTCCCCTCCTTGGCTGCCGCTCTGGCCTTCGTGGGAATGGCTACCGCACAAAGTGCAATGGCCGATGCCATAGAAGCCTCCACCGCCGACAGCCCGAAGTGGTTCCGCGTGTACACACCGAACCGCTCCAACCTCACCTTCACCTCCAACGGTGTGGGCAACAAGTTCAACGGTTCGTCCGACGCCACTAAGCCCTACGGCAAAAACATGCTCTGGCGCTTCGAAGCGAACGACGACGGCACCTACACCATAGTCAACATGGACGGCACCTACGTCAGTCCCGACCAACTTGAAGCCTACGGATCCAACAACGCCTTCGTGGGCGTCAGCGAAAAGCCCGAAAAGGGATGGACCGTCACTGCCATCTCCGGACAGACGGATCTCTACACCATTGCCAACGGAACTACGCAGCTCCACCAGGGCGAAGCCGGCAGCAACTACTACATCATCAACTACGGCGGCGGTTCGAACGTCTCCGACGTGGGTTGCCAGTTCACCTTCGAAGCCATCGACGCCTCCACCCTCACCACTGCCGCCACGCTCAAGAGCGTAGACGTCAATCCTGGCGAGCAGACCCTCGCTCCCGGCAACAAGGACCAGGTGCTCCTCCAGCTCACCACACACGTGAACGGATACGTAGGCGATGTCACGGCGAAGAGCATCGTCATCGGCATCACAGGCAAAGGTGCCACCACGGGCAACTTCAAGAACATAAAGATCTACCAGAGTGCGGACAAGAACTTCGTCAGCGCCAAGCGCAACGCCACCCTCGTAGGTCAGACGGACAAGTTCACCGGCAAGACCACCGACACCATTGCCTTCAACTCCAACTTCGTTCTTCCCTCCGGCGAAGCCTACTTCTACGTGACGGCCGACCTCAAGGACGACGCTAGCGTGGGCGACACCATCAACGCCTCCATGAAGGCCTTCTACTACAATGAGAAGAAACTCTCCGTAAGCAAAGACCCCACAGGTCAGGCCTACATCTACTCCTCTTCCTCCAAACCCTTCCAGCCCTACGACGGAGGCTCTCACTATTGGCGCATTCCCGCCATGGTAGTGCTCCATAACCAGACCGGGGCAAACGCATCCAAGAACGGCCGCATCGTCACCATGGCCGACATGCGCTTCACCCACAACGGCGACCTTCCCAACCACATCGACGTCTACGAACGCCACTCCGACGACCAAGGAAAGACGTGGAGCGAGATGCAGCTCGTGGCTGGTAGCGAAGCAGACCACGCCGTTGCCACCGCCGGTGCTCACGGCTTTGGCGATGCCGCCCTCGTGGAAACTGCAAAGGGTAAACTCATCGCCATCATGGCTAGCGGAGCAGGCTACTTTGCCTCCACTCCCACGTCGTCCATAGTGCCCGTCATCATCACCTCCGAAGACGGCGGCGAAACGTGGACCTCGCCCCAGTCGCTCTACGACGTGCTCTACAAGTCGACCTATAGTCAGGGCGAAGTGCAGGGCTCGTTCGCCGGCAGCGGACGCGGCATCGTGCTCAAGCGCCAAAAGGACGAGAAGCTCAACGGCCGCATCATGTTTGCCATGAGCCACCGTTTCACCACTGGAAGCATTCAGGAATACATCATCTACTCCGACGACGAAGGTCAGACCTGGCACATGTCGCCCAACTCTGCCTACAGCGGCGGCGACGAGTCGAAACTCGTGGAACTCGCCGACGGCACCGTGATGATTTCCGTACGTCAGTCGGGCAACCGCGGTTTCAACACTTCCACCGACGGTGGCATCACCTGGGGCGCACAAACCACCAACTCCGGCATCAGCGGCAACGCCTGCAACGCCGACGTGCTCTACTACAACAACCACATCCTCGTCCACTCCTACATCAACAACTCCTCACGCCAGAACCTCACCGTCTGCGTGTCGCTCGACAACGGTAAGACCTGGACCAGCAAGCGCGTAATCTGCGCACCCTCTTCGTGCTACTCCACGATGGACATCACCTCCGACAACGAGATTGCCCTCCTCTACGAAGACGCAGCCTGCAGCGACGGTTATGTCATCAACTTTGCCAAGTTCCCCATCACCTGGCTCGTGAGTGGCAACCTCTCTCAAAAGGCACTCCAAACGTCCATAAAGAGTGCCAACACGCTCATCGACGCCGGCGGCTACACCTACGTGTCTACGGGCAAGGCCGGACAATATGCCCAAGCCGCACTTGACAAACTCGCAGCCCTCATCCCCACGACTGAACAAATGGCCACGATGACCGACGAAGAGTGTGACGCACGCAGCGAAGCCATCAACGCTCTCATGGAAGAGGTGCGCCCCACGCGCCTCACCGTAGACGGATATGCCAACACCAGCACCTTCACCATCAGCAGTTATGAACAGGTGAACGGTTCGAACATCTGCATTGACCACACCGCTAAAGCCGTAACAAAGGCCGACGCCGACAACCCGCTGTGGGTGATTGTTCCCGCCACGAACGCCGAACAGGTTTACATCAAGGCTTCCGATGCCGAAACCTACCTCCACCGCACCGACAACACGCTCGACGTACAGACCTCTCCCGCCCCTTGGAAACTTGAGAAGGACGCTTCGGCCGACTACTACTATCTCCTGCCCAAACACACGCGTGAAACCTACGTCGTAGTGAACGTCAACACGGGAGATTTCAACTTCTGGAGCAACACGAAGGGCAACGCCACTTGGTCCACCAAATTCGTCCTCACCCGTGTGGGCGACATCGTAGACGGCATTGCTCCCGTCAACGTAGACAAGCAGCAGTCCGAAACTTTCTACGACCTCTCCGGCCGTAAGGTGAACTGTCCCGCCAAAGGCATCTACGTAACCAACAGAGGCCGCAAGGTGATGCTCTGATTTACCACCCTATAAAGTAATGCACCACAAACCGCATATCACAACTTAAGGTAACGAAAACCTCCCCGTAACCACCGTCACGAAAGGCGGCGGCACGGGGAGTTTTTTTGCGAAAACGGCGGAAATGCATCCACCGTCCTTCCTCAACCCAAATAACGTTTAACGCCCAAAAATGAAAGTCATCAATCTCGGAGACCGCTCGTCGGTCGTCAACTGCTACATGTCCCAGCTCCGCAACGTCGATGTGCAAGGCAACCGTAGCCTCTTCCGCCGCAATCTCAAGCGCATTGCCAATTGCATGGCCTACGAACTGAGCCACACGCTCTCCTACAGCGAAAAGCCCATCACCACACCGCTCGGCACGAAAAACGTGCCCACCTACGACGACCACATCGTTGTAGGCACTGTGCTCCGTGCCGGCCTCGCCTTCCACGAAGGTTTCCTCGAAACCTTCGACCAGGCCGACTCGGCCTTCGTGGCAGCCTACCGCGAAGAAGGTTCTTCGCGCGACGAACTCAAAATACACGTACAATACCTTGCCTCGCCCGACCTCAACGACAGCACCTTCCTGATGGTCGATCCCATGCTTGCAACCGGTGGCAGTTTGGAACTCGCCTACAAGGCCTTCCTCTCTCACGGCACTCCGCGCAAGCTCCACATCTGCTGCGTCATCGCTTCGCAGGAAGGCATAGACCACCTCTGCAGCGTGTTTCCCGACGATGATGTCACACTCTGGGTAGCCGCTGTCGACCCGAGCCTCAACGATGACGCCTACATCGTGCCTGGTCTTGGCGATGCTGGCGACCTCTCCTTCGGCCCCAAGCTCGGACTTCCCGTTGAGTTCTGCTAAAGTGTCACGGAAACTTTAGCACGAAGCAAGGCGAAACAAATAAGTTCGGAATATGCCATAAGATAAGATGTGCGAGGAGCGGATTGAAAGCACGTTCCTCGCACAAATCTTTCTTTGGAAAAAGCCTCCTCCAAAGAAACAAAAAACGGTATGGCGACAAGGCTCCCAATTTACAGGGTACTATTATAGGAGATGTTGGTGCTAATATCGATGTAAACACAGAAAAGTAC
>CAVKJJ010000077.1:0-11470 GCA_963656685.1 bacterium | reverse complement strand
GAGAGCGAGTGGGCAGGGCTTTTAAGTAAGCAATTCAATGATACCAAACGAGATAATTGACAAGATACTCGAGCGCACGGACTTGGCGGCCCTTGTCGGGCAGTCCGTGCAGCTCAGGAAGTCGGGAGCCAGGTTCGTCGGGTGCTGTCCGTTCCATGGGGAGAAGACGCCCTCGTTCTTCGTGTTTCCGCAGACCGGCACGTACAAGTGTTTCGGCTGCGGAGAGGGAGGCGACGCCCTCAGTTTCTTGCAGAAGCGCAACGGGCTGACCTTTGTGGAAGCCGTGAAGGCGTTGGCGCGTGACTGCGGCGTGGAGGTCGAGGAAAAGGAAGAGGATGCTCGGGAGAAGCAGCAGCGCATGCACCGCGAGGCGTTGATCGTGGCCAACGAGCAGGTGGCGGAGTTCTACGTGGCGGAGTTTGCCAAGTCGAAAGAGGCGCAGTGCTACGCCCACGGACGTTGGGGCGACGACTACTGCCGCCAGAAAGGCATCGGCTATGCGCCGAAGTCGGGTCGTGCGCTCGCTTCGCTGAACGTGAAGCGCGAGTTCCTCGAAGAACTGGGCTTGGTGAACAAGGGCGGCTACGACCTCTACCAAGACCGCGTAGTCATCCCCATCCGCGACCGCTACGGCCGCGTCATCGGCTTCACCGCCCGGTGCATGGGCGACGAGCAACCGAAGTATAAGAACAGCCGCGACTCTCTGCTGTTCCACAAGTCCACGGTGCTCTTCGGCATCGAGGACGCTTGGCGACAGGCGGCCAAGGCGAGCAAGATGTTCCTTGTGGAGGGCGCGCCGGACTGCATGCGCTTGCAGTCCATCGGCGTATTGAACACGGTGGCGGCGCTCGGCTCGGCATGGAACAAGGAGCATTTCCTGCTTATCAAGAAGAGCGCCACGAAGGTGTGTTTCCTGCCCGACGACGACCCTCCCAAGCGCGGCGAGCCGTTCGGGCACGGCATTCAGGTGGTGTTCGATGCTGGGCGGCTGGCGATGGAGCAGGGCCTTTCGGTGTCGGTGAAGGAGATTCCCGACACGGAGAACGAGCGGAAGATGGACCCGGACTCCTACTATATTAATATGCACGTGTTCGAGTCGGTGGACGAGAAGGACTTCATCCTGTGGCGCGCGGCCAAGGCGTTCCCCTTGGCGCAGACCACGGAGGAGCAGCGCGTGGTGGTGCGAGAGATTGCCTCGCTCCTCACCTTGCTCGACGACGACACGGGCGTGTCGATGTACATTGACCGCCTGGCCAAAATCAACGGCACAAAGGCCTTGTGGAAACGGGCGGTGGACGATGCTCGGCAGCGGCGGCGCGAGGAGGAGAACCGCAAGCAGGGCAAGGCGGTGGACGACCTCTACCAGCGCTACGGCTTTTTTACGCAGAACGGCAAGTACCTCTCGGTCACGGAGAAGGGCGGCGACTACGAGTGGTCGAACTTCACGCTCGAGCCGCTCTTCCACATCAAGGACAATCTCTCACCCAAACGACTTTATATGATCACAAACGAACTCAAACACAAGGAATTGGTGGAAATGAACCAAGATGATTTGGTGAGCCTCTCAAAGTTCAAGCAGAAGATTGAGGGCTTGGGAAACTTTATTTGGAAGGCCACGGAGAAGGAACTGACGAAGCTCAAGTCGTTCCTCTACGAGAAGACGGAGACGGCCACGGAGGTGAAGCAGATGGGCTGGCAGCGCGAGGGCTTCTACGCCTTCGGCAACGGCATTTTCTTCGAGGGCAAGTTCTACGAGGCGGACGAGTACGGCATCGTCCGTTTGCCCGGGAAGGGGAATTTCTACCTCCCGTCGTCGTCACGCATCTACCGCGACGACAGCCGGCTCTTCACGTTCGAGAAGCAGTTTGTGCACCTCAACTACTCCTCGGTGACGCTCCGCGAGTTCACCGAGCAACTCTTCAAGGTGTTTGGCGACAACGGACGCGTGGGCTTCGCCTTCTACCTCGCCACGCTCTTCCGCGACGTGGCCACGAGCGCCTCCTCGGAGCATTGGTTTCCCATTCTCAACCTGTTCGGCCCTAAGGGCAGCGGCAAGTCGGAGCTGGGCCACACGCTCCTCTCGCTCTTCACCATCGGCTACAAGGCGCCCAACATCCAAAACTCCACCATCTCGGCCCTCAACGACACGGTGGCGGCCTCGGCCAACGCTCTGGCGCACATCGACGAGTACAAGAACGACATCGACCCTAAGGTGGTGGAGTTCCTTAAAGGTCTGTGGGACGGCACGGGGCGCAGCCGCATGAACATGGAACTGGACAAGAAGAAGGAGGTGACGGCCGTCGACGCTGGCATCATCCTCTCGGGCCAGGAGATGCCCACGGCGGACATCGCCCTGTTCTCGCGTCTCATCTTCTTGCAGTTTCCGCGTTCCACGTTCACGCAAGAGGAGAAAAAGAACTATATGAAACTGATGGAGATGCGCTCGGGCGGCTTGACGCACCTTACGATCGAGTTGCTGCGTCAGCGCAAGCGCTTCGAGCAACTGTTTTCTACTACCTTGGTCTCGGTGCGCAAGGAGGTCGCCGCTGCTTTGCAAGGCAATCAATGCGAGGACCGTATCGTGAACAACTGGTGCGTGCCTTTGGCGGCGTTTCGGGTATTGCAGGAGGCTGTGCCTACTTTGCAATACGAGGACTTGTTCCGTATTACCATCGACGGCATTCTGAAACAAAACGCGGAGTGCAAGACGAACGGCGAGCTGGGCAACTTTTGGAATGTGGTGCAGTACCTTGCGAGCGAGGGGATTATCAACGACACGGGGGACTATGTGATTCGCTACCTCACGAAACTCAAAACGGACCTCGTGGACACTTCTTGGTTGGACAAAAGGGCGGTGCTGTATATGCAGACTTCGCGTATCTTCAACCTTTACCGCAAGGAGGGACGTAAGACGGACGAGAAGACCTTGCCGACGGATGCGTTAAAGTACTATCTGGTAAATAGCGCCGCTTATCTCGGGCAAAAGGTGGTGCGCTTTATTGTGTTCCGAAACGGCTATCCTGTTTTGGACTCGGTGAAGAGGGATAAGCACGGCAACTCGGCGAAACTCTCTCAATCGGCGCGCAGCTTTTGTTTTGACTATCAGAAACTGGTGGACCAATTCGGCATTAATTTGGTGACGGACGACTCGGACGTGGAAGAGGAGTAGGATCAGCGGAATTTTGAGTTTATGACAAAAGGCACAGTGCTTTCACCCCACTCCCGTGTTTTTTTCAGCGGTACAAGACCATCGCAAAAGGTGTAGTCCGTACAAAGGTCTTGCATAGCGGCCGTAATCGGAGGAGAGAACACCCAGCACGCACTCCAAATCGTAGCAGGAACAGCGGATTGGGCAAAATTCTCCTCCGATTAAATTTTCTTTTTTTGCGTGGAGTGGGCGAAAAATCGTTGTAACATTTGTAACATTTGTAACACTCTCATTCTCAGACAGTTCGCAGTATTTTCTCTTGTAACCGAATGTAATTTCTTGTAACATTTACCTCAAAACCATGCTTTGGGGAAGCCTTTTCGTCTTTAAAGCGGCCCTCGACCCTACTCATCATCGTGCAGCAGGGCGGTTTTTATACTCCTCATAACTGTCGAACGCTCCCAGCTTTTTTTCCAGCCAAGCCCCAACATTGGGATTGGTGTGCTTCTTGTACGTGCCTTTCATAGGTGGCTGCCCCCACTGGCTTTCTAAGGTACGGCTTCGGTCATCGGTCTGCTGAACCTGACTTCAATGTTTGGGGCTGATGTGATGTTGCGTCCATTTCTTGATTTAAATGTGGAAACAGTGACGGCCTTCGGGCAGAGAGATTTTTCCTGATGCAAAGGTAATGCGAGCGTGAACGGGCAAGCACCGCTGCGCTATTGCGGCACAAAAAATCCGACAACTTTCCTTCTTTTTCTTCGTGCCTCATAAAAAGGAGGTATTTCAGATTTTTTGTTGGCAATTGTTTGACCCAAAAGTTCACTTCCTCTCGCATTCTTTTCGCATCGTAAAAAGTCCTCACCCGGAGGACATCACTTTAAGTTTCACATTTAAATTCATTCAAGAAATGGACACATTAAACATCACATCAGCCCTCCAAACATTAAAGTTAGGTTCAGCAGAGCGAGAAGAAAAATTGAAGCCGTACCTCGTGGAAAGCCTTTGGGATCAGCCGGCCATCTACTGCGGCACGTACAAGAAGTACACCAATGGATCGCTCGATGGGGCTTGGCTGGAGCTGGAAGCGTTCGACAGCTATGAGGAGTTCCTTGAAATTTGCGCCCTGCTGCACGATGACGAGGAGGATCCCGAGTTTATGTTTGAAGATTATCAAGGCTTCCCCAAAGCATGGTATTGCGAAAGCTGCCCAGGGGAAGAAACATTCGGGAAAATTATGGAATACTGCGCACTGTCTGAGGATGAGCGCGAGGTCTTCGATGCTTACTACGATTACACCGGTGATGATTGTTTCGCCCACGCCCAAGAGCATTTCATGGGAAAATTTGAATCGGAGGAGGATTTTGCCGAAATGATCGTCGAAGATTGCTACGATTTGAAGCGCGCGATGGGGGATCTCTCCTACTATTTCGATTACGAACGCTTTGCAAGGGATTTGTTCATGACGGACTACACCTTCTGCGATGGCCTTGTCTTCTGCAGCCATTAAAAACACGGGAGCGGGGTGAAAGCCCCGTTCCTTTTGAAACCTTTGTGGGCGTTTTCAAGGTTATTGCCAACCAACTAAACAAACTTAAATGCTTTTCTTATATACATCTTATATGCCATTGTTTAGGTATATTTGCATTGTTTTCAAAACTCTTCATAATCCATGAGCGACTTCCTCGTCTACATAAAAATGCCATCGTATTTGCGCCAATGGTTCGTTCACCGCCACAGCGGTAGCGAACCCGTGGTGCTTCGGCAAGGTAGTGTGGAGTCGAAAATCATCAAGTTGGCGCAGAGCCGCCAGCCCGACGATTTCATTCCTTCGCGCCAGAAGGAGGATGAAGTGGCTATTTGCATCCCTTACTCCAAAGCACGTGACCCACGTACTTACAACTATATCTCGCCCACAGGCAAGAAGGCATTGCTTGACAATGTCAAGAATGCTTTTGCCGTGGACTGCTGGAATTTCCTGCATGACTTCGGGCATATCGGGCAACAGCAAAAGGAACTGATTTACTTGTATATGGAGCAAAGGGGCATCAAAGAAGACGGCACTTGTTGGGACAGCATTGCGAAGGCTTACCAGCGACTTCGCAAAAATTATCTCAGCAATGAGAGCCGAAAACGCTCACGCAAAGAAAGGTCTGAAATAGCAGAAAGGTAGTATAAAATAGTTAGAAGATTAGATAGTAAGATTAGTGTTAGTTGTAGTAAAACAAAACCCATGAACAGATTGCCGGGCATCAGCCGCATTGCTTACGTTCTTGCGGAGGGTCTCTCACCGCACATCGCCATGCAGGCGATAGCGAAAGTACCAGTGGGTGTTTTCGCTCGGCTTTCTTTTCTTTCGTTCGACAAGCGAACGGCTTTGTGTGAAACGGAAACGGAACTCGACAACAACGACACGCTCGAAACGGTCACGCTGACTTTCTACTCTAATGAAGAGTTGCCAACGGACAACCTTTGTTTTGTCGTTACCCTAGTGAACGGTGAAAAATATCTCATCGGCACGAATGAAGCGCCTTTTCCCGTGGTGAAAAGGGAACAATCTTCGGGTCTCCCCGACGGGGATTCCCACACCACGAAATACACGATTTCGTACTCGAGCCAAGTGGCGCTCGTCCCAATTTGGGGCTAAAATCGACCGATTTTGTAACTTTTTGGGGGCATTTGTAACACGGAGTAACTTTTCTCACTCTCCGAAAGTTTTGAAAATCAAGCAGATAGAAAAATGTTACAAATGTTACAAATGTTACAACGATTTTGGTCTCACGTGAGCGAAAAATAAAAGTCCCTCGTCACTTACACCTTTAGATACCCGTTATTGAATGATTTATTTCCAGGCAGACCTAGCCGTGAGGCTGGGCCTGTCTTTTTTGTGCCGGAAGGGGGAAAATACCTTTGCCGTATATAAAACACACACGCACACATTATGGCAAAGAACAATTACCAACTCCACCTGAAAGGCTACGTGGGCAGCTGGGACTTCGATTCCTCTTACGTCGACTACGTGCTCTCCCGAAACGAGGGCAAGGAGGTGGCGGTGCTGATCGACTCGCCCGGAGGGCAGCTCAGCACGGCGCTTAGCATCTCCTCGGCCTTTCGCCGGCACGGCAACGTCCACGCTCACTTCGTGGGCATGAACGCTTCGGCGGCTACCATCGCCTCGATGGGGGCGAAGCGCATCACGATGGACAGCTCGGCCATGTACCTCGTTCACCAGTGCGCCCTGCCGTTCTTCGAATACGGCTCGCTCAACGCCACGGGCATGAGCCAACTCATTGAGAGCCTGGGCAAGGCGAAGTCGGACCTCGAAAAGATGGACGCCAACGTGGCTACAATGTACGCCACGCGTTGCCGCAAAGAGCCGGCGGAGTTGCTCGCCTTGATGAAAACGGGCGGCTGGCTCTCGGCCAGGGAGGCGCTCGACTGGGGCTTCGTGGACGAGCTGACGGACTTTGACGACGAACAGGCGCCCGTGCTGACGGCCTCGCTCGCCGCCGACTTCCAAGCCTACGGCATCCCACTGCCTAACGTGCCGCAAGCCAAGGCGACGGAGGAGGGCTTCTTCCAACGCTTGGCGCAAACGCTCGCCTCGGTGTTTAAACCTGCTCAACCCATCGTTTCACACAAATCGGACAAACCTATGAACAAGGTCTACAAAGACATTTGCAAGTTCCTCGCGCTCGAAGCGCTGCCCTCGGCTGACGGCTGCGTCTCGCTCACGGAGAATCAGGTGGACAGCTTGGAATGCTCCTTCCAAGCGGACCACGACATGATTGCTGAACTCTCGCTCCGCTTGAAAGAGGCGGAGGACGCGAACAAATCGCTCGCTGAAAAGAACGAGAGCCTCGAAGCAAAGTTGGCTTCGCTCCCTGCGGCTGCCACCACCACGGTGGTCGACGACAAGAAGAACGCCACATCCGCCGAACCGACGGCTTTTGAACTCTTCCTCGATGCCGGAGAGAGCGCGCAGGAACTCTTCAACCGACTTCCCTAAAACTATTTCATTTCCCAATCCACAATCCCCTAAAAATATGGCTGGAAAATTCTCTTTTTCTCTCGAAGAATACAAGGACGCGGCACGCAAGTACCGCTCCGACTTCCTCCGCCTACCGATTATCGGTTGCGAGGAAACGCTTAAGTTCATGACGGGCCGCCCGGGCATCCGCTACAAGGAGAGCGTGGGCACGCTCACTGCCGGAGCGCAGTTCGCCCCCTACAAACCCTCGCGCAAGGTCGACGCCAACTTGCAGCTCGACTACCGCACGCTCGAAACGTTCTTCGGCTCGGTGGTGGCCACGTTCGAACCGAACACGGCCATCTCCACGCTGCTCGGCACAGGGGCAACGAAGGGCGACGGACAGAAGTCAACGCCCACCGCACGCGAGGTGCTGGGCCTCATTGCCAAGTCGCTCTCGGAGAACCTGAACCTCGCCATCTGGAAGGGCGTGCGCAACGGCGAGGGCGACACCACGATGGACCTTTTCGACGGTTTCGACACCATCACGCAGCAGGAGGTGACGGCCGGCACCATCGCCGCCGACCAGGGCAACTACTTGAAGCTGGACAAGGAAATCACCGAGGCGAACGCCGTCGACGTGGCGAAGCAAATCCTCTTCTCGCTCGACCCTCGTCTGCGCTCGCAGGAGTTGTTCCTCTATTGCTCGCAGGACTTCGTCGACAAGTACAACGAAGCCTACTTGCTCACGCACAACTCCGTGCCTTACAACACGAAGTACAACCAGCCCACCGTGGAGGGCTCGAACGGCAAACTGACGTTCTGCCCCTTGTGGAACAAGTCGGACTCGAAGTTCATGCACGTGTCGCCCAAGGTGAACATGCTCTACGGCTACGACCAGATGGGCGACGTGGAGAGCATCGACGTGGAGCGCTTCGAGCCGTTCGTCCTCACCTACATCGCCACCATGTTCTTCGGCGTGCAGTTTGAGAGCATCGACAAACGACGCCTCAAAGTCATCGAACTGGCTACGGCGTAATCCCTCATTCCTAATTCCTCATCACAAAACCATGGCAACAACTTGTACCTCATTGCAGAAATCGCTCGCCTGGTGCCAAGGCACTCCCGAGCTGCCCGGCGTGCGCCGTCGCGTCTACTACACGTCGAAGGGCAACATCGTGACGTGGCCCACACTGGCTCGCGACGCCAACGGTCGCATCACCTCGGCCGCCTACGAGGGCAGCTTCGTGCTGAAGGCCGACACCAAGTGGCAGTACATCGACATTCTGCCCGAAAAGTCGCAACTCACCTCGGAGGCGCAGGGCGAACTGCCCTCGCAAACGCAACTCAACAAACTCACCGCCGTTCACCCCGGAGTGGGGGAGGACGCCAGCGCGGCGGCCGCCTACCTCAACAACAACGACAACGTGTTCCTCGTGGAGGACATGAAGGGCAAATTCCGCGTGGTGGGCTCGGAGGCCTGGACCACCAAGACCACCGTGGCGCAAGACCTCGGGCAGGGCGCAACGGGCACCACGTCCACCACCATCGCCGCCGAAGCTACTGACGAATGCCCGGCGCCGTTCTACTCGGGCACCATCGTCACCGACGACGGCGACATCGAAGCGGCATAGTTCTTTTAACCTTGCATAATTACTTAGCGGACATGATTGATTTGGGGGAAATCTTAGAAGAGATAAACGTCCCGGACCTTTCGTGTCCGCTTTCTTTGCCCCAGGGCGAAGCGAAGCCGTTGCAGGGCAAAGACCTTTTCGCCGAACAGAAGCGCCACGCTTGGGACAAGTCGGTCGAAGCGCGCTGCGACTTCTCCCGGCGCGTCCGCCTCACCCGTCGGGCGGACGTGTTCTTCATCTCCCTGTGGCAAAAGTCGCTCTACGGACGCACGTTGACGGACATCAAGGGGGACGACTCCATGGTCTCGTTCTTCGCCGACAACGTGGCGCCGCTCATCGCCGCCATCCTCGGCCAGTCGCTCGCCTCGGGCCAGTGGTGCGTTGTCACCACGCCGAAGCGCCGCCATCTCGTCAAGAACTTCGCCACGCGCATCTCGGAGCAGATAGCCCAGCGCCTCTCCATCCCCTTCTACGAAGACGTGGCGGCGTGCCACAGCAAAAAGCGCATCGGAGCGGTGTTCTCGCTCCTGCGCCTCCCCCCAGAGCCGAACGTCATCGTGTTCGACGACTTCGTCACCACCGGCTCCACACTCAAAGCCATGCAAACGCTCCTGCGCGACCACGGCAAAAACTGCCTCTTCTTCACGGGCATCAACAATAAATTATAAGCAATCCCACACCTATAATATATATGGACAAAGATTTCACCACCAAACTCCAAACGTGGCTCAACACGCCCCGGGCGGAGCGCAACTGGCAGGAGGGCGCAACCTTGCTCCTGCAGCTCACGGGCAACCGCATCCTCTACCGCAACCTCAGTGTCAACCCCGAGGGCAAGGCCAACTACATCGAGGGCCGCCTGCAGCAGTTCCTCGACTTCCGCCTGGCGGAACTGACGCACGAACAGGTCCAGGAGATGGAGCAGCAAGTCCAGACCATCACCCGGCAGCACTGCGAGTTCCAGTCCGAAGACAACGAAGCAAAAGACTTCAAGGCTGGCAAGCGAGCCGACCACGACCAACTCCCCGACGACGTCCAAGCCCTCTACGTGGAGAACCTCGACCTCCTCCACCGTATGCGCGAGCTCCACCTCCAGCTCCGCACGCTGAGCCGCACCGGCTCCACCTGTCCCGACTCCGACCGCTACCCCTTCCTAAAAGAACTCATCAAACTCGACAAAAAGCTGCACGACAATTGGAACACTTACGACCACTACGTGACAACGGCAGAAACGGCAGAAACTTCTAATGACGACGGGGAATAAAGAACCACGAATCTGACGAATTGAACGAATACGTCCTTATTAGTTTATTCGTCAAATTCGTTTCATTCGTGGTTCAAAAATCTGCATTCAGCAAAATGAAATTCATGAAAAAATTCGTGGTCAATTCATGATAATTCGTGTTCAAGATAAAGATATTCTGTGTTTTCTGTGCCTTCTGTGTTCGAAAAAAATATTCGTCCAATTAGTTTCATTCGTGGTTCAACTCAAAAACAATCCGTGGTCAAATGCAAACAAACTTCCCCGTCTCTCAATACGCCTTCACGTCCAGCATCCCCGACACCTTAACGTTCTCCGCCCTCACCGCCGAGAGTCTCCTCTTCAAAGTAGAGCTCTCTGGCGAAGTAATCTTCACCGCCACCCTCTACGCCTACAACAACAAGGCCACCCTCTACGACCTCCGCTCCGTCATCGAGGCCCACATGGAGCAAGCCGACGTCGTCTCCGCCCCCTGCCGCTTCCACTTTCAGGAAGACCGCACCGACACGTACACCGACACCTTCCTCTTCGTCTACTCCCGTTACCATATCGGCACGTCGTGCGCCGACTACCTCCAACGCCACTTCCTCACCACCCAGTCCGTGCGCCTCGTGCCGCGCCAGTTCCAGCTCGACCTCTCCTTCTGCCTCTTCCCCGGCGAAACGGCCCGGGCCTACACCCTCCTGCTCCTGCGCCCCGACGACGCCGGCGACCCGGTGTCCTACACCGTCGAAGAGTCCGCCCTCACAGCCACCGAGTTCAAGTTCCAGCTCATCGACCTCAGCGAAGACAGCCTCCTCTCGCTCCTCCCCACGGGCGCAAGCGGCACGCTGCTCTCCGCCACCGTCGTCCGCGGCAGCCGCACGTTCACCCTTTTCTTCACCGACCGAGAGCCCACGCTCCAGCTAAACTTCCGCAACGAGTTCAACACCTCCGACACGCTCTACCTCACCGCCCAAACCAAGCGCACGCTCGACTTCGACCGCCAGACCGCCACGTGCTGCGGCCAATCCACCTACTACGACGACACCTCCTCCATCCAGTACGAGTCCGTCACCTCGATGCTCTCGCCCCCCGATGCGCGCTACCTCACCACCGTCCTGCAATTTCCCTCCCTCTCCATCGTCTCCGCCCTCCTCGCCTCGGGCTCTGCCATCCTCGTCACCGACATCGAGAGCGAAATCTCCGACGCCCCCAACGCCCAAAACCGCGTCACCTTCAAATGGAAATGCACCACGCGGCAGGAACGCCTCACGACAATCCCCACAAAACGAATCTTCAACGACACCTACAACGCCGTCTACAAGTAGCGTAAAATAACGAACACTGAACACACATAAATCACAGAACATTTCCGTGCATTCAGTGTATTCTAAAAATAAATTCATGAAAAAATTCGTGGCAAATTCACGATAATTGGCTTTCCCTTCGGCCGCCGAACGTTGTTTCGTGTTCAA
>CAVKJJ010000076.1:0-12120 GCA_963656685.1 bacterium | reverse complement strand
GGCTTGAACCAACGACCCCCTGATTAACAGTCAGGTGCTCTAACCAACTGAGCTACTGAAGCAGTGACGTGAAGTAAAAAACTTGCCGCCTTGCGCTGAATTGCGGTGCAAAGGTAAGTCTTAATTTTGAAAAAGCCGTATCTTTGCGCAGAAAAAATCAAAAAAAATCGGATGAATAAGATTTTGGGCATCGGAAATGCCCTCATTGACGCGCTTGTACAGGTTGGCAGCGAACAGCTGCTTGAGGAACTCGAACTGCCGAAAGGCTCCATGCAACTCATTGACCGCGAGCGCTTTGCCGATGTGAGCCGTCGTCTCTCACCCCTTGCCCAAAAGCGCACAACGGGCGGTTCGGCATGCAACACCATACGCGCACTCGCCCACATGGGCACACCCACCGCACTCATCGGAAGAGTGGGCAACGACGAGCTTGCAGGCGTTTTTGCCGACAATTGCAAGGCTTGTAACATAGAAGCCCACCTCGTACACGACGACAATCTGCCCACCGGTGTGGCCACCACCCTCATCACCCCCGACGGTCAGCGCACCTTCGGAACCTATCTCGGAGCCGCCGCAGAGCTCACCGCTGCCGACCTCCAGACCGAATGGTTCGAAGGGTGCGGCTACTTCTATATAGAAGGCTACCTCGTGCAGAACCACGCCCTCATTCGCCGCGCCGTAAGGCTCGCCCACGAAGCCGGACTCCAAGTGTGTCTCGACCTCGCCAGCTACAACGTGGTAGAAGCCGAACGCGAATTCTTTGGCGAACTCCTTGCCGAGACCGACATCGTCTTTGCCAACGAATACGAGGCTTGCGCCTTTACCGGCGAAGACGACCCCCTCTACAATCTCGAGACCCTCTCGTCCCTCTGCTCCATAGCAATTGTCAAAGTGGGCAAACGCGGCGTGTACGTCCGTCGCGGCGACGAACAGACCTTCTGCGAAGCCCGCGAAGTGCCCCACGTGGTCGACACCACCGCCGCAGGCGACTACTTCAGCGCCGGATTCCTCCACGCCCTCGCCTCGGGCAGAAGCCTCCTCGAGTGCGCCCAGCTCGGTTCGCTTCTCGCCGGCCACATCATAGAAGTGGTAGGCACGGCACTCGACGAACCCACTTGGCAGAAACTCCGCCAGTGCGCTGCACAGATGCACTGACGCTAACGCTGGCGAGAAAATTGTACATCTGACAAAATTACAACACATCCCACAGCAAGGCAATGCCACGGCATTGCCTTTGCCTTACGCCATAAAAGCATGAAACGATTCACCGGCCTCATCCTCCTTCTCTTGCTCGCCCTGCCCTGTGCGGCACAGCGCAAGAACCACAACGCAGAGGTGGCAAAATATCTGGACATTTTCAATGCCCTCTACCGCGACCTCGACCTCTACTACGTCGACACCCTCGACGCCAAGAGCAACATTGACAACGCCGCGTCGTACATGCTCGAAATGCTCGACCCCTACACCGAATACTATCCCGAAGAAGAAACATCCTCACTCCGACAGATGACAACGGGAAAGTACGACGGCATAGGTTCTGCCATATATTATAAGAAGTCGGAAGACCGCTGCATCATCAGCGAACCCTACAAAGGCATGCCCGCCGACGAAGCCGGACTCCTCCGCGGCGACGTAATCCTCTCCATTGCCGGACACGACATACCCGTGCGCGGCAACACCCCCACGCAGGACTACACCGCCGACGTCAGCGCCAAGCTCCGCGGCGAAGCCGGCACCACCTTCGAGATACGCGTGCGCCGTCCCACCACAGGGCGCGTCATGACCTTCAACGTGACACGTCGCCACATCGTCACACCCAGCGTCACACTCCAGAAAGTACTCAACGACAGCATAGGCTACGTCCACGTCACACAGTTCATCGAAAACACCGCCACCGACCTCCACCGCGCCGTTTCGGCACTCAAGACCCAAGGCGCGCGCCGACTCATACTCGACCTGCGCGGCAATCCCGGCGGACTCGTCGAAGAAGCCGTCAAGGGCGTCAACCTCTTCGTGCCCCGCGGACGCGAAGTGGTCAGCATGCGCGGCAAGATAAAAGAGTCAAACAGCACCTTCCGCACCTCCACCGACCCCCTCGACGCCGACATGCCCCTCGTTGTCCTCGTCGACTCCTTCTCAGCCTCCGCCTCCGAAATTATGAGCGGAGCCCTGCAGGACTACGACCGCGCCGTCGTCATAGGCCGACGCACCTACGGCAAGGGACTCGTGCAGCAAAGCCGCGACCTCCCCTACAAAGCCATGCTCAAGCTCACCACAGGCAAGTACTACATTCCCTCGGGCCGTTGCGTACAAGCCTACAGCTTCAAGGACGGACTTCCCGTGCACCGCCCCGACAGCCTCTCACGGCTCTTCCGCACTGCCGCCGGACGCCCCGTCTACGACGGAGGAGGCATCACCCCCGACATCACCGTTGCCGCCGACAGCCTCCCCACGCTCATCGCCTACCTCAGCGCCAGCGACCAGCTCATCGACTACTGCGTGAAATATCGCGGACACCACCCCACCATAGCCTCCCCCTCCACCTTCCAGCTGACCGACGAGGAGTATGCCGACTTCTGCAAGTTCATGAAGGACAACGCCTTCACCTACGACCCCCAAAGTCTGCGTGTGCTCAAAACCCTCCGCTACGTGGCCCACGTGGAAGGCTACGACACCGACGCCGCAGCCGAGTTTGCCGCACTCGAAGCCAAACTCAAGCACGACGAAGACCGCGACTTCAAGCGTTGGGAAAAAGAGATACGCCGCGTCGTGGAGCAACGCATCGTCGAGACCTACTACTACAGCCTCGGCGGCGAAGAGTACAGTCTCCGTCACGACAACGTCCTCCAGCGCGCCCTCCACACCGTTTCCTCCCCGCGCCTCATGCAAAAGATTCTCAGCGGCGAGCCCGACGCGTAGACTTGCATGGCCATTTCGAGGCCTTTGGTTCTTTTTAGTAGAATAATTGTAACAACTTCCATTGAATATCTGTAGCTTTGTAGCCAAAGTTAGCGGAATCAATGTTCAGCATTAAGGACATATCAGAGTATATTGTGGCACTTATTGCCGCTTTCGCCAGTCGTTACGCAATGACTGAAGCTGAGGCGTATAAGTACCTAAACAGGTACGGGGCAATCAAAGTGGCACACGACTTCTATGACGTGATGCACACTCAGCCAATGGACGACATGGTTCAAAGCATGTCAAGCTATTGCAGAAGAAAAGGAGGTACGTTATGATACATCTATATAACGGTTATTTATGCCTTCCCCCTAGAATGGACATCACGCCATTCACGCAAAGTTGCATTTCGGAGTTGAATCTTACCAACAACGAAACAAAACTCCATTTTGCATAAGTTAAAAAGTTTCATTACCTTTGCCGTGTCTTACTGTGAATAAACAAATACGACAACAAATATGATGAACATCAAGACTATGCTGGTTTCGGCCCTCATGATGGGGCTTGCCACGCAAACAGCCTTGGCACAGGACTGCTGCGAAAGCAAGTGCAAAGGCAAGAAAGACTACCCCTACGCCTTCATCGGCATCCAGGGCGGTGGCCAAGTAACCTTCACTAACTACAAAGCCGACAAGCTCATCACCCCCATCGGGGCTGTCAGCGTGGGCGGTATGTTCACTCCCGCAGTAGGTGCACGCATCCACGTCAGCGGACTCAACGAAAAGGGCGGACTCAAGAGCCTTGGAACAACCTACGACTACAAGTTCGTAACCTCCAACCTCGACCTCATGCTCAACCTCTGCAACGTCTTCGCACCCCAGAAGCACCACACGCTCAACGCCTACCTCATTGGCGGTGTAGGTCTTGGATACGCCTGGGACAACGACGACCTCAACGGCATGAACACCAGCGCCGTTAGCGACGGACTCAACCTCAAGTGGGACGACGACCGACTCGTTCACAACTTCCGCGTCGGCATGCAGCTCGAAGCAGAACTCTGCCGCGCCGTTGGACTCGGACTCGAAGTCACTGCCAACAACTACCACGACCGCTTCAACTCCAAGACCAACAACCACGGCGACTGGCAAGTGCAGGCACTCATCGGCCTCAACTTCAAGTTTGGACGCGGAAAGGCTAAAGCCGCTCCCGCACCCGTGCCCACTCCCGTTCAAGAGCCCGAGCCCGTTGTAGAACCCACTCCCGAGCCCGTTGTAGAGCCCACTCCCGAGCCCAAACCCGAAGTCAAGAAGCTCGCTGAAAAGCGCGTCGACATCTTCTTCAAGATCAACAGCTCCGCAGTCAGCGACAGCGAAGAAGCTAAGGTCAAGGAACTCGCACAGTGGATGAAAGACCACCCCACCGCCAAGGCAGAAGTGATGGGTTACGCCGATGCCGGAACCGGCACCGCAGCCATCAACCGCAGCCTCTCAGAGAAGCGCGCCGCCCGCGTGGTTAAGCTCCTCACCGAGAAGTATGGCGTAGAAGCCTCACGCTTCACCTCAGGCTTTAAGGGCGACACCGTACAGCCCTTCGCCGACAACGACTCCAACCGCGTAGTCATCGGCATCGCAAAAGAGCAGTAATCTCTCCGCAACCTTATGTGCCCAAGGCACACACCACATCATAACAGCGTCCGCAAAGTCCATCAAAGGATTTTGCGGACGCTGCGCTTTTTCTGCAAACATTTTCTGCGAAAACTAGCCATAAATCATCAGCAAAAACTACCTTTGTCCAACGGAATGGATAAAAACAAGTCAAAACTGTCCAATCGATTGGATAAAAAGTAGTCCATTCTGTCCAATCGATTGGATAAAAAGAGTGTATATGGACAAGTTTCTACTGGAAAAAATCATGGTTGAAAACCACAAGGAGGTGGAAGAGCACGACGTAAAACGTCGCAACATCTCCTTCGAAGGATTTGACCGCTACATATTGGTAGGCATAAGACGAGCCGGTAAGTCTTATCTGCTCTATCAGCAAATGCAACAATTGTTGGCAGGAGGCCACGACTGGAGCGAGATGTTGTACCTCAACTTTGAGGATGAACGACTGGAAGGCTTCACGGCAATGGACTTGAACCTCATACTCGAAGCCCATTATGACCTCTACAACAAACGGCCCATGCTTTTCCTGGACGAAATACAAAACATTCCAGGTTGGGAGAAATTTGCCCGGCGTTTGGCAGACAACAAATACAAAGTCTTCATCACGGGAAGCAATGCAAAGATGCTTAGTTCCGACATACAGACCACATTGGGCGGCCGATACATCCCTGTGAACGTCTACCCCTACAGCTTTGCCGAATATCTTGACGTGTGCAAAATTCCCCACGACAAACTTACGCTCATGACAACCGAAGGAAAAGCCAGCGTGACCAACCGTCTGAAAGACTACATCCATCACGGCGGCTTCCCCGAGGGAGCGCTCATGAAGTCCAAAAGAGATTACCTCTTGAGCGTATATCAGAAAATATATCTCGGTGACATTGTGGCGAGAAACGCAGTAAGCAATGTCTTCGGTTTGAAAGTAATGATAAAGAAAATAGCAGAAAGCGTAAAGCAGCCCATCTCGTTCAACCGCATAGCCAATATCATTTCTTCTACCGGCACAAAGTTGAGCACCACCTCTGCTGTCAAATACATGGAGTTTATGCAAGCTTCATGGCTTATCACGAAAGTAACCAACATCGCATCAAAAATAGCCGAAAAAGAGAGCAACGCAAAATATTACTTTACGGACAATGGACTGCTCGACCTCTTTCTGATAGATTCAGACACGTCGCTACTGGAGAATCTGGTGGCGGACAATCTGATTCGCAAATATGGACGTGAAGACTCCGTCTTCTTCTACAATAAGGACATAGAAGTGGACTTTTATATCCCAGAAACAGAAACCGCCATACAAGTTGCCTATTCCATCTTTGATGAACCTACCCGAAAACGCGAAGTAAAAGCCTTGCTCTCCATACGTAAACTGCTGCCATGTAAACATTGTTGCATCATCACGTACGACGAAACAGACGCATGGCAGTTGGCTGCCGAAGGTATCGAGGTGATACCAGTTTGGAAATGGATGTTGGAAATGTGATTAATAAGGGCTGTTCCTTAATTTACCCTTTCGCGCACAACTTCAACAGCGCTACGATGAACGAAAAGCGCAAACCGCAAAAAAATAGTACTTTTGCCTTATGAAACGCAAAGTCACAGTCATCAAAGTGGGCGGAAAGATTGTCGAAACGCCCCAAACCCTCGAACGACTCCTGCAGGACTTCGCCGCCATCAGCGGAGAGAAAGTACTCGTACACGGAGGAGGACGCACCGCAACCGACGTGGCACGCCAGCTCGGCGTCGAAACACACATGGTAGACGGCCGACGAATAACCGACGGCGAAATGCTCCGCATCGTCACCATGGTCTACGGCGGACTCGTCAACAAAAACCTCGTGGCACGCCTTCAAAGCTCCGGTGTCAACGCACTCGGACTCTGCGGAGCCGACATGGACGTCATTCGCTCCCACCGACGCCCGCCCGTTGGCGGCATCGACTACGGATTCGTAGGCGACGTGGACCGAGTGGACGGCGCACGCCTCGCAGCACTCCTCGCCGCCGGCATCACACCCGTCATCGCACCCCTCACACACAACGGCGAAGGACATCTCCTTAACACCAACGCCGACACCATAGCTTCCGAAACAGCCAAAGCACTCGCCGAGGCAGGACTCGACGTCACGCTCGTCTACACCTTTGAGCACGCCGGCGTTCTTGCCAATCCCGACGACGAAGAAAGCGTCATCCCACTCATCACCCCGCACGACTTCCCACGCCTCAAAGCCGAAGGCATCGTTTCTGGCGGTATGATTCCCAAAATAGAAAATGCCCTCCGCGCCGTTGAGCAAGGCGTGCGCCGCGTCGTCATCACCCGCGCCGACGCCATCGACGGTTTCTGCGGAACAAGCATTGAAGCGGCTCCTGCAGAATAGAAGCCGCTTCAATGTGCAAATATGCAAATGTGCAAATGTGCAAATGCATATACATGATTCGGCACAACAAGCGTCTTCAGCCATACCTCATTTGCACATCTGCACATTTGCACATTCGCACATTAAAAAAAATCCCCACCATGTCCCAATACGAAATAATGGCTCCCGTAGGCTCCCGCGAATCGCTCGCAGCAGCCATCAAGGCCGGAGCCGACTCCATATACTTCGGCATAGAAGCCCTCAACATGCGCGCACACAGCGCCAGCCGATTCACCATCGACGACCTCCGCGACATAGCAGCGCAGTGCGCAGAGCACGGCATGAAGTCCTACCTCACCGTCAACACCATCATCTACGACGAGGACATCCCCCTCATGCAGCAAATATGCAACGCCGCACACGAAGCCAACATTTCTGCCATCATAGCCTCCGACGTAGCCGTCATGACCTATTGCCGCACTATAGGTCAGGAAGTACATCTCAGCACACAACTCAACATTTCGAACGTCGAAGCACTCCGCTTCTACGCACAGTTTGCCGACGTCGCCGTCCTCGCACGCGAACTCTCCCTCGACAAAGTCTCACACATACACAAAGCCATCGAAGAAGAGCACATATGCGGACCCGCAGGCGAACCCGTACGCATCGAAATGTTCTGCCACGGCGCACTCTGCATGGCAGTCAGCGGCAAGTGCTACCTCTCGCTCGACAACCTCGGACGCTCCGCAAACCGCGGCGAGTGTATGCAAGTGTGCCGACGCTCCTACACCGTGCGCGACCGCGAAACAGGAACCGAACTCGACGTCGACAACAAGTACATCATGAGTCCCAAGGACCTCAAGACCATCGGATTCATAGACCGCATGATGAAAGCCGGCGTACGCGTGTTCAAGATAGAAGGACGCGCCCGCAGCGCAGAGTACGTCTACACCGTCGTTTCCTGCTACAAGGAAGCCATACGCGCCGTAGAGGAAGGAACGTTCACCGCAGAGCGCGTGGAAGAGTGGAACAAGCGCCTCGCCACCGTCTTCAACCGCGGATTCTGGGACGGCTACTACCTCGGACAGCGACTCGGCGAGTGGAGCAAAGTTTACGGCTCCAGCGCCACCGAACGCAAGCAGTACGTCGGAAAAGGACAGAAATACTTCTCACGTCTCGGCGTGGGCGAATTCTATCTCGAGGCAGGCGAATTCTCCGTAGGCGACAAACTCCTCATCGTAGGCCCCACCACCGGAGCGCTCTACGTCACCGCCACCGACATCCACGGCGACAACGGCCCCGTCGACGTAGCACGCAAAGGCATGCGAGTCAGCATTCCCGTGCCCGAAAAGGTACGCCCCAGCGACAAGTTGTACAAAATTGTCAAAGTGGAAAATGACTGAGCCCGTACTACTTTTCGACTTCGGCGGCGTGCTCGTAGATCTCGTGCGCGAACGTGTAGAAACGGCCTTCGACCGCATAGGTTTCGACATTAGGCCCTACCTTGGCGCCTTCAAGCAGAGCGGCGTGTTCTCCCAGCTCGAACAGGGACGCATCACCGTGCCCCAATTCTGTCAGGAGCTTCGCCGCCTCGCCTCCGACCCTTCGCGCATGACCGACCAAGCCATCGTTGAGGCTTGGGAGAGCTTCCTCGACACCGTGCCCGACGAACGCCTCGAAATGCTCCTGCGCATTCGCCGCCACTACTCCGTGAATCTTCTCAGCAACACCAACGCCGTTCACTGGCGCATGGCAGAAGAGCGCTTCTTCCGCTACAAGGGGCTACGTGTGGACAACTTCTTCGACCACATATTCCTCTCCTGCCGCCTCGGCATGGAAAAACCCGATGCCGCCATCTTCCACAAAGTAGTGGAAAGCCTCGGCGTAGAACCCGGGCGCATACTCTTCTTCGACGACAGCGAGACCAACTGCCAAGCCGCACGCGCCTGCGGACTCCAGGCCCTCGTGGCGCCCGCCGCAAGCGGATGGTTCAAATATTTCGACCACGACGGACGTCTGCTTTAGTTCTTAGAGCAACGCCATGTCGTAACACAAATCTTACCGCCATGTACAACTTCACTTTCCATAAGTTCAGGCACGACGCCGACCCCTCTGCCGGCTACTGCGCCGCCATAGGCTTTTTCGATGGCGTGCACCGTGGCCACGCCTTCCTCATAGATCAAGTCAAGGCCCTTGCCGCCCAGCGCGGGTTGCGCCCCATCGTCATCACTTTCGAAGAGCATCCGCGCCTCGCACTCGGCACCACGCGCTACTGGCCCGAACTTCTCACCACCAACGAGCAGAAACTGCAGCTCCTGCGCCAAACCGGCATCGACGGCTGCGTGATGCTCCACTTCGACCATGCCATGTCCATGCTTACCTCAGCAGAGTTCATGCAACTGGTGCTCAAAAAGCAGATTGGCGTGAGCTGCCTCGTTGTAGGCTACGACCACCACTTCGGTTCCGACCTCAGCGCCGGATTTAAGGACTATGTGCGCTACGGCCGCTCGTGCGGCATAGAAGTGGTGCGGGAGCGTCCCTTCGAAACGGGCGACATCCGCGTGAGTTCTTCCGCTACGCGCCGTTTCCTTGCGGGTGGAAACGTGGAGATGGCACGCGTATGTCTCGGTCGCCCCTACCTTCTCGAAGGCACAGTGGTGAAAGGACGCCACGAAGGCACCGCCCTCGGATTTCCCACGGCCAACGTCAGCCCCGAATGCGCCGAACAGGTTGTGCCTGGCCGCGGAGTATACGCCGTGCGTGCCGAACTGGACGGTTTTTCCTACATGGGTATGCTCAACATAGGCTGGCGCCCCACGCTCAACAACGGTTCCGACCAGACCATAGAGGCACACCTCCTCGACTACGACGGGCCCGACCTCTACGGTAGCCACATCGCCCTTAAATTCTACCGCCGCGTGCGCGACGAACATCGCTTCGAAAGTCTTGACGCCCTCAAGGAACAACTCGCAGCCGATGCCGACGCTGTGCGCCAAATGTTTGCCGAACAATGAAGCGCGCCGTCACCATTTTCCTCCTCTTCGTGCTGGTGAGCATCGTGGCCAACAGCGTGGCGCTCCTTTTTGGCAATTTTTCAGTCCTCGCCGCCGGCACTCCCTTGCGCGAACTGCACGTCGATGCCGTAGCAAGCGGCGTTTCGCTCTTCGTCATGGATTTTCTCCTGGGCCTCGGCCTCGTGTGGTACTTCTCCTGGGCCGACCGAGGTGTACGTGCCGCACTGAAAGGTGTGGTTCGCGTCACAGCGAGGAAACTTCTTTGCTGCCTTCTCGGCGTGCTGCTGCTCAGTCTGGGACTCACGCTCGTGCTCACGCCGCTGCACCTTTCGGACGGCGGCACCACGCTCCTCTTTGAGGGCATGAAGCACAACGCGCTCTGCTTGCTCCTACTCTGTGTGGTAGGGCCTATGGCAGAAGAACTCGTGTTTCGCCGCGGCATCCTCCTTGGTTTGCTCAAGAACGGCGTGCCGCCGGTGTGGGCATTGGCGCTCAGCGCACTGCTCTTCGCTCTTGTTCACGGCAACTTGGCGCAAGGCGTGGTAGCCCTTATCGTAGGGATTTTCCTCGGCCAGGCTTTTCTCCACACGGGCAATCTCCGCCTTTCCGTGCCGCTCCACATCGCCAACAACACGCTGGCCGTCGTGCTCTTGTTCTTTCCCGCTTTGGAAACTCCCCTCGAGGCGCTTCCGCCGGCCGTGAGCGTCGTGCTCGGCGTCGTCGTCGCCGCTCTTGGCGCAGCGCTTATGCTCACGGGCGCGCCTATCCGCAAAAATGCCATCCCGCTATTCCCGAATGCGTAACGGCATGTAACTTTATCCTCCAATAAAATCTCCATAAACATCCTATGAAGATAGGTTCTCTCGACTTGGGCAACCGCCCCGTGGTACTTGCCCCTATGGAAGACGTCACCGACATTGGTTTCCGCCTTCTCTGCCGCCAGCTCGGGGCTTCCATGGTCTACTCCGAATTTGTTGCCGCCGACGCCCTTGTGCGAATGGTCAACAAGAGTCTTGACAAGCTCACCGTGTGTGACGAAGAGCGCCCCGTGGCCATACAGATTTACGGCAAGGACCCCATTGCCGTGCGCGACGCTGCCCAAATAGTAGTGGAACGTGCCCATCCCGACGTGCTCGACATCAACTTCGGCTGCCCCGTGAAGCGCGTGGCGGGAAAAGGTGCCGGCGCGGGCCTACTGCAAAACGTGCCGCTCATGCTCGAAATCACACGCGCCGTGGTCGATGCCGTCAACGTGCCCGTAACTGCCAAGACGCGTCTCGGTTGGGACATGGAGCACCGCATCATTGTGCCCCTCGCCGAACAACTTCAGGACTGCGGCATACAAGCCCTCACCATCCACGGACGCACCCGTGCGCAGATGTACAACGGCGAGGCGGACTGGACGCTCATAGGCGAAGTAAAGCGCAATCCGCGCATGCACATCCCCATCATCGGCAACGGCGACATCACTTCTGCCGAGCGTGCCGTACGCGCCTTTGAGGACTACGGCGTGGATGCCGTCATGGTGGGTCGCGCCACCTTCGGCCGTCCATGGATCTTTAAGGAAATTCACGATGCCCTGCAGCCCGCCGACCACAGCGTGGACCACGTCGTGCCCAGCGAGTACGCTCCCATGACGCCCGACTGGAAACTCGACGTTCTCAAGGAGCAAGTGCGTCAAAGCGTAGAGCGCATAGACGAGTATCGCGGCATTCTCCACGTTCGTCGCCACCTCGCTGCCAGTCCGCTCTTCAAGGGAATTGCCAACTTCCGCCCCATCCGCATTGCCATGCTCCGTGCCGAAACGGTCAGCGAACTTTACGACATCATGGAGGGCACGCGTCCCCTCATACGCGAGGCAGCCGCGCAAAATCCGCAGGAATAACACCCTTCCTAGCTCGCTGTCGCACTTTCCCAGCTCGCTGTCGCACTTTCCCAGCTCGCTGTCGCACTTTCCTAGCCCGCTATCGCCACTTTTCCGCACCGCTTTCCTGCGAGCAACGACCGGCTTTTCTCCCGGTGTGCAAAGTTTTGCCGCCACAAGGTTGTTCGTTCCAAATAAAAACATTACTTTTGCACCCACAAAGTAGGAAATCTCGATTTTCTACTCGGACTTGTAGCTCAGTTGGTTAGAGCAACAGACTCATAATCTGGAGGTCCTAGGTTCAAGCCCTAGCTGGTCCACAT
>CAVKJJ010000075.1:0-12132 GCA_963656685.1 bacterium | reverse complement strand
CGGTTGTCACCGTGGGCTGATTACGTGTCGTGCCTACAGCACGATTTCCGCTCAAAATTTGACGAAAAACCTAAATCCGAAAGTTGAATCTTTTATTCCGTCTTCGTAGCAAGATACTGCTCGAGCCCTTCGCGGCGGAGCTTGCAAGCGGGACAATGGCCGCAACCGTCGCCGGGAATGCCGTTGTAGCACGTGAGCGTGCGGTAACGCACGGTGTCGAGCACACCGAGGCGGTCTGCCAAGGCCCACGTCTCGCACTTGTCTATCCACATGAGCGGCGTGTGGATGACGAACTGCTCCTCCATGGCAAGGTTGAGCGTCACGTTGAGCGAACGGATGAAGCTGTCGCGACAGTCGGGATAGCCGGAGAAGTCGGTCTGCGACACACCCGTCACCAAGTGGCGGATGCCGCGCTCGCGGGCATAGACGGCGGCTATGCTCAAGAAGAAGAGGTTACGGCCGGGCACGAACGTGTTGGGCGGGCCGTCGGCGGGCTTCACTTGATCCATCACGATAGATTGATCCGTCAGCGAATTGTGGGCGAGGGAGCCTATGAAACTCACGTCCATGCGGTCGAAATGAACGCCGGCTTCGCGAGCTATCTCTTCGGCCAGGTCCACTTCGTGGGCGTGCTTCTGACCGTAGACGAAACTGAGGGCATAAACTTCCTTGAAGTGCTTCTTTGCCCAAAAGAGGCACGTCGTTGAGTCCTGGCCACCACTGAAGACGACCAAGGCACGTGTATTGTCGAGTTTTTCCATATTTTATTGATGAGTTGAGGGGAAGCTATACTTCCCCAAAGAAGAAACGAAAGAACGGGCTTCTAAAGTTCAAAGATGCGCCAAGGGCTGTAGGAGATGCCTTTGTCGTAGACCTCCTCGCCCTCAATCTTCTTGAGTTTGCGCACCACGCGGAGCGTGACGGGAAGGGCAATGACTTCGTAGACCGTCTTCAGCACCACTTGGTTGAACATAAGTGCGGGCATCACATCCCAGGGCACAATGCCACCAAGAGCAAGGGGGAAGAATACGAGCGAGTCGGCCGTTTCGCCAACCACGGTGGAAGCAATGGCACGAAGCGAAAAGCGCTGTTCGCCCGTTGTGCCCAACTTCATGCGGCTCATCACGTAGGCATTCAAGAATGAGCCGACGAGAAATGCGAGGAACGAAGCGCCGGCTATGCGCGGAGCCAGTCCGAACATGGCATGGAAACCTTCTTCGCCGTTCCAATAAGGCGCACCGGGAAGCGCATCGGCCACAAAGCCGAAGAAGACGAAAAGAAAGTTCATGAAAAATCCGAGCCAGATGATGAGGCGCGCGCGACGAAAGCCCCACACCTCCACCATGCAGTCGTTGATGATGTACGAAACGGGAAACACAATGAGCCCCGCCGTAAGACTAAACGGACCTACGGCGACCTGCTTTGTTTCCAAAAGATTTGCTGCGATGAGACAGACACAAAACAGCACTCCAAGAATCATGAACGGAATGCTGACCGACGGGCGCTTCCGGCGGGTTTCAACAGATTGGTTAAGCATTGAATCTTGTTTTTTACGAGGTTTGACAAGCACTCGGCAAGAGCGAAATTCGGCACGAAGCTATAATAATCGTTCATATTTCGCTTTCCGCGTGCAAAATTACGACATTCTGCAGAAACAAAGTGCGCACATTTGCGGGATTATGAATAAATTTGAATTCCACAAAGACAAAACTGGTTCACCTCACACGTTGAGTGTTCAAAATCAGGAAAGCCTTCGAAAGAAAACAAGACGGGGTTTTTATTCTGTTTTTTCTTCAATTTTGGACACCCTACCCCACACGTCAAACCCTATATTATATATATGTACGAAAAACCTCTTCTTTCCCTTGCCGCCGGACTGCTCCTTGCAGCCTCAGCCCTTGCCCAAGGAACCGCCGCCGACTACAAACGCGCCTATGCGTTGCGGAGCAAATTCAGCTCGAACAACGTCTACTACTCCTACATGAATCCCCACTGGGCCGACGACAGCCGTAGCTTCTGGTACGTTCGCAACACGCCCGACGGTGAGACCTACGAACGCATTGATGCCGCCAACGCGCGCCGCACCTCCCTTCTCGACGCCAAGAAACTGGCCGAAGCACTCCGCGCCCAAGGCGAAACGGACGTGAACGACCGCTGGCTCAACCTCCGCGAGTGCCGCCTCAACGCCACGGCCGACACACTGTGCTTCACCCGCAGCGGAGCCTACTGGAGCTACGCCATAGTTCACAACAACCTGGAACGCACGGGCACGGTGCCCCCCTCTCCCACCCCACGCCACTGGATGGAAGTCGACGACGAGAAGGACTGGGGCGCAGTTACCTCGCCCGACGGCACTATGGAAGCCTTCATCAAGAACGACAACGTGTATGTGCGCAACATAAAGACGCGCAAAGAAACGCAGCTGAGCCTCGACGGCACACCCGGCAACTACTACTCCTCCCACATCACATGGTCGCCCGACTCGCGCATGGTCTGCTCCACTCGCATACGTCCGGCACAGAAACGCTACGTCTACTACGTGGAGTCGTCGCCCACGGACCAGTTACAGCCCAAACTCCACAAGCAGGAGTATGCCAAGCCCGGCGACGAACTGAACTTCCGGGTGCCGTGCATCTTCTCTGCCGACGGGGAGAAGAAGCTCATTCCCTCCACCGACCTCTTTGCCCATCAGTTCGACGTGACCGCACCGGAGTGGAATGCCGACAGCCGCGCCGTCACCTTCGAGTATAATGAACGCGGGCACAAGGTGTACCGCGTGCTTGAAATGTCGGCTAGCGACGGTGCTGTACGTTCCCTCGTGGAAGAAAAGGAGGAGAAATACGTGGACTACCCGCTCATCTACCGTCACTTCCTCGCCGACGGCAAACAAATGCTCTGGACCAGCGAACGCGACGGCTACAACCACATCTACCTCTACGACCGCGCTACGGGCCGCCCCGTGCGCCAGGTGACCAAAGGCCATTGGTACGTGCGCGGCATACAGCGTGTCGACGAGGAGAAGCGCGTCATCTATTTCTCCGCCAACGGCATGAACGCCAACGAAGACCCCTACCTCATCCACTTCTACCGCATTGGCTTTGACGGCAAAAACCTCAAATGCCTCACACCAGAGGAGGGCAACCACGAAGTTTGGTACTCGCCAGACGGAAAATATCTTGTGGACAAATACTCCACCGTCACCAATGCGCCCAAGAGTGTGCTGCGCCACACTACGGACGGCACCGTGGCCATGACGCTTGAAACGGCCGACATCAGCCGCCTGGAGCAGAACGGATGGAAAGCACCGGAAGTGTTCCACGCTCCCGGTCGCGACGGTAAAACGGAAATGTGGGGACTCATCTACCGCCCCACAAACTTTGATGCCACGAAGAAATATCCCGTCATCGAATACATCTACTCCGGTCCTGGCAACCAATACGTGCCGAAGTCGTTCACCCCGTACAACTGGTGGATGACCTCGCTCGCCGAACTCGGATTCATCGTAGTACAAGTGGACGGCATGACCACATCGTTCCGCTCCAAGGCTTTTGAAGAAGTGTGCTACAAAAACTTGAAAGACGCCGGACTGCCCGACCACATAGCATGGATAAAGGCTGCCGCAGAGCGCTATCCCGCACTCGACACCGCACGGGTGGGCATATTCGGTTGCTCTGCCGGCGGACAGGAATCGACCGCTGCGGTACTTTTCCATCCCGAATTCTACAAGGCGGCCTACTCGGCCTGCGGATGCCACGACAACCGCATGGACAAAATCTGGTGGAACGAACTTTGGATGGGCTATCCCGTCGACTCCACCTACAGCGAGTGTTCGAACGTGGACAACGCCTGGCGCCTCCAACGCCCGCTGATGCTCGTTGGCGGAGAACTTGACGACAACGTAGACCCTGCTTCCACCATGCAGGTGGCTAATGCGCTCATCAAGGCCGGCAAGGACTTTGAACTCGTCATGATTCCCGGCGCGCACCATACCATGGGCGAGGACTTCGGAGAACATAAACGTTACGACTTCTTCGTGCGTCACCTCATGGGGCTCACTCCTCCCAAATGGGAAGAAACGAAGTAAACCCGTCACACCATAGACATATAATGCGTTGGCATAAGGTCCGTGAACCTTATGCCAACGCATTTTGTATACAAAAACGAGGAAAGTGTGACTTGAGCAGCCAATTTATATCATACAAAAGGGTGATTTTTGTAGTTGAATCCTAAAAATCCCCCCCCACATTGGCAGCCTATGTAATTAAAATCCTATAGATTTGCAACAGATGAATTGGCACGGCCGTCCCTTTTTCTCTAAACGACGCATTACTGCACGCATGCAACTATTGCGTTGGAACTCACCCAAACGTATTACATTCACACAACATCAACCTCATGAAAAAGACTCTTCTTACAATCGCATTGTCCTGCATATGCTTTGCAGGTTTTAGCCAATCAAAAACAGCATGCTGCACTACTGACGAAAACGAAGAACTAAGGGTTATTACCGATAAAGATTTCAACACAAGCGGCGTCGCATTTATTGGCAATGACAATGAATTCATCGGTTCATATGCAGGAATTGACATGAACAAAGTTTCATTCTCTGATGGCACAATCAACATTGTATATCCCAACAACGCCCAAGAACTGCAAATCAAAGACATAAATGACAAACACGAAAATTTTACAATTCCAGCCCAGCAAAATGGAGTTATTGAAATAAACGGCACTAAATATCATATGATTATCAAAGTGCAGTTGCCACAAGACCGCCAAATTACTTCATTGACCTCTATTGCAAAAGAGCAAGGCATTGAAACAAAGAACGACAAAATCCTCTATATGATAAACGAAAAAATACTCACGAACAACGTAGGGGGCCAGAAGATTGACAAATCGTTTATCTTACTGACAGAAATCGAGTCGTCTAAAGAAGTTGACATCATCAAGCAACTTCCAGAATTCAAAGTGCTGAGAATTTACACTAAGACACGAAGCAATCAAAAAATTGCATCGCAGTTAAGAATCAAATAATCGTAAATATACAACGTTGCCCAAGTTTTCTTGAGCAACGTTTTTTGCTTCTAATTTTGAGCAAGTTATTTCCCATTGAAGAACTATTTCCAATTCATGGCCGAAACTAAAGCTTCTACCATTCCTTTAGCTGAGAACTTTTCCTTTATATGGGAACGATGCGTCTTTATAGTGTTTTTTGAGCTAGACATTGCCGTTGACATCTCGTCCATTGTCAAACCATATCCAGACATCAGCAGAACATGGATTTCTGATGGAGTCAGGTTCGGCTTATTATATTCTTTCCATTCGCAACCATTTACGTTCTTCACAAAATAACGGCGTTTGCCCCGAGTGTTCTCTATGCATACAGCTATGCGATGATGAGGATTGTTTGAAGCTAACGACAAGGTAAGCAACACATATTGATGTCCATCAGTATTCGGGATTTCAACTCTTGTCGCACTAACAATATAAACAATTTCACGCTTGCTGATTGAACGCGTACCAATTTCCACACCAAAGCGAACTATGCTCCAATCTTTTTCCGGCAATTGCGCCAAAAGTGTATTTACCGATGCATATCTTTCGGCATAAAGCGGCAATAAAACCCGCTCTGCTTCATCTTTTATCTGTAAAAAGTCCACTGATTGGGAATTCAAACTTTCCTTATATACATTCAACATACCTGCTGACGCATAGATTATCTTCTGTTCGGTTCGGTCAACCAAAGCGAACGGATTATACAGATTCTCTTCAAAAGACGGCAAAAGCTGACACATAGCTTTTAGATGAGGATTTTTTATTTCTTCAAAAAACATGATATCTTTAGGTTAAGGTTATTTCAAACTTTGCGACTGCACAAGACGATAATAATGTCCTTGCTGCTTCATCAAAAGCTCATGATTGCCGATTTCCACGATTCGACCGCCGTCCATGACAACTATCTGGTCGGCATTCTGTATGGTACTCAGTCTGTGAGCAACAACCACAACGGTACGGTTCTCAAATGCTGAGTTCAAAGCTTTGACAATCTTGCTTTCGTTGATGGTGTCAAGCGCATTGGTGGCTTCATCAAGGAATAGATAACGCGGATTCCGGTAAAGTGCACGGGCTATGAGCAAACGCTGACGTTGTCCGCCGCTTAAACCGCGGCCACGCTCTCCAACGAGCGTATCGAAGCCCTTCGGCATAGCCTCTATTTCACTGCGTATCTGCGCAATGGAGCAACAATGCAACATATGCTGCACATCGGGGTGTTCATCGTCAAGAACGATGTTGGCCTGTATCGTGTCGCTGAACACCTTTCCGTCCTGCATTACTACACCGCACATCTCACGCCAAAAATGGAGATTCATGCTCGTCATGTTCATCTCGCCAATGCTTACTGTACCATAAGAGGGCTTGTAGAGGCGGACCAACAGTTTCAAGAGGGTAGACTTTCCGCAACCACTGCTACCAACAATGGCCGTAACCTTATTTTCCGGTATCCGAAGCGACACGTTTTGAAGCACCAACGGAGCGTTGGGCGAGTAGCGAAACATCACATTGTCGAGCACGATGTCGCCACACTCGGGCATGACGGAACTGGCTCCGACACTTAACAAGGACTCTTCGTCCTCAAGCTGACGAATTTCGTTCATGCGCAAGAAAGAAATCTTGGCATACTGCGCAGCCATTACAAAGTTAATAAACTGCGCTAAAGGACCACCCAACATTCCCAAGATAAATTGAGTAGAAATCATCACTCCGAAAGAAATGTCACCGCGAATGACTGCTATGGCACAGAAAAACACGATGGACATGTTCTTCAAACTGTCTATAAACTGCGCGCCCAAGTTTTGCAGATTCGTCACAATGAGCACATTCTTGTTAACATGATAGAGCCGTGCCTGAATCTCTTCCCATTTCCAACGGCGCGAACGTTCAAAGTTGTACACCTTTATGTCTTGTATAGCCGAAATAGTTTCAACCCAATAGCTCTGGTTCTTGGAAATGAGGTCAAAATATTGCCAGTCGAGCTTCTTGCGGATTTTCAAAAACATCAGCACCCACACGACATAGAGCACAGAACCGATGGTAAAGATGACGAATATCGTGGGATTGTAAAAAAGAAGTATGACAGAGAACAATACGTAGGTAAACACAGAGAACACCATGGACAACGAATTGTTCATGATGAAACTGCGTATGCGTTCATGGTCTTGCGCACGCTGAAGAATGTCGCCAAGGAGTTTGTTTTCGAAAAACGAAACCGGCAACTTCATCAGTTTTATAAGGTAGTCGGCAATCAGCGCAATGTTTATACGCGCCGTGATATGCATAAGAATCCAGTCGCGCACCACATTAAAGGCCATAAGACTGACAAGAATACAGACATTTCCAATCAGTACCAAATTGATGAACTTCACGTCGCCTGCACTTATGCCCACGTCTATCACAGCCTTGGAGATGAAAGGCAATATGGCTTGGAGCAGCGTAGCCAAAAGCATAACAAAGACAACCAGTGCGAAATGGCGCTTGTAAGGAGCAAAATAGCGGAGTATGCTCCACATGCCTTCTTTTCGGCTTCGCTGCAACTCTTGCCCTTGATCCTTGAACGTGGTTGAAGGTTCCATGGCCAGCAAAACACCGACTTTTTCGCCCCTCATCAGCCAACCTTTGCAAAACTCGGCCTTGCTGTACTTGATATGGCCCTTCTGAGGATCGGAAACCCAAACGTGCGTTTTGCTCGTACGGTAAACTACGACAAAGTGGTTCTCCTCCCAATAGACAATGCAGGGGAGCGGCACGCTCACCATCAAATCTTCAATAGAACACTTTATCGCTGCCGACCGCAAACCTATGCTTTCGGCAGCTGCACTGATGTCGTAAAGTGAAACGCCCTCTTTCGTAAGACCGCAACGGTCACGAAGATACTGCAACGAATAGTAGCGGCCAAAGTATTTGGCCACCATCTTCAACGCAGCAGGACCGCAGTCCTTAGCGTCCATTTGGTATTCCATCGGAAATGTCTTGAGCAGTGTCATTTGCCTGTATCGTTTCTAAGGTTATCAAAAAGTCGTTGAATAAGGCGTTGTTTGCGTACGATGATGTCCGCTGTGCCTTTGGTCTCGAAGTTACATTGTAGCACCTTTCCATAGTTGGTTCGCAACCCGTCGGGGAAATCAACACGAACAAGATAAGTCTCAGTCGCATTGTTACCCTGCCGGCTAACGGCTGACTGAAGCGAGATGGATTTCACCTTACCTTTTACTGAACCAAATTCCTGATAGGGATAGTCATAGAGTTTTATGTTCACGTCTTGACCTGCTTCTATTTTTCCTGCTCCAACAAGCGGCACATACATCTCTGCACATACATTCCCTTATGCCGGTACTATAGAAACAAAGTCCTGACCTTCTGCAGCAAACATATAGTTCTTCCAAAAGCCAAGATATTCTACGCGCCCCTCAACAGGGGACACTACGAGATATTTCTTTTTCCATTCGCCAATCTGCGCCATCAACACACCAAGGCAAGCCGTCACATTGTCATAAGCCTCACGCAGCGCTTCTTCCTCATTGATGTCAATGCGGCTTTTCTCCACATGATTCTTGCTCACTTCACCCATTTTTGCATAACTTGTGTTCTGAAGTTCGTAAAGTTGAATTTGCGAAGTACGCACACTTTGTGCTCGGTCGTCCACCTCGCTTTCGCTGACAGCACCCTGAGCGAGCAACATGCTGTCGCTTCTTAGCTTTTGCTTTTGTTGTTCGGTTAATGCTTGGCGCAACGCTATTTCCTTATCCACATTCTCTACCATCTGCATTGTGGCCCGTTCTTCTTCGTTCAGCGTTTGCCGCATATTCACATACAACTTTGAGCCTTTCAACTTGTTGTATTTCCTCACAGCGAGGAACAGATTGGCGTATGCCGAATTCAATTCGCCAAGCGTATATTTGTCCTCTAGCGCGGGAATTTGCCCACTCATTATGGCTTTCTTGCACAAACTGTCAAGCCTAAGCACATCGCTGAAATTTACTCCGCTTTCCACATAAGCAAGGATTTGCCCTTCCTTGACCATTTGCGTGTTGTTTACCACCAAATGAAGACGTCCCGTACAAGGAACAGTCATCCTCACGGGTGAAACTTCGCCCGTTACTGATACACTACCGCTCACCGTATCGGGATACTCTATCAAGAAGCCCAAAGTAAGTGCCACTACTATCATAAACGAAAACACCATTGCTACCCACATACTCCAACGTGTGGGCATACGTTCTACGATGTCGCTGACTTCTTCCGAATAAAGTGTTGATGAGGTTTTATCGTCTTTCATGGTTGGTGTTATTATAGGGTTTCTGCAATTTTTCTTTTCTTGACGAAATCATAAAGAGATAGAGTACGTATTGAAAAATAGCTCCCATATAGACTTTGAAGTGCCGTCAAATATCGCAAGTGCTTCTCACGGACTTCCTTTCCACTCAACGACACCTCGTTGGCAGACATTCTGCCGGCTGTAAACTAGTTGGCAGACAGCCTGTATTGTTCTTCGGCAAGAAGATAACTTCTTCTTAGTACATCGACTGACGTGCGCGCCTGATTGTAGTCTTGTACAATGCCATACACATTATCAACCTCTTCAAGGAGCTTCGTCTCTTCCTGAAGTGCGGCTATTTTCTGTTCGTTGTCCGCTATGGTGCGTTTGTTGCGGTTTATGCCCCATTGAAAAACTGGAATAGAAAATGTGACACCCACAGTCTGACATTGCGCCGGATTCTTGTAAGCATCGAGAAACGACGTAGCGTATTGATTCAAACCATAGCTAAGTGATATATTGGCATTAAAACGCGTCTGCAACTTGTTCGTATAACTTTTATATGCGGCCGTTTCCACTGCCAAACGATGAGCGGCATGCTGAGGATTCAGTTCGCGGAACAACCCCATCACAGAACTTGCGCTCAGCTTCATTGGCAATAACTCTACTGCCAAAACTTCCAAAGCCACAGAATCGCAATTCAAACGACTGAATAGCTGTCGTCTGCTTTCAGCAAAATTATTCTCTGCCGACACGAACTCATAAAGTTGTTCCGTTTGGGACGCTCTGACCAAATTCAAATCCAAGGCCGTTATTCGGCCTAAACGATACTTCATTTCAGCACTCGCAAGTAGCGAATCGGCCAACGCCAGATTTTCTTTTGCAATGACCAAGTTTTCCTTCTCAAGATAAGCCGCCAAATACAAGTTGCCTAAACGTTGCTGTTCCGAAGCTACAACATAGGCTAACGACTGCGCCATATACAACAACTGCAATTCACGGATAGTTCGTTCGTAGACATTGCTTTTATAGCCCCCAAGCAATGGTTGCGTATAAGCCAAATAGACTGGACTAGAACTGAATCCGTTCGTCTTGCGTGAAAACTCATGCAGAACACTCAGCGCACTGTTAAGCGACAAGGTACCACCGCTAAGCCCTATCTTTTGGCTCACCGTCACACCAGAAGACATTGTGTTGGCATAATCTTCCACATTATAGTATTCCCCGTTCAACGGATTTTGGAGTATACGCAACGAATGGTTAAAGTTCACCGGAGTTAGGCTTAAGCTAAACGCTGGTAGAAAACTCTTCTTGTAATTCTCATACTCTAACCGAGCGTTTTGGAATTTATAGTAAGCAACTTTCGCGCTAGAGGTCTCCTTTGCTCGCTCCATCAAACCTTCAAGTCCGTACACAATTTGTGCGCACATGGGCACATGTACAGAAACGAGAAATAAGGATGTGAATATCCACACCCTATTCCTACATAGATGAAGCGTAAAAGGAAATGACATTCCAGTCTTATTAAATTCTTCACAATAAAGCATAGGAGCCTTTTACTATCAAGGCTCTCTATGCACATAAATCAATCTAGCAATTATTGTATTTTTCCGCCTTTGGCTATTTCAGCATATCGTGTAGTCTTCGTGTATACACGTACGATGCTGAAATCGTTCTTTTGGGAAAGTGTCGGTATATCCTTTGAAGACTCTACTTCCACACGAAGGATAAAATCTTTTTGAAGCTTATAGCCTGGTACACCACGTGATATGATACGGTCGTTAATCATATACAGCACATCGCCTTTCACTTCGTGACCATAGGCTTTTGCTACTTGTGTAAGCGGAAGCCATTCTACAGGCATAGGATAAACTATGCGCACTACGCGATCAAACTCGACGCCGTCAACCACCAAAGGTTTTCTCTCTTTTTGTGGCTTCACCACAAGTGAGTCATGCTTCTCGTTAATATCACGAATCACAAAGGCCTCACCGTTTTGAGGATAAAGGAATTTCACCTCTGCCGGATACCAATTGCCATCAAAGCAGGTTAAATCGCCAATCATAACATTGTCCTTTCCCACAACGAGAAGACGCATGTCGTTGAATTCTTTATCTGTTATGTAATGACTCACGTTGTTATCTACAGGGGTACGTCTCGGTTCTTGAGCAAATGTATGCAACGAACAGGCAGACAATAGGGTAAAAAGAATAAATGTTTTCATAATCGTAATGTTTTATGTTTTTGAATTTTAAAATTGACACTTACTTTACCATCTTTGACTCCTGAACGCTAGTTAATTGCGAACAAGAGCACATGTTTGAAAATATATCAAGATGGCTATATCTCAAAAATTGATTGAAGTTCGTTTATGGCATTAGGTCTTGTCTGTCACGTCTTCTAAAAGAAGGAATGTGACGTCGGTTAGTGATATCTTGTTGTTCATGTAGTTTTAAGATTATACGTGAGCAAAGATAAGAGCATTTATATTGGCCCACCAAATTTCAGAAGCAAAAACTTTAGGTTTTATCACAAAAATCACCCTTTTGTGTGATATAAATCATGGGTTCATCTATAAAAAAAAGCGGACGCACCTTGATATTATAAACGTCGACACGTCCGCTTTATATGGTGTAAAAATGATTTTTACTGGAGGAATGATTGTCGATTAACTCTTAATGTATTCTTCCATCTTTAGCGATTTCTGCATAACGCGCGGTCTTTGTATACACACGCACGATGCTGAAATCGTTCTTCTTAGCCTGAATAATTCATAGAGAGAGAAAAAAGAAGCGTTTTCCTTTTGTCATCAGGAC
>CAVKJJ010000074.1:0-12592 GCA_963656685.1 bacterium | reverse complement strand
CCATCCTTTAGCTATCACATCGGCACCTGTTCCTCCTTTTTCTCCAATACCGAGGAATACAAACATTTTTTGGATAATGGGATTACGGCATATGCTATGCCCTCCTTCGTAATACTCATCTATGCTAACGAGCATAGTACCGGGATTAGACAGTACGATATGGTCGAAGTATCTGTCTATTACAATGTTGCCTTTTATAGTATAAGCTGCGTGTATTAGAGCGTTTGCCAATGCTTCACGTAGAGCGGTATGAGCGGTGGTTGTATTGTTGCGCATTTGATTTTCGTCAAGACTGAATGGCACGGGTAAGGCATGTTGTAGCATCGGTAAAACACGGGTGAAGAACTGATAGAGATTTGCTTCCCATGTCCCATCGGGATAAATACGGTTAGTCCAGCGCATTCTTGGATCGTCGCTCAGATGTTCGCGGTAGTCGGGAAAAAATTCTTGGCAACATTCAGGGTCGGTGATACTATTTGTTTTTCCGAACATCAGCAAACCTGCTACCGTGAAGCCTTCCATTGATGTTGCTCTGTCTTTGCGGAAGGCACCGATATTTTCCAAAAATTTTTTGTCGTCTATTTCAGTCCAAGGGTGGTTTTCGTGTTTTTTGTCGTAAGCCCGTCTGTATTGGTGAAGGGTTGGCAAGTCAATGTCTTCAATGCTATACCCTCGAAGTATACGTGAATCGGCTGATGCTTTCATATTGTTTGCATCGGAATACATTTGCTTAATTTCGTCGTCCGTGCAAAGAAAGTCACCCTCGTCTAGCCTCTTGTATGTATGGCCGAAAGGTGTTAACGTAAGATGTACAGGCCGCAAGTTATACTGCGCACGAGGTATTCTGAAAGCGAGGAGATATTGCCCGCCTTCAGTCTCTATTTCTTCAATGTCACTATTTACAAGTAGTGGAATGTTTACGCACGACTTGTTGTGTGCATCATCCCAAAATTGTTTTTTGTACTTTTCTGTTTGTTCCTTTGAAAGTCCGTCAGGTAAGAATTTGTGATTTTTTTCTTTTACACCCAGCACTATAGTTCCGCCATTAGTATTGGCCATAGCCGAAAAAGAACGCCAAAACTCAGCCTTTGGAAAACCTCCGGCTGCAGATTTGTATTCTACTTCGGCATTTTCCTTTAATTGGAGTTTTAAATGAATTTGTTCAGCAATGTTCATATGAAGTCTTACTTAAGTTGCGAGCGCTAATTTCTATAAAAAATTCGACATTCCCAACTTGTTTTTTATGAAAAACATAGTGTGCACCAAGTACTTAAGCTTGTAAGCAATGTCCGCAAGGCATCAAGCGTTGAAACGTGTGTTGACGATGCGTCCGAGGTGGAGTGTCCAGTAGAGGAGTGCGACGAGGGCGATGGCGGCTCCGGCAAATCCGATGTAGCCGATGGTGGAATGAACGCAGATGTTACCGCCAATGAAGGCGCCGCTGCCTATGCCGAGGTTGAAGATGCCGGAGAAGATGGCCATTGCTACGGCGGTGCTTTCGGGAGTGGTGACGTAGATGAGGTTTGACTGCATGGCCACGTTGTAGGCTGTGGCGGAGAGGCCCATGAGGGAGCATATGACGATGCAGACCACCACGTTGAACGTGGAAGGAAGGAGCAGTCCCATGGTGACGGCGAGACCTGCCACGGTGGCTGCCACGAAGGCGAAGCGGTTGCGGTTGTAGTAGCGCGAGAAGGCTATGCTGCCCAAAAATCCTGCTCCGCCGAATATCATCAGTGCGGCTGTCACGAGTTGGTCGCCCATTCCGCCGGCTTGCTTGAGGAAAGGTTCAATGTAGGAATAGCTCACGTAGTAGGCTGTCGATACGAGCAGCGTGAAGACGAAGATGCCCACCAGGGCACGGTCGTGGAGCAGAGCGGGGAGTTTGCGGGGCGAGAACCCTCCTCGGCTGGGCACTTTGGGGAGTGTGGCAGCCACGTAGAAGAGGGTGCAGAAGGCAAAGATGCCGATGCTGAGGAACGTCATGCGCCAACCTACGTGGAGACCGATGATGCGGCCTATGGGCATGCCGAGAATCATGGCGATGCTCGATCCCGTTACCACCATGCTCAGTGCAATGGAACGGTGGCTTGGGGGTGTGATGCGTACGGCGATGGGGCTGACAATGGCCCAAAAGATGGAGTGGACGCACGCCACGCCTATTCGCGAAGCCATGAGCATGGCGTAACTTGTGGAGAAGAACGACATGGCCTGGAAGGCGGCAAAGAGTCCGATGAGCCAGAGCATGAGTTTGCGGAGTTCCATTTTCGAAACGAGAATCATGAGGGGCAGCGAGAGTAGCATGACTACCCAGGCATAGACCGAGATGAGGAGTCCGGCGGTGACTTCGGTGAGGTGGAAGTCTTTCTGAATGTCGGAGAGCAGACCGATGGGGATGAATTCGGAGGTGTTGAAGATGAACGTGCAAAGTGTGAGTCCGGTGAGCGAAAGCCAGTGGCGTAGCTGCATCTTGTCTTCCATAATGGTGTGCGTTTGTTGTGTGTAGTGTTGTAAGTGCGTTGAACTGCAAAGTTAGAAACTCTTGGCCGATAATGTGGTTCTGTGGTGGGTTTAGTAGCGTACGGAAGTGAGTTTCGGAGGATTTAAGTGGAGGCAAGAAATAAATTACTTAGTTATTCGGCTGTGCTTTGCGTGCGCTAGTGCATGGGGGTCACGTCTCTGACGTGACTGATGAGCGCCAAGAATCATAGTGCAGCACAAAGAACAGTCCGTTACGGCGTGTAGAGAGCGTCACGTCGGAGACGTGACCTCCATGCGCTAACGCATTGTGCTAGTGTATTCAAAGGAGTCAACACCTCAAAAAAGAATCCCCACCGTTGCATTGCTGCGCGGTGGGGATTCGGTTATGTAAGATTAATGTGGTTAATCTGTGGAGAATTAGTCGGCCAACTTGGCTTTGATGAACTCGCGGTTGAGGCGGGCGATGTTGGCGATGGACTCGTTCTTGGGACAAACGGCTTCGCAGGCACGCGTGTTGGTGCAGTTACCGAAACCGAGTTCGTCCATCTTGGCTACCATGGCCTTGGCACGCTTGGCAGCTTCTACGCGACCCTGGGGAAGGAGTGCGAACTGGCTGACCTTGGAGCTGACGAAGAGCATGGCGGAACCGTTCTTGCAGGCTGCTACGCAAGCGCCGCAACCGATGCAGGTGGCGCAGTCCATGGCTTCGTCGGCATCCGTCTTGGGGATGAGGATGGCGTTGGCGTCCTGGGGAGAACCTGTGCCTACGCTGATGTAACCGCCGGCGGCCTGGATTTGGTCGAATGCGGTGCGGTCTACCATGCAGTCCTTGATGACGGGGAAGGCAGCGGAACGCCAGGGTTCAACGGTGATGACGTCGCCGTCGTTGAAGCGGCGCATGTAGAGCTGGCAGGTTGTTGCGCCGGCTTCGGTCTTGCCGTGGGGTGTACCGTTGATGTAGAGCGAGCACATACCGCAGATGCCTTCGCGGCAGTCGTGGTCGAATACGAAGGGTTCTTTGCCTTCGCTGACGAGTTCTTCGTTGAGGATGTCGAGCATCTCAAGGAACGAGGTGTCGTCGGGGATGTCGTGCATCTCACGGGTGTCGAAGTGACCCGCATCCTTGGGGCCATTCTGCTTCCAGTACTTGATTGTGAAAGATATGTTCTTAGCCATGGCTGATTAATTCTTGTAGTTACGGGTTTTTACTTCAATAGCTTCGTACTTGAGGGGCTCTTCGTACTTGACGGGATCCTTGTCCTCGCCCTGGTATTCCCAGCAGCTTACGTAGAAGCAGTTCTGGTCGTCGCGCTTGGCTTCGCCTTCTTCTGTCTGGTGTTCGGAGCGGAAGTGACCGCCGCACGACTCTTCGCGGTGGAGTGCGTCGATGGCGATGAGCTGACCCATGGTGATGAAGTCGTTGAGACGGATGGCCTTGTCGAGCTCTACGTTGACGCCTTCGAGATGGGGCACGAAGAGGTTGGTCTCGAATTCCTTGCGCACTTCCTTAAGTTTGGTGAGTGCGGTTTCGAGTCCTTCCTTGGTGCGTGCCATGCCGACGTATTCCCACATGATGTGGCCGAGTTCTTTGTGGATGCTGTCCACAGACTTCTTACCCTTGATGTTGAGGAGGTGGTCGATGTGGTCCTTAACGGCTTTCTCTGCGGCCTTGAATTCGGGAAGGTCGGTTGAGAAGCGGGGCACGGTGATCTGGTCGCTGAGGTAGTTCTGGATGGTGTAGGGGAGCACGAAGTAACCGTCGGCGAGACCCTGCATGAGTGCAGAAGCACCGAGGCGGTTTGCGCCGTGGTCTGAGAAGTTACACTCACCGATGGCGAAGAGGCCGGGGATGTTGGTGGAGAGTTCGTAGTCTACCCAGAGTCCGCCCATGGTGTAGTGGATGGCGGGGTAGATCATCATCGGGTTGGTGTACTCGATGCCGTCTTCGCCCTTGCGTACAACGGCTCCGGGCTTGACGTCGGTGATTTCTTCGTACATGTCGAAGAGGTTGCCGTAGCGCTGGAGCACTACGTCGATGCCGAGGCGGCCGATGGCTTCGGTGAAGTCGAGGTAAACGGCGAGGCCGGTGGCGTTCACGCCGAAGCCAGCGTCGCAGCGTTCCTTAGCGGCACGTGATGCCACGTCGCGGGGCACGAGGTTACCGAAGGCGGGGTAGCGGCGTTCGAGGTAGTAGTCGCGGTCGGCTTCGTTGATGTCGGTGGGTTGGATTTCGCCCTTCTGGAGCTTGATGGCGTCTTCCTTCTTCTTGGGCACCCAGATGCGGCCGTCGTTACGGAGCGACTCGGACATGAGGGTGAGCTTGGACTGCTTGTCGCCGTGAACGGGGATACACGTGGGGTGGATCTGCACGTAGGCGGGGTTGGCGAAGTAAGCGCCCTTGCGGTAGGCTGCGATGGCTGCGGAGCAATTGCAACCCATGGCGTTGGTGGAGAGGAAGTAGGTGTTGCCGTAACCGCCGGTGGCGAGAACCACGGCGTGGGCGGCGTAGCGTTCGAGCTCGCCAGTCACGAGGTTACGGGCGATGATGCCGCGTGCGCGTCCGTCGATCATTACGACGTCCTGCATTTCGTAGCGGGTGTAGAGCTTCACGGTGCCGGCGTGTACTTGGCGCATGAGTGCGGAGTAGGCACCGAGGAGGAGCTGCTGACCGGTCTGTCCTTTGGCATAGAAGGTACGGCTCACCTGCACACCACCGAAGGAACGGTTGGCGAGTGTGCCGCCGTATTCGCGTGCGAAGGGAACGCCCTGTGCCACGCACTGGTCGATGATGTCGGCGCTGACTTCGGCGAGGCGGTATACGTTGGCTTCGCGAGCGCGGTAGTCACCACCCTTTACGGTGTCGTAGAAGAGACGGTAAACGGAGTCGCCGTCGTTCTGGTAGTTTTTGGCTGCGTTGATACCGCCCTGTGCTGCGATGGAGTGAGCGCGGCGGGGTGAGTCCTGGATGCAGAAGTTGAGCACCTTGAAGCCCATTTCGCCAAGGGAGGCTGCTGCTGAAGCACCAGCGAGACCCGTGCCGACTACGATGATGTCGAGCTTACGCTTGTTGGCGGGGTTCACCAGTTTCTGGTGAGCTTTATAGTTGGTCCACTTTTCGGAGACGGGACCTTCGGGAATCTTGGAATCTATAGTTGCCATGATTGGTATTTCTTTTTTGGGGATGTGGTATGTGATGGCCGGGGTGGGCGACATTGCCTTCAGCCTTTTTTATATAAGGACATTGGGCGGGATGGGTCTTTCCGGCCTTGAAACATGTTCCTTTAGCAAGCTACGCTGCAGCAGGCTCCGCCGCAGAAGGCGAACTTGAGGACTACAACGAGGAAGATGAGCATGAGCACGGTGACGTAGATGTTACCGATGCAGCGCCAGCGGTTGAACCAGATCTTGCCGTTCCAGCCGAGTGTCTGCATGGCGCTCCAGAAGCCGTGGGTCATGTGGAACCAGATGGCTACGAACCAGATGACGTAGAGCACGGAGAAGACGGGGTTCTTGAACGTGTAGGCTATCATGGCGTATCCATTAGACGCGCTGTCCACTTCGTTGATGAAGGGCATACCGCCGTTCACGAGTTCGGCGAGCATCATGTTGTACCAGAAGTTGAAGAGGTGGAGCAGAAGTCCAAGCACGATGATGATGCCGAGCACGAACATGTTCTGCGAAGCCCATTCAACCTTTTCGGGCTTTGAGGTGACGGCGTAGCGGTTGTTGCCGCGTGCCTTACGGTTCTGCATGGTGAGGATGAGGGCATACACGAAGTGTACGACAACGAGTGCACCGAGAACTGCAGTAGCTGCTACGGCATACCAGTTGGCACCAAGCATCTCGCACACCATGTTGTAACCTTCCTCGGAGAAGAGGGCAACCAGGTTCATGCAGCCATGAAACGTGAGGAACAGAATGAGCGCAATGCCGCTGACCGACATGATTACCTTCCGTCCGATGGATGAATTAGTTAACCACATAAGTTGATTTTTGAATTAAGTTGATATTTTATTGTTATTAGATATTTCTCTTGGGTGTATGCTTTTGTTGCCGCTCCCGGCAACCGCATGGGCGGTGGATATCCCCACAAATGAGGATTGCCGCGTAACTTGTGCAAAATTAAAAGTTTTTGTTTGCCCTTGCAAATTTCGTCCTTTCTTTTTGGCCGCGCTTTGCGGTGGGGCGAAGATAAAAAAACCTGTACACTCCAATCGGGTGTACAGGCGCACTTGTGAATGTTAGATTCGATGGCCGTTTCACAACGGGCAAGGCGCTCCTGATCTATGAAAGTTTACCTAGTATCTTGGAATGCAGGAGCCTTACAAGGTTTTGTTTAAAAAGGGATACCGCTGTATCCCAACCTTGTTAACCTTAAATCTAATACTATGAAAAACACTGCGGCAAATGTAGTGCTTTCCCTTTTATGCCGCAACTTTTCGGTCCGTTTTTTTCACAAACCGCTCATTTTGAGCTGTTGGGGGAGGGTGGCAAGAATTGTGGAAGTGTACCCGTAGAGGGTGGTCAACGCCATACTTTTCCCGCAGACATTTTCCTGTTAGCGAATCTTTTTTTGTAAGTTTGTCGGTATATTATTCATTTTGTGATGGCAGCATTGAAATTATATCCCGTAGGGATACAGACGTTTGAGGAGATTGTTCGTAGGAATCTTCTCTATGTAGACAAGACGGAATACGTTTACCGCATGGCACACAGCGGTGAGAAGTATTTTTTTCTGAGTCGTCCCAGACGGTTCGGCAAGTCGTTGTTGGCTTCCACCTTCAGCAGTTATTTTGCCGGACGGAAAGAGCTTTTCAAAGGGCTTGCCATTGAAAAGTTGGAAACGGAGTGGACGGAACACCCTGTGCTCCATTTCAGTATGGCAGGAGGCAAGCACATGGAGAAGGACCAACTGGAGAGGTATCTTGCTGTCGAATTGGGAAGGATGGAAAAGACTTTTGGCATAGTGTCTCCGCAGGTCGATGCCAATACGCGTCTGAAGGATTTGATTATGGCTGCTTATCATCAAACTAGGCGTCAGGTCGTGGTGCTCATTGACGAATATGATGCTCCGCTGCTCGACGTAGTTCACGACGAGGACACTCTGCCTGTTTTGCGTCAGGTGATGCGCAACTTCTACAGTCCGTTGAAGGACTGTGAGCCTTACATCCGCTTCGTGTTTCTGGCAGGCATCACCAAGTTTTCGCAGATGAGCATTTTCAGCGAACTCAACAACATTACGGACATCAGCATGCGCGACGACTACGCAGGCATTTGCGGCATCACCTTCGAAGAACTCGTTACGCAGATGTCGGCCGATGTGGATGCTTTGGCCGGAAAACTGGGCTACACTCGTGAGGAGACTTTAGACAAACTGCGTGAGTATTACGATGGTTACCATTTCTCGGCCAAGTCGCCCGATGTGTTCAATCCCTACAGTCTGCTCAATGCGATGGCAACAGGACAAATGGATTACTATTGGTTCTCCTCGGGCACACCTACATACTTGATTAACATGCTCGACAAGTTCCATGTGATGCCCTCTGAAATAGGCGGCGGCGAAGCCGACAAGTCGGAGTTCGATGCCCCTACGGAACGCATGTCCACCATCATGCCACTGCTCTATCAGAGCGGATATATCACCATTAAGGGTTACGACCCCGAAACCGACCTCTATCTGCTCGACCTCCCCAACCAGGAAATACGCGTGGGCCTCTACCGTTGTCTCCTTCCTCACTACATCGGTGCCAACACGGTGAAGGGTACAACCACCATTGCCAAGATGTCCGCACAAATCCGCCGCAACAACATGGACGCTGCTTTGGAAATGCTCCAAACGTATTTGGCCACAGTGCCTTATTGCACGGGTGCTGACTCGGAAGGGCACTACCAGCAGATGATGTACGTCATCTTCTCCATTCTTGACAACTACGTGGATGTGGAGGTGCGTACACTCCGAGGTAGGGTTGACATGGTGTTGCGCACGGCTACGCATCTTTACCTTTTTGAGTTGAAGTTAAACCGTGACGCCAATGTGGCAATGCGTCAGATTGACTTGAAAGAATATCCGCAGCGTTTCGCCCTCTGCGGTCTGCCAGTTGTGAAAGTTGGCATCAACTTCGATGTGAAGACGCACAACATTACCGACTGGAAGGTGGAAGAAGTATGACACAGCCCCATCGCGTCACGTCGGAGACGTGACCCCCATGCGCTAGCGCACGCAAAGCGCGCAAATTCTTAGGCAGCAAATTCAAATTTCCTACGAACTCAACACGTTGAGCTTGTAGAAAGTTGTTTGCAAACGTTCACACACTGTGGGTGCAAGCGCTTATGGGGGCGACGTTTTCAAAACGTCGCGTTCTACACGGCGTATGAAGGTGCAAGCGCATGGGGGTGCAACGCATGGGGGTCACGTCTCCGACGTGACTTAAGCGCAAAAACAAGGCGCTAGCCACGCAAAGCCTCCGTGAGGCCGTGTAGAACGCGACGTTTTCAAAACGTCGCCCCCATAGAAGGCAAAAATTACAAGGCAGCAAATAGAAATTCCCTACTAGCCCAACACGTTGGGCTAGTAGCCCAAAATTTAGAAACCTTTACATTTTTACCTGCTCGGATATTTCGGTACGCTACCGCCATCTCGCGTACTCGCGCGTGCGCGCGCTTTACCGAAGTTTGTACATTCTGCTTTCATCTGTCACCGGCCTCACAGAGGCTTTTGCGTGCTGCGCCGCAGTTGTGAGTAAATAAAGGTATGGAACACGTGATTTGACAAGTTTGACGAGGGTGACAGCAAATTCTCATGAGGGGGTAAAAATTCGTCATGACCTGAAAATTTCGGTCATGCGCATGTACCGAAATTTTCGATGGTAAATGTTTAATGAAACAAAACTGTTGTAACTGCGTCTTAATGCTGTCACCCATTTTTAATATGAACAAAAGCCGTGTAGAGCGTCACGTCAGAGACGTGACCTCCATGCGTTGCACCCTCAAGGCGCTAGCCACGCAAAACCGTCCGTGACGGTGACAGGTGACGGCAGGTTGCACAAACTTTGGTGTATACGCGTGCGCGTGTGCGCGCGAAGCATATTAGTAGGTAGCTTTGAATCGCACGGCGTTGAGCAATCTGTCATAAAACCCATCGTTTTTGCGCTTAAAACACGTTCTTTATGGTCATTTTATCACAAAATGTGGGTAAATGAGAAGAAAATGCTTGTTGTGTCGTTCGTTTTGCTCTATCTTTGCATTTGTTGCGGTGCATACCAAAGCGTGCGGCTCTGCTGCGCGGCTTACAGCCCGCTCTCCGACAGATTTTAACTACACAAGCATAAACACATACACATACAAACGAACCAATGGAAAAGGTAGATTTGCTGGACCTCAAAATCCTTAAGATAATCACAGTCAACGCACGCATCCCGTTCAAGGACGTGGCAGCAGTGTGCGGCGTGTCGCGTGCCGCCATCCACCAACGTGTGCAGCGCCTCATCGAGGCCGGTGTAATCACAGGCTCCGGCTACAACATCTGTCCCAAAAGCATAGGCTACAGCACCTGTACCTACGTCGGCATCAAGCTTGAACGCGGCTCCATGTACAAAGGCGTGGCCGAACAGCTCGAGAAGATACCCGAAATCGTGGAGTGTCACTTCACCACCGGTCCCTACACCATGCTCATCAAGCTCTACTCCCGCGACAACGAGCACCTCATGGACCTCCTCAACAACCGCATTCAGGAAATCCATGGTGTCATCTCCACCGAGACGCTCATCTCCCTTGAGCAGAGCATCAGCCGCACCGTACCCGTAGTGTTCGACAACGAAGAAGAAGCCTAAGCATTTGTAAGTATTTACTCATGGACTTCAACTTGGCAGGCCCGTTCATAGGACTGGCCACCTTCCTCGTCATCGGCATGTTCCACCCCATTGTCATCAAGGTGGAGTACTATTTCGGAACACGCTTTTGGTGGCTTTTCCTCCTTATAGGCATCGGCTGCATTGTCGGTGCCTTGTTTGTCGACAACACCGTGGTGAGCGCCGTCACCGGAGTGGTAGGCTTCTCCTCGCTCTGGTCCATACTCGAAATTTTCGAGCAGCGCACCCGCGTGGACAAAGGATGGTTTCCCAAAGGACCGGGCCACAAAAGCCGGAAGAAGCAATAATTGAATTTTGAGTCAACCCCCAATATGACCGAACAGTTTTCCATGACCGCCGACTACGAGCGGCTCATCTCGCAAGCCCCCACTTCCGGGGCCCGTCCCCTCATAGGCATCACGGGCAACTACTCCGACGGCGAACTGCGGCTCCTCTCCGGTTACTTCCGCAGCATAGAAGCCGCAGGAGGCGTGGCAGTAGTCGTTCCGCCGCGCGACCATTGCGACGAAGCCACCCTCTCGCTCCTCGAACAGCTCGACGGACTCCTCCTCTCCGGAGGCGCCGACCTCAACCCCCTCTTCGTGGGCGAAGACCCCGTTCAGGCCCTCCACGGCATCAATCCCATTCGCGACCGCTTTGAGCTCGGCCTCATCCGCCTTGCCTACGACCGCCAGATACCCATGCTCGGCATATGTCGCGGCATACAGATGCTCGCCGCCGCACTCGGAGGAACCCTCGTGCAAGACATTGCCACAGCCATGCCCGGCAAACAGCTCGTCAAGCACTCGCAGGACGCCCCGCGCCCCACGGCCACACACTACGTCACCGCCGAGGAAGGTTCGCTCGTCCACCAGCTACTCGGCAAACGCTTTGCCGTCAATTCCTTCCACCACCAGGCCGTAGGCGAGCCCGGCGAGCGTTTCCGCGTCACGGCACGTTCAGCCGACGGTGTGGTAGAAGCCATGGAGAGCACCGAGTTCAAGAGCATCATGGGCGTACAGTGGCACCCCGAATGCTTCATCCTTGGAGGCGACGAGAGCATGATGCCCCTCTTCCACCACTTCGTGGGCGAAGCCAACTCCTTCCGTCGCGCCAAAAGTCTGCACCGCCAGGCCGTAACGCTCGACTCCCACTGCGACACCCCCATGTTCTTCGCCAAAGGCGTTGAACTGACCCGCCGCGACCCCCAACTCCTCGTAGACTTCCACAAAATGAAGGAAGGCCATCTCGATGCCTCCGTCATGGTAGCCTATCTTCCGCAAGGCGAGCGCACTCCCGAAGGCCATGCCGCAGCCACACAGGAAGCCTGCCGCATACTCCGCGAGATAGAAGTGCGCGTCGGCGCATCGGGCTGTGCCGCACTGGCCCGCACGCCCGACGACATTGTGCGCAACAAGCGCAAAGGACTCCTCTCCATCGTGCGCGGCATAGAAAACGGTTACGCCCTAGGCACCGACCTCGCCAACGTGAAGCGCTTTGCCAACATGGGCGTGGTCTACATCACCCTCTGCCACAACGGCGACAACGAGATTTGCGACTCCGCACGCCGCTCCACCGCCTCCCACGGCGGCCTCAGCGACTTCGGCCGGCAGGTGGTGCGCGAAATGAACCGCTGCGGCGTGATGGTCGACCTCAGCCACGCTGCCGAAACGTCGTTCTACGACGCCTTTGAAACCTCCGTCTTCCCCATCGTCTGTTCCCACGCCTCGAGTCGCGCGCTCTGCAACCACCCGCGCAACCTCACCGACGACCAACTGCGCACCATAGCAGCCAGCGGCGGTGTGGCACAAGTGACACTCTACCACGGATTTCTCCTGCTCGACGAGTCGCGTCGCCCTGCCGACGTGACCGACGCCGTGGCCCACCTCATGCACATGATCGACGTGGCAGGCATAGACCACGTGGGCATCGGCACCGACTTCGACGGCGACGGCGGCATTCGCGGATGCGCCAACGCTTCGGAACTCATCAACTTCACGCGTCGCCTCATGGCCGAAGGCCTCACCGACGACGACCTCGCAAAAGTGTGGGGCGGAAACTTCATGCGCGTCATGCAGTACGTCCAGAACGTCACACACCCCGAACGCATCCCCGACTGGGAGCCTATTTCCTAATAGGGTGGTTCTATAAATTACCACCGTATAATTTACAAATTCGCTCAAGTGGCGTTTTGCCATCTTTCGGGCTCTTTTAATACTTGAATATCGGCTGCACTCGGCAAAGCAAAATGAATTTTACTTTGC
>CAVKJJ010000073.1:0-12627 GCA_963656685.1 bacterium | reverse complement strand
TACCGTGCTTCAGCACTGCGCGAAGCGTTCCTCGCCACCTACGACGTGGTGGATGTAGACGCCGAAAGCGCCTCTGAAACTTCTGCAGACACCGCCTCACCCTCGTGGCTCACTGCTACGGACATCTACACATCGCTCACCGAGCGTTACTCCCAGCGTGTTCTCTCGGGAACGCCCTCGCAACTTGGTCGCCAACTCACCTTCGTCGGCGTGGCGCGACGACACACCAAGCGCGGCACGCTTTATCTTGTGAGGAAGAAACCGTCACGGACGGTTCTTCGTGCTTCGCTTTAAAAAGCCGTTTAGAGCGTGCGACGCATGGGGCAGCGTGTGAGCGCTCAGCTTTAGAAGTGTTTTGTAATGGCCATTAATTTAATGGCCATTACTGTATTGCATTTGTTGCAACGTACAGTAAGCCAAGAAATAAAACGTAGAGTATGAAAACGCACGCACACCAAACCGTCCGTGAAAGTCATGTAGAGCGTGACGTTTTGAAATGGCCTCACGGAGGCTTTTATGTGCTTCGCTTATGGGGGCGAGGTTTCCAAAACCTCGCGCTCTACACGGCACATGAAAGCACAAGTACACTAGCAGCCACGTGCTGGCCGTGTAACACATGACGTTTCCATCATTAACCAAACAAAAAATGCGGCCTTTCCCTAAAATGGGGAAAAGCCGCATTTTCTTATAGTTTAATGCTGTGCTTATTCAGAGTCTACTACGTAGTCGGTGACTTCGTATTTGTCGTTGTAAAGACCAAAGTTCGTGACTGTACTATAAACATTCCAGCAGAAAGTAAATTCGCCATCTTCAACTTTTGTGGCTTTTACAGCATAATCGGGATACTGCGAGTTAAAGCTACTAATTTCATCGGATGTCGCAAGGTCCAAGGTCATGACACCATAGTTGGTGCCATTGTATGTATAGTTGTAACCGGTAGAAATGCCCTTTGTGGTTTTCAACTTCAATGTGTTGTCGTCCTGCGACCAATTGAACTTAATGGTTGAACCAGCAAAGCCAAATGCTTCGTAGGGATTCATCTTGTAGTAGTGGCGCGAAGCGGAGTAGTAGATCGTTACTTCAACGCTTTGTCGTGATGAAAGGAACGAAGTGTAATTACCGATAGCGTACTCTGCCCAGTCGTCGGGAAGCGGATGGGTCACGTGGGGAGCGTATGCATTAGCAATGGTCATCTGTCCGTTGCCAGCAGTGTTGAAGCTCATGGCGTAGGTTTGTCCGCCAATGTTGATTGAGCCCGTCTTGCCGTCGAAGGTGTAGCTACCTTCTTCAAGTACGTCTTCACCATCTACTATACTAGCTTTGCCGCCAAGGTTGAGCTCTACGGTCTTGCCATCGGCAAGTTGCCAACGTCCGAGTACGGAGATGGTGTCGGAAGTCACAGCGGTGAAGTTGTCGACAGATGTGAGTTCTTCGTCACCATTGTCGTCGGAACCTACGTTATAGACGTTGACAATCATGTAGCTCTTGTCGTTGCTGGGGGTGAGGCATACACGAGCGGGCGTACCGTCGGCGTCTTCTTCGAAGTCGGCGGTAATCATACCTGTCTGCTTGTTGTAAGAGACTTTACCGTTGGAGTAGACATTGGCCATGTTTGCTGATGCGTCGTAGTAGGTAACGTCGCACACGGTGTCGCCAGCTTCGTTAACAAGTATGTTTACCGTGAAAGGCATAGCATCGGTGGGCGTGTAAGAACGCGTCCAAATGCCGAGCTGAGCTTTCTCAGAAACTTTGGGACTGTAGTCGGTCTCGTCGAAGTCCTGGTTGCAAGAAACCATAGCCAAACCTGCTGCGAGCGTTGCAGCCAGTGTTTTAATATTGAGTTTCATTGTTGTTGTCGGTTTTTAATTTTGCTTGAGGTGCGGTGCACCGGCGAACCGGTGCTCCGTGCCTTGTGTGTATCAGTTGTCGGTGGGCCAGTTGCGTTCCAGGTTCTTGTTGGCCTGAAGGTCGTTTCCGGGGAATTCCCATACAAAGCGGTAGTTGTCGGCTGCGATGGTCTGACCGATTACGCCGTTCTCTGTTACGAGGAAGCCAGCGGGGAGGCTCTGTGCCGTCATACGGGTGAAGCCGTCGCCCCAACGCTTGAGGTTGTTCAGGCGGAAGCCTTCGCCTACGAACTCGCGCGTCCACTCATCCTTGATGTCAGAGAAGAGCTGGTCGCCTGTGCTAGTAAGCTTGGAGGCGCCGCGGCTTGTGCGGAGTGCGTTGACGTATTCGAGCGCTTTGTCCATGTTGCCCAGTTTGTAAGCTGCTTCTGCTGCGATGAGGTAGACCTCTGCGGTGCGGAAGGGCTTGGGCATGTTGTAGAATGAGGTAGTGGCGTTGTCGGTGCTACCAAGGAGCGATTGGTTGCCGGGGAACTTGTTGAGGAAGTAAGCATTGGTCTTATAGGCACCGCTCATGAGCGCATCTTTCTTGAAGAAGAGATTCTTACGGCGGTCACCGCGCTTGTAAAGGTCCATAAGTCCCTGCGTCGGAATGAAGTCGGGAGTGTAGTATTCCTTCGTTTCGTGGTGAGAGATGAAGATGCCGTAGAGGCTGCTGCGCTCACTTGTGGTGTAGATGGGCTGGTAAATCAGCTCAGTGCGCTCGTCGGCGTTGTCATCAGTCCAAAGGCTGGTGAGCGCATCGTTGGTGGTGCAGAGCGTGTAAGCTTCCATTACTTCTTCTGCAGAAGAGAGGGCCTTTTCGTAGTTCTGCATCTGGAGTGCTACACGTGCTTCGAGAGCCACGGCCGTGTAGTAGTGGGGAAGCGTGAAGTCCGTTTCGTCCTTGTCGTTCATGTACTTCTTGGCATTTTCAATGTCGCTGAGGATGAACGCATAAGTGTCGGCAAGACTTGAACGGGAAGGCTTAAGGCTTACGTCAACAGTGGTCACGAGGGGCATACCAGGGGTAGAGGCTGCTGTCTCTGCTGTATAGTTCTTGCAGTAACGCATAGCCATGGTGCTGTAAGCCCAAGCGCGTCCGAAGTAGGCGAGACCTTTCGTATAGGCATTGTAGTAGGTGGAATCGCCTTCTGTATCGAACTTGATTTTGTCGATGTTGTTGAGGATGTCGTTGGCGTTGGTGATGAGGCTGTAGTTGCCGCTGTAGAGACCGTCGCCCTCAAATTGTGCTGTGGTGAACGTCCAGTTGTGTACCATGCGGTAGGTCACGGAATTGCTGGACTGGTTGAAGAGGTCGGACTGTGCTTCCTGTACACTTCCGTATCCGCTTGCCACACCGCGAAGCAGAGCAATAAGACCGTTCTGGTGCGTGGCAGCATCGGTGAGTGTCTGCCAAGACTGTTCGGAAGGCAGACTGGTGGTAGGATACTGGTCGAGTTCGCACGAAGTCAGGACGGGAACAGCCAATGCAGAGCAGAGCAGAGCCTTGATGATGTATTTGTTCATTTGTTTCTGTTCGATTTGAATTAAACCTGTGGGTTAGAACGTCACGTCGATGCCGAGTGTGAACTGGCGAGTGGCAGGGTATGAGCCCACACCGATGTTGCTGTCCACTTCGGGGTCGGAACCGGTGTACTTGGTGACGGTGAAGAGGTTACGTGTGGTGAAGTTGAGGCGTACGTTCTCGAAGAAGTGAGTAGCTTCCATCCAGCGCTTAGGCAGGTTGTAGGAGAGCGAGAGGTTCTTGAGACGCATGAACGATGCGTTCTGGAGTACGCGGGTGTCGAACTGTGACTGCTCGCTGAAGGCAGCGATGTTCGTTTCGTCGCCCGGCTTCTTCCACATGTTAAGCATTTCCTTGCTTACGTTCAAGCCCTGTGCGGCGTTCGTAGCGGAAATCTGGAAGTAGTAGTCGTTGTTGAGCATGTACTTGCCGAGCACGTACGAGAAGTCTGCAGTAAGGGTAAGGCCCTTCCAGCTTGCGGTGAAGCCGAAACCACCTGCGTGGGGCGGGGTGACCTGCTTGCCAGTATCCTGGAAGAGGTCGTCGCTGTAGGTCTTGGTCATCGTCTCGGGGTTGTACTCGTATACCTGACCGCCGTTGCAGCCAGCCTTGTACCACATCTGCTTACCATCCGTCTTGTCGATACCGGCGAAGATGGGGAGGTAGTAGTTGATGCTCTTACCTACGATGTAGTTGAGGGCACTCTCGGTAACGGGCCATTCGCTGAGGCCGTTGAAGAGTTCGTCAATGCGGTTTACGTTGTAAGAGTAGTTGGCGTAGATGTTGATGAAGGCATCCTTCGTGCGGAACACGTCGTAGCCGAGTTCAAGTTCCACACCGCGGTTGCTCATCTTACCTACGTTGACGGTCTGTGAAGAGAAGCCGGTGGTGTAGGGAAGAGGCATGCCCATAAGCATGTTGGTGGTGTTACGCTTGTAGGTGTTGAACTCTACGTTCAAACGGTCGAAGAGGCGTGCAGTGAAACCGAAGTTGTACTGAATCTGCTTTTCCCATCCGAGCTTCTCATTGGCAGGCTGGGAAAGTACCCAACCGGTGTTACCATTGTAGGTGGTGTTGCCGTTCAAACCGAGACTGTTGTAGTTACCGATTTCGGAGTTACCCGTGGTACCTACAGAGAACTTCACCTGGAGGTCGGTGAGCCAACCCTTGGTGACAGCCATGAAGTCTTCGTTCATCACGTTCCACATCACACCGCCGCTGAGGAAGATAGCACCGCGGTTTTCGCGACCGAAGCGTGAGCTTTGGTCGTTACGGACGGTGAAGTTGGCGAAGTATTTGTTGTTGAGGCTGTAGTCGCCACGGCCGAAGAACGAGAGGTATTCGTACTTGGCGTAGCTGTAGCTCTTGCTTGTGCCTGATACGGTTTCCTTGCTGATGATGGTGCTACCAATGTTGGCAAGACGGTCGTCGGTGATACCCGTACCGCTGAAGCCGAAGCCTTTGCTCGTGCTCTTGATGCCTTCGTGACCAGCGAGGAAGGTGAGTTCGTGCTTGTTGTCGTTGCCCGTGGTGAAGCCGAACTTGTATTCCGCCGTGTTGGTGATGGTCCAAACAGAACCGCGGGAGTGGCTTTCGCCAGCCGTACCAATGTTATCGTTACCCGGGAATTCGGTGCTTACAGAACGGGACATACGGGTGTCCGTAGCGTAGAGACCAAGCTGTGACTTGATGGTAAGTCCCTTGATGGGGGTAAGCGTGATGTAACCCACACCGTTGTAGACAACGTCGTTGTACGTACGAGGCTGCATGTCGGAGAGCCAGTAACGGTCGTAGACGCCACCGATTATTTCGGAACCGATGAACTGGTGGTTTTCGTCGAGGTCGGTGCCCCAGTAGGCAGGAAGCCAGTAAGAAGAGGTGGATGCGTTGTAGAGCGAGTTACCGCGGTCCTGGTTTGTGTAACCATCAGCGAGGCGGTCGGTGTAGGTGATGTTCTGACGAACACCGAGTGCCATCCAGCTCTTAGGTTTGGTTTCGAGGTTGGTGCGGAAGGTGTAGCGCTTGAAGTGTGAAATCTTCGTGATACTGTTCTGCTTCATGTAAGAACCAGACACGAAGTAGGTGGTATTGCCCGAACCGCCACGTACAGAGAAGTCGGTGTTGTACATCGGGGCGGCATTGTCGAAGTTGTACTTCTGCCAGTTGGTGTTGTAACCGAGCGCTTTGTACTTGGCGTATTGCGTGGCGGTGATGACGCCGTTTTCAAGCTGGAAGTTGAGGAGCTCGGAGGCGTTCATCATGTTGTTGCTAGCGGGAGAGGAGAGTTGGCTCCAACCAATCTTCTGACCGATGGTAACCTGTGCCTTTTCGCCTGCACGACCGCGCTTGGTGGTGATGAAGATTACACCGTTGGCAGCACGCGAACCGTAGATGGAGGTTGCGGAAGCGTCTTTGAGGACGGTGTAGCTTTCAATATCGTTGTCGTTGAGCATGGAGAAAATGCTGGATCCGGCAGGTGAACCGTCGACCACGATAAGAGGATAGTTAGATGCAGAGAGTGAACCGGCACCACGGATTTGCATGCTCACGTTGCCGATTGAACCGGCGTCACCAGAGGAGTTGAGTACGGTAAGACCGGACACTTTACCCTGGAGCGCATCGGAAGCATCGACGGTGGGTTGGCCGTTAATCTTTTCGGAACCTACTTTCTTTACGGAACCTACAACGGTACCGAGTTTCTTTGCAGAACCGTAACCAATCACTACGGCTTCGCCGAGTTCGTTGTCTTTGAGTACAACACTTACGTTACCTGCCACGCTGACGGTGGTAGGTTGCATGCCGATGAAGGAAACGTTGAGCTTCTTAGCGGATGCAGGGACGTTGCTGAGCTTGAAGTTACCAGAAGCGTCTGTGGTGGTAAGGATCTTGGTACCGGGCACGCGAACGGTTGCACCCATCACGGGTTCGCCGTGCGAGTCGGTTACCCTACCCGTCACAAGTTTCTGCGCTGAAGCCGTGGCTGCTGTCAACAGCAGGCTGGCTCCCAAGAGCACTAACTTTTTGTTCATAATATCACCATTAAATTAAACATTATTTTCGTTGCGGTTTCCCAACTGCTTTTTAGCCTTTGTTTAGTTTTAGACCTTTTCGGGCACTGATGAACCTGCTCAAACCTCTGAGGAGGCTTGCGCTTTTCAGGCTCAGTTAAGGTCGTTCCGTGGAAATATGCGCGAATGGCGCATAGTGCGACAATTGGGTTTTGCTCGCAAATGTACGACTTTTTTCTTATAGTGGGCATAAAAACGTTACGTTTTGGTGAATATTTGCCCCTTTTGCTTTTCTCTGCGTCGTTTTTGCTCCGATTTTGAGAACAGTTATTGTCAATCTTCTGCATATTTGGTGAATATGCAAGTTCTCCGTAGTTTGCGTGCGTATATAAATAAGGTGTTGTTGCAAGCATAAGGTTTTTAAAGGTATGCGGGGTAAATATTGGTGAACGGAACGCGCGAAAAGGTTGGATCAGACAGGACGGAAATGTGTGTTTGTCGTCTATAGACGATAAAATGTGGTGTGTTTTGTCGTCTATGGACGATAAAAAGTGGTACGTTTTGTCGTCTATGGACGATGAAATGGCTATTTTTGCCGTATTAATCCGATTAATACTAGAGATAAATGACTAAGGACTTGGTAAAACTGCTCATAGCCGAATATCAGGCATATGTGACGCAAGTAGATTTGGTGCCACGCGATGTGGAACTTCTAGATGGGCAAAACTATGTGTTTGTAGGTTTGCGTCATGCCGGGAAATCGTATCTTATGTTCCAGCAAATCGCAAGGTTGTTGGCTCAAGGACATAAAAGGGAAGAAATCCTGTATTTCAATTTTGAGGACGACCGCATAGATTCTCTCAACGTGCAGGACCTCGATTTGATAAAGACATGCTATGAGGAGATGTTTGACCAACGTCCTATTTTTTTCTTAGACGAAATACAACTCGTTGACCGTTGGGAGAAATTTGCCCGTCGCTTGGCAGACCAAAAGTATCAGGTTTATATCACAGGCAGCAATGCTAAAATGCTGAGTAGCGAGATAGCTACCACGCTCGGCGGCCGATATATGATTCACGAGGTGTATCCTTACTCCTTGACGGAATATTTGAATGCCAATGGGGTTGACTCTCGCGCTAAGAATGCGCTTTACACAAGTCAGAAAGATATTGTGCGATTGTCAAACAGCTATTTCCAACATGGTGGTTTGCCCGAAACCGTGGGAATGAAAGAACCCCGAACTTGGATGAGCAATCTTTTCAGCAAGATATTTTTCGGAGATCTGGTGGCTAGGTACAAAATACGTAACGACTTTGCCTTACGCGTGATGATTCGCAAGATGGCCGAAAGTGTGAAGCAACCTCTTTCGTATACGCGCATCGCTAGCATTGTGAGTAGCACGGGAAAGAAATTGAGTACGGATGCGGTCATTGATTATGTGGGTTATATGACTGAGTCGTGGCTCATTTTGCCTTACGAGAATCTCTTCGGCAAGTTGCAGGACAAGGAGAGTAACCGGAAGTATTATTTTACGGACAATGGTTTGCTTCACCTCTTCCTTGTGGACGCCGATACTTCGCTTCTTGAAAACCTGGTTGCCGTTACGTTGCGGCGCAAGTTCGGCAACGGAAGTTATTTTTGGAACAGTAAAAATGCGGAAGTCGACTTTGTCGTGCCGGAAGAGAATCTTGCCATACAGGTGTCGTATTCTCTGGTCGACGCCGATACGGAAAAGCGCGAAACGGACGGTTTGGTCAAGCTCTCATCGTTTCAAGACATCAAGCGAATGATGGTGGTTACAAAGGACGAAGAAGATGTGATTGAGAAGGAAGGCTACCGCATAGAAGTTCTTCCTTTATGGAAATGGCTTTTGATGTTCTGATTCTATTTTTACATTACTAATAAAAAACGCTGCCCGCTTCTTCTGTTGAAGAGGCGGGCAGTGATATATTGTGTGGTATGTGGTTTCCGCTGCTGTGGTTCGTGATTAGCGGAGCTTGGCGGCGGGGGCTTTTACGCTTCCCTTCTGTGCCATGAGCTTGGTGTCGAGTATGCGGTAGTTGGGCTGGAGCTTCTTGCGAGCTGCTGCCATGCGGCGCTTCTGTGCTTGTTCGCCGCGTTCGCGCCATTCGGTGAGCGTGTAGTACTGACCGGTGGCGGGGTCGATGTATCGGGCTTCGGGGAGTTTGTAATCGGCTACAGCATCGCCCATTTCGTCGTAGGCTTGGCCGTTGCTGTTAGCGGCATGTCCCACTTCGGAGACTTCAACGCGTGCTACACCTTGGGCTACCATGCCGATCTCCTTGGCGGCTGCCATGGAAAGGTCTACGATGCCTCCTTTGCGGAAGGGGCCGCGGTCTGTGACTTTCACCACGACTTCGCGTCCGTTCTTCACGTTGCGCACTTTGAGGAGTGTGCCGAAGGGAAGTGTGCGGTGGGCGCAGGTGAGTGAGTCTTTGTGGTAGCGTGAGCCGTCGCTGGTGCGTCGGCCGTGAAAACGATTGCCGTAGTAAGTGGCGTCGCCGTGGTTCTGAGCCAGGGCGGGGGTGATGAGGAATGAGAAGAGAGTTGCTAAAAGAAGAATGGTTTGTTTTAACTTCATGTGGTTTGTTTTGCCACGAGGACCGCCGGGTAACTGTTCCCGTCTTTCTTGTGCTCACTTGAGCTTAGCCATGCTGTGAGCGTGGAAGGGCGGGATGCGCATTTGCCTACGGGCGAAGCGGGACGGGCTAACGTGCCGAACCTTTTCCAAACGTGCCTCCTTATATATATAAAGGAGCGCCGGGTGCTTTGCCTGAGGTTTGTGGCGACTTGGAGTCACGGGGTGACGTTTTGCACTTTGTGTGTGGTGCAGCGGAAACTGTTGCTGCGGCTTTAGGGGCGGCAGCGGGTAGTATCCGGCGTTGGGGTGAGAGTGCTTGGATTGGCGTTGCGATGAGGGCTTCCGGTCGTTGACTTTCGGCTCTCCGCCAGAGGGCGTGTCGGCGGCTCGTTGTGTGGCGCACGCGGCGCTTGAACGGCGTTGGACCTCTCTCCTCGTGAGGTTTACGTCTGCAAAGGTACGCATTTTTTTTGAGCCTTGCAAACTTCGGGTGCTTGATACTCACCACTTTAACGTTTGCAAAAGGCTTTCGGAGGGGTAAGAAGAGAGGGCGTCAGGCTCGTTTTGGAAGCTTGCGTGTTTGTTGCTCAACGTACGTGTTTAGTGGTGTTCGCGCATGTTTTGCGTGTTTTATAGGAGCTGTATTTACGTGCTTGATGCGTGTGGATTTCCGAAAACTTTGGAACGTGTCATTTTCCTAAATGTTAATGACGTAACGGACGGCTTTTTGCGTGTTGCGTTTGGATTGTTCGTGTAGAGCGGGAGGTTTTGTAAACCTCGCCTCCATGGATGACGCAAAGCAAAAACAAAACGGCTTCGCACACATCTATGTTGCGAAGCCGTTTTGTTTCGTTTTAGTTGTTTTATTCCTTTATTCCCGTTTCACACCGCGCAAGGGGCCGTCGAAGCTGGTGGGCTCGGGGTGAGCGGTTTGTTGGGCATATCGACTCACGCTGAGAATCATGCCGATGTAGATGCCGTTGATGATGGCCGACGTACCGCCGCGGCTGATGAGCGGGAGGGGCTGGCCGGTGACTGGAGCAAGGCCCACAGCTACACACATATTCACCAGGGCTTGCGTGGTGATGAGCAAGGCAAGGCCCATGGCGAGGAATGGCGCGAAGGTATGTTCGCAACGGCTTGCCAAGCGTCCCACACGGAAGAGCAGGAAGATGTAAAGCAACAGCACGACGGCAGCGCCCCAGATGCCCGTCTCTTCAATGATGATGGCGTAGATGAAGTCGCAGTACGCCTGACTAAGAAAGTCGCGTTCCACCGAGTTGCCCGGCATGCGTCCAATCACGTTGGAGTTGGCAATGGCGATGTTGGCGTGAGCCACTTGTGCCGTCTTGTCGTTGAGGTCGAACTTAGCGGGGTCGTCGGAGTCGTCGTTCGTGCGGGCTTCGATACGTCCAATCCATGTTTCAGCGCGGTGAAACACTTTTCCGGCCAGAGGAATCTCAGCCAGTTTGTGGTCCGTATCGTTCTTCGCAAGTGCGTAGATGATGCCGCCGAAAAGCGCTGCGCAGATGAAGATGACACCGAAGAGTTTTCCCAACTGTACGAGCGGCACGCGGCCGATGAACATCATGAGCACCACCACGAGAAAGAGTATGGCAGCCGTAGAGAGGTTCTCCGTAAAGATCAGGAAACAGATGGGCACCGTCATCCACAGGATGAATTTAAAGGCGCGCTTGTCTGCCCCATTCTCCGTTTGCAGTTGCGAGAGGATGAGTGCTGTGGTCATCACGACGGCGCACTTTGCCAATTCGGAGGGTTGGAAACGTACGAATCCCAAGCTTATCCATCGCGCCGCCTCGTTGACCGCAGCCGACGTGAAGGTGGTGATGACCATCAATATCACGCTCGCAGGAAGAAGGAACAGCGGGATGATGCGGAAGAAACGGCACTCTATGCGGTGAAACACCCAACAAGCCACAGCACCTCCCAAGAGATAGGTGACGTGCTGGCGCAAGGGTGCCCAGTAGCTGCCGCTCTTGTAGGTGAGTGTGCTCACGGCGCTGAACACCTCTACGATGGAGATGGCGCAGAGGAGAAAGAAGATGATCCAGATGACGCGGTCGCCCATAAAGAACGAGCCTATTGATTTCTTCATTGTGGAAGGGGTAGAATTCTTGTCTTATAAAAAACACATAGTCGTTTGAGACTATGCTTATTCCCACGCTTTCACCCAAGCCTTGAACTGTTCGCCGCGGTCTTCCATGTTGTGGAAGAGGTCGAAGCTGGCGCAGCAGGGGCTGAGGAGCACGGTGTCGCCGGGTTGGGCGAGGCGCACGGCCTGTTCCAAGCATTCCTTCATGGAGTGGGTGTCCGCAACGGGGAGTCCAAGCGAGTCGAAGTTGTCGTGGAGCTTCGCGTTGTCCACGCCCATGTAGACCAGGGCGCGGCACTTCTCGCGTACGAAGGGTATAATCTCGGAATAGTCGTTGCCTTTGTCCTTTCCGCCGAGGATGAGCACCACGGGCGTCTTCATACTCTCGAGCGCGCAGTAGCAGGCATCGACGTTGGTGGCTTTAGAGTCGTTGACGAAATGGATGCCACGCACCGTGCCGGCTTTTTCAAGGCGGTGTTCCACGCCGGGGAAGTCGGAGAGTCCTTCGCGCACCACGGCAGGGTCAACGCCAGCGGCGAGTGTGGCAGTGGCGGCAGCGAGGGAGTTGCGGAGGTTGTGGCGACCGGGAAGGGAAAGTTCGCTGAGCGGCATCTCGAAGTGGACGGGAGCGTTGACGACGAACTTGTCGCCTTCGGCATAGCCCGAAGAACCTTCGCGGGGCTCGTCGGTAAATCCGCAGCACTGCGCTTCTACGTTGTATTTCGGCAATTCGTTGGGCACGTGTTCGTCCTCGGCCCAATAGATGAACGTGTCGTCGGAAGTCTGGTTCTGACGGATGCGCATTTTGGAGTCCACGTAGTTCTGCATGCAGAAGTTGTAGCGGTCGAGGTGGTCAGGCGTGATGTTGAGGAGCACTGCCACATTGGCGCGGAAGCGGTACATGTTGTCGAGCTGGAAGGACGAAAGCTCAATGACGTAGTAGGCATGCGGAGCTTCGGCAATCTGGAGCGCGAGACTATGGCCGATGTTTCCGGCAAGGCCGACGTCCATGCCTGCCTTCTTCATGATGTGGTAGATGAGCGAGGTGGTGGTGGTTTTGCCGTTCGAACCCGTGATGCAAATCATGCGGGAGTCGGTGTAGCGTCCGGCAAATTCTATTTCGCTCAGTATGGGCGTGCCTTTCTCCATGAGTTGTTTCACCATGGGAGCCGTTTCGGGAATGCCGGGACTTTTTACCGCCTCGTCGGCATCGAGGATAAGCTCGGGAGTGTGGTGACCCTCTTCCCAGGCTATGTGGTGGGAGGAGAGCATCTCTTTATAGCGTGGCTGAATGCTTCCCATGTCGGAAACAAACACGTCGTAACCTTTTTTCTGTGCCAGAATGGCAGCGCCAACGCCGCTTTCGGCAGCGCCTAAAACTACGAGTTTCATTGTGATTGTTTGGAGAAAAAGACTTTACCTAATCTTTAGCGTGATGATGGTGAGTGCGGCGAGGATGATGGTAGTAATCCAGAAGCGCACGGTGATTT
>CAVKJJ010000072.1:0-12713 GCA_963656685.1 bacterium | reverse complement strand
AGAATTCCGTTTCCACACCGATGTTCCCGCTTGCCTGCGGTACATTTCGGTTGGTATTGTCCCCTTCGGCGTTGCCGTTCTCGGTGTAAATTGCCGTCTTCACTGACGGGTAATACGCAGAACCGCCGCAGAAAATCGGAATTTCCTGCGGCGGTTAAACTAAAATGTGGTGCAAGTCTACAATGACTTAGTTTTCAAATGTCGGGCGGGTTTGGAACATTTCGGGGCAGTTGGATATTTCTTCTACCATGCCGTCCGGCATTTCCTTGAGCTCGCCGCTAGTGACGAGTGCATCCATGTCTTCCTTGAATTCATTGTACATCTCGGGAGTGAGGATGAACCACTTGTTGCCGTAGTCGCCGATGCAGAGGGCAACTTGGCGGACGAATCCCCAACGCTCAAAGTAAGGCAAGAGGTTGTAGCCGGAAAGACGTGAAGTCTTGCGGATGTAATTCAGGACATAAGGAATGGAGTTCTCCCAACGTGTGCTGTTGGCGTCAACGTACTTCTTAGTGTTCCACACAGAGTTGGGATATTGAGCCAAGAACGTCTCGTACTTGCTGTTCTTGTTGTTGTTCTGAACGGAAGCAAGAATCTCGTACTTGTCGGCGGCACCCTGCTTTTCTACTTGTGAACCATTCTCGTCATCGTTCTGGCGAAGCGACTCGTACCAGTCCGGTGCAAAGTCAGGCTTGCCGTTGGTGGTGAAGTAGGAGTAGAGCTTGATGAACGGGCAAAGCGTTTCGCCAACGCCCACTTCGTTGAGGGCAAGAGCATGCGTCGGATCGGTAGCATAGTCTGTGATGGTGGAGTCGACCATAGTTTCGCAGAACTTGCGGAGTGATTCGTGGCTGAGAGACGAACGCTCGGTGTAGGCGCGGTAGCGCATGTTGCTGTTGCGGGAACCCTTAGCGCTTGAACCCTTGTAGCTAGCTTCAATGTCGGAATAGTCGGCCGTGATGAAGTGCTTGCGTGCGGGAGTCCATTGGTTAATCTTGTCGGAAGAGCGGTAACCCATGCGCATGATGTTGTAGTAGGAGTTCATGTTGTTCGTCACTTCTCCCATACCAGCCCAGCAGAAGTAGGGTTGCATCTGGTGCTGATGGCCCCATTCGTGGGAGAGTCCCCAAATGGCGTCGTCGTCAGAGGTGATGAGCTTCTTGCAGCTGAGCACGCGGGGCTCTTGGTCTACGTGGAACGATACGCCGCGTCCGCCTTGGAACATGTAGTAGGTGAAGTTGACGTAGGCCATTGTGCGGTTGTCGGGAGTGCGGTTGTATTTGTGCAGACCGAGCAATTCGTGTTCCCAAATGACGAGAGAATCGAGCACGTGAATGAATTGGCGGTAACCGAGCGACGTGCCGTCCACAGCCACGCAGTTGCCATAAAGTCCTTGCGAAACGCGCGAGTTGTTGCTGGGGTTGACGGCACCCTTGGAAGTCCAAACGGAGTGAACGTTCGTGCCGACTACGTCAAGACAGAAGTTGGGTGCGTTCTTGGCTATCTCATGCATCTCTTCGTTGGTCTTGTCGAGAGAAAGGTAACCGTTGACTTGTCCGTTGATGAAGTGAACTTTAATCTTGGGCTGGAGTTCGGGATTAGCGCTGGCATAGTAAGCTACGTAGGCTAAACCGTCGTAGTCGCCCTCATAGTTGATGGTGTTGAGGCCGTTGCGGAGAGTGAAACTATATTCTGCAGGATTTCCTCCGTCGAAGTTCGAACCATATTTACCCACGTACCATGCGATTACTTGCAAGTTCACGCTAGCGTCGTTGTTGGGCAGACCACTCACGGCAATGGTGTGTTTACCCTTGGTGATGTTGATGCCGGTCACGCCGTGCGCTTGGTCGTAAAGTTTGCCCGGTGCATTCCAAAGGTCAGACTGTACGGTGGGATCGAGCTTGGCTTCGTATTCAGCCACGCGGTAATCCGTAGAATAGCTCTTGTCGAAAAGTTGTTGCGCAAGTTGTGAGGTGAAATCGTCGTCTATGGCATCGATGTCGGCTTGCGTTGTTCCTTCCTTAAGGGCAGAGTAAGAAGCATCGGTGAACACGCCAACGTCGGTTTTTTGTCCTCTTACGCAGAACTGCATTTCGGCACATGAGGCCCAATTTCCGGCACCAGAAAGCACTTTAATTTGTATTTGCTTTACGCCGTCGAGTCCGTTGTCCGTAAGGCTATAGCGGTGTTCGCCTGCTGTTCCGCCGAAGTCGGCAGAGCCTATGAGACGAAGGGAAGAGTTGTCGCCATATTTTGCATAGACTTCTATTTCCTTGAAGTTACCGTTTGTGTTCCCAGACGAACGGGTGATGTAGTTGATGTAGTCGATGTGCTTGGCGCTACTGAAGTTGTACGTCAGCGTGATGGGATTTTCTTTGCTCACTTCGTAGCCCGTGTAGGGTGAGTGGTAAAGTGTGCTTAGATTGTTGTCGTAGGTGCGTTCTATGCCTTCGCCGCTTTGGTATTTGTTGGCTTGGGCAGAAGACGGCTTCACCTGCGTGTCGCTTTCTATCTCGGGGGCCAGTTCGTTACGGCTCTGCGTGATGGTAAGTTGCTCGCTGAGGCCGTTGTCGGCGTTGGCAAACGTTATGACGGCTTGGCGTGAGGTGGCGTCGGGGTTTGATTTGAGGTGAATATAAACAGCCCCGTCTTGACCTTGGCGAACGCTGGCCCAATCGGCAGACGAAGTGGCCGTGAAGGGTACGTTTGCAGTAATGTCAAAGCAAAGAGTACGTTCGCGGTAGCTTACCGTTTGCTTTGTGGGAGCTATGATGCAGGGGAAATCGTCAGATGATTGTGTGCTTTGCGCCATGAGCGGCTCGAAAGTGAGTCCAGCAACGGCTATGCTTGCACACCCCAGAATGTATTTCAAGTGGTTCATTTGAATGCTTGTTTAAGGTGTAGGATGACGTTAGAGTACAACTTTCTGACCGCCTGCCACATAGACACCGGCAGGAAGTTGAACTTGTACGGGAGTTCCGGCGAGGACGGAGCCTTGCCATACCAGTTTGCCAGAAACTGAGTAAACTTTTGCAGTAACGTCGTTTGCGGCAGAGAGTATGAGCAAGCCTTGACGAGCTTCTACGTGGAGCGCTGAAGTGGTGTTGGTAACTTGCGATATGCCATCGTTTTGTCCTTTCACGCGGAATGTGGTAGACTTGTACTCAAGTTCGGGATAGGTGGTGCACGTCAGTGTGCAGTAAGCTTCGTCGAACGGATTCATGAAGGAATACGTTCCGTAGGTGCTGTTGCTCGTCGTGGCAAAAACATCGCCGGAAGTGTTGGTGGCATTTGCTTTCGTCATAGCGTGAACTTCTCCTTCGCCAGAACGTCCGTACCAGGTGATGGTGATGGTACGCTTGCCGTCGGGGTCGAGCGCAAAGTCGTGGAGATTGAGCTGGTAGTCGCTTTTCAGTCGGCTGGCCCATTCCGGACATTGCAGAATGTAGTATCCTGCGTCGTCGCTTTTGAGGTATGCGGTGATGTCGAGATTTTCGTCCTGCGGGGTGTAGGACATGTGTGTGGGCTTGTGGGCAGCACTTGGAAGCGAACTAAACGAAAGCTTGTTACCGCCGCAGGACATCACGTCGAGCGTAGTGGCTGCGGGGAGGTTTATTTGCCAAAGCTCGTTGTTACAGCAAGTGAGCGTGTGGAGTGCGAGGCTACTTTCCAGGTCGAGTGTGGAAAGCTTGTTGGCGTCCACCAATATTTTGCGCAGACGAGTGGCTCCTTTGGAGGGCATCGCACAAGTTTGAAGTTGGTTGTTCTGTGCCATGACCACGGCAATGGAATCGTTCATGGCAAGGTTCAACTTGTTGGTGAGCGCATTGTTGGCGCAGTTGAGCATATCCAGTTGGGTATTGCTCGTGAGGTTCATGGTGCCAAACTGATTTCCAGAGATGTCAAGGTGCTGTAAATCGGCAAGGCGGAGCACAAACGTAGAGGAACTTGTGCTTGAGGAATTCGTCTTGAGCTGATTGTTGGATATGTCAAGATTCTGAAGTGCGGGAAGATTCTTCTCTGTGAGCACAAGTTTCGTCAGTTGGTTGTCGGCGCAGTTGAGGTCGGCAAGCTGAGTGAGCCCTGTGAGGTCGAGCGAAGAGAGTTGGTTATGCTGACAGTAGAGCGAGAGCAGTTGGGTGGCTTGACTGAGGTCAATGCTTGTGAGCTCGTTGCCAGAGCAAACCAACGTGTTGAGTCGTTTACTGGCAGAGAGGGTTATGGTGCTTCCTTTGAGCGTGCCGGTGAGGGTGAGCAGGTCGTCGGAGGTCTTGGGGTAGGAAACGGCTGTTCCGTCGCCCCAGTCTACAGTCACTCCGCCTTTTACTTGATTCACCTGTAGCGTGATGGTTTCGCCCACGGCTTTTGCTGTGGTGAGCTTTACCGTCTGGTCCTGTGCGAGGGCTGGCGTTACGCTGATGAGTCCGGCTGCAAGAAGCGAAACGAAGAGTAAGTTTCTTTTCATACCGATTAGAATGTATTTGTTAGATGAGTTCGATGTTTCGTGGAGGATGTTTCCGCTTTTAGGCTTGGGAATCTTCACCGGTTCCTATTCCACTTCAAGTACAAGCCCTTTGAGATATTCTCCCTCGGGGTGATATATATTAATAGGGTGGTCTGCGGGCTGGTGAAGTTGGTGAAGAATGCGCACGTGGCGTCCGCTTTGTGCGGCAGCGGTGAATACGGCGAGGCGGAACTGGTCTTTGTTGACGGCTTGCGAGCAACTGAACGTGAAGAGTATGCCTCCCGGACGAATCTTGCGGAACGCAATGGCGTTGAGGCGAGTGTAGCCTTTCAGCGCATTGCGGAGTGCATCTTTGTGCTTGGCAAAAGCTGGCGGATCGAGCACAATGAGGTCGTAGTTGCTTCCTGCCTGTTCGAGAAATTTGAAAGCGTCTTCGGCAAAGGCTTCGTGGCGTGTGTCGCCTGGGAAGTTGAGTTCGGCATTGGCGCGCGTGAGGTCAATGGCTTTCGCTGAAGCGTCAACGGAGTGTACGAGGTTGGCGCCGCCACGCATGGCGTAGACGCTGAAGCCGCCTGTGTAGCAAAACATGTTGAGCACGTTTCGACCTTTGGCATAGTGTTCAAGCAGTGCGCGGTTTTCGCGCTGGTCCACGAAGAATCCGGTCTTTTGGCCTCGGAGCCAGTCGATGTGGAACTTGAGACCGTTTTCGGTGGCCACGTTGCCTTCGTCGTTACCTATGAGAAAGCCGTTTTCTTGGTGCAGGTCGGCTTTGTAGGGAAGTGTCGTTTCCGATTTGTAGTATACATTGTCTATCAATCCCTCGGAAGCTTTGACGAGTGCTTGGGCAATGGCTTCACGGCAGAGGTGCATGCCCACGGAATGAGCTTGCATCACGGCGGTGCGTCCGTAAACGTCTATGACAAGTCCGGGCAACCGGTCGCCTTCTCCGTGTACAAGGCGGTAGATGTCGTTGTCTTTACGGCCTGTAAGCTGAAGTGCGCGGCGAAGGCGGAAGGCTTCTTCAAGGCGCTTTTGCCAGAAGACGTCGTTAATGGGCTCATCGTTAAATGTGAGCATACGAACCGCGATAGAACCTATTTGGCAGTGGCCGTAGCCCATTAGTTCGCCTTCGTGACTCACAACGCGGACTATTTCGCCTTCTTCTGCTTTCCCGTCGGCGCTGGCTATTGCACCGGAAAACACCCACGGGTGGAAACGCTTGAGGCTTTCTGCTTTGCCTCTCTTTAAAAATATGGTGTGCATTGGTTTGGATGTGTGCTTAGGTGTTAGGTTAGTTGAAAAGCTATGTACAAGTAAAACTACACGTCCGGAAACGGTGAAATTTAAGGCTTGCTCATGCTCCTTTCGTATAGCTACATGCTCCTTTCATGGCAAAAGTAGCAATTTAAATCCGACAACTCTATGCGTTTCTCCCCGTTTTGCGGCATACAAAGCATTTTTATGTCGCTTTGGGGCTTTCGTGCGATAAAAAGACGGCCTCCGTCGCCTGCCTCATACCTTATATACGCATCTTCTACAGAATATTTCCCAATTTGTGTGTGGGGAAAGTATGGTATTGTGCACGTTTTGCTTAATTTTGCACTTATCAGAACTAATCCAACCTAATGACGAGATTACTCCTTATTTATATAGTAGCATTTTGGGCTTGCGTGCCAATATATGGCAAAGCTGTGGATCTTGAAGTTGATTCGCTGCAAGACTCTGTTGCTCTGCAACCCGCATTTTCTCCAAAGGAAAATGCAGTGGACAGTTTGACAGCAACTCCGTGCCGCACTTTCGCTACGCGACTTGACCGATATTCCGAAACACGCTTTTGCCAAATTACGTATGTAGGCCTTCCGCTTCTCATCAGTGGCATGGCTGTGGGGCGCGAAGACACTCACTTTCGTCACCTCCGTAACGACTATATGCCCCGCTTCCGCTTCCATTTGGACGACTACACGCAATATGCACCAGGTGTAGTGATGCTAGGCTTGAAGGCTTTTGGCGTGAAAGGACGTTCGTCTTGGGCGCGAATGCTTGTGGGCGATGCGGTGGCGATATCGCTCATGGCTTCGGTGGTCAATACCGTAAAGCACAAAGTCTCTGTGGTGCGGCCCGACGGCTCCAACGACCATTCTTTTCCCTCTGGGCATACGGCCACGGCATTTATGACCGCTACGATGCTTGCCAAGGAGTATGGCCACAAAAGCCCTTGGGTGGGTATAGCGGCTTATGCCACAGCTTCTTCCACGGGCTTTATGCGTATGGCCAATAACAAGCATTGGCTTAGCGATGTGCTTACGGGGGCGGGCGTTGGCATCCTGTCTACGGAACTGGGCTATTGGGTGGCCGACATGATATTCCGCGACAAAGGACTTGTTGATGAAATTCCTGCCGACTCTTTTGCTCGGGGATATCGTCCGTCGTTTGTCAGTCTGTATGTGGGGCACAACGTGCCGCTAGGGCATTACAATTTGTCGAACGGAAATTCCTTTCGTACTTCTTCGGGTTCCACGGCAGGATTGGAGGGCGCTTATTTCTTTAATCCTTATATAGGAGTGGGTGGGCGCTTTGCTGCTTCCAACACACGGTTGATTACCAATTCTACCAATGCGGAAGACAAATCGGTCGACAATGTGTCTCTTCTTTGTGGCCCTTATGTGTCGTGTCCCATATCGCGCCGTTGGCTCGTCGGCAGCAAACTGCTTACGGGATGGGCGCAATTTCCTAATTTGCACCTTAAGGAGGTTACCGTTCCCCACCGTGGTGTGTTTTGCATGGGGACAGGACTCTCACTCACGTTTCGTGCACGTGCTCGCTATGGCATGCGCTTCTTTGCAGACTATGGTCTGATGATGCCGCATAGCAAACTTAGTAAAGAATGGGTTCATATACTCACGTTTGGCGGTGCTTTTGCCGTGACGTGGTAATGCCTTCTTCTTATCCCGTGAATAGCTTTTTGGAAACCAATGAAAAATCCGCTGAATATCTATCGTAATGAAGATATTCAGCGGATAAATTTTCGTGTCGGGGCGACGGGATTCGAACCCACGACCCCCTGCTCCCAAAGCAGGTGCGCTAACCGGACTGCGCTACGCCCCGAAGGTTATGTGTGTGCTTTCGTTTGCTTGTGGCCTGAAAGCGAGTGCAAAGTTAAAATATTTATGCGGATGGGAAAACTTTGTGCGCGTATTTTTTTAGTGTGTTGCTTGGTGGAATGAGGATGAGTGGGAGGGTTGGGAGTGCCGGTGGAAAGTGATGGATACGCACTATATTTTGATGAGTAAACGCGCCAAACGCCATGCGCCGTGTTTGCCGCGCGCCGTGTAGCGGTAGAGGAGTTTGGCTATTAAGAGGTGTAGCGGATTGGGCAGTCTCGTTAACAACAGTGTGTTGTAAGCTAAGGTGAGTACCTGCTTGCCAAGTTGTTCGTTGCGTTCGTGTGTGATGTGTCCCGCAAGAATGGCTGTGCGGTAGGACCACGCGCGTTGAAGCCGGTTCGTGTGGGTATAGGCTATGAGTCTGGCTGTGGTCATGAGTGCGGGGGAAATGTCTTTGTAGGTCGACGAAAAGTCTTTCCCTGTGATGCTGTCTTCATGAACGTAGATGCGGTGGTACGTGCGGCTTTTAATCCACTTCATGCGGGGTTTGCCGAGTAGGGCACGCAGTCCCAGTTCCCAGTCGTTCCACTTTGGCAGTTCTTCGTTCCATCCGCCAATCTTTTCAAGGAAACTGCGTTTGAAGAGCATGCTTTGTGTGGCGAGCAGCGCGCAGAGAATTTGATCTTCGGGCGATGCCGTGAAGGTGCAAGTGCGCGGTGTTTCTTTTCCGTTTACAAAGACGTTCGTTCTAATGCCGATGAGGTCGAGGTCTTCGTGGCTACGTATGAAATCCTTGGCGTCGGTGATGAATTCCGGCGAGAACTCGTCGTCGGAGTCGAAGAAATAGACCCACTCTCCCTTAGTTGCTCGCAAGCCGGCATTGCGTGCGGTGCAGGCTCCGCCGGAAGGTTTGCAAAGGTAGGCTAGATGACATTCGGGGTGTTGCTCCTTTGTTTGCGAAACAAACTCTCGGACGAGATTCCGTGCTTCGTTCTGGCTTCCATTGTCGACGAAGATGAGTTCGTCGGGCATTTCGGTGCACTTGGCAAGGCTTTCCAGCATGCGCTGTACCAAAGGCGCACGGTCTTTGAAGGGGATGATGATGGAGAGAGTCATTGACAAATGGTTTAGAATGTCTTCCGAAATGCAGTAGTGCGGTGCCGTACGGTGAAAATGCCAATGAGCATTTCCTTTAAAAGCTGTAGTCGGTCATAGAATGGGACGGGAGCGGAAAATGCCGTTTTCGTTACGCGCAACGAGGCTCCGAAGCGGCCGTGCATGATGCAGAGCACGGCGCCTTTGGCACGCTGCACTTTTTTGTCCGTGAGGAAGCGTGTTCCTGTGGTGGCGGGTGCAGTGGTTCCTAAGATGAGGGGAAAGTAGATGACCGTGTCGCGTCCAAACGTGCGACACACGTCGTAGAGCCATACTTCCTCTTCGCCACATCCGAAACTTGGCGCGCCTATGCCAAAAGCTGCGTCGAAGGGTACGGCAGCAACTTCTTTCCGCAGTGTGATTTCCCACGACGAGGTGAAGTATTTGCGGGGAATGTGTGTGAAGTTGAACGACTGCTCGGGATATTTTTTGAAAAAATGCCCGTCGGCGTCTGTCATCCGTGCTGTGACAACCATGGCTTGCGGGTGGGTGTCGTAGATGTGTTGTAGCTTGCGGAGGCTTTCGAGCGAGTAGTGGCAGTCGTCGTCGGCAATGACGAGAATGTCGCCTTTGGCATGAGAGAAAGCGTGGTTGCGGTTGGCGGAGAGTCCGCACGATGTGGTGCTGACAACCCTCACGTCCGCTCTTTGTTCAAGTGGAGAGGGGAGGGGAGTGCTTTGCGCTTCGGGCGTTGTGCGTTGCCACGACACGAGATAACTGATTCCTTCCGCAGGAGGCAGCAGCATGTCGCAGACGTGCGCTATGCGTGTGTTGAGGGTGCAGATGAGGAGTTCTACGGTCATGACAGTCGGGATGTTGGGTGCGCAAATCAGTTGTTGGACGTTCGCTGCATGTAGCGTATGCCTTCTGCCAGGTGGCGCATCATGGGGAGGAAGTGGCAGAAGCCGCGGCGTGTGCCGTTGATGGCAAATTTCAGACAAATCCACCAAGCGCGGTTTCCGTGCATATAATAGGTGATGGCACCTCTGCTGCGCTGCACACCGGCATCGACGTAGATGAGCGTCTTCTTGAGCATGGTGGACGTTTCCACAATCTTTACGGGGAAATAGCGCATGTGGAGTTTGAGGCGCAGCGCGTCTTCAAGCCAAATTTCCTCTTCGCCGCAGGTCAGGAATTTGGTGCCGAGTCCGAAGCGTTCGTCAAAGCGGATTCGTCCTTGTATCTTCTCGCGTCGGAAAGCCATTTCGAGGGCAGAGATGCTATAGTCCTGCGGATTGGCTATGACGTTAAATTCCTCTTCGGGATAGTTCTTGAGCGGTTTTCCCGTGTAGGTCGACGCACAAAAGAAGGCCACGTCGAGGTCGGGGTAGGCTTCGAAACGGTGCGTGACGACTTCGGGCGTTTCGGGCAGGATGTGTGCGTCGTCGTCGGCAAACATCACGATGTCGGCGTTTGACTTTTCGAGCGCGAGGTTGCGGTTGGCCGAGAGACCTTGACCTTTGTATTTGTAGACGTCCACGTCGGCGCGTTGTTCTATGGCGGCGGGGATAAGGTCGAGGTAGCGCTCGTCGGTGTATTGGTACGACACGATGTAGTGCACGTTATCCTGTGGGGGGAGCAACACGTCTTGCACGCGTACGATGCCCTTGTTGAGCGAGCAGATGAGAATGTCGAGTGTCATTGTGTTGAGGTGTTTGGGGAATAAGGGTTATTCTTCTGGCGAATGGAGCAAGTGGCGTCAGCCTTGGAAGTTGTTTACGGCGTCGGCCACGAAGTGTGCCTCGTCGTCGGTCATGAGCGGCCAGATGGGCAGACTGATTTCCTCGCGTGCCCATGCTGTGGCTTGCGGAAAGTCTTGAGAGGTACGTTGTCCGCACCAAGGTGCGAGGGCAGGTTGCTCGGCGAGGGTAAAGGGGTAGTGGATGAGTGTGCTCACGCGGTGCGCTTCCAAGTGCTGCTGCAAAGCTTCGCGATGCTTGCAGCGGACGGCGAAGATGTGGTACACGTGGTCTTCGTCGAGCGATGAGGGTGGAAGACTGACGGACGGATTGCTAATGGCTTGGCGGTAGATGGCAGCGATGTGGCGACGCCGTGCGTTGTCTTCGTCAAGCCGTAGGAGTTTGAGCTTGAGGGCTGCCGCCTGCAGTTCGTCCATTCGGCTGTTTATGCCGAGCATCTCGTGGTAGTATTTGTGCGTGGCGCCATAGTTGGCGAGCGTCCTGACGAGTTCAGCCAGTTCTTCGCTGTTTGTGGTGACGGCACCGGCATCGCCCAATGCGCCGAGGTTTTTTCCGGGATAAAAACTGAAAGCTGCCATGTTGCCCCAGTTGCCAGCTGAGCGTCCGTAGCGTTTTGCACCGTGGGCTTGCGCCGCATCTTCGAGTACCATCAAGTGGTGTGCCTTTGCGAGCTCAAGGAGTTCGTTCATAGGGGCGAGCTGACCGTAGAGATGTACGGGCAGAAGCACGCGAGTTTGCGGCGTGAGCACGCGTTCAGCCGTTTGGGCGGTGAGCAGTGCGTTTTCGTCTACGTCGGCCAGTACGGGGGTGAGTCCCGCGCGTATCACCGCTTCTGCCGTGGCTACGAATGTCATGGCTGGCACCACCACTTCGGCTTCGGCGCTCCATCCCTGCTGGTGCTTCATGGCCATGAGGCTGAGTGTGAGTGCGTCGAGTCCGTTTCCGGTGCCGATGCACCACGTAGTGCCGACGAAGTCGGAAAAGTCGTATTCGAACGTGGAGAGTTCTTCTCCGTTGAGATACCATCCTCGTTGCGCAACAGCTTCAATGTATTGTGAGAGCTTAGGTTCGAACGAGGCGTTGATTCTCCTTAGAGGAAGGTAGGGTACAAAAGATGTTTGCATGGTTTCAAAGGAAAAACACCTTTCCGCACGGTTGTGTCAGAGAAGTGGTGATGCGCTTTCAAGGCGTTTGTTTTCGGCAAGGTCGACGACATACTCGTCGTAGCAGACGCCTCGTGCACCGAAGCCCTCTTTTTGGAAAATGAGTCCGCGGTTGAGCCATTCGCCGTGGTTTTCGGTGGAAATGCCGAAGTCGAGATAGCGACACGGAGTGGGCTGGTCGGTGAGTTGCTCGCGCAGTTCGTGAAAGAGCAAGTCGAGCGCGCCTATGGTGCGTCCTTCCTCAGAAGCTGCAATGTACTGCACGTGGGCGGTGCATGTGGTGAGAAACACTACGCAGCCGGCTAGCACTTCGCTTTCTCCCTCTTCTCCCGAACGGGCGGGTGTGCACCGCGTGATTGTGTGGAGCACAATGTGTTGCGGAAAGCGCTGCATGAGCAGTTGCATTTCGCTGAGCGTGTGTACGGGTGAGGTGTGGTGGTGTTCACGCAACACGCTGCTGAGCACGTCCCAGAATGCGGGAAGTTGACTGGGGAACGTTTCGTGCCGAAGCCCTTCGGTGCGTTGTGCTTTGTGGACTTTTCGTCGGCGCAGCGTGCTGAAAGGAAGGGGCTGCGTGAGGAGTATGGCCGACGAGAGGGCTCGGTGGAGGAGTGTGCCGCCCAATTGGGCAATCCAATATAGGTCTTCGCCGGAAGGGTAGGTGTGGTATATTTCGGGCGTGGGCTTGTAGAGCAATGTGCGGTATCCTTTTTCCTTATAATATAGGAGTGCCAGACGCAAAGCTTCGCCCGTTTCGCAAGCGGTAAGGCTTTCAGCCGTGAGGAGTCCTCCGTAGGTCAGTCCGCCGTGCGACTCGATGCACGTGCTGTCGCGTTGCGAAATGTTGGCGGGTAGAATGGCTTTCCAATGTCCTTTTTCGTCAACCACGATGAGCGACGCGTCCTTGAAGCGGTCGCTGTGGTAGTCCATGAATCCGCGTTGGAACAATAGGCTTTGCTGGCGCGCGTGGCTGGCGAAGTTGTCCCATTTGGCACTCATCGTAGCGTGGTAGGGTAGGATTTGGAATGTCATGGGTTGCAGAGTTTGGATTGACTGTGCTGCGTTTTCAGCATTTTAAGGGTGGTTCTATAAATTAGCTTTGTCAGATTTCGGTGCTATTTTTCGT
>CAVKJJ010000071.1:0-12895 GCA_963656685.1 bacterium | reverse complement strand
GCCTTGGAATTTTTACTAGATGCCTTAGTGTGTTTCGAAATTGCCTATTCGGGGCGAAAAAACCTTTTTCAGTTTCTATTTCGAACTTTCGGAGCGAAGATTTGAAGGCCCTAAAATTAACAATCGAAAGGTTCGTTTACATTCAGTATTGAGTCATTTCGCCTACCTCACATTCACCTTTACGAAGCCAGCGGAGGTTTTCACGACATACACGCCGGTTGTCGGACACGTGTAGTGCGAAGCGTTGCGGGCGAGGCAGATGCCGGAGGCGGAGAACACACTGAACGGACTTGCATCGGACATTCGGACGCTGCGGCCCTCGGTTATCACTTTTGCCACGGATTTGGCGCTCACTTGCTCCACTGCCGAAGTGGAAGCAAGGCGATAATGCGCCACATCGCCGCTTGGTTTCGTGGCAAAAGTGGAAGTGGCGGTGGCGCTGCTGCGGGTGGCCGTGGCTGTTGGGACAACTCGGAAATAGAGTTCGTAGTCCGCATCGGCGAACAACTTTTCGACCGTCAATGTTACGGCATCGGCAGCTGCCGGAAGGCGGACTTCGGTGGTTGTCAGCTCGTCCATTTCGCCTTTGTCCTTTTGATATACTGCCACCGTCACGGTTCCGCTGAAATCGTAAGTAGAGAGGTTGCGCGCAGTGAACGAAAGTCCTGCCGAAGTCTTCTTCACGTCGGAGATTTCGACCTTCGGCAAAAGGCTCGATTCGTTCTTCCCCACATAAAGTTCAAGGGGATGGGCGTAAAGACCGGTGGCGTAGTCCACGCCGTAGCCATTGTCCCAACGGTAAGGCATTATTTCGTGTTCGCCGTCGTGAGCCATGTAGCGCGCATAGATGTAGTACGTACCTTCGAGGGGATAGAGGTTGGAAGGAAGCACGAGGTCCTGCGCCGACGAGGCGGCAGAATAGTCGGCTTCGTAGGTGGCGTAGAGAATTTCGCTTTGCTGCGTGGGGTCGGCCTTCGGGCAAAGGTAGAGATTGATGGTGGACGGACCGTACACGTTGTTGGCGGTGACGAACTTGCTGTTTACCACCACGGTCAGCGCTTCGTCTTGGTCGTAGCTGTACTGGTTGTAGCGGTTGGGGCGTATGTTGATGGTCTTAGACCAGTTGTCGGTTTCGTATGAATTGTAGCCGTAGCGCAACAAGGGGTAGTCCACCTTGTCTTTCACGTCGAGGTAGAGGTCGGAAGGGAAAGTGATGTACTCCGACGGCGAACTGATTTTGTAGCGTCCGCCGGGCATGGAAAATCCGTTGTCGGCGGCTACGGGTTTCTCTATCAGTTCCACGCTCGAATAGCAGAGGTTGTTGTAACGCACGCTGTAGAGCGTCACTTGCTTGGGCGTGGTGTAGACCTTTCCCGTTTCGACGTTAGTGAACGAGAGATATGCACTTTGCTCCGAACCGTACTGATAGCCCTGGCTGCTGGCGTCCTGCATGCTGCGCGTTTTGAGCCAAAGGAAGAAGGGGGCACCAGACACCACCTCGCTCATGGGTTTCACCTCTTCCACAGCGAGATAGGGCGAGGCGTTGTCGTCGTGCGAGGGTCCGTCGTAGTCGTACCATCCGCAAGCCGTGATGCTGCCCTTTGCGTCGTAGTCCACCCACGGACGCATGGGAATTTCGCGGAAAGTCCATTCCGTTTCGCCTTTGGCACGGAAAGCCAGGCGGTAGTCATATCGGCCGGCTTCCATCGTGAAGTCACTGCTTTGAGCATAGCCTATGCGGTTGAGCCACAACTTCTTGTAGCCTTTGAAAAAGTAGTCCGAAGCGTAACTGTCGGAGGTGCTGAGCGCAGGTTCGGAGAGCATTTTCCCCGTAGCGTTGTTCACAGCCACCACACCCCACTCCATCGGTTGCGAAGGAGCGCCGTAGGTGTTGGTCGTAATGCCCTGCACGCACGCCACATAGGTCCATTGGTCGGTGTTGAACTGCGTGCCGGAAGTGCACGCGTAGCCTTCTTTATAAGGTGCGTCGCTCTCGGTGCGCGGACGTATGCCGCAAATCATGAGTTGCTGGCGCACGTAACCGGCATCGCGCCCTTCGGAGTCGTTGGGGCGACAGTAGGCTATGTCGTAGTATCCGTCGCAGCTGCCGTTCCATCCCCAATTGATGTGGACGAGTCCGTCAGCGTCGTTGCCGTCGAGAACAAATTCGTGCGAGGAGGTCTTTCCCCCATTGTAGCCCGTGCCGGAATAGAGGATGGGGCGTCCGGCAGCGAGGTCATCGTAGATGCGTTTCATCCAGTAGTCGGTGGGCAGATAGTCGCGCATGAGAAACTCTGCCGTGTAGTTGTAGAAGCGTTCCAAAGCCACACAGGGCCAGTAGCCCGTAGTACTCTCCGACGAATACTGCGCCTGGCAGGCCACGCCGGCTTCGTACACGAGTTTTGCCACGGCATCGGCTTGCTGCTGGGTGTAGAGCGTTGAGTCGGAATAGTCGTCGAGGATGTTGTCCCAGTCGTAGGACGTCTTTCCGTAGTTCACGGAGATTTCCGCACCGGAACGGCTGTCGACATATTCAAAAAGGTAGTCGTTGGGTTTGGCGGTACGGTAATAGTTGAGCACCTGCGCGAGCGCCACTGCCGTACAACCTGCCACGGAGGGTTTGCCTTGATAGGTCGGACACTTGCCGTTGAACGGCGCGCGCTGTCCCCACTGCGTGCGAAGGAGAGGCGCCACGGGAGTAAGGGACAAGGGGTAGGAATTGACGGTGTCGGGGGCTACGAAAGAGCCCAACATCTGGCGCAAAGCGACGGGCACGTCTTCCACTTGGGCGGTTTGGGTAGTGGAATAGCCAACCACGCGGTCTGTCGGGGAATAGACGACGAATCCTCGAAGGGGACCTTGCTTTAGATTGACAAACGTAAGGCGGTCTACGGTGTCGACGGTACATTGAAGGGGACTTGCATCGCGCATGGCTTTGAGCTGCGCGCCGGACTGTTTGTCCCATTTTGCAAAAAGGAAATCACGGGCGTTTTCGGCTACGGTTGCGGTTTGGCTCCATGCCGATGTTTCACCTAAAAGCCAGAGAAGCGTAACGAGAGTAAAGTAAATCTTTCGCATAATGGTGTTTCGTTATTGTTTCCCCAAAGTTAACCACAGCGGAAAGGTTTTTTCGCTTATTCTTCACACAAAAGGTTGATTATGAACGCAAAACAATGGTTTTACGTAGGGGTGGGACGCCTCTGTGAGGCCGTGTAGAGCGTGACGTTCTGAAAACGTCCCCCCATAGAGGGGCATGACTTCATTGCAAAAAGAACTCGAAGAACTTGCTCCCCACGAATCGGGACACAAATTCTTCGAGTTCTCAAAGTTATGCTTGTCTAAAATGCGCAGTGCTACAACACCGTGGAGCCAGAGCGGACGGCATCGCTGGTAGAACGGCGGGGCTTCTCCTTGGTACTGAAGGTGTAAGCTTCGGAGGTACACGATGCCGAAACGTTGCGCACCTCGGGCTGGGCGCCCATCATTTGGTCAAAGAGGTCGGGCATGGAAATGACCTGCTGCAGCGTGGCCTTGAACTTGAGTGGCTGTACGGTAAACTCGTCAACGCCCTCGGCTGCTACGACATACTGGTCCCACACGAGCGTGTAGTAAACACGACGTCCCTCGCGACTGCGCGAGGCTGTGGCGTCGCGATTGATGGAAAGACGGCGGGCAGTGGCCTTTCCGCCCTTGCGGGCCTTCACGCGAAACGTGTTGCTACACTCTGCCTTGGCGATGGGATACTCCGCATAGAGCACCACACTGACGAGCATGCTGTCGCCGGCAATGAGCGAGTTGCTCTGCGGCACAATGCGCGCAAAGAATTCGGGCTTCGTGTCTGTGTCCGCTGCACGGACCGCGGTGAATGTCACAAGGAGCATTGCCACTAAAGCCACGATGCGGGACGAAGCGGAAAATATCTTATTAAAAATACGATTCATGACTGATGTATTCTATCGTGTGTTTACAATAAAATTAGGGAACCGCAATGTACGGATTGTGCTGCCGCTCTTCGCCCACCGTAGTGGAGTTGCCGTGACCGGGAAGCACCGTGACGTCGTCGGGAAGTGAGAGGACGCGCTCGCGAAGCGACGACACCAAAGCAGCATAGTTGCCGCCGGGCAAGTCGGAACGGCCTATCTCGTGACGAAACAGGCTGTCGCCGCTGAAGAGCACCTTGTCGGCCTCGCTGTAGAAGCACACTCCGCCAGGCGTGTGGCCGGGAGTGGCGATGACGCGCAGTGTGATGGTGCCCACCTTCAGTTCGTCGCCATGGCGGAACGTTTCGCCCAAAGGCGGCAAGTCAAGTGGGAGGTCCATTCCTATGAAGTTCTTCATCTGGCTAAGGGCTGTTTCGTAGGTGGAGCGTTCGTCTTCGGCAATTTGAGGTTTTATGCCATACTCCTTATATATATAGGAGAGTCCGAACACGTGGTCGAAATGGGCATGCGTATTGAGCACGCGCACAAGATGCAGATGGTTCTCCTCTATAGCACGGCTTATGGCCTTACGTTCCTCGTCGTAATAAGCGCCGCAGTCAATCAGTGCGGCTTCACCGTTAGCGTCAGCGATGAGATAGCAGTTCTCGCTGATCATATTGCATTCAAAACGTGTGATGTCCATCGTTTGTTCTATGTTTACTGATGAAGTTAAAGGCTTACATACACCACCTTCTTCGTTTCAAAGAAGTCCTCCTTGAAGAAGTCCTTCAAGTCCCACACTTGCGAGGTCTTGCTGAAGGGAGCCAGTTCTTCGCTCACGTCGCCACCCTTAAGGCAAAGCAGACCGTTGGGCAAAGAGTTGCGCTGCTCGTGGTGAACGTTCTTGCGTATGAGTTTCACGAGGTCGGGCGCGTTCATCACCGCACGGCTCACCACGAAGTCGTAGCGTGCCTTCTCCTCCACGGCATTGCAATGGGCCACTGTCACGTTCTTCAGCCCGATGGCCTCGGCTACAGCGGCTGCCACACGCGTCTTCTTGCCGATGCTGTCAATCAGTTTAAAGCGACACTCGGGAAACAGTATGGCGAGGGGAATGCCAGGGAAGCCGCCGCCCGTACCAATGTCAAGCAGCGTAGTGCCTGGGCGAAACGAAACGACCTTCGCAATGCCCAGCGAGTGAAGTACGTGGTGGAGATAGAGGTTGTCAATGTCCTTGCGCGAGATGACGTTAATCTTTGCGTTCCATTCGCGATAAAGGCCGTCAAGAGCAGAAAACTGCTGCTGTTGCTCCTCACTGAGCGAAGGAAAATATTGAAGAATGGAGTTGATGTCTTGCATAATGAAGGCAAAGGTACGAAACTTTTCGTATCTTTGCCGACTGAAACATCAGATACACATTTAAATACCAAACAACGTGTCAGAGACTAAGTACATTTTCGTGACAGGAGGTGTGGCCTCCTCACTGGGCAAAGGAATCATTGCAGCATCCATCGGCAAACTGCTGCAAGCACGCGGGTTCAACATCACCATTCAGAAGTTCGACCCGTACATCAATATCGACCCCGGTACCCTCAACCCCTACGAACATGGCGAATGCTACGTAACGGACGATGGTCAGGAGACTGACTTGGACCTCGGACACTACGAACGCTTCACGGGCATACAGACCACACGCTACAACAACTTCACCACGGGACGCATCTACCAGAGCGTCATCGACAAGGAGCGTCGCGGCGACTACCTCGGAAAGACCATTCAGGTTATTCCCCACATCACCGACGAAATTAAGCGCGACATGCTCTACCTCGGCAAGAAGCACAAGTACGACTTCGTCATCACCGAGATAGGCGGTACGGTAGGCGACATCGAAAGCCAGCCCTTCCTCGAAGCCATCCGTCAGCTCAAGTGGGAACTCGGACGCGACGCCGTCTGCGTGCACCTCACCTACGTGCCTTACCTCGCCGCTGCAGGCGAACTCAAAACGAAGCCCACACAGCACTCCGTAAAGGAACTGCAGAGCATCGGCATACAGCCCGACGTACTCGTGCTCCGTGCCGAACACGACCTCAGCGCCGGACTCCGCCGCAAGATTGCAAACTTCTGCAACGTGTCGCTCGACGCCGTCGTGCAGAGCCTCGACATGCCTACAATCTACGAAGTGCCCCTCCGCATGCAGGAACAGGGACTCGATGCCACCATTCTCCGCAAACTCGACATGCCCGTTGGCGAAACTCCGGGACTCGGTCCTTGGCGCTCATTCCTCGACCGTCGTCACAAGGCCACAGAGGTTATCAACATCGGACTCGTAGGTAAATACGATCTGCAGGATGCCTACAAGAGCATCCTCGAAGCGCTCTCACAGGCTGGCACCTACAACGACCGCAAGGTGAAGTGCCACTTCATCAACTCCGAGAAGATCAACGAACAGAACGTAGGCGAAATGCTCGCCGGCATGGACGGCTACGTCATCTGCCCGGGATTCGGACAGCGCGGCATTGAAGGAAAAATTCTCGCCGCACAGTACTGCCGCGAGCACGACCTCCCCACCTTCGGCATCTGCCTCGGCATGCAAATGATGGTCATTGAGTACGGACGCAACGTACTGGGTTATGCCGATGCCAACTCTTCCGAAATGGACCAGAAGACGCCTCACAACGTCATCGACATCATGGAAGACCAAAAGAACATCACCAACATGGGCGGCACCATGCGTCTCGGCGGCTACGAATGCCACCTCCGCGAAGGCAGCAAGGTGCGCGAAATCTACGGCAAGGAAGTAATACGTGAGCGCCACCGCCACCGCTACGAGTTCAACAACGACTTCCGCGCAGAGTACGAAAACGCTGGCATGCAGTGCGTCGGCACAAACCCCGACACAGACCTCGTGGAAATCGTAGAAGTACCCACCCTCTCTTGGTACGTCGGCACACAGTTCCACCCCGAATACTCCAGCACCGTGCTCAAGCCCCATCCCCTCTTCCTCAACTTCGTAAAGGCCGCCATAGAAAAAAAGGCCGCAACGGAAAAGTAAACGAAACGCTGAGCATCTCTTAATTATTAAGGGAGAAAGCGTGGCAACGGACATCGTCCCACCACGCTTTCTCCCTAAAGCAATCATAAAACATTAAGTTTCGCAAACACACGACATGGACAAAAACACCATCATCGGCCTCGTCCTCATTGCCGCAGTGCTCATCGGGTTCAGCTGGTACAACACCAACCAGCAAAAGAACCTTCAGGCCCAGCAACCCGCACAGACTGAGCAAACGCAGACTGCAAAAGCCGATGCACAAGCCGGCAAGCAAGCACTCCAGGCTCAGGCCGCAGTGGACAGCACCGACATCTTCTTCGCTGCCACACAAGGCAACGCCACAGAAGTTGTCCTCCACAACAGCAAGGTAAACGTTAAGCTCTCCACCAAGGGCGGTGCCGTCAGCGAAGTGCGCCTCAACGAATACAAAAGCTACAACGACTTCGAAGCCAAACGCAACAACACCCTTTTGCTCTACTCCGCAAAAGATGCCGGCCTCGACATGGTTCTCGACACAAAGGAAGGCTCAATGAACCTCTCCAACTACTACTTCACACCCGTAGCCGCTACCGACAGCAGCGTCACCATGCGACTCACAGCCAACGACGGCGCCACGCTCGACATCGACTACAAACTCCTCCCCGACAACTACCTCGTGAACTTCACGGTGAAAGCCAACGGCATGCAGAAGCACCTCCCCGCTTCGGCACGTAAGCTCCAACTCGCATGGCACGACCGCGTGGCACAGCAGGAGAAGGGTTTCTACTTCGAGAACATGTACTCCACGCTGACCTACAAGGAACACGACGCGAGCACTGAAAAGCTCTCTGAAAACGCCACAAAGGAGAAGAAGCCCGAAACGACGGTCGACTGGATTGCGTTTAAAAACCAATACTTCAGCTCCGTGCTCATGGCTGCCCATCCCCTCGAGAACGTAAACCTCAAGAGTGAACAACTCGAAGAAGGCTCTGGTTACCTCAAGAACTACTCTGCCGACATGGCTGCCGCCTTCGACCCCACGGGAGCACAGCCCACGAAGTTCCAGTTCTACTTCGGTCCGAACAACTACCGCCTGCTCCAGTCAATGGACAACTACAAGGTGTCGGAATTCGACAACGACCTCCAGGGACTCGTTTACCTCGGCTGGCCTATCGTAAAATGGATTAACCGCTTCTTCACGCTCTACGTCTTCGACTTCCTCACCCGTCTCGGCCTCCCCATGGGCTTCGTGCTTCTGCTCATCACGCTCCTGCTGCGCGCCATCGTTTACGTGCCCACGCGCAAAAGCTTCATGAGCAGCGCTAAGATGCGCGTGCTCAAACCGAAAATCGACGAGATAGCCAAGAAATACCCGAAGAAAGAGGACGCCATGAAGCGTCAGCAGGAAACCATGTCGCTCTACTCACAGTACGGCGTGAGCCCCATGGGCGGATGTCTGCCGATGCTCATCCAGATGCCTATCTGGATTGCCATGTTCAACTTCGTGCCTAACGCCATCGAACTTCGCCAGCAGAGTTTCCTCTGGGCAGACGACCTCTCCACCTACGACAGCCTCATTTCCTGGGGACCGAACCTCTGGGGCATTGGCAACCACCTCAGCCTCTTCTGTCTGCTCTTCTGCGCCACCAACCTGCTCTACAGTTTCATGACCATGCGTCAGCAGCGCGAGAGCATGTCGGGCGAACAGGCCGCACAGATGAAGATGATGCAGTGGATGATGATGATCATGCCGCTCTTCTTCTTCTTCATGTTCAACAAATACTCCGCAGGTCTTAACTACTACTACTTCATCTCGCTCCTCTTCAGCGCCCTGACCATGTGGTACCTCCGTCGCACTACCGACGACAAGAAACTTCTTGCTAAGCTTGAGGCAAACTACGCTGCCAACAAGAACAACCCCAACAAGAAGCCCAGCGGACTCGCTGCACGACTTGAAGCCCTCCAGAAACAACAGGAGGAAATGCTCAAGAAGCAGCAGGAAATTCAGCGCAACCGACAGAAATAATCTGCCGGCAACACACCATGTGCAGCTATGCGAATGAGCAAAACCATTTGCATAGTTGCACATATTCACTTTTACGAACTCACGCAAATTTGCCCAGCCCACCATGCCCACTGGGCCCATCATGCCCATTAGGCCCACTATGCCCATTAGGCCCACTATGCCCATTAGGCCCACCATTCGCACATTTGCACATAAACTCCCCCATGAACATAGTAAAAACCTTCCTCGCTGCCACAGCACTGGCAGCATCCACCACCGTCATGGCACAAGACCAGGCCAGCGCTGACTTCATCGGCAAGCAGCAGCCACAGTTCACCAGCGACCGCATGACTCCCGAAGCCCTTTGGGCCATGGGACGCGTTGGCGGTTTCCAAGTTTCGCCCAACGGAAAAGAAGCCGTCTACGGCGTAACCTACTATTCCGTCAAGCAGAACAAGAGCCACTCCGTGCTCTACCATATGGACCTCACAACCAACGCCGTAAAGCAACTCACCACGAGCAAAAAGAGCGAAGCAGGAGGTACATACGTCAACAACGGAAAGCAGATCGTATTCCTCTCTCCCGAATCGGGTTCCAGCCAACTCTGGATTATGGACGCCGACGGCACAAACCGTAAACAAATCAGCCACACGGCAAGCGACGTGGCAGACTTTCTCTTCTCTCCCGACGGCAAGAAGGTGATTCTCGTCATGGAAGTGGACCAGAACCATAGCATCGAGAAAAACGATGCCGACCTGCCCAAAGCCACAGGCATGGTCATCAACGACTTGATGTACAAACATTGGGACACCTACGTAACCACCGCCCCCCACCCCTTCGTAGCCGACTTCGACGGCACGGCCATTGGTGAAGCGAAGGACTTGCTCGAAGGCGAACCTTTCGAATGCCCCATGATGCCCTTCGGCGGCGTAGAACAATTGGCGTGGAGTCCCGACTCAAAGACCATAGCCTACACCTGCCGCAAGAAAGTAGGAAAGGCTTACGCCATCAGCACCGACAGCGACATCTTCCTCTATGATCTCGCCACGGGCAACACACGCAACATCTGCAAACCCGAAGGCTACGTCGCCCCCGAAGTGGAAGAAGACCGTTCCTTCCAGCACCAGGCCATCAACCAGCAGAAGGAAGACTGCAACATGGGCTACGATCAGAACCCGCAATTCTCGCCCGACGGCAAGTACGTAGCTTGGCTCAGCATGGAACGCGACGGTTACGAGAGCGACCGCGCCCGCCTCTGCGTTTACGACCTCAAAACCGGCAAGAAGACTTACGTCACAGAGAAGTTTGAAAGTGGCGTGGACGAATTCCTTTGGAGTAAGGACTCCAAGACGCTTTACTTCACAGGTGTTTGGCACGGTAAGACAGAGATTTATCAGACTACGCTCAAGGGAGAACACAAAGCGCTCACCAACGACGTGGCCGACTATTCGCTCCTTTCTCTCGCCCCCGACGGCAAGTCCATCTACTGCAAGCGTCACAGCATGAGCCAAGCTGACGAGGTTTACCAGCTTCCGCTCAACACAAAGAACGCCGCTGCAAAGCAGATTACAGAGGAGAACAAATATTTCTACGACAACCTCGCCTTCGGCAACGTGAGCGAACGTTGGGTGAAGACCGTCGACGGAAAAGAAGAACTTTGCTGGGTAATCTATCCTCCTCACTTCGACAAGACAAAGAAGTACCCCACGCTCCTCTTCTGCGAAGGCGGACCGCAGACCGCCGTTAGCCAGTTCTGGAGTTTCCGTTGGAACATGCAGATTATGGCTGCCAACGACTACATCATCATCGCACCCAACCGTCGCGGCCTTCCCGGCTTCGGCATGGAATGGCTAGAAGAAATCTCTGGCGACTACTCTGGCCTTTGCATGAAGGACTACCTCAGCGCCATCGACGACATCAGCAAAGAACCGTACGTTGACAAAGACCGCCTTGGCGCCGTGGGCGCAAGCTTCGGCGGCTACAGCGTTTACTGGCTCGCCGGCAACCACGACAAGCGTTTCAAAGCTTTCATTGCCCACGACGGCATCTACAACACGCAGCAGCAATACGTAGAGACAGAAGAACTTTGGTTCCCCAACTGGGACATGGGTTCCGCTCCCTGGAAGAAAGCTGCCGACGGCCAAGTGCAGAAAGTCTTCTCCACTTCTCCTCATCTCTACGTTGACCGTTGGGACACACCCATCCTCTGCATCCACGGGCAGAAAGACTTCCGCATTGAATATACCCAAGCAGAGTCTGCCTTCACCGCAGCACGCATGCGCGGACTCGATGCCCAACTCCTCCTCTTCCCCGACGAGAACCACTGGGTGCTCAAACCCCAAAACGGCATTCTCTGGCAGCGCACCTTCTTCCGCTTCCTCGATAAGTACTTGAAGAAATAAATGTAACCCAAAAACTATAAACTATGACACAAGCTATCCAAAGAAAACTCAGCGACTCGGCAGGAGCACGCTGGACAGCGCTCATCATCGTCAGCGTAACGATGATGTTCGGCTACTTCTTCACCGACGTGATGTCGCCCCTCGAACCGCTCCTCACCGCAGCAAAGGAACAGGGCGGACTAGGTCTCGGTTGGTCTTCCGACGAATACGGATTCTTCTCCGGCGCCTACGGCTACTTCAACGTGTTCCTTCTCCTCCTTTTTATAGGTGGCATCATCCTCGACAAGTTCGGCATCCGCTTCACCGGCATTCTCTCCACCGTGCTCATGTTCGGCGGCGCCCTCATCAAGTGGTGGGCTGTTGGTCACGACTTTAGCGGAATGGTCCACGTGCCTTTCTTCGGCGACTTCCACACGCAGGTGGTCTTTGCCGCACTCGGCTTCGCCATCTATGGCGTAGGTTGCGAAATTGCCGGTATCACCGTCAGCAAAGTCATCGTGAAATGGTTCACCGGTCATGAACTTGCCCTCGCCATGGGCCTCCAGGTAGCTCTAGCCCGTATCGGAACAGCCGGTGCCCTTGCACTCGCTCTTCCCTTTGCCAAGATGTGCGGAGGCGTAAGCGCATCAGTAGGTTTGGGCGCAGCCATGCTCTGTGCCGGTATGATTGCCTTCATCGTCTACTGCGTGATGGACAAGAAGGAAGACGCTTCCGCTGCCGCAGCTGAAGGCGAGAAGGAAGAAGGCTTCAAGTTCTCCGACCTCGGTCTACTCTTTGGAAACCTCGGTTTCTGGTATGTCGCAGTGCTCTGCCTCATGTTCTACGCCGGCGTGTTCCCCTTCCTTAAGTTTGCCACAAAACTTATGGTCTTCAAGTACGGTGTAGCAGAAGAACTTGCCGGTCTCATCCCCGCTATGCTTCCCTTTGGCACCATCTTCCTCACTCCATTCTTCGGTGGCATCTACGACAAGTACGGCAAAGGCGCTACACTGATGCTCATCGGAAGCGTGCTCTTAACCTTTGTGCACATCGTCTTCGCCCTTCCGCTCAACTCATGGATTGTAGCCATCGTGGTGATGGTCATTCTCGGTATTGCCTTCGGCCTTGTACCTTCCGCCATGTGGCCCTCCGTACCTAAGATTATCCCCATGAAACTCCTCGGCACGGCCTACGCCCTCATTTTCTACATCCAGAACATCGGACTCTCACTCGTGCCCGTATGGATTGGCAAGGTAAATCAAGCCAACACCGATGCCAACGGAGTGATTGACTACACGCAGACTATGACTATTTTCGCCGGTTTCGGCGCTGTGGCCATCATCATCTCCGTACTTCTTCTCCTTGAAGACAAACGCAAAGACTACGGACTGCAAAAGCCTAACAAGAAATAATCCGTTCTGCACGACAGAATTAAGGGTGGTTCTATAAATTACCACCGTAATATGTACAAAATCGGGTGACTACCGTTTTGTCAGCTTTCGGGCTCTTTTTCGCCCCTTTTGCTTGTTCGCTCAGTCGCATAGCCCGCTATGCTCCT
>CAVKJJ010000070.1:0-13594 GCA_963656685.1 bacterium | reverse complement strand
CTGTCGACCTCATGATTATGAATCATGCGCTCTAACCATCTGAGCTATCGCGCCAACAAAAAACGTGCAGTAAGACAAAAACTTGAAAGTAGCGCGAGACAGGATTGAACTGTCGACCTCATGATTATGAATCATGCGCTCTAACCATCTGAGCTATCGCGCCAACAAAAAACGTGCAGTAAGACAAAAACTTGAAAGTAGCGCGAGACAGGATTGAACTGTCGACCTCATGATTATGAATCATGCGCTCTAACCATCTGAGCTATCGCGCCATTTTGTCTGACTGAAACGATTGTTTCTCGTTTGCGGCTGCAAAGTTAGACTTTATTCTTGAATTGCCAAAGTATCAAGCCGCAAAAATCGTTCAATATGGAAAGAAAGGTGGGGCGAATTGCGTAATTTTGCATTTCAAATCACCCAAACAATCCTTTTCGCACTATGCAAATAAGAGTTCACAGTTACGAATCGATGGGAACGTTCGACGGTCCCGGTCTGCGTTATGTCGTTTTCCTTCAGGGCTGTCCCTTCCGTTGTCTTTATTGTGCTAATCCCGACACGATAGACCCCGTTGGGCAGAGCAAACTGACCAATCCGGACTACATCGTGGAGCAGGCCGTAAGCATGAAGCCTTTCTTCGGCAAACGTGGCGGTATAACCTTTTCGGGCGGCGAGCCGACGGTTCAAGCCGAAGCCCTCGTGCCCTTGTTCCGCCGACTGAAAGCTGAAGGCATCCACATCTGCGTAGATTCGAACGGCGGTGTGTGGAACAGTCATGTGGAAGAACTCCTCACTTTGGCCGACCTTGTGCTTCTCGACGTGAAAGAGTTCAACTCGGCACGTCACGAACACATCACCGGGCGTCCCAACTCACAGACGCTCCGCACAGCCGAATGGTTGGAGGAGCACAACCATCCGTTTTGGTTGCGCTATGTGTTGGTGCCGGGATTGAGCGACTACGAAGAGGATATGCGTGCATTGGGTGAACATTTCAAGGACTACAAAACGATAGAGCGTGTAGAACTTCTGCCTTACCACACCCTCGGTGTGCACAAGTATGAAGCCTTGGGCTGGACCTATAAATTGGAGGGCGTGAAGGAAAACACGCCCGAACAGCTTGAGCGTGCCGAATCGTTGCTGCGCGAATATTTCCCTCAACTCATTGTCAACTGACCATTCATGTCACACACACTACCGCAAATTGCCGTTGTGGTTCCCAACACGCTTGCCGCATTGGGAATGGGCGACATTCTTCATCGCTTGATGCCTGGAGCGGAGATTGCATTTTTTGACCGTGCCGAACATCTTGCTGCAAGCAACGAGCGCGACGCGTTTTTCCATTATTTCGTGTCAGCCTCAGAAGTGCTCCTCGCTGCTCAGTTTTTCCTTGCTCGCCAACACAAGACCATCGTGCTGGTTCACGGCGACGATGCTGGTCAGTTGCCTAAAGGCTTTCATACGCTCAACGTTTATCAGGACGAAAAACAACTTGTGCGTTCCATCGTGCAACTTGCTCAACGCTCCCATCACGCCCATGGCGCAGAACCTGCAGCTGTGCGGATGGCACAGAACGTGGCGGAGCCGCAAAGCGAACCGCAGCTCACGCCGCGTGAGCGTGAAGTGTTGCGCGGAGTAGTGGAGGGATTGATTAATAAAGAGATTGCTGCACGTCTTGGCGTAAGTCTGACCACCGTCATCACGCATCGCAAAAATCTTACTGACAAACTTGGCACGAAAAGCGTGGCTGCACTCACTATTTATGCCGTGACGCACGGAATTGCCCGTAGCGAGGAGTTGTAAGCAATATTATTTTATTCAAAACGTTCCGGACTTGGAAAGCAACGCTTTTGAGCGCTTATTCTTTCAAAGTCCGGAACGTTTGTTATTCATCGTCTTGCAACGAATGGGCTATTCGTTAAGCAATTTGTTCAGATACTTTACTCTGATGCCGTAGTTGAAATTTTGCGTGCCGTTTATTCCGGCATAGTTGATGGCAACAAGTTGTCCTTGCATGTTCACAACCGGCGAACCGCTGCTTCCAGGGAGAGTGGGGATGGAATACATCAGTCGGTCGCTCGTACGTTGACTGATAGTTCCCGTGTTGAACTGCGACTTTATGCCTTCTTTTGTTAGGGCAAGAGTAGGTCCCAGGTTGAAGCCCGACATGAAGAGTTTGCTGTTTTTGTCGTCGCTCACTTTCTTTGTGATCGACTCTTTCCACGTGTAGGTTTCAAGCGGATCCTCGTCAGTAACTTCAAAGACGTGCTTTCCTTCGGGCGTCTTCTTGTCCTTGAGCTGCACGATGGCCAAGTCGTGCTCATCGTCGGTCTTTGTTATTACACAACCTACGAAGTCGGAAGAGGAGGTGACGTATGTGTCGTTGTAGGCAATGCTCACTTCGTTGTGGTAAGTGATTTCAGACTCGCTTGCCTTAATCTCGTCAAGACCGTTGTAAGTCCTGGCATATTCCTGTCGTTTTTCGTCTAAGGCATCTTTGATGTCGCGTAGGGCGTAAAAGTCTTCAAACGAAACTTCGTCGCTGTAGTTGGCATAGTTGTAAGCTTGTACCGCCTGCTGGTATTTTTCGGTATACTCGTTGTACATGGATAGCGTGATTTCCTTCAGCGCGTCGATAATCTTCGACACGGACTTCGTGACGTCTTTGTCTTTCACTATGTTTGAAACCACATGGGCATTGGTTGCAATCTCTCCGTTGTCGGAAACGAAGAAGCCCGTGCCGTACGTTGTGACAACTTCTACGGAGTCTTCTTCCGTAGCTATGCCTTTGATGCCTTCATCTTCATCGTAGCTGGAGAAGAAAAGTTTTTCACCGTTGGACAACTCTACTTCGTAATAGCTCTTGTTTTGAACTAAAACTACGCCAGAGGAAATCTCGTCTTCTATGTCTTTTTCGCTTAGGTTTCCGCATGATGTAGCAAATGTGAGACAAACCATGCAGGTGATGACAGTAATGATCTTTTCCATGTTTGCTTTCTTTAGTTGGGTTTATACAGGGGGAGTATGCCTTTCTATGTTGAGATGTATAGATTTCTGAGGACAAATATACAGAAATAAACAACTGAAGGAACTAAACGCGTCATTAAATGTTTGTTGAGAACAGATTTTGCCACAAAAAACGCATGGAAGACGACAGGCTATGTATGTCCTTTAAATTATGCCTTCAAAAGTCTTACAGAAATAACGACTAATAAAATGCCACCGCATTTCGCAAAAATTCCAAGCCTTGAAACAAAAATTCCAAGCCTTGAAATTTTAATTCCAAGGCTTGGAATTTTTGTTTCAAAACGGGGAACTCGTTTTGAAACTGCACATTGTTGAAAATCAGTGCGTTATAAGAATGCTGCTTCGGCAGTCGCTTTGAATGCTGTTTGAGGCACTTTTTGCAAGGTTGGAGAGAGCGACGGTGACTTGCTGCAATATGGCTCGCACGTGATGTGAGGCTTAATGTTCACACTTGAGCGTGAAGCATTCTATGCTCGGCCACGCACCGAGGCGGTACGAAACGGTGCCGCCGATGCCGGTGGACACGAACAATTTGCGCTTTCCCTCGGTGTAGAGTCCGCCCCATTCGGGATTGACCCATTTTGCGGGAGAGAAGTTGCCTATCTTGAACTGCATGGCATGGGTATGGCCCGAAAGAGTGAGCGGAACGTCGGTCTTTTCGAGTATGCCGTGACGCCAATGCCAAGGGTCGTGGCTGAGGAGTATGGTGCAGGCTTGTGGCGGAATGTTTTGCAAAGCTTTTCCAAGGTTTCCTTTGGAAGGAAAAGGCGGTTTGCCTGTATTTTCTACGCCGGCAATGAAGAGCGAGTCCGTTCCGCGCTTCACGATGGTGTGCTCGTTGAGCAGCACGTGCCAACCTAAGGAGCGTTCCGCTTTGACAATTTCTTTTATCTCTTCCAAACGTTCGGCATCCGTGAGGTTCGCTCCATAGATGCAGTAGTCGTGGTTGCCGAGAATGCTGACCACGCCGTCTTTTGCCTTGATGCGTGAAAGCGCTTCGAGATGTGGCGCAAGTTCTTTTGAGGTAGTGTTCACAATGTCGCCGGTGAACACAACAAGGGCTGCATGACAAGCGTTCACGCTATCAGCAAGTCGGCATAAGAAACGGTCGTCGGTGCCGTAAGTGCCTACATGAAGGTCCGAAATCTGTACCACGCGGTAACCGTCGAATGCTTTGGGCAGACGCTCTACGTGAAGTGTTCGCTGATGGGTGCTGAGTTGCTGCCAGCCAAAGAACGTGCCGTAGAGTTGTACGCCGCAAGTTCCGGCAGAAAGCACAACGGCAATGATGGTCAACACATGGCGGCTTTCGGGAAACGGCCATGCTATGCCTTGCCCGATGAGGGAGAAGACGAGGAATGCCAATTTGGGTACTGCAATAATGCACAGCAGTGTGAAGAACACATTGAAGCTCCATGATGCACCGGGCACAAGCAGGCAGTACGCTATGCTGGCAAGCGTAAGCACTGTCGGTGCCAAGAGCAGAGCCGTCTGCCAGTACGTGGACTGCGGCCGTGTGAAGTTCCACCAGATGTAGATGTCGGGCAGAATGATGAGGAGAAGAAAGAGTATGAGATATTTAATCATTGCTTTGGGGAGGGTGAGGTGTGCTGTGGTTGAGCAAAACTGTTCTGCTGCAGATTTTGGACTTTAGTCGGAAAAGGCTGTTTGTGGCATGCAGAAAAATAAAATGGAAATGAAGAAGGACGTGCTTATCCTTTTCATTTCCATTTTTGTCGTTTATACAAGAGTTTTAGTCTTTGTCTTGTTGTTCTTTTTGCTGGGCGGCTTCCTGGAATTCCTGCGATTCCTGTTGCTGCTCTTGCCACTTTTCGCGAGCAAATTCCTGCATGTCGGTGACGGTGTCTTTTTCGTCCACGATTTCTGTGCCGAGCATGGTTTCAATCACATCTTCCATTGTGACGATGCCGCGGAAGCAACCGTACTCATCAATGATGATGGAGATGTGCTCTTTCTTGGCGAGGAGTTTCTCCCATATGGTCGATACCGACTCCGTTTCCTGAAACGTGAGTACAGGACGTACAATGTCGGAAAGGCGAAGCGAGAACTTATCCTCCGCCAGTTCTTCAAGAATGGTTTGGCGAAGCACGTAGCCTTTAATGTAGTCGTCGTTCTCCTCGTTGTAGACGGGAATACGCGAGTAGGTGCGGAAAGCTTCGTTTTTGTAGAATTCGCTGAGCGTCATGCTTTCTTCAGCCATTTCCACTACGGAACTTGGCGTCATGATGTCGCGTGCCGTGATGTCGTCGAGCTTCAGGAGATTTTGAATCATGCTGTTCTCCTTCTTCTCAAACACACCTTCTTCTGCGCCTACGGTCATCATGGCAGAGACTTCCTCGCGGCTTACTGAAACGGACTGTTTCTTTCCGGAGAAGAAGTGGGTGATGAATTCAGACATCAGTACGAGCGGATAGGTGATAATCACGAGCACGTGGATGATGCGCACAGCGGGTATAGCTATCTGACGCCAGTAGGCCGCACCGATGGTCTTTGGGATGATTTCGGAGAGGATGAGAATGAGGAGGGTGAGAATGGCGGAAGTGGCTGCAAAGTATTCACTTCCGAATACGGCCTCGCTTTGCGCACCCACACCGGCAGCACCCACGGTGTGGGCTATGGTGTTGAGGGAAAGGATGGCGGAGATTGGTTTGTCGATGTCCTGCTTGTATTTCTTCAGCAAGGCTGCGCCGGGACGATTTTCCTTTTCAAGCATCGACGCGAACGACATAGGTGCAGAAAGCAGTACGGCTTCAAGCACTGAACAAAGAAACGATATGCCTAAGGCGGCAAAAAGATAGAGGAGTAGTAGCCCCATGGAATGTGGAATTAGTTAGACATAAGCCCTGTCCACATGTTTTTGTGCGTGTGCGGATGCTGCCATAAATGTGGCGGCAGCTTTCGCAGGGAGCGGCAAGAAGAGCGTCCTTTTTTGGGGCAAGGACATACTTTTGCTGCAATTTTTCGATGTTGGCGACAAAGATAACACTTTTCGAGCAGAGAAAGTATGCTACAACTTGTGAAATTGTGGTGAACGTTTGCTCTAACCGTTTGACTTGCAGTGTGCATTATGCAAAACGGGGTTTGAAGAGACTTTGAACAGCCTCTTCAAACCCGTTTATCGTTTGCATATGCTGTCGATGTATTCGCGGAACTGCGTTTTTGTTCCGTTGTATACGTTGATGTCTACTTCGCCGTGAATGCCGCGCACTCGTCCGTAGGGAGTGAGTTGCCAGTGGAGCAAGCGCACGAAAGGTTTGTACTCGCCGTAGCGGGCTATCCACACATCGTAGGCTCGCAACGCTTCTGGTGCATGGATGAGATGGTCGTTGACAAATTGTTGGCCCACGTAGAGCACCGGTTTCTTGCCTCGCCGTTGCTCCACGGTGCGTAGCCACACGAGCACTTGGCGGAACATTTCCTGTTCACCGCCCATTTCCTTTACTTCCGCCTCCGTAGGTTCAAGGTCAAGTACGGGAGGAAGGTCCGACGCTGCCACCCAAGCCATGCGCAGGAACCATGCGGCTTGTTCGGCACCCTTATACTTCGAACTGTAGAAGTGGTAACTACCCACGGGGATTCCGTGGTTGCGTGCCTGACGCAGATCCGAAGCGTAGTATTTGTTTGTGATGCGCGTGCCTTGTGTGGCTTTGAGGTAGATGTATGAAACGGGGTAGTCAACCGTGCCTTTTACCCGTCGTCCGTTACCAAGGCTCACAATGCGCAGGCGGTCCCAGTCGATTCCGTACTTCTTTTTGCCAATTTCGTGTTGGTAGCGCGAGAGGTCAATTCCGTACACGCGGTCGGTGGTGTAGACCATACGTTCGCCGTAGAAACGGTTCTTGCGCCACACACCGCAACGCACCGTTTGCCCAGCCTTGACGCTGAAGCCATGGCCTTGTCGTATGCCGTCGGCCCATTCGCCTTCGTAGTGTTCGCCCTTGCGTGAAACGTAGATGCCCATTCCTTCAGGGTGCAAACTGTGGTTGAATTTTCCGGAGTAGACGCCCAGCGTATCGCTTCGTGTGCCGCGTGTCAGCGTGTCGGCTTGCCAAAGTCCCGTGAAGGTGCTTCCGCATGAATCGATGTAGGTGCCTTCACCTTCGCGTACGAAGTTGTCGTTTTGCACGATGCCTTGTCCGTTGTAATGTCCGCCGTCGAGCAAATGCATGCAAACGCATTTCTTGTTTTGCATGTTTACGCTTTGCGGCTTATCCTCTGTTGAACTGAAAAGTGAGTGTAGCCAACCGCGCAGATTAATCCACCACCATGCTATGCGGCAATGCTCCTCTGCCATCGTTTGACGAACGGCAACTGCTGTGCAGCATTCGTCCTTTACCTGAATGCCGCAAGCGTGTCCCGACGCACCACTCCATAGTCCGCCTTCTTCGGCAGAATGGGGAAGGACGGAATCGGCAGCGATGCTTTCAGGGAGCGAATGCGCTGTTGCCCCGCCAAAGTCGGCAAATGCGGTGAGCGCGGATGGCTTGGTGTTGGAGGCTATTAGGCTAAAGTGTACGCGCTTTGCTTTTTTGGGCAATTTGTGGTCGGTGGTTTGAAAGAGCATCAGCCCGTTTTGCGTGTGTTGGAGCATTTCAACGTCCTTTTGAACCGTAGCTACGTGTCCCGAGTCGTCTTTTACGGAAAATTGGATGTGCGCTTTTACGAGCAATTTGGCATGCAGCGGCTGCTTGGAGTTTATGGCCTTTGTGAGCGTCTGCTTAACGGTGTCAATTCTTTGCAACTGACGGCTGAGTTTGGCGCGGTAGTCCATCACGTCGTTGTAACCGTCGTCTATTACGGAATGGCTCTTGGCATAGACGTCAAGTTCTTTGAGTATGTCGTCCACGGTGCTCTTGGCTTTGTTGACCAAAGTGTCCATACGTTGAATGCCTTCGCGTGTTCTTTCGGCAGAAAGACTGTCCGGTGCGTGCAGCACGAGGGAGTCGGACGTCAGTAGATGCCCTTCTCGCGACACAAACACTCCGCTGAGGTCTATGTGGTAAGTGATGTCGTTCGGATTGGCAAGCAGATGGTTGATGTCGTCGTCCTTTAAAGGAAGAAAAATGGTGTCTTTCCCGTCAAGGGGTATTGCGTAACAACTTCTGGCTTCAATGCGGCACACAGATTTCAATCTTGTAGTGTCGCTTTCCGGCCACAAGTCAATGAACAGTCCGACAATGATGATAACTGCGATAAATGTAGTAATAATATATAGAGTGCGTTTACGGGACATATCTCTTTGCTTGTTGTAGCATAGCTTCGCATCTTTGTTGTTTCGTCTTGCAAAAGTAGGAAATATCCTTAAAGAATGTGCATGGCGTGCTGTTTATTGCATGCCAGAGCTTTGACCGCTTCCGCTTTTGCTGTTGGAACGCACGTCGTCGTTTTCGATGGAACGCTCAGCCTTCTTGACGGAAGTCTTGAGGTTGCCGAGGCGGTAGCTCACGGAAATGCCGAAACGCATGAAGTCAATGCGTGAATGCACCGACTCGCGAAATTGGTCAGACAACGTTTCGTTATGGAATCTGTGGTAACGGCCTATGAAGTTGCCGCCCTCCAGCGTCACTTTAAGGCGGTCTTCTTTAAGGAACGCACGACTGAGATTCATGGTGTAGAACCAGAATCCGTCGCTTGTGCCTTGTAGTGAGGGCGACTTTGTGTTACCGCCGGCAAAGATGCCGAACTTCAGTTTCCATGGCAAGTCCTGGTTGAGGCCGCCCCAATAGTCGCCGCTCCAGCCGCAGTTGCTGGCACCGATTTCTTTTGCTGAGTAGTTGCCGTAGGTCGCTCCGCCATTGAAGTTGACGCGTGTGCCGTCCACGATGGTCCAGTTGATGAACGCGCCTATGTTGAAACTCTTGCTGTGAACGAAGTTGCCGAACGTAGTGTTCGTCACGCCGTTCTCCACAAAAGAGTATTCCTGCATGCCGTTGTTCGAAACGAAGTAGGAGAGCGTACCGGTAAACGTCAGTTTCGTGCTGAACGTGTTGAAAGCCAGTTCAAAGTTGTTGTAGCGTTCGCTCTTGAGGTTCGGGTTACCGTAAGAGACGCGCTCCGGACTGAGCGTCTCGCGGTAGGGCGAGAGCGAACTGATGTCGGGGCGACCTATGCGCATGTGGTAACCTACGGTGAGGAGCGTGGTTGGACTGAAGCTGTAGGAAACCCCAACCGAAGGCACGTTGTCGTTCATGTGCGTACTGAAAGCGTCGCGTTTGCCGTCGGGGTATTTCACGCTGACGTGGTAGTATTCGTGACGGTCGCCTGCCTTCAGTGACCATTTGCCCGTTTTGAATTCATACTCTGCATAAGCCGCACCGATGTCGCCCGTGTGGCGGTAGTAAAGCGAGGTTTCGTCGTCGAACGTCAGTTCCTGGTCCGTTCCTGCAGAACGTGCGTACTCCTTGCTGTTGCTTCGGTTCACGCGGTTGATGTATTTCAATCCCACCGAGAGTGTGTGCTTCTTGCCGATGTTTGTGGTGAAGTCGGCCTGTGCCGTGTTCTCGCAACTGAGGCGGTCGGGGTCGGTATAGAGGTCGCGAAGCGAGAAGCCCTCGGGAAGATTCGTCAAGCCGGTATTGACCGTCTCGTTCTTCACGTTGTCTGGCGAGTAGTTGTAACGGTACGACAGCGTCAGGCGGCGGTCTTCGGTGAAACTGTGTTGGAAGTCGGCAGCAGCGTTGACGTCTTGGTAAAGACTTTTGGCCGTCGTGAGGGTGTTGTAGCTGTAGACGCTGGCACCTGTGGCGGAAAACATTCCGGTGCGTGTGATGGCGTTGTCGGTCGCCTTCCAACTGTGCAGTCCGGCTGAGATGCTGAGAAGGTCTTTCTTTGAGAATTCGTAACTCGCTTCGAGTTGGCCAAACTGGAACGTACCGTCGTTTTTCGTTTCCGTATCTCTTGTGTAGAGGTGATTAGTGGCTTCGTCAAAGATTTCCCGTTCGGAAGTTCCGCTCGTCGTTGGATTTTTCGACTTGCCAATGGCGTAGTTGGCAGAGAGCATAAACTTTCCCCATTGTGCGATGGCCAGAACGCTTCCGCGCATTCCACGGTTTGTGAAGCCAACGTTTGGAGTGAGCAGATAGCCCGATGTGGAGGTCTTCCCGTTGGTGATGATGTTCAGCACGCCCGCCACACCTTCGGCATCGTATTTCGCGCCGGGGTTGGTAATCACTTCTATCTTCTGAATGGACGATGCCGGGTACGACTTGAAGATGAGCGACGGGTTGGAACTCATCATCTGGTTGGGTTTGCCGTCCACGTAAACTTTGAACCCCGACTTGCCGTTTATCTTTATGTTGTCCTCGCCGTCCACGGTTACCATGGGCACTTTGCGGAGCATCTCCAGCACCGTGTTGGTCTGCGCCTCGGGGTCGTCGGCAAAGGAGTAGGTGAGTTTGTCTATATCAGCTTTCACCAGCGGGCGCTGCGCCGTGACGGTAGCGGTGCCGAGCGTAGTGTTGTATTCGCGGATGTAGAGCGTGTCAAGGCTGACGGATGTATTGCTATCCGACAAATCCACATTGCGACGCACGGGTTCTTTTCCAAGCACCACAAGTTCTATGGTGTATTTGCCTTTCTTTGGAGCCGTGATAGAAAACGTGCCGTCGGCCCCCGTTGTAGCCACGCGCACGGGTTTCTGCGCTGTGCCTTGCAGCATGCGCACGGTGGCGAAGGCTTCCGGTTCGTGTGTCGTGCTGTCGCAGAGCGTTCCGCGCACGGTGAGTGCTTTCTGTTCGTTTTGGGCTTGAGACAGCGTGGGGTAGGTGAGGGCTAGTAGTAGTGTTGCAATGACTTGACTTTTCATTGTGTGAAGGTGTGTGTTTGTTGTGTAAATGATTTTGCACCGCTCTTGCAAGAGTTGCATGAGCGGTGCAAAACTAAAATGTGATAATATGTAAGTTTGAAAACCTATTACCTCTCGAGGTTCACCGAGCCGGAACCAATCATCTGGCCGTCGGCAAAGATGTAGGCTGAGTAGGAACCTGCGCTGAGATATTCGCTTACGGGCACGTAGATGGTCACGTGCTGCTCCTGTCCGTTGTATTCAATGGTGCGGGAGGCGGAGAAACCGATGCTCTTGTTCTCGTAGTGGAACGTTCCGCTCTGGCCTACCACCTGCTGGTTGGGCTTGAGCAGACGCACGTAGACGGTGCGGTTGCCGGCATTGGCGGTAACGTTGCGGGTGATGGTGAACGAGATGCTGAAGCGCGTGATGTCTTTGCTTTTCTTAGCAGCCTTGCCGTTCTTCTTGAGCGGCGAAACGCTCACACCGGTGGCGTTGAGTTGAGCCGCAATGGCTACCTTCTCGTTGAGCGAAGCGTTCTGTGCGCTCACGGCCGAGTTTTCGGCACGTGTGCGTTCGGCATCGGCGCGAGCCTGGTCGCGTTCGCCGATGAGCGTCTGGTTCACTTGCTGAAGTGAGTCTACTTGACGGATGTAGTCGCGCAGCACGGCGCGTACCGTAGCGAGTTCCTTCTTCAGGCGGAGAATCTCGGCCGAACTACTGGACTTTACGTTCTTCAGTTCTTTGAGGAGCGATTCGGCGCGGGCTTGCTCGGCGTTGAGTTTTGCAACGAGCGAGTCGTCCTTTACGCTTTTCTTCAGTTCGCCATATTGTGTGGCGAATTCCGCGTACTGGTTCTCCATCTCGCGTTTGTCGAGTTCGGCAAGCTGGCGAAGTTCTTCGAGTTCTTTCTCCTTGTCCTCCAGCTTTTTCTTGTCGCTGTTGCAAGCGGTGAAGAATGCGCTGCATAGGGAGAAGAGAATGAAGGCGATGAGCAGATTTGCTGTACGTTTCATTTTCGGGGTAAGTGTGTCGTGACGAATAGGGAATGTAGAGTTACTCAATGACGGTGTTCCATCCGTGTTTGTCCGGTTCAATGCCGTACTGGATGTTGCGGAGCAGCGTGTAGAGTTTTTCGGAGATAGGACCGGGTTTGCCGTCTTTGGAGATGACGTAGCTCTTGTGGTTCTCGAGGTCGTCAATCTTGCGGATGGGGCTTATTACGGCTGCCGTGCCGCAGGCTCCAGCTTCGTCAAAGGTAGAGAGCTCCTCTTCGGGGATGGGGCGCACTTCCACTTCAAGACCGAGGTCTTTGGCGAGTTGCTGCAGACTGCGGTTGGTGATGGAGGGAAGGATGGACGACGACTTCGGGGTGATGTACTTTCCGTCTTTGATGCCGAAGAAGTTTGCGGCACCGCACTCGTCGATGTATTTCTTCTCGCGGGCATCGAGGTAGAACTCTGAGGCGTAGCCGGCTTCGTGGGCAATCTTGTTGGCGAGCAGACTGGCAGCGTAGTTACCGCCCACTTTGTAGCGTCCGGTGCCGAGGGGAGCGGCGCGGTCGTATTCGCGGATAATGACGTAGTCGTTCGTGGCAAATCCACCTTTGAAGTAAGGTCCTACGGGCGAAACGAAGATCACGAAGAGATATTCGTTGGCGGGGTGTACGCCGACCTGTGCACCGGTTCCGATGAGCAGCGGACGGATATAGAGCGAAGCACCGCTTTCGTAAGGCGGCACGAAGTCCTCGTTGAGTTTCACAACGGTCTTCACCATTTCCATAAACTTCTCCGTGGGAAGTTCGGGCATGAGTATGCCACGGCAGGTGCTCTGCAAGCGTTCGGCGTTGTCCTTAGCGCGGAACACGCGAATCTTTCCGTCGGGGCAGCGGAAGCCCTTGAGTCCTTCGAAAGCTTCCTGCCCGTAATGGAGCGCAGTGGCAGCCATATGGATGTTGATGGTTTCTTCGGACGATACTTCTATCTCGCCCCACTTTCCGTTGCGGTAGTAGCAGCGCACGTTGTAGTTTGTAGGCATGTAACCGAACTTGAGGTTTGCCCAGTCTATATTCTGCATATTGCTTTGATTTTTGTTTCGGTTTAGTTCCGTAGCCTTTCGGCTCGTTGTTAGTTTGTTGCAAAATTAAGCAATAGTTTCGGTACGTGTCAGTACTGCCGCACTTTTTTGACTTTTTGACGTATAAGGCTTAAAGAAAACAACAATGTGACGGATGGATTGCTCCTTGTGTAGAATGCCTGTTTCGTGAAGCACCTTCATGAGGGTGACGTTTTCAAAACGGCCTTATGGAGGCTTTGACTAGTTGTTGCTAGAATTTTCGTGTAGAGCGCGAGGTTTTGAAAACCTCGCCCCCATAGGCGTGACTGATAGGACGCTAAGTGCATTTCGAATTTAGATTCCCAATAAGTTGTGTACAGTAATCAGGCTGTAGGCCAGACACGTAACCAGCCCACGGTGCCAACCGTGGGCTGGTTACGTATTTCCGCTCAAAATCTAGGCAAAATCTAAATCCGGAAGTAGAGTAATATAATAGGGCGTACGATTCTTATTTTAGAGGGTACTGCGAAAGTTCGTGTAGAGCTGCGAACTCGGAGAGTTCGCCTCCATGCGCTTGCGCCCTCATTTGCGTCTTGCGTCATTATAGTTTCTTGCCGAAAAAGTCAGTCAGTTTTCCCACTGCCATATCCACATACTCTGGCACGTAGTAGGTCTTGATATGCGTGGCTCCGGGAATCAGGAACAGTTCCTTGT
>CAVKJJ010000069.1:0-13622 GCA_963656685.1 bacterium | reverse complement strand
TTCATATCATACCCACATCTATCATCTCTCCATCCATGCATTTAACGGAAGAGCCTTATTTTGCTTATCCTATAAACTATGAGGGAAAGCGAAACTATGTGTTCTGCCGTGCCATGCAAGACAACAACAAGAACAGTCTGTATGTACATGAGGTCTTTGTAGCCGATAATATAGAAAAAGGCAATACCCTTCAAACCGCAGCGCAGAAGCCTCACGGAGGTATTGCCTTATACCGAGACATTCTTGCGAATGTCTTGGATGCTGCAAATGTAGACATTACTCCCGACATGACCAAGGAAGTTCCCACTTCAAGCGAATCCACCGGGACACGCTATTCCTTGCGCAGCAAACCCGCGCCCAAGAAAACGCAGAAGGTATACAAGCTCATGCGCCTAGGAGAGGACGGACAACTCTACCCCTTGTTTATCGGCAATAATGAAGCCGTGAAACGTGGTTCATGGTACGATGCAGACTCGCCCGCACTCAAAGACCTAAAGAGCCTTTCGTCAAACGACTTCATCGGCACGCGCGTCGTGGATAAGGACAAGCCGACCGAACACATCGAAGAGTACAACTATGGTGCGCATCTTGTGGACAACGAGACGGGCGAAGCAATCTCCCTCAGACAGTTCAAAGCCGACCGCAAGGCAGAAGGAGACAAGAGCTTCAGCCGTATGGGCAAGAACCCCAATCCCGCAGCCGTGCGTTGGGCAACTGAACACGGCGCACGTTGGATAAAGGTGGAAGAGAAAAAGACCGGGCAGAAACGCTACGATGGTGAAGCACGTTCTTACTACAACTACGGCATCAACGGTTCTGGTGCTGTTGGCATCTTTGCAATGCGTCCGGGGTGGCATGCCGGATCCTTGCCTACCATGCGACAGATTGGTAAAGGTTCGGGCAAGAACCTACGCGACAACTCGTTTGTGTGGGTAGAGGGCGAAGTACCCGCCGACATTGACTACAATGCCGAAGCACAGCGCAATGCCGACCATGACATTCCCGACCACATTCCTACTGACGGATTCTACCTCAAGGCTACCAATGCCAACGCCAAGGCAAGCCAAGCCGACAAGGTAGGTTGGTACGTTGCGGGTGCGTTCAAACCCGGTCGCATCATCAGTGACACCGAAGCGCGCAGCATCATCGACAAGTGGAACGCTGAACACCCCAATGAGGAAAACGTCCTTTACGACTTTGACCGCGAAGACGGAAGCACGTTCACTGACGAGGATGCCGCAAAGGCTAACAAGGGCGGTGATGATACGCGCTTCTCGTTGAGAAGTGGAAACTTCAAAAAATGGTTTGGTGATTGGGAAACCGACCCAGAGAATGCGTCCAAAGTTGTTGACAAGTATGGAGAACCCGCCGTTGTCTACGGCAAGATGACATCCAACGCTGTAAGAACTCAGTTCGCAAATCCGCCGATTGAGGATTTAGGTTTTCACTTCGGTGATTACGAAGAAACGTTGAAGCACAATCATATGACGGAAGACGCTGATGGTAGTATACGACAGTTCTACCTTGACGTAAAGAAACCTCTCGTCGTTGAACAATACTCAGGTAAATGGAATGGGTGTGACCTTGCAAAGTTCCTACTATCAGCGAACCGAGAGAAAATTGATGCGGCAGACATTGAACAACTTGAACGTATTGCAGGAATGGAACACGATATTAAGCGTTCCAATAAACTGATGCGTAATTTCTTGTCAAGCAAAGGCTACGATGGAATACGATACTCTAATAATTCTGCATCGAATTCTGATAAGTCCCAAGGACATTATATGTATATCGTTTTTGACTCGAACAGAATCAAATCGGTATCGCAATTCAATGAGAAGTCGTATGAAGACGCACGTTATCCAGTTCAGAGAAATGTAGACGGTTCATATGACATTGATGGTGAAAAAGGATTGCGACCAACATACAAAGATTTTGCCTACTCCCCTAACAGCCGCGAACATTTTGATGCAGCTGCAAGGAGGTTGGGACTTAATGCAGCATCGCAATGGCGGAACACACATGAGGACGTTCCATATAGAGAATTGTACAAGACTCCTAAATTGGATGATTACTACATCGATACAGCCGCTGATTTTGAATTAGTAGAATCTTCCGAAAGATGGACGGACATGGTACATTCCGGCAGATATGAATGGCACCAATCCCCATTATCTTCAAGCGAATATTGCATAGACCGCACCAATGGTGATATCTATCGCATTTCAGACCATTGGGGAACTGTGGCATCTTGCTATTGGCCGTTGTATGACAAGTCCGGGAAACGCATCACTACCGACCGGGATAAATTTGTTATCGGGCGCGCCAATATAAAGGATTTTCGTTCACGTATAACAGACCGCAATAAAGTCCCTCATCCTGACGTGGAAGGCTACAAACATGCAATTCGTCAGTCTATCGTCAATTACACTGATGCCTTGGATAATATGCCTCTGTCAGACGAGGCACAGAAATGGGCAGAAGATGGATTGAAGGGACTCTACAATAAGTTAGAACGTGTAACCGAAAAGAATAGCACGCGCTACAGTTTGAGAAAGAACAACGCCGTTGAACTCTCCGACCAAGAGTATGCCGAACTGGCTCACGCAATAGATAGTCATCCCAATAAGCATAAGGGCAAAGAAGGAAGTGTTTCAAGCGAATTCACCGCCAACAATTTTTATGCCTTTGAGTACAATAAATACAATGACTACAACGTTGTACTAAAGTTGCCGATAGACGGCAATGAAGAACAAATAAACTTTATAAGAAATGGAATCAAAGAAGGGACTATCAGAAGTGCAAGAGATATTAATTCAGCTGTTGAAGGAAGCCGGACTGGACGAAACTTGGATAATCGTTATACTCCTCATGCTGAAGGACGACGAGAAAGGTCAGGACGAGCTTCTGATTTATCTGCACGACATGAAGCCGACGGAAGAGGAAATAACGAACAAGTGGGTGAGGGGATATATAGAAGCTCATCCAGAGTTGAATCAGCAGCCGAAGACCAAGGAGTAGACAACAACCGCTACTCTCTCCGTCAGCACAACCGCCAACCCGGTCAGTTGGACATGCGTGCCGCGAACCTCTATGAGCAAATGCTTAGTGGCCATTGGTCTCAGATAGACGAAGCGTGGCACGATGACCTCGTCAGCGTGCGCCGTCTGCAGGAAGCCTTGGAACAAGCTACTGGGCGCAAGGTGCGCGACTATGAAAACGTGTACCTCAATGCCGTCCACAAGAGTTCCAAGAACAAAGTGATGATGGACAGACTTATCTTCGACCTTGTTGACCCGATGATTGACGCAGTCAAGGCAATCACTTCAAAACACTTGTTCGACCAAGACGAAGTGGAACAGTACCTCAACTGCAAGCACGGACTTGAGCGCAACCAAGTGTTGGCGCAGCGCAAGGCCGACGATGCAATGGCCAACGACGAGAAACGTTTTGTCAACCTCGTCACCAAGTACTTTGCAGAGCAGAACTTCACGCCCACCAACGACAAGTTCAAGAATGCCGCACGTGCAGTCGCAGAACAGTGTGCCGCACAAGGCATGGATGCAGCGCAGACTCATACGCAAGCCGTCAGCGAAGCATCGGCATATGTGCAGAGCAATGCGAAAAACTACCTTGACAAAGCGCGTGAACGCGACTATTCAGGTCTCACGGGCATCTTCGACCCGGAAGGCAAGCACAGTTACTCCGTTGTCGACCTTGAAGACGCGGCACTAAACTATGTCAACTACTTTGAGAATCAAGTTGGCAAGCAAGCCGTTGATGAACTGTGGAAGAGAATCCATGCCCTCAACAACTACTCGCTTCACCAGTCCTACCGCAGTGGACTCATCAGTAAGCAACAGTACGATGACACCCGGAAAATGTATCAGTGGTATGTACCTCTCCGTGGCTTTGACGAGACAACGGCAGATGACATCTACGACTACCTCTCCCACGGCGAACCGCGCACGCAACAAGTGATGAGGGAAGCCAAAGGTCGTACAAGCCGCGCCGCCAACATCCTTGCTACGATGGTCAACATGGGTGGTTCGGCTATCATGCACGGCAACCCACGTGCAGCGCAAGCAATCAACGGACTCCTCCGAGGTGAACCCACCAAGCCGACAACGGCAGAGAAACTGTTGCAGAAGACAATGAGTTGGCTTAGTAAGAGCGTGACATCCCTCAACCCGGAATTCGTCATCTCGAACTTCGAACGTGACCTTTCGTCTGCAGTGACCGTAAGCCGTGGCAAGTACGGAGCAGGCTATGCCGGGGCATTCATGGCCAACGTTGGTCGCATTTCGCCTATCTCTGCATCCTTACAACCACCGACAGTGACTACTCACGCTTCTTGCAGACGAACACCGACATTTTCGGTGTCTGCCGGCTGCAGAACTTCAGCAGGACTGATTGAGGTACTACCATCCTCAGACAAAGCATTTTTTATAGAAGGAAATACCTCCGTGAGGCTTAAACGCTGCGGTTTGAAGGGTGTAGCCTTTTTTCTTGGGAGCAACCATAATGCGCCAATTGTCTACTCTTTTTGTTGTCCTTGCTCATTGAAGAATAGCTCTGCATAAACTTATTTCAGCTTCTAGAGAATCCAATACTCCGTTGCTTCTTGAGTTCTGCCACAATCTTTTCTTCGATTTCTTTGGAGAGCTCGGGGTTCCTTTTGAGTATTTTCTTAAAGTCATAGCGACTTCGTTCAAGACGGGTGTCGTTGTAGCAGAACCATGAACCTATCTTTTTAATCACGCCGGTACTTAAGCCGAGCTCAACAATTTCTTCCGTGCGGGAAATGCCTTTGCCGAAGGTTATTTCGAACTCGGCTTTGCGATATGGAATGCCCATGTCGTTCTTCGTGATGTCAACGCAAACTTGGCTACCAACGGCTACGTCGCCGTCTTTGACTATGTTCTTACGGCGAATATTGAGACGTATGGTGGAAAGATCTTTGAGCGCGTATCCACAAGTTGTTGTTTCGTGATAGTAGCCTGTTTCCTTGTCAGGCTTCATTCGCATTTGATCGATGAAGATGCAGACGGCATTGCCGATTCTTTGCATGATTCTTCCGACAGCATAGTTTTCGAGGAATGCGTGAAGATACAAGTGCTTCTCGCCCATAGGTTCTCGTTTTTCAAACATGGAAACTAAAGCTGTTACGGAGTCGACGACGAGGATGTCAACGGCAGATAAACGTATGAGTCGGATTGCGATAGCCAGCGCCTCCTCTTCGTCTTCGGGCCGGGCTATGTAGAGTTTGTCAATGTTTACACCTAACTTTTGTGCGTAGTTGCTGTCCAATGTATTCTCTACATCAATAAAAACTGCTGTTCCGCCTTGTTTCTGGCATTCGGCAATGGCATGGAGGGCAAGCGTGGTCTTACCGGTCGAATCCCATCCGGAAATCTCAATGATATGTCCTTTGGGATATCCGCCTATGCCAAGTGCGTCGTTGAGTGCAAGACTTCCTGTTGAGATGACTTCTACGTTGGTGCGTCTTTCTAAGTATGTTTCCATGGTATATATTCCGGATTGGATTGTTGCTATTTTTATAAATTTAAAACAAAGGTAGCATAAAGCACTCTATGTTGCAAGTCGTAAGCGAAAATCCTCTTGATTTTTCTGTAGAATGCATTGTAAAGCTAGCGGCATTTGGACGACTCAGTCAAACTGCACGTAGGGAGTCAAGCGCCGGAAGTCTTCGTCGGTAAACTCCTTGTAGAGTTTGAGGTCTTGCCAAGAACGGATTGGTCCGTACCGGCGGATGTGATTGACGATATCCTTCGTCTGTTCGTACGACAGGTAAGGATGGCGCACCAGTTCTTTGAACGTGCAGTGGTTGATGCGCAAACGTAGAGGCTGAGTGTGTGGCGTTTCGAACCATCGTGAAGTACCGGGTGGCAGTCCTTCCACTTCGTCCACTTGGCTCGCCCATACAAATCCGCCGAGGCGTTCACGGTAGGCTATGATTTTTCGGGCATAGTAGCTTCCTATGCCAGGGATGCGCTTTAGCGCTGTGGTATCGGCGCTGTTGAGATCAATCTTTGTGCCCTCTTCGTATTTGTCTATGTGTTCGTATTCCGGAATGTCCCCTTTGGGTGTTCCGTAGTATTCTTCGTAGCTATAGTTCTTGGCACGGTCTTCCGCCGCAATGCGGATGTAGGGACGGAGCCGCTCGAAATCTTCTCGGTTTAAATTGTAAAGGCGCGAAAAGTCTTCGGGAGAATGCCAACGCCCGCCCTTGTGTCTGTATGCCATCATGTTGTGCACATGTCTTTCGGAAAGTCCCAGCTTGCGCAGTGTAGCGGAATCGGCGTGGTTGGGGTCGAAAGGGAAAGGACGCGCCTGAGGGTTCAGTCGGTTCTTGTCGCTCCACTCTTCGCGTACGGTTTCTTCTTTAAGTTCCTTCTCAAGAATTAGGAGCGAGTCGGCATCGGCTTGCGAGAGAACCATGTGGCCATCTTCGCTGCCGCATTTTTTCCATAGGCAGCAACCTACGCCCAAAAGCAACGCAAGGAGAATGACCGTGTTGAGGCCGCGTATTTCTTTATGGTAGAGAAACATGTCGGAATGAGTTAGTGTGACGGGCTTTGGGAATGCAGACCTTCTTGGTAGTACCACCAGTAGGTCTCACCGTAGGAGCGGCGCAGCATGTTGTTGCGTATGTCTGCACGTCGCAGAGTGTCGCGCATATCGGAATAATCGTTGTAATTGGCTTCGACGGCCGCATCGCTGAAGACCACAGAGGGACGGGTGCGCATGTGGGTGTACATGACGAGCGCTTGGGCGTAGTATTTCGGTAGATGCTTTTGTTCGCGCACTTGCCGCGGATAATAATGCTGTATTTCATGTGCAAAGCGGTCTATTTGCCTGTTGGCAAGAAGGGCGCATAGATAATAGTCTGCGGCAATGCTTGGATGTGCACCAGCGTTTTCCGCTGCGTGGCGGAAATATTCTAGGGCTTTTTCCGCTTTGTTTTGCTCCTCAACGGAGGGACGGGGTGCGCATAGCTTTCGGCAAAGCGAATCAATGGGGAACAGAATGGCTTGTCGGCTGTCTTGCGGAATCAGAAGACTTGTGGCGTTGGTAGATGGGCTGAGAGGCTGGTCAAAGAAACGTTCGCCGAGCCGTCCGGGAGCTGTAGCCATGGCGTAAGTGCGCATGGCGATGAGGCGTGGAGTGGTTTCGAGAGATTTTCCTCCAATGTGCTTAACCTTTTTGGGCTTACCGTTAAGCAATAGTTGTGATGTCTTCATCTCGTAGTGGTCTGTATCGGTAGCTGCTGCACCTATGCCCATGTAAATGCTGAGAAGCAGAAGAAACACGATGTGAAGCATAGCTTTATGCCACGTCCCGGCATTCTTTTCTGCGTGTCCCCAATGGTGGCGCAAGTATAGGCAACCGGCACAAAGCGCGATGGCTGCTAAAGTCTGTATGACAAAGTAAATGCATGAGGCAAAAGGCACACTGACGAGCAAGGTGGCTAGCCATGCCGTAGCGAAATAGGCGGGAATGGCTGTTTGAATGTGACATAAATTGCGGAATGTTCGGTGCAGCAAGTTAGTGAGACAGAGGCATACGGCAGTGAGCGCTATGGCCACGAGCCACGGCGTGTGGGGCAATTGCGTTCCTGATATTTGGCATTCAAGCAAATGGAGCGTGTCTTCTTGCGCCATTCCGAAGAAGAGAAGAAGATATAGGCCGAAGTAAATGCGTGTAAGGATGTGCATGAGGAAAAGGAAATCTTTAGGATGTACTGTGTTGCGTAACTAAAAAGAAGAGTGAACTGTAGTTGCTTGACGTGAGGCCAAGAACATACGGTTCACTCTTTTACTGATTCCTTGATTTCTAAAAATAAAGACTTTATGGCTTGCGTCCTCTTTTATTTGGTTGCAGCGGGAGCTGCGGGAGCGGACGATGCGGCCGGTGCTGCGGGAGCGGGTGTCTGCGCTTCGGGTTGTGCCGTTGTTACTACAGAGTCAACGTCCTGTGCACGAGGCGCGAAGAAGATGGTGGCTACGGCGAGCACCACGAGTACTGCAGCAAGCGTCCATGTGGCTTTCTCCACTACGTCGGTAGTTTTGCGTACGCCCATAATTTGGTTCGATGCGGCAAAGTTTGAGGCCAAGCCACCGCCCTTTGACTCTTGGATGAGTACGATGAACGTGAGCAGAACTGCTACGATGACAGCCAAAATAACGAGTACTGTATACATTTGCTTATTGTTTATTGTGATTTTTGTTTATTATCAGTTTCTGCAGGAAACGAATCTGGTCTGCAAAGTAACTACTTTTTTTCGGATTATTCAAGTTTACTTTGCGCATTATTTCAAGTGCCTTCTCGTAGCGTTGCTGTTTGATATAGATTTTGGCGAGCGTCATGGTGAGGTAACCTTCGTCGGAGGCGTCGGCCGTGTCGCTGTTTTCGTCGTCAATTTCGGGCACATATTCAGGGGTTTCTTTCAGTTGTATGCGCTCGGGCTTGTTTTCTATGAAATCGTCAATGAGTGTGGTGCTGCGATTGGACTGTGTGGGGGCTTGTTCGGTTGTGGGCTCCGGCTCGGCATCGTCAAGTTGTAGGAGATAGGCTGCGTAGTCGGTGGTGGCGTCGGCTATGGTGAGTTTCTTGCCTTTTGGCGCGGCGGTTTCTTCGGCTGTGCTGAGGAAGTCGTCGATGAGTGTTTGTGTGCGGTCGCCAGTGGGGTGGACTGTGGGTTCGCGATGGATGGGCGATGGCTTAATGTCGTAGTTTTCGCCTTCCACCATGCGAAAGAGCTTGCGGCGGTCGGGAATGTAGAGCGCTGCCTTGCGCAGTTCTTCTCCGAACGAAGCGTCGTGCAGGAGAAATAGGTTCTGCAAGAACAGGAGCCTTGCTGTCTGATAGTAAGGATATTTGGCTACGGTTTCGCGGAGTCCGTAGAGTGTGTCCTTTCCAAGGCGTTCGGGGTGGGCTATGAGTTCGGCAATTGCAGGCATTGCTTGATGGGGTGTGTGGTTAGAGTTTGGGTTTCCTGTGCTTACCAGTCGGCTACGGTGGCGTTGAAGATTTGGTCGCAGAGGTCGTTTGTCATTTCGGTGACGAGTTGCTCCTGTACAGCGGAGAGCTGGAGGTTAGAGTTGTATTGCGTGGTGGCGGAGAATTGCTTTTCCCAACTTTCGTTGGTTTTGGAGTTGTTGAAGCGTATGTTGACCGTCATGCGCAGCTGCACTTGTGAGGAGTATCCGTCGGCCGATACGGCTTTGTTATACTGGTCGTAGCCGGTGATTTCTCCGGCAATGTGGAGGTCGCCGTTTCGCTTAACGATTTTGAGCCGTGTTTGGTTGGCATATTTGTCTTGCAACGAATTGTTGAACATGGCTTCCATAGGTGCCCATCCGTACGGTGCGCGATTGGCTATTTTGTCAATCTGAATGGTCTTTATCAGATCGTAGTTGATGCTTGTGCCCGTAAATTTATAGCTGATGCTGCAGGCTGTCAGCACGAGCAGAAGTAGTGCGGGAAAGAGGGCTATGAGGTGTCTTTTCATTTTTTGAAGCAAGAGGATGAGTGGGGCTGGTTGGGCGTGTGGTGCCAGAGATTATTCCAATCCGTATTCTTTTATTTTGCGATAGAGTGTGCGCTCTGATATGCCGAGTTGTTCTGCCGCCGCTTTTCGTCGTCCGTTGTTTTCGTGAAGGGCTTGCTGAATGAGGCCGCGTTCAAGCTGGTCAAGCGACTGTACGGCGGGCTTTGCTACTTGGGGCACGGTGCTGGCGGGATTTGCAGTTTCGCGCGATGGAGAGGTGGGGGTGTCTTCGTCGTTGATTTCTTCCCAAAGTGAAAGTTGCTCGTCGTCTTTGGAGAGGAGTTGCGGACTGGCGGTGTGTGGTGTGTCGTCCTTGAACACGGTGAGTCCCTTTTGTGAGGCTATGCTGGTATGCTCTTGGTTGATTTCCTTTTGTTGCTCGCGAACGATGCGTTTGAGTTCGGTGACGTCGCGCCGGAGGTCGAAGAGTATTTGGTAGAGTATTTCGCGCTCGTTTTCGAAGGTGTGGCTTTCGTGGTTGTCGCCCACGGTCATGAGTTGTGTGCCTTTAGACTCTTGGGGAAGATAACGGCTGAGAATTTCGGAAGTGATTTGCCGTTCCTCGGAGGTCACGCTCATGTTTTCCGCCAGGTTCTTGAGCTGACGTACGTTGCCGGGCCAGGAGTAGGCGAGGAGCATCTGCTGTGCGGCCTCGTCGAGCCGGATGGGTGGCATTTTGTACTTTTCGCTCATGTCGAGTGCGAACTTGCGGAAGAGAAGCGAGGCGTCGGTGCCGCGTTCGCGCAGGGCGGGAATGCTTATGTTGATGGTGTTGAGGCGGTAGTAGAGGTCCTGGCGGAACTTCCCGTCGGCAATGGCTTTGTCCATGTTGACGTTTGTGGCTGCCACGATGCGCACGTCGGTTTTGCGCACTTCGCTCGAACCTACGCGGATGTATTCGCCCGTTTCGAGCACACGCAGCAATCGTGCTTGGGTCTGCAAGGGAAGCTCGCCCACTTCGTCGAGGAAGAGTGTGCCGCCGTTGGCTGCGGCAAAGTAGCCTTCGCGTTGCTCTACTGCGCCGGTGAAGGCTCCTTTCTCGTGTCCGAAGAGTTCGGAGTCGATGGTGCCTTCGGGGATGGCGCCGCAGTTGACGGCAAAGTATTTTTTGTTTTTCCTTAAACTGTGGTCGTGTATGATGCGTGGAAACACTTCCTTGCCTACGCCGTTCTCGCCGGTGACGAGTACGGAAAGGTCAACGGGGGCTATTTTGAGGGCTATTTCGAGTGCGCGGTTGAGCGCTTCGCAGTTGCCGACCACGCCGTAGCGTTGCTTTATGCGTTGGAGGTTTGCGTTGTCCATAATGTTTTTGGAAAAAAAGGAATAAGAGCGGACAGTTCTTCAGGCTGTCGCCGTGTGGAAAGTTTAGCACAAAGTTAAGGCAAAGCTTTTAGCGGTGCAAACTTGTGCGTCTTTTTAATTCAGCTCGTCGGCTTTGATGCCAAGTGCGGAGAGAAGTGAGTAGCCTAGAATTTGGGCATTGACGTCCTTTGCTTCAAAGGGCTGCATGGAGAATACGGCGAACTGCTTGCCGTCGGTGTCGGCGCAAATGCGCTTGATGTCGTCTCCGAAGGTTGCGGCGTCGGCCACGACTATTACGCGCTTGGCTTCCTTGGCGTCGGCTACAGTGGTGAACGCTTGGGTGAAGAAGTCGTGGAACGACACGATGTCTTCTACGGGATAGGAGATGAGTTCAAATTCTGCTATGTGGTCCTTGAAAGCTTGTGCGTTGAGTGCAGATGCATAGTTGGACGGCGCGAAATGGGAGAGCTCCAGACTATCCTTTTTGTGGATAAATACGGCTTGGATGCGGTTAGCTCCGGGAGTGATGCCGCTGTCGAGGGCTATGCAGTCGAGCCAACGGCAGAGGTCGGCTTGCGGCAGTGTGCGGCCTATGCGGGACGAGAAGTGAGCGGCAAGGTCTGTGGCGACTTGGCCGAGGTAGTCGGCGTCGACTAGCACAACGGCTGGTGCCCATTGGGGTGTTTGCATAGTGGGGATGTATTGAGAAAAAACGGGGAAAATACTGTTGGTTAGTCGTCGAGGTCGAAGGGGGCGTCGGGGAAGAATTCGGGCACTTCGCCCGTGAAGTCGTCGAGTGCGCGGCGGTCTTTCTTTGTGGGGCGTCCGGTGCCTCTGGCGCGATCCACGAATCCGCTGATGCGGCTCATTTCGAGCAGTTCGTACTGCTCGGGCGTGGTGATGTTGTCCAGAACTTCGGGCAACAGACGTGCGCCTACGCGCTTTTCTATGGCTTGCTTTACACGGAATGTGAAGGTGATGGGCGACTTTTTGACGCTTACTTCGTCGCCGTCTTTTACGGTGCGTGAGGGTTTGGCTTGTGCGCCGTTGATGCATACGCGTCCGTTCTTGCAAGCGTCGGCTGCCAAAGTGCGCGTTTTGTAGATGCGTGCGGCCCAAAGCCATTTGTCCAAACGTGCTTCCATAAGAACTTATTTGTTGTTGTACTGGTTCATGGCCACGTTGATGCCGGCCAGGCAGAAGGTCTTGATGGCTTCGGCTGCGGCTTTGAGTCGTTCGTCCATGGTGAGGAGGTCTTCTTCGCCAAACTCGCCAAGCACGTAGTCCACTTGGCCGCCACGGGGAAAGTCGTTGCCGATGCCAAAGCGCAGACGGGCGTATTTTTGCGAACCAAGAACGGAGGTGATGTGCTTGAGGCCGTTGTGACCGGCTTCGCTGCCTGATGGCTTCATGCGGAGATGTCCGAAGGGAAGGGCGAGGTCGTCCACTACGACGAGCAGACGCTCTACGGGGATTTTCTTTTCGTTCATCCAGTAGCGCACGGCATTGCCCGAGAGGTTCATGTAGGTGGACGGTTTGAGCAGGGTGAGCGTTTGGTTCTTCACCTTGAGTGTGGCTACGAAACCGTAGCGCTTGTCTTCAAACTCTACGCCGCCTTCGCGTGCGAGTGTGTCGACTACGCGAAAACCTATGTTGTGGCGTGTCTTGGCATATTCGTCACCGATGTTGCCGAGACCTACTATGAGATAGTTCATGAGGTTGTTTGTGGGTTGAGGGGTGGTAAACTGTAGTGTAACCACCTTATAAATTATGAGGTTATGCCATTGCGTGTTGTCTCAGCGCGAAGCTAGTTCGGCTACTGATGTTTACACGAATTGTGGCATAACCTCATAGGCTACTTTAAGCACATTCCGCAACGTGTTTGCTGCAGAGTGTATGTGTCAGAAAGTTTATGCTTGAGCGGCCTTGGCAGCTGCAGCGGCAGCACCGGCAGCGGCACGGGTCATCTTGACGGTGCAAACGATAACTTCCTTGGGAGTTACCATTTCGAGGCCGTCGAAGCTGAGCTGACCAGCCTTGATGCTCTTGCCGAGGGCGAGGCTCGTTACGTCTACTTCGAGCTTTTCGGGGATGGCGCTGTAGAGGGCGCGTACCTGGAGCTTGCGAACCATCATCATCAAGCGACCACCGGCGCGTACACCTTCTGCGAGACCCTTTGCTACAACGGGCACACCCATTACGATGGGCTTTTCGGCGTGTACTTCGTAGAAGTCAACGTGGAGCACGTTGTCCTTTACGGGGTGGAACTGTACTTCCTTGAGGACTGCCTTGTGGTCAACGCCGTCGATGTTGATGTCAACGAGGTAGATGTGGGGAGTGTAGATGAGCTTGTTGATTTCCTTTTCGCTTACGGTGAAGTGAACGGCTACGGGGGCGCCATTTTCGTCCTTCTGTTCTCCGTAGATTACGCAGGGTACGTTACCTGACTTGCGGATTTCCTTTGTGGCTTTCTTGCCGAGACCGGTACGAGCGGTACCGTTGATTGCAATTTGCTTCATTTGTTTGGTTTGATTTTAGTTGTGTTACTCTAAATTAAGTGTCGGCCACGTTGCAGCATCGCTTTTTGTGGCGGTGTGCAGAGCGGCTTTCTCTCGCTTAATTCGCCATCACACGTAAGGCTTGGAGCCTCCGTAGGGACAAATCGGATGCAAAATTACGATTTTTTGCGGATTCACCGCATGGTGTGCTGTATATTTTTGTTGCAGAGCCGGTTTCCCTTAATGTT
>CAVKJJ010000068.1:0-14072 GCA_963656685.1 bacterium | reverse complement strand
GCGACGAGGCCAAAGCTCCCGGACTGCCCGAAGCGCGCAAACGCCTGCAATACTACGCTATGAACGATGCGGAACGCCACGCCTACGACGAACACGTCAATGCCGTGAGGATTCAAAACGATGTCATCGGGACAGCAAAGCGCGAAGGCATTGCAGAAGGCATGGCAAAAGGCATTGCAGAAGAACGCGAAGCCAACCTAAAGAAGCTCTTGGAATCAGCCCGTTCCATGCTGAATGACGGACTCAACCCCGAAAAGGTAATGCTCTACACCGGCCTCAGCAAAGAGGATTTAGACGCTTTGCGCTAAGACGAGGTTCTGCGCCAACTCTGCTTTTCTTCATAATAAAAAAGGCGAAAGCCTTGCGGCAAGCACGCTGAGTGCTGCTGCAAGGCTTTCGCCTTTTTGGGGAGATGTCGTGTGGACTAATGAAGCTTAGAACATTTTTTCGGGGTAAACGCCGTCGTCGGCAAGTTTCTGGAACTTGGCCACAACTTCGGGACGGTCCTCGGGATAGGTCACACCGAACCACTTGGAAGTGGTGTCGAGCACTTCGCAGGTAGCCTGGCCCGTGTGGATGAGGTGGTCCACCATCAAGGGGATGAAGAATTCGCTCTTGAGGTTCTCCATGTTCTTGGGGTCAGAGAGGAACGTCTTGAAGTACTCTTCGCTGTGCTTGAAGTAGTCGGGAGTGAAGCCCCAGAAGTTCATGGACACGGGGGTGTTGTCGGAGATGGCAACCCACTGGTCGTTCTCGTCGAGGTATTTCACTACACCGTCGAAGCGCTGAATCTTCGTGCGTTCTACCACGGAGGTGAGGTGGTGGTGCTCGTCGTTTTCGCAAACGCCACGGCTCACGGTGCCGCTTTCAGAAAGTGTGTTGCCTACGCGGAAACCAACCATGGCATATTTGCCGGTGGAACCTTCGGGAAGTTCGCTGAGCCACTTGCCCATCACCTTGAATGCGTCGCGGTCGTAGAAGTCGTCGCAGTTGAGCACAGCGAAGGGTTCGTTGATGACGCTAGCACCCATCATAAGGGCGTGGTTCGTGCCCCAAGGCTTTGTGCGGTCTGCGGGGCAGGTGAAACCTTCGGGAAGAGCGTCGAGGCTCTGGAACACGAGTTCGCAGGGAATGTGGCCTTCGTATTTGGAGAGCACGATGCGACGGAAGTCGTCTTCGAAGTCTTTGCGGATTACGAACACCAATTTGCCGAAACCAGCGTTGATGGCATCATAGATGGAGTAGTCCATGATGGTTTCGCCGTGGGGGCCGAGTTCGTCAAGTTGCTTCAAACCGCCGTAGCGGCTACCCATTCCTGCTGCGAGGAGAAAGAGTGTAGGTTTCATGTAGAAAGTATTGTTTTGAAGATTGTTGTTTTGATGTATTCTTTAGCTTGTAGGGACCGTGGGCTTCTGCTGCCCCGGAACGGATGTTCTGCGAACCGTTGCGGTTTCTTTTTGCTCCCTTAAACTCATGCAAAACTACAAAAAAAGCATGGCGGGTGTATCTTTTTCCTTGCGTTTTTTACACTTGACCTTACAAATGCAACATCTTTTCCGCAGCTTCGACCATTTCGTGCGGCACGGGGCCTATGGCTTCGAGGAAATGGGGCAATTCTTCGGCATAGACCTTTACCATGCCTTGTGGTTTGGGGAAGAGTGTGGAGTAGGTGATGTTGGCGAGGCGGTCGCACATTTTGAGGAACGGGGCGTACTTCGTGGCGCGTATTCCTGCATAGTAGCGTTCGCCGGCGCGCTCAGCGCGGTTGCGCCCTTTGTCGTTGGTGAGGGCGTAGACGGCCTCAACGGCTTGTTCTACGCAGAGCTCCAATCCGTATTGCTCCTTGAGTCGGGTGAGGAGTCGGGTGAGATCGTTGTAGGTGAGGCGTGCGTCTTCGAGTGCGTCGTGGAAGTAGGCTGCGGCGTAGACCGTTTCCACTTCGTCATCGTGGATGGGGAGCAGATGTCCGAAGCGAGTGACGTACGAGGCCGTGAGCCGCAGGTGAAACTCATAGGGAAGGTAGCCGTCGTACGTTTGGTTTACGTCGGCGTGGCAACGTGCTGCCGCTTCGCGCAACACTTCTATGTGGCTTTCGTGGAGAGAGATGTCGAGCATGGTTAGTCTAGCTTTTCGTTCTCGCAGAGTTTTTCGGCACAGCGCTCGCCGTCTATTCCTGCGCTGACGATGCCTCCGGCATAGCCGGCACCTTCTCCGCAGGGGTAGAGTCCGCCCACCTGCACATGGCAGAGCGTGGCGGGGTCGCGGACAATGCGTACGGGCGATGAGGTGCGCGTTTCGGCAGCGATGACCACGGCGTCGTTGGTGAGAAAACCGCGACTGCGACGCCCGAAGGCGTTGAAGCCTTCAATGAGGCGGTCCGTCACGAAGCGGGGCATCCAGAAGTGGAGCGGAGAGGATACGAGTCCGGGCGAGTAGCTTGAAGAGGGGAGGTCGTAGCTGAGGCGGCGGTTCACGAAGTCGGCCATGCGCTGGGCGGGGGCCGTTTGCTTGCGGTTGCCCTGCATCCAGCAGGCTCTCTCGAGTGCTTCCTGGAAGTACATCATGCGGAGCGGGTTAGCCGGATTGTCGATGTCGGCATGGGTTTCGGCAAAGTTGCCGTCGGCCATGGCTTCAATGAGGAACGGATGGAGTTCGCCGTCGAGGTCTTCGGGACGCGTTTCAACCACCATACCGGAATTGCTCCAGGCGGAGTTGCGGGTGGAGGGACTCATGCCGTTCACGACAATCTGCTGCGGGCCGCTCGCTGCAGGAACGACGATGCCACCGGGACACATGCAGAAGCTGTACACGCCACGTCCACCGCTTTGCATGACGTAGCTATACTCTGCTGCTGGGAGGTATTTGCCGCGTCCTTCACGGTTGTGATACTGTATGCAGTCTATAAGGTGCGACGGATGCTCAAGACGTACGCCCACGGCGAGGCCCTTCTCTTCGATGCGTATGCCAGAGGCGTGGAGATGGCGGTAGACGTCGCGTGCGGAGTGACCGGTGGCCAGTATGACAGGGCCGTTGAAGTGTTCGCCGGTGCTGCATTCCACACCGCGCACGCGTCCGCCTTCCACTACGAGCCGGTCCACACGGGTCTGGAAGTGCACTTCGCCGCCGCTTTCGAGAATTTGGTTGCGCATGGCTTCGATGATGCGCGGCAGGCGGTCGGTGCCAATGTGGGGATGGGCGTCGACGAGGATGTCGGTAGAGGCGCCGAACTGACAGAATACGCGGAGAATCTTCTCCACGTTGCCGCGTTTCTTGGAGCGTGTGTAGAGTTTGCCGTCGGAGTAGGCCCCTGCGCCACCTTCGCCAAAGGAGTAGTTGCTCTCGCTGTCCACTTTGTGTTCGCGCGAAATGAGGGCAATGTCGCGGCGCCGTTCGTGGACGTCTTTTCCGCGCTCGATCACCACGGGACGCTTGCCGAGCTCTATGAGGCGAAGGGCTGCAAAGAGACCGCCGGGGCCTGCGCCGACCACGATGACGCGCGGTGCGTGCGACACGTCGGGATAATGGATGGGTTCGAAGTCGAGCGTCGGTGCTGGGCGGTTGATGAAGACTTCTGCTGTGAGGTTGATAAATATGGTGCGCTGACGGGCATCGATGCTGCGCTTGCGTATGCGCAGCGCCTTTATGGTGCGCTGGTCAATGCGCATGCTTCCTGCCACGAATTGCGAGAGACGCTCTTCGCTGGCTGCCACGTCGGGTGTGACGCGCATCTGCACCATCTGACCTTGTTCGGGGGCACTGTCGAGGAGTGCGAAGGTGGCTTCGGGGCGGGGTGCTTCGTCTCTGTGGCGATTTTCTGCGTAGCGCTCTCCGGCGGGGCGCTGCGGACGTTCGCGGCGCTGGCCGGGAACTTGCGGTTTGAACTTCTTCTTGCCTTTATGGTCGTTGGGGGTTGAACCCTTGTAGTCTTTTCTCATATGAGGAATGGGGAATGGGTATGATAAGGGGATTTTTGAAATACGAGTTTTCGGGTTTTGCGCCCTCTATGGGGGCGAGGTTTTCAAAACCTCGCGCTCTACACGGCAATTGAAGGCACAATCTAAATCCCAAAACCGCTGTCACTTCTTTTTTACCCGAAGAGTTCGCGCAGTGCTTCTTCCACTCGGCTCACGGGCACGATGTCTATGTCGGTATGCATTTCTTCGAGTCCTTTCATGTTGCCGGCGGGCACGAGGATGCGCGAGAAACCGAGTTTCGCGGCTTCTTGTATGCGTTGCATGATGCGCGTCACGGGACGTATTTCGCCGCTCAGTCCCACTTCGCCCGCCATGCACACACTGCGCTCTATGGCGGTGTCGACGTTGCTGGAGAGCACGGCGGCTATGACGGAGAGGTCTATGGCAGGGTCGGTCACACGGATGCCTCCGGCAATGTTGAGAAACACGTCTTTCTGCCCTAGCTTGAAACCTACGCGCTTCTCGAGTACGGCGAGGAGCATGTTGAGGCGTCGTATGTCGAAGCCCGTGGCGGAACGTTGCGGTGTGCCGTAGGCGGCGGTGGAAACGAGGGCCTGGGTCTCAATGAGGAAGGGGCGTATGCCTTCCACTGCGGCTGCGATGGCCATTCCGCTCAACTCGTCGCCGCCTTGGGTGAGGAGCAGTTCGGAGGGGTTGTCCACGGGGCGCAGTCCGTCGGCGCGCATTTCGTAGATGCCCAACTCGGAGGTCGACCCGAAGCGGTTCTTTATGCTTCGCAGAATGCGGTACATGTAGTGGCGGTCGCCTTCGAACTGCAACACGGTGTCGACGATGTGTTCAAGCACTTTCGGTCCGGCTATGGAGCCTTCCTTGGTGATGTGGCCCACGAGCACTACGGGGGTGCCGCTTTCCTTGGCATATTTGAGGAGCGAGGAGGCGCATTCGCGGATTTGCGTGATGGAGCCGGGCGACGACTCTATGTTCTCCACGCTCATGGTCTGTATGGAATCGATGACCACGAGGTCGGGCTGCACGTTGCGTATCTCGGCAAAGACTTGCTCGAGGCGCGTTTCGCAGAGAAGGAAGATGTCGGCGCTTTGGTGGGCTATGCGGTCGGCACGGAGCTTAATCTGCTTTTCGCTTTCTTCGCCGCTGACGTAGAGCACGCGGCGGTCTGTCATCCTCACTATGGTTTGGAGCAGGAGGGTGGACTTGCCTATGCCGGGTTCGCCGCCAATGAGGATGATGCTTCCGGGCACGATGCCGCCTCCAAGCACGCGGTCGAGTTCGTGGTCGTGGGTGAGGTAGCGCGGCTCTTCTTCGGCGGTGACTTGCGAGAGGAGTATGGGGCGGGGCCGGCTCGACGGGGCGGGACCGAGGGCTTGGCGGGCACGTGCTTCGCTGGCCGACATTGTGGGCTCAGGAGCTATGTGAAACTCCTTCATGGTGTTCCACTGTCCGCAGGCGGGGCAACGCCCCACCCACTTTGCCGACTCTTGCCCACATTCGGCACAGACGTATACGGTTTTCGTTTTTGCCATGATGGATGTGGGGGATTACATGCTTTCCAATTCGTCGCGCATGCGCACCAGTTCGGCACGCACTTCGCGCAGACGGTTCAGGGCGTCGAGCGTTTGCAGTTCGCCGTCCTTGTTCTTGCGCAAGGCTTCGCGGGCGGCGGCGAGTTTCATGCCGCGCACTTTCACGAGGTTGTAAACCACGCGCACGTCTTCGATGTCGTCCTTCGTGTACTGTCGTGAACCGCGGCTATTTTTCTTCGGCTTGATCTGGTTGGGAAATTCTTTCTCCCAATAGCGTAGGAGCGTTTCGTTCACGTTGAACATTTCCGCCACTTCGCGGATGGAATAGATGATTTTGTTTACTTGAAAAGCCATGGGAGATTGTATTGTTTTTTGTAGAGAAGAGGGTTCGGGGCGGCACGGCTACTTGCGCAGTTGCCGGCCAATCCATTCCATCAGCACGCTGACGGCATATTGCTGCTCTTCGTCCGTCAATGGACGACCAGCGGGAATGTGGTGCCACTTGGCAAGGCATCCTCTGCAGCAGCAGGCCGTGGCGTGCTGTGCGAGAAACACGGGGTGACCGCGCATGGGCGTCTGCCGTCCGTCGTTGGGGATGCACGCTGGAGCAAGCCGTTTCTTTACGAAGTCGGCGGCATGGCGCGCTATGGTGTCGAGCCCGTGTTCGGCGATGTACGCACGGTCTTTGGGCGAGAGCCGGAAGCGACTCCGGAATTCCGACTGTGCCAGGCGCTGGAACAGCGGTTCAAGAGCGGGAGCGGTTGGTGCGGGTGAGTCCGTTGGCAACGTTTCTGCGTTCTGCTCTTTGTGCACGGCTGTAGTGTCTGCTGAAGAGAAATGCTTTGAAAGTAGGGTTTGGTCTTCCTCGGCAAAAAGAGAACCTTGTGTCCATAAGGGGATACTGCCTTTGTGGCGTGGCATCATTCTATTCGTGCTTACACACCTTGGTGGTGTCGACAGTAAAAGCCTCTTCGGTAGCGGCTTTAAACTTTCCGCGCTCGGCGAGGAAGTCCACCAAGCCTTCGGCTGTGAGGTCCGTGGCGGAACAGGTGTAGAAACGCTCGTCGGCGCCAAAGCGTGCAACGATGGCTTTTACGAGGTCTTCTTTTGTCTGGTATGCATTGCCCTCCATCATGTGGAGCACTTCATGTCCGTGTGTCATATTGTCGTGGTGTAGTTTGTGTGAGAATAACGTTGTCTATTGTGCATAGACGGGAACCATCTCTTCGCGGTTGGGCCAATGGGGCAGGAAGAAGAGGGGAACGGGACGTCCGCCCACTCCGCTCCAGTCTATGCGCTTGACGTGGTCGAACTCGGGCGGCCCGAAGTCGAAGGAGCGTCCGTAGAGCACAATGGCTCCTATGGCATCGTCCGCTTCCCACAGTCCGCCGCCCCACACGCAGCGTTCGCCTACGCCCTGGAGGTCGCGGTGGAGATAGACGTGGCCGAACTTGAGCACCCCGTCCTGCGTAATGATGAATTTGCGGAACATCAGTCGGCGGCGTAAACGTTCTCTATCTCTACAACGTACATCGTGTGGAGCGATCCGCCGGGCTGGTCGTTATACCAGCGGGTGAGCACTTCGTTGTCGAGGAAGTTCTCAGGCTTAAACTCCGTGCGGAACAGCTTGCGGCCTTCAATGGTGAGACGTGCTTGCGCGAAGGTTACGGCGCCGTGTTCCGTTGTCACGGGCACAAGTCCCGTTTCGTGGGCCTTATCAAAATCGCGTCCAGACTTTGAACCGCAGAAGTTGTAGGCTTCGCGCATGGCTTTGTCGTGACCAAGGAAAGCGAGCGTGAGGTGTTCGTTCTCTTCGATGAAGGGATAGGTGAAACGTTCGGGACGAACAAAGATGAACGCCACGGGCTTGTTCCAAAGCCAACCGATGCCGCCCCACGAGGCCGTCATCATGTTGAACTTGTCCTTGGTGCCCGCGGTGATGAGCATCCATTCCTTACCGATGAGTTCAAAGGCATTTTCCTTTGCTATGGCGTCAATAGAAATCTTTTGCATGGTGCGTGAGAAAAACAATAAATGGGTGGTGGTGCACGTCAGTCTGCTCCGTTCGGAACGGGTGTGGGATTTGCACCTAAATGGTTTAATGGTCCAAATTTACAAATTTCTCGCTAATAAAGAGCTTCCGCGCTCAGCAGCAATGATTTTTGGCCTCACGTACTACACACAAAGAGTTCATTCTTTGACGCAGCAAATTAAAATTTGCGCCTCACTCAACACGTTGAGCTTGTAGAAAGGCCTCACGGAGGCTTTTGCGTGCTGCGCATGAGTGTGCAAACACATGAGGGTGTAACGCATGAGTGTGTAACGCATGAGTGTGCAACGCATGAGTGTGCAACGCATGGGGGTCACGTCTCCGACGTGACGCTCTACACGGTTTCGCGGCGGTTTTGCATGGCAAGCGCACTATGGTATATCATCAAAATTCCAAGGCAACAAATCAAAATTTGCGCCTTACTCAACACGTTGAGCTTGTAGAAAGTTGTTTGCAAACATTCACACGGAGGCTTTAGCGTGTAGCGCTTTGTTTTTCGCACTCAACAGTCACGTCAGAGACGTGACCTCCATGCGCTAACGCCCTCAAAACGTCGCGCTCTACACTCCGTCACGGACGGCAGCAAATCGAAATTTCCTCCTAGCCCAACACGTTGGGCACGTAGCCCAAAATTTGCAGACATTCACTTCGTTGGTTCCTATCCCATACCCCACTTGCAAAACCAAGGCAGGGTGTAGAAAATCCAAAGCACGGCGTAGAAATTTGAAGGCAGCAAATTCAAAATTCCTCCTATGCCAACACGTTGGCATAGGAGGCCAAAATTTGTAAACGTTCACATAATCTCCCGCTCGAATATTTCGGTACAAACTCCTGCCTCGCGTACGCGCGCGTGCGCGCGCTTCACCGAAGTTTATACATTCTACCTTCATCCTTCACCCTCGACGTTAGAAAAGGCAGTCAAACTGCTGGTTTTCTGACACTTTACGTTTTCAGTAAAGGTGACAGCAACTTTTCGAGCACCACCAATTTTTCGTCAAAACATATAAAAATCGGTCACAGCCCCAGGGTGACAGCAAAGGTTTAATAGAACAAAATATTTGTAAGCGTTTATTGTTGCTGTCACCGGCCTCACAGAGGCTTTTGCGTGGCTACGGCCTCACAAAGGCTTTTGCGTGCTGCGCCTTATAACATCGTGTAGAGCGCGACGTTTTGAAAACGTCACCCCCCATGGAGGGCGCAGCACGCAAAAGCCTCCGTGAGGCCACATTTGCACATTTGCGAAGCAGCCGGTGACAGGTGACGGCAGGTTGCACAAACTTTGGTGTATACGCGCGCGTACGCGAGAAACATGCAGAATGCGCAGCTCATTTGCACATTTTCCCCTTAAAGACCGTGTAGAGCGCGACGTTTTGAAAACGTCGCCCCCATGGAGGGCGCAGCACGCAAAAGCCTCCGTGAGGCCACATTTGCACATTGGCAAAGCCACGCATTTGCACATTATTTATAGCCTAATGAACGAATTTTGTAGGGTCAAGTTGACAAATAAGGTGTAAATTTGCAACATCTAACAATCATCAAAAACTACAAAAGCACGGAGCGAGCCTCAACACCCCTCCGTCACTAACCCAACAACCACAGAAAAATGAACTGGTTAAGACACATCGTTTACGCCTCGGCACTCACCTGTTCCGTGCTGCCCCTCGCAGCGCAAAACAACGTGGTGCTCAACGTCGACGCCGGTAGTCGCGGCGCCGACATCGGCAAACTCCACTACGGAATTTTCTTTGAGGAAATCAACCACGCCGGCGACGGCGGACTCTATGCCGAACTCGTACAGAACCGTTCCTTCGAGGACAACACCTCGTCGGCAACCGCATGGAGCGCTGTCAGCAAAGGCAAAATAAGCCTCGTGACCGACGGACTCCTCAACGACGCACAAAAGCAAGCACTCAAACTCACCTTCAACTCTGCCGGCGACGGCGTTCAGAACTCAGGCTTCTGGGGCATGAACATCGTGAAAGGCAACGTCTACAAGTTCTCCGCTTGGGTGAAAAACACCGACGGATGGAACGGCAAACTCACCGTGCAGCTCAACTCCTCGAAGAAGACCTCCCTCGGTTCGGCCGAAATAACCCTCGACGCCGCCAACAAGGACTGGACCAAAGTGACCGCCTCCATCACTGCCACTGGCAGCGACGCAGCCGGTACGCTCAGCATTCTCGGTAGCAAGAGCGGATCCATCGTGCTCGACGTTGTCAGCCTCTTCCCGCCCACCTACAAGGACCGCGACAACGGTTGCCGCCCCGACCTTGCTGAAAAACTCGAAGCCATGCACCCCGCCTTCATGCGTTTCCCCGGCGGATGCTACGTGGAAGGACAGAGCCAGAACGGACTCAAAAACCGCTTTGAGTGGAAAAAGACCGTAGGCCCCATCGAGCAGCGTCCCGGTCACATGAACGTCAACTGGAACTACAACGTGAGCGACGGTCTCGGTTTCCACGAAATGCTCCAGCTCGCCGAAGACATCGGTGCAGAGCCCCTCTTCGTGGTGAACATGGGTATGGGCCACGGATGGGTACAGCCCTACGACCAGATTGACGAATACATCCAGGAAGCACTCGACGCCCTCGAATACTGCAACGGCGACGTCACCACCAAATACGGTGCCATGCGTGCCGCCAACGGTCACCCCGAGCCCTTCAACCTCCGCTTGCTCGAAATCGGTAACGAGAACTACAACTACACCTTCTCGTCCAACTCCGACCAGAGCGACCACTACGCCGAACGCTACCGCGCCTTCTACGACGCCGTGAAGGCAAAGTACCCCGAAGTGATGTGCATCGGTAACGTAGAAGCCTGGGGCACCGACAACCCCTCTTGGCGCAACAGCCACCCCGTTGACGCCGTGGACGAACACTACTACCGCAACCCGGCATGGTTCGCCTCACAGTACACCAAGTATGACGCCTACGACCGCTCACGTCCAAAAGTCTACGTGGGCGAGTATGCCGTCACCTCCAACTACGGTACCAACGGACACCTCACCGCAGCACTCGGCGAAGCCGTCTACATGCTCGGCATGGAACGCAACTCCGACATGTGCATCATGAACAGCTACGCACCTATCTTCGTCAACGAAAACGACCAGAAGTGGAAGCCCGACATGATTCGCTTCAACGCCAGCGAGAGCTACGGCACTCCTTCCTACTACGTGCAGCAACTCATGCCCACCCACGTGGGTAAGCAAAACGTAAAGTGGACCGAAGAAGGTAACTCACAGACCATCGGCGGCGGCTTCGGCCTCAGCACCTGGAGCACCGTGGCAACCTACGACAACCTCAAGGTGACCAGCGGCGACGGCACCGTGCTCTTCCAAGACACCTTCACCTCGCTCGGTGACACTTGGAAAAAGCAAGACGGCGGCAACTGGTTCATCCAGGTAGGTCAGCTAAAGCAAGGCGACGCCTCCATGCAAGGCAAGTTCATCTACAACGAGACTGCTGTGGGCGACAACTACACCTTCGAAGTGGACGCCAAGAAAATCTCCGGCAGCGAAGGCTTCCTCGTAGCCTTCAAGTTCAAGGATTCCGACAACTACCTCTGGTGGAACCTCGGCGGATGGAGCAACACGAAGCACGCCGTTGAGTACTGCAAGAACGGTTCGAAGACCACCCTCGCCACCGCATCAGGCAGCATCACCACCAACAAGACCTACAAGATACGCGTAGTGGTAGCCGGCGCACACGTGCAGTGTTACCTCAACGACGAACTCATCCACGAGTTCGACATCCCCACCGAACGTAAGGTCTACGTGGCTTCGTCCATCGACGACGCTGCCAAGAAGATGTACGTGAAGGTTGTCAACACTTCGTCCGACGCCGTGCCCGCCACCATCAACGTGAACAACGCACGCATCGTGGGCGGTAAGCTCACCCTCCTCACCAGCGCCGACGGCACCGACGAGAACACCATAGACAACCAGACCAACGTGGCTCCCACCGAAAGCGAACTCACCAGCTTCAACGACCACGACTTCACCTACGAAGTGCCCGCCTACTCGCTCAACATCTTCACACTCGACCTCGAGGACATCACCCTTCCCGACAATGCGGGCAAGGACGCTTCGGCTTCCGACGTCAGCCGTGTGAAGGAATATCTAAAGGAGAACACTACGAAGCTCAACTTCCTCCACGCCGACGCCAAACTCCCCACTTCCACCAACGACGGTGAAAGCATCAAGTGGACGCTCGACGAGAAAGAAAGCGGCTACGTAAGCCTCTCCGAAGGCACTTGGAGCACCATGCTCAAAGTCAACAAGCAGCCCGAAGGCAAGAGCCTCCTCGCTGCCACACTCAAGGCCACCGTCACCATGGCCGACGGTTCGCTCGCCAAAGTAGACGTGCCCGTCACCCTCGCTCCGCGCGACACGGAATACGGTTACCTCTACTGCTTCATGAACCCCAACAAGGAAATCACCAACTTCGCCCTCGGCACACTCGAAGACCAGGGTAAGAAGTTCCAGGTGCTCCTCGACGGCGCAGAGGTGTTCAACACCTCCGAACTCGCACAGATTGAACACGGCACACGCGACGCCTACATGCAGAAAGGACAGCGCGAAGGCGAGTACTTCATGACCACCACCGACATGAAGAACGCCGTGTCAGGCGTATGGAGCAACTACGGCATGAACCTCCTCCGCTCAAAGGACCTCATCCATTGGGAAAGCACCACCTTCGACTTCCGCAAAGGTAAGAGCATCTTCTCCGACCCCGAAGCCACAACAGATGCTTACAAGACCGACGCAGAATATGCCAACATGTACCGCGTTTGGGCTCCCCAGTTCATCTGGGACCCCACGGCCTACGAAGGCAAGGGCGCTTATCTCGTCTACTACTCGCTCCTCTCAAAGAACAACGGCGACAACCACGACGTGATCTACTACTCCTATGCCGATGCCGACTTCAAAACCCTCACGCAGCCCCGCGTATTCTTTGATCCCGGCTACGCTGTGATTGACGGCGACATCGTGTTCAACCCCTACGACTCGCTCTACCACTTCTTCTACAAGCGCGAAGGCGCCAGCGGTTCCGACCGCGGCATCTACGAAGCTACCTGCAACGTGCTCGTAGGCGGCACGTGGGAAGAGAAACTCCACGTCACCAACGAAGGTTCAGAACAGGTGGAAGGTTCCAGCGCCATGCGCCGCATCAACGAGGACATCTACAACCTCTACTACATGCGCTACTCCGGCGGAAGCGCCTATAAGGTGTGCGAACTCGACAACCTCTGCATGAACCCCACCAGCTCTGCTGCCCTTCAGGGCACAGGTTCGTTCCAGCACGGTTCAGTGCTCCCCATCAACCAGGACGAGTACGAAGTGCTCCAGGCATGGAGCGACCTCCGCGCACGCATCACCGAAGCTGAAACGTTCAAGAAGGAAAGCGGCTTGACGCTCTTCGACGAAGCCCTCGCCAACGCCGAAAAGGCACTCGCCAAGACTTCTGTTGAAGAACTCCACACTGCCCTCCCCGCTGCCATCAACGAGATTCTCGAAGCCAAGCGCAAATACATCGAAAGCCTCGTAGTGGACGGAAAGGCCGACCTCACCGCCTTCATCGTCAACGCCGACTTCAGCAACGGTTCTACAGGATGGACCGGTACAGCCTTCACCGCAGCCTCTAACGGCGTGGCAGAACAGTGGAACAAGACGTACGACACGTACCAGATTCTCCAGAACATGCCCGCAGGCACCTATACGCTCACGGCTTCAGGCTTCTACCGCAACGGTGGCAACGACGCCGCCCACACGGCTCATACCAACGGAACCGAACAGCTCAACGCCCTGCTCTACATGAACGAAGCCTCTACGCCGTTCATGTCGCTCTACGACGACGCCGTAACGACCTACACTTGGTCGCCCTACACCTACCCCAACGGTGTGTCGGGTGCCAACACGGCTTTCAACACCGACAAGAACTACGGCGGCAACGAAGTGGTTCTTGAACTCAAAGAAGCCGGCGACATCCGCCTCGGCGTGAAGAAGACCGTAGCTGTCGACAGCGACTGGAACTGCTTCGACAACTTCAGCCTCTCCTTCAAGAGCAACAAGAGCGACGGCATCTCCGGCGTCGTTTCTTCGCCCAAATCCCGCGTGAATGTTTACTCTGCCTCTGGCCTTCTCCTCAAGAAGAACGTCAAAGCAGCTTGCGCCACGAAAAGCCTTCCCTCCGGCGTCTACATCGTAGGCGGCAAGAAGGTGGTGGTGAAGTAAAACACCGACACACTTTCCCGCACTTATTGCGAACACACTTTTAAGGTTTACCCCCATGCAAGCATTCTCCAATGCCCGCATGGGGGTAACTTTTTGCATAAGAGAAGGACCAAGCGACCCCCAAAAATCAACATCCCCAAGCGCAATATTGACAAAATTCAGTCCTTTTCCGAAAAAACTCGCCGCAACGCTTTGTCATTTCAAAGAAACTCCGTACTTTTGCAACGCTTTAGGAAACAAAGCATACACATGGTGCCTATAGTTCAGTTGGTTAGAGCGTCAGATTGTGGTTCTGAATGTCGTGGGTTCGAGTC
>CAVKJJ010000067.1:0-14587 GCA_963656685.1 bacterium | reverse complement strand
TTTGCTTGTTCGCTCAGTCGCATAGCCCGCTATGCTCCTTTACTCACAAACAAAAAGGACAAAAAATAGCTCCGAAATCTGACAAGGTTAATTTATAGAGCCACTCTTAATTGTATCCGTGTGTAATTGGCGTGGCGAAACTTTGTCAGAGCAGACAATGATGCTGTCGCTTCAACGGATTTACCGAAAGCAAACGTATGACACTCGCAACATTCTTCCGCAAAATATTCAGCAAGCTGATGGTGGGCAACTGTCTCGGCATGGTCGTCGTCACCTTCCTGCTGATAGGTGCAGCCCTCCTTTTCATCAATCGCTACACGCGTCATGGCGAAGAGGTCGAGGTGCCCAATATCTGCGGCGACAACGAAGAAGTGGCCACGCGTAAACTTGAAGCCGTCGGTCTGAAGGCCGAAGTGAGCGACACGGGCTACGTGTACAGCGCCGCACCTTTCGCTGTGCTCGAGCAAAGCATAAAACCCGGCGAACGTGTGAAACCCGGACGTGTGGTGATGCTCACCATCAATTCCGACGGACCACGGAAAGTCGCATTGCCCGACATTGCCGGAAACTGTTCGCGACGTGAAGCCGAAGACAAACTCAAGGTGCTCGGCTTCAAACTCGCCGCTACCGAATTTGAACACGGGCAGCCGCTCGACTGGGTGTGCGGCGTGAAAGTCAACGGCAAGAGCGTGAAAGCCGGCGACCGCATCTCCGTCAGTTCGCCCATCACCCTCGTGGTTGGCGGTGGCGACGTGGAAGAAGACTACAACGGCAACGACAGTCTCGACTATATCCTCAACGCACCAGAGGAAGAAACCGCCGACCCCGACGGTACCGTAGTGGAAGATTGACGGTTGCGGCCACTTTCTCACAATCCAAACTAATCCATAAAAATCAGTTCCTGTTTTGGAAACCGACAATATAGCTAAAGAAACTACATATCTCGAAGAAAGTCCTCAGGCGGAATTAGCCGAAGCCGACGCCATTTCGTCCACGTGTTGCACTGACGACGACATCAATGACGACGACGGTGGCGAAGAAGCAGCCGAGCTTTATGAGCACTATCGCGTGGTAGCCGACAAAGGACAGGCGTTGCTCCGCGTGGACAAATTTCTCTTGGACCACCTTCGCGACACTTCGCGAAACCGCATACAGCTCGCAGCACGTGCCGGATTTATCCACGTGAACGGTCAGCCGGTGAAAAGCAACTACCGCGTCAAACCGTTCGACGTGGTCACCCTCTTGCTCGACCGTCCACGCTACGAAACCACGATAGAACCCGAAGACATCCCCCTCAACGTCGTCTATGAAGACGACGAAGTTCTTGTGGTCAACAAACCTGCCGGTCTCGTTGTTCATCCCGGTTGTGGCAACTACACCGGAACCCTCGTCAATGCCATAGCTTGGCATATGAAAGACAATCCCGCTTACGACCCCAACGATCCCGCCGTCGGTCTCGTACACCGTATAGACAAAGACACCAGCGGGCTCCTCGTAGTGGCAAAGACCCCCAACGCCAAAACCAAACTTGGCGTACAGTTTTTCAACAAAACCACGCGTCGTCGCTACAACGCCCTCGTGTGGGGCAATTTCCAAGAAGACGAAGGTCGCATAGAAGGCAACATAGCCCGCAATCCGCGCGACCGCATGCAGATGGCCGTCTTCGACCCCGCTTCTGGCATCGGTAAGCATGCCGTGACCCACTACCGCGTGTTGAAGCGCTTCGGTTACGTCACCCTCGTGGAATGCATCCTCGAAACCGGGCGCACCCACCAGATACGCGTACACATGAAGCACATTGGTCATCCGCTCTTCAACGACGAGCGCTACGGCGGCGACCAAGTGTTACGCGGCACCCAGAGCGGAACGTACAACAGCTTCATCCGCAACTGCTTTGCGCTCTGTCCCCGTCAAGCACTCCATGCACGCACCTTGGGTTTCAAACACCCCAAGACGGGCGAAGAGATGGACTTCACCACCGAACTGCCCGACGACATGACCGCCCTCATCGGCAAATGGGAAACCTATACCCGACAGCCTTAGAGAGCCAATATTCCCCAAAGAACACAACACATACATATATCAGTATAAACGTATCTATATGAAACGTAATATTGCCATCGTTGCCGGAGGCGATTCCTCCGAGCACGACGTTTCCCTGCGCTCCGCCGAGGGAATCGTATCCTTCATGGACAAAGAAAAGTACAATTGCTATGTAGTAGAGGTAAAGACAGGCAATTGGACCGTATTCTACAATCTCGAAAAATGCCGCATCGACACCAGCGACTTCTCCTTTACCGCTAGCGACGGATACCATACATTCGACTTCGCCTACATCACCATTCACGGCACACCCGGTGAGAACGGCATCCTTCAGGGCTATTTCGATCTCATCAAAATGCCCTATTCCACAAGCGACGTGCTCGTGGAAGCTTTGACGTTCAACAAGTTCGCCCTTAACAATTACTTGCGCGCCTATCCCCAGCTCCACGTTTCCGACTCCGTGCTCGTGCGCAAAGGCGACGAAATCACTGTCGAAACCGAAAAGCAACTGGCTGAGCGCCTCGGCATCCCTTGCTTTGTGAAGCCCAACGCCGGAGGCAGCAGCTTTGGCGTGACGAAGGTGAAGTTTGCCGATGCCATCCGTGCCGCCATAGAGAAAGCCATGGTAGAGAGCGACGAAGTGATGGTCGAAAAGATGATGACCGGTACGGAAATCACCTGCGGCTGCTACAAGCGCCTCGACGGCACGCTCTTCACCTTTCCCATCACCGAAGTAGTCACCTCGCAGGAATTCTTCGACTACGACGCCAAGTATAACGGTAAGGTAAGCGAAATAACCCCCGCCCGCATCGCTCCCGAAACGGCTGCACGCGTGAGCGAAATGACGAAGTTCATCTACCGCACGCTCGGTTGCTACGGCATTATCCGCATAGACTACATCCTCTCTGGCGAAAAAGGCAACGAACAGATCAATCTGCTCGAGATCAACACCACGCCGGGCATGACCGCCACCAGCTTCATTCCCCAGCAAGTGCGTGCCGCCGGCCTTGACATCAAGGACGTGCTGAGCGAAATAATCGAAGGCAAACTCTGAAAGTTCTTCTTCAAGTCATAACTTAGTGGTGTTTTAAAAAGTTCCGCAAGAACGAAAGTGATACGTTATTAGCGAGGAGCGGGCTGAAAGCCCACCATTCGTAAGCCCAGGTCACGGAACGAAGTGACGCGGCCTGCGGTAATTGGATGGTAGCAGTCGCGGGCTGAAAGTCCGCCACATTAACCGCTCCTAAACGTTTTTGCAATCATTGTGGTGGGCCTTCAGCCCGCTCCTCGCCTAAATTTTCTTTAAAAAATCTGCGGAAGTCATTTTTATCATTCACCGAATTTGAATCCTTATCACCATGACACTCCACGATTTTGACGCCATACGTCCCTACGCTCCGGAAGAAATACCCCAAGCCGTAGAGGCGCTGATGGACGATGCGCAGTTTCGCGCCATCCTCCCCATGTTCTTTCCTGGTGCCGACATAGCCCAACTCAAGGAACAGATGAAACGTTGTCCCGACAGTCTCACGTTCCAAAAGCAGTTCCTCTATCCCGTCATCACCGTACTTCTAAAGAAATGTACCGACGGCTTCACGCTTCGTGCCACCGACGTGCCCGTTGAAGAGCGTACCGAGCCGCACACTTACATCAGCAACCACCGCGACATTGTGCTCGACTCTGCCATCCTCGACGTGCTCCTCATCGACAACGGATTCGGCAACACCGTGGAGATAGCCATTGGCGACAACTTGCTCATCTATCCGTGGATACGCATCCTCGTTCAGCTCAACAAAGCCTTCATCGTGCAGCGCAGCGTAGGCCTTCGCGAAATGCTTGCCAGCAGCAAACGCATGAGCGAATACATGCACTTTGCCGTCCGTGAGAAGAAAGAGAACATCTGGATTGCCCAGCGCGAAGGACGTGCCAAGGACTCCAACGACCGCACACAAGAGTCGCTCCTCAAAATGATGGCGATGGGCGGAGAAGGCACACCCCTAGAACGCATTCGCCAGCTCAACCTCGTGCCGCTTGCCATCTCCTACGAATACGACCCCTGTGACTACCTCAAAGCCAAGGAGTTCCAGCAGAAACGCGACAATGCCGACTTCAAAAAGTCAAAGCAGGACGACCTCGTCAACATGAAGACCGGCATAATGGGCTACAAGGGTAAAGTGGTCTACGGCATGTCCGTACCCGTTAATGCATGGCTCGACGAACTGGCAGAATGCCCGAAGGCCGAATTCTTCAAGCATCTTGCAGCGCGCATTGATCAGGGCATTCACAAAGCCTACGTCATGTTCCCCAACAACTACGTGGCTTACGACCTCCTCAAAGGCGGCGAAGAGATGGCGGCACACTACACTGCCGAAGAAAAGCAACGCTTTGAAAACTATCTGCAGCAGCGCATCGCCCTCGTGGACCTTCCTCAAAAGGACGAAGCCTTCCTTCGCGAGCGAATGCTGACCATGTATGCCAATCCGCTCATCAATCACCTCGCCGCAACGGCACAGTAAGTGGCATGAGCCGTCACAACACATTCCCTCTTAGAAAATATCCGCTTATGAACCAACCGAAGCTGTCGGCAATCGTAGCTTTCGTGGCCTTCCTCTTTGCCCTCGTTTCGTGTAGCGACGACGAGAAGACCGTCGCACCCTACGTGGAAGACCTGGCTTGCATCGTGACCAACGCCAACGGCCATGCCGTGTCGTTCATCAGCGACGACGGTGCGACATACGGATTGAGCAACAGCGTCACTGGGCTTCGTCCAGACAGCACATACCGCGTTCTGGCGCTTTTTACCCGCGACACCGTGCAACACACCGTTCGGCTTACGAGTTATGCCCGCATCCTCGCCCCCGAACCGATTGCTTATCAGCCTAAAGCCACAGTTTACGATGCTGTTGGCATCACTTCCGTGTGGAAGGGTGGGGGATATGTCAACCTTCGCCTTGCCCTTAAGGCCACATACAGCGGAACGCACTATTTTGGTTTCAACCTTTTGGACTCCACTACGTCCGCATCAGGTGTACGGACCGCCCGCGTGAAGCTTATCCATAGCCAGAACAACGATCCTCTTTATTATACGCGTGAGGTCTATCTCTCCATGCCCCTTTCCAAACTCTCACAAAACTTCACCGCAGGAACCGACTCCATAAGTCTTGCGGTTGAAACGTTCAACGGAGAAAAGGAATACAAATTCGCATTCTGAGCTAGAAAACGCTGCGTAGTCATTCCCACACAAAAACAAACTATTCCCAAGCAGAAAGACAATCGACTAACCATGCCGATAGATTTCCACCCCCTGACCATCAGCGACCGCGACACCGTCATGCGCGCTGTGTGCCACACCGACAATCGCAACTGCGACCTCAACTTCGTGAACCTCATAGGTTGGCGTTTCCTTTACGACACGGAAATGGCCGTCTATGAAGACACACTCATAGTCCGTTTCAAAGCAAACGGTCATTTGGCGTACCTCGCTCCCGTAGGTCACGGCGATTGGACACCTATACTCCACGCCATGCTCGACGATGCCGACGCTCAAGGGCATCCCTTCCTCATGCTCGGCGTTTGTGAAAACTCCATCGCCAAGTTGGAAGCCGCCATGCCCGGCTATTTCTTCGCCTCTGCCGACCGTAACTATACGGACTACATCTACGACCGCGCAAAACTCGAAACGCTCGCCGGAAAGAAACTGCAGAGCAAGCGCAACTTTGCCAACCGCTTTGAGGCCGCACACCCCGATTGGCAAGCCGCACCCCTCACGCCCGACGACATTCCACAGTGCATTGAACTCGAAAGCAAATGGAAAACGCGAAAGGCCGATGAACCGGATGCCGAGGTTCAAGGCTACGAAAACGAGCGCCAGGCGTTGCTCACCGTCTTTAGCCATTGGGACGAACTTCCCGTCACAGGCTGCGTGATCCGGACCGGTGGACAGATTGTGGCATTCTCCTACGGCGGACCGGTCAACGCTGACACATTCGACGTCTGCGTAGAAAAGGCCGACACCGCCTTTGAAGGATCGTTTGCCGTCATCAACCGCGAAATGGTGCGCATGCTCCCTTCGCAGTACGTCTACATCAACCGTGAGGAAGACCTTGGCATACCAGGGCTTCGCAAGGCAAAGCTTTCCTACCGCCCGTCCTTGTTGCTCAACAAATACACCGTGATGACCAAACATCCGTTAGGCGAGTAGCCATCCTTTAATGAAAAAAGATACTCCTTATCCCATCAACCATGTTACTCACTCCCGAAGAAATCAAAAACCAAACCCGTGAACTCTGGCGCACCTGTTTCAACGACTCAGAGGAATTCATGGACATATATTTTGCTGACAAATACACCGATTCGTCCAATCTGACCATTCGTCACGACGGTCAAGTAGTCTCTGCCATGCAGTTGCTGCCCTACCGCATGACGTTCTATGGCACCGTTCAGCATGCAGGCTATATCTCCGGACTTGCCACGCTTCCCGACTTCCGTGGACGCGGCTATGCCTCCAACCTCCTTCACGAAGCCCATCGCCGCCTCTTCCAGCAGGGAGCTACGCTCAGTTTGCTCATCCCCCAAACCGACGAGGTGCGCAGCTATTACGAAAAACCCGAACATGGCGCCTACTGGACGGCTGTCTATCGTCAGGAGCTCCCCCTCGACATCAGCCAGGACGGAGCGTTCGACAAGATAGAAGTGGTTCGTCCCGACGAATGGGGCGAAGACCTTTACGTCTACTATCACCGCCTCACCATGCAACTTCCATTCATGGTTCATCCTTCAGAGAACGACTTCTTCGCCGCACTCGAAGCTGCCGACCTTGAAGACGGTTACATCCTCGTGGCGCGTCGCAAGCGTCGTATGGTAGGTTTCTGTCTCGCCGTAAAAGAGCCCAACGGAAAAGTTTATATTCGTACACTTGCCATCACCGAAGCTGCCACACGTGCCGCCTTCGTCGACTACCTTTGCCGTGAATGTGGCGTAGACAAAGTGTACCGTCGCTTCTGCTTGCCCGGTTCGCTCAAGGACAGCGTGCCCTATGCCATGGCACGCGTCATCAACGTGCCGCGTTTCCTTTCCGCCATCGCCGTGAAGAATCCCGGTTTTCAACTCCATATCGGTGTGGACGGCGACCTCGACATTCCTGAAAACAACGGTTGGTACATTGTGGAAAACGGCACCGTGCGACTTACCGACATTCAGCCCGACAGCATTGTCACTCCAGGCGGACTCGCCGCCATGTTCATGGCTGCGCAGCCCATCGTGATGGACCTCCTTCTTGATGAATAATAACCTACGTTCATGAAAGCCTTCAGCATGTTACGTCCCCTTCTTCTTTCCCTTTCCCTCCTCGCAGCTCCCGTTTTTGCACAAACCGCCATGGAACTCAAACAGAAGTCTATGGCGCAGTGGGGCGTGGGCACTGCGCAGTACAGCGGCATCACCGCCTTGGGCGGTAACCGCTATGCCATGGTCAGCGACAAGGAGCCTTCCGACGGCTTTTTCACTTTTCGCATAGATCAGAATGCCACGACGGGAGAAGTTACCAACGTCTACCTCGAAGGCTTCCACGGCAATCCCTCTCCCAAAGTCGACGCCACCGGCATTTCCATTCGCGACTGCGAAGGCGTGGCCTATTTCCCTCCTTCGCGCACCATCTTCATTAGCGGCGAAGGCGACCAGGCGATACTCGAATATGCCTTGGACGGTAAACCAACGGGACGTAGCTTAGCCGTTCCGTCGCAGTTCGGCTTGGACAAGATAGTGGCAAACTACGGCTTTGAGGCGCTCTGCTACGACAGCATCAACCACCGCTTTTGGACCATTACGGAGAGTACACTCAAGGCCGACGGTCATGCGGCTTCTGCGCAGTATCCCACCGCTCAGAACGTGCTTCGTCTTCAGTCCTTCACGGACAACCTTCAGCCCGAGGCCCAGTATGCCTACCGCATGGACCGCGGACGCTCGGAGAAGTTCGGCAACATTTATGTATATGGTGTGTCCGAAGTGACCACATTGCCCGACGGCCGCGTCTTGGTGCTCGAACGCGAAGCCAACATCCCCTCTGGCTACATCGGCAGCGAATGTCGTTGCAAACTCTTTCTCGTTGATCCCGCCCAAGGATACCGAATAGACTCTTCCATCGATCTCCGCACGCTCGACCCCAACAAATTTCTCGTCAAGAAACTCTTGCTCGATTTCCGCACGGTGATGAATCTGACGAAGCACACGTTTGCCAACTACGAAGGCATGTGCTTGGGACGCAAACTCACCGACGGCCGACAGACGTTACTCCTCGTCTGCGACTCGCAAGGCGGTTACGGCAAGGGACCTGTACACTTGAAGGACTACATCAAAGTGGTGGTACTTGGCAACTGACACCGGCGAAAGACGACACGCCAAACATTCCGCGAACGGAAAATAGCTCCCCAATTAGGCTTTTTTGAAATAAAATGACAAAAAAAGCGCTGCTCCGTTTGCTGGATGTAAGATTTGTACTACTTTTGCCCTTGAATTAATCAAACAACAAGCAAAGCGCCGCGAAAGCATCTGCAACGAGCATCCGCTTGGTCAGCACAAAGCTTCGCAGCAAATCTACATTCAAGAACTATGATGGCTAACGCATCCTACTTTTTTGGCTTTTACTTTTACTTTGCCGAACAAGCGAAGCGGGATGTCGCATGCCAATATTAAATACGACTAAAGAAACAACGAAATCCCGCTTCCATTCATGGAGGCGGGATTTTTCGTAAAGCGAGTAGCTCCACAAAAACTATTTATGAAGAAAATTGCCATACAAGGAATAAGAGGGTCGTTCCACGACATTGCCGCCCACCAGTATTTCAAGGACGAAGACATAGAACTCGTGTGTTGCGACACCTTTGAGGATATTTTCCAGCAGATGCGCGACGACTATTCCCGCCTCGGGCTTATGGCCATAGAGAACACCATAGCAGGCAGCTTGCTCCATAACTACGAGTTGCTCCGCGAGAGTGGGATGACCATCATAGGTGAACACAAACTCCACATCGAACACTCCATCATGTGTCTGCCCGAAGACGACTGGGACACCATCACAGAGGTCAACTCCCATCCCGTAGCCCTCATGCAGTGTCGCCACTTCCTTGAGCAGCATTCTTCCTTTAAGGTGGTTGAAACGAGCGACACCGCCGGTTCGGCAGAGACCATCAGTCGTGAAAAGCTCCGCGGCCATGCCGCCATCTGCCACGCTGGAGCAGCACCGCTCTACGGCATGAAGGTACTTCAGCAAGGCATTGAGGACAACAAACACAACTACACGCGTTTCCTCCTCCTCTCCGATCCCTGGGCTGCCGACAAGCACCGCAATGTAAGTCTCACGAACAAGAGCAGCATCGTCTTCTCCCTCTCCCACGAAGAAGGCTCCCTCTCGCAGGTGCTCAGCATTTTCTCCTTCTACCGCATTAACCTCACAAAGATTCAGTCGCTCCCCATCATCGGACGCGAGTGGGAGTATCTCTTCTACGTGGACGTTTCATACGACGACTACGTGCGCTACCGCCAAAGCATTGACGCCGTGCGTCCCCTGACGCGTGAACTCAAGATCATCGGCGAGTATCAAGGCAAATGATGCATCGCCCCATACCGAGAATCTGTAATGTATTGTTACGATAAACCGAAAACTATGACAGACGAACACCCATACATAGCTCCTGCCGACCGACTTTCGGAAGTGAGCGAATACTACTTCTCGCGCAAAGGCAAGGAAGTGGCAAAGATGAACGCTGAAGGCAAGAACGTCATCTCCCTCGCCATAGGCAGTCCCGACATGCCGCCTTCGCCCGAAACCATAGAAACCCTCTGTACCGAAGCACGCAAGGCCGATGCCCACGGCTACCAGCCCACGACGGGCATACCTCAGCTCCGCGAAGCTATGGCGGCTTTCTACAAGAGATGGTTCGACGTGGACCTCAATCCCGCTACCGAGATACAGCCTCTCATCGGTTCCAAAGAGGGTATTCTCCACACCACCCTCGCTTTTGTCAATCCTGGCGACAAGGTACTCGTTCCCAATCCCGGATATCCTACCTACACCTCCCTTTCGAAACTTCTCGGTTGCACCATTGTCAACTACAACCTCCGTCCCGAAAACGGTTGGCAGCCCGACTTCGACGAACTTGAGCACATGGACCTTGAGGGTGTGCGACTTCTCTGGTGCAACTATCCCAATATGCCCACTGGTGCCGCTGCACGGCGCGAGACTTACGAACGACTCGTCGACTTTGCCCGTCGTCACCACATCGTCGTCGTCAACGACAATCCCTACAGCTTCATCCTTGGTAAGGAACACCTGAGCATTCTTCAAGTGCCGGGAGCAAAAGATTGCTGCATAGAGTTCAACTCCATGAGCAAAAGCCACAATATGCCCGGTTGGCGCGTCGGCATGCTTGCCACCAACGCCACTTTTGTCAAGTGGATTCTCAAAGTGAAGAGCAACATCGACTCCGGCACCTTCCGCCCCATGCAGCTCGCTGCAGCAAAGGCTTACGCCAACAGCGACGCTTGGCACGAAGAAGCCAACGTGAACACTTACGCACGTCGCCGCAAACTCGCCGGCGAAATCATGGATGCGCTCCACTGCAAGTACGACCCGGATCAGGTGGGCATGTTCCTTTGGGGACGCATCCCAGAGCGTTACGACGATGTGGAACAACTCACGGAGCGTGTGCTCCAGGAAGCCCGCGTGTTCCTTACGCCCGGTTTCATCTTCGGTTCGAACGGAAAACGCTACATCCGCATTTCGCTCTGCGCAAAAGAAGACAAACTCGCCGACGCACTTGAACGCATCAAGAAGGTCTTCGCTTGAAACACAAATCTAAAACCCGATATTTCCAACAGACAAAAACCAAAAACAGATATGGAACTCAATCTCTCCCCCCTCAACCTCATCGGCAACGAACTCGACTCAAAGCGCCCCGTAGTAATTGCCGGTCCCTGCTCCGCCGAAACCGAAGAGCAGGTCTTCACCACAGCTTCGCAACTTGCCAACAACGGTATCAAACTCTTCCGCGCCGGCGTGTGGAAACCCCGTACGAAACCCGGAGGCTTCGAAGGCAACGGCGAAAAGGCACTGCCTTGGCTTAACCGCGTGCAGAAGGAACTTGGCATGAAGGTCTGCACCGAAGTGGCTACCCACGCTCATGTGGAAGCTTGCCTCAACGCTGGTGTTGACGTGCTCTGGATTGGTGCGCGCACGGCAGCCAATCCCTTTGCCATGCAGGAAATTGCCGATGTGCTGAAGGGAGTGGACATTCCCGTGCTCGTTAAGAATCCCGTAAACCCCGACCTTGAACTTTGGATTGGTGGTTTGGAACGTATTAACCAAGCTGGTATCACCCGCCTCGGTGTGATTCACCGTGGTTTTTCTACTTACGAGAAGCGCCTCTACCGCAATCTTCCCATGTGGCACATCCCCATCGAACTCCGTCGCCGCATCCCCAATCTCCCCATCATTGGCGACCCCTCACATATGGGCGGCGCGCGCGAACTTATAGCTCCGCTGAGTCAGCAGGCCATGGACCTTGGCTACGACGGCCTCATCATTGAGAGCCACTGCACCCCCGATGCCGCATGGAGCGACGCCAAGCAGCAGGTTACGCCCGACGTGCTCGCCTTCATCCTCGACAAACTCGTCATCCGTAAGGTAACGGAAAGCACGGAGAGCCTTAATGCCCTTCGTCACCAGATTGACGAAATTGACAACTCCCTCATCGAACTCCTTACGAAGCGTATGCGCGTAAGCCGCGAGATTGGTCAGTACAAGCGCGAGCACGACATGACCGTCGTGCAGAACGGACGTTACACGGAGATTCTCTACAAGCGTGGCGCACAGGGCGTGCTTTGCGGCATGTCGTCGGACTTCATCAAGGCTGTCTTTGAGAACATCCACGAGGAGAGCGTGCGTCAGCAGATTGAGGTGATGAACAAGGACTAACGGAAAGGTACAGCAAAACTATGCGAATACTTATTCTCGGAGCGGGCAAAATGGGGTCCTTCTTCGTAGACCTCTTGAGTTTCGACCACGAAACGGCTGTCTACGACGTAGATCCCAAGCGCCTCCGCTTCATGTACAACACGCAGCGCTTCACGTCGATGGACGAGATTGACGAGTTTCGTCCCGAACTCGTCATCAATGCCGTTACGCTCAAATATACACTCGACGTGTTCAACGAAGTGTTGCCCCATTTGCCAGCCGACTGCATCATTAGCGACATTGCTTCCGTCAAGACGGGGTTGCGCGAGTTTTACGAACAGTGCGGGCGCCGCTACGTGAGTACGCACCCCATGTTCGGTCCTACCTTTGCCAATCTCGGTGCGCTGAGTAGCGAAAACGCCATCATCATCAGCGAGGGCGACTACATGGGCCGCATCTTCTTCCGCGATCTCTATTCCCGTCTTGGTTTACACATCTGCGAATATACCTTTGACGAACACGACGAAACGGTGGCTTACTCGCTGAGTATCCCGTTTGTCAGCACGTTTGTATTTGCTGCCGTGATGAAACACCAAGATGCGCCCGGAACGACCTTCAAGCGTCACATGCAGATAGCCCGTGGCGTGTTGGGGGAGGACGATACGCTCCTCCGCGAGATTCTTTTCAATCCGCGTACGAGCGGCCAGGTGTCGAAGATACGCGAAGAGCTCAAGGAACTCTTGGAAATCATTGACCATAAAGACGAAGATGCTCTCAATGGTTATCTGAAGAAAATACGCGCCAACATCAAGTGATGCCAACGGCGGTTGCCGAAACAGAAAATCCCCGCAAGCGAACAAAATTCGTTTGCGGGGATTTTCTATTGGGGGTAAGTTCGTTTACTTTTCAATGCAGGCGTCGAGGAGCGTCTCGATGGCTTCGCGGTCCATGCCTTGGCCGATGAATACCAACTTCTGCATGCGGTCGCCGTAGGTTTCGTCCCATTCCTTAAGCACGTCGGGATTCTCTTTCTTGAACGTCTCGAACTCGTCCTTCGGCATGGTGGCGTACCACTGTCCTGCCTGGCTGAGCGAAACTTGTTTGCCAGCCTGCTCAAAGACGTAACACATGTTCTTCTCGTTGCTGAAGTAGCAGATGCCCTTGCAGCGAATCACGCTCTTCGGCCAGAGGCGTGCCACGAGTTGGTCAAACTCCGTGAGGTTGAACGGTTCGCGACGCTTATAGACGAACGTGCCGATGCCGTACTCCAAAGCTTCGCCTTCTTCCTCGTTTTCAAGGCCGTGATGGTGGTGGCAGTGGCAATGGCAGTGGCCACCGTGGTGGTGATGCTCGTGCTCATCGTCGTCGTCATCGTCGTGGTGATGGCAGCAGTGATGCTCGTGCTCATCGTCGTCGTCATCGTCGTGGTGATGGCAGCAGTGGTGCTCGTGCTCATCGTCGTCGTCATCGTCGTGGTGATGGCAGCAGTGGTGCTCGTGCTCATCGTCGTCGTCATCGTCGTGGTGATGGCAGCAGTGGTGCTCGTGCTCATCGTCGTCGTCATCGTCGTGGTGATGGCAGCAGTGGTGCTCGTGCTCATCGTCGTCGTCATCGTCGTGGTGATGGCAGCAGTGGTGCTCGTGCTCTTCTTCCTCGTCGTCGGAGTCGTGGTGCTCGTAGTTTTCATCGTCGCCCTCGATGGCTTCAATCCAACGGGCGGAGGTGGCAACTTTCTGGAAGTCGAAGAGGTGAGTGTTGACGAGTTTTTCGAGGTCTACGTCGCAGAAGTCGCAGGTGATGATTTCGGCCTTGGGCTGCAGTTCGCGAACAATGCGCTTGATGCGTTCAAGCTCTTCGGGCGTTACTTCCGAAGCTTTGTTGAGAAGAATCATGTTGCAGAACTCTACTTGCTGGATGACGAGGTTTGCTAGGTCGTCTTCGCCAAGATCTTTCTTCTTCAGATCGTTGCCGAGTGAGAACTCGTCGCGCAGACGGAGTGCGTCGACTACCGTTACGATAGAGTCGAGTTTTGCCACACCGTCTTCGGCGAGGTTGGGATAGACCTGCGGATAAGCGCTGATGGTCTGTGCAATGGGGGCGGGCTCGCAAATGCCGCTGGCTTCGATGACGATGTAGTCAAAGCGGTGTTGCGCTACGATGTCGCTCAACTGCTGAACGAGGTCCATCTTCAGCGTGCAGCAGATGCAGCCGTTTTGAAGCGGTACGAGACTGTCGTCTTTCTGGTCCACTACGCCGCCTTTCTGGATGAGGCTCGCGTCGATGTTCACTTCGCCAATGTCGTTGACGATGACGGCAAACTTAATGCCTTTTTTGTTGGAGAGTATGCGGTTGAGCAGGGTGGTCTTTCCGCTGCCCAGATAGCCCGTGAGCAAAAGTACAGGAGTTTCTGTCTGTGTCATATCTGTGTGGAAATATTGTTGTTTGTGTCTAAGTTTTTCGGGATGCAATATCTGTGCCTGAAGGGTATGGATAAAAAGAAAAGAGGATTGCACCCAAATGGTTGCAATCCTCGTGGAAATGTAGCGCGAGACAGGATTGAACTGTCGACCTCATGATTATGAATCATGCGCTCTA
>CAVKJJ010000066.1:0-15096 GCA_963656685.1 bacterium | reverse complement strand
GGGTGGTTCTATAAATTAGCTTTGTCAGATTTCGGTGCTATTTTTCGTCCATTTTGTTTGTGAACGAAGGAGCATAGCGGGCTATGCGACTGAGCGAACAAGCAAAAGGGGCGAAAAAGAGCACGAAAGATGACAAAACGCCACGTGAGCGAATTTGTACATTATGAGGTGGTAATTTATAGAACCACCCATATAATATTTGCGCCGCTTACAGAGATTGTTGACATCTCCGTAAGCGGCGCAATTGTAAACATCGACTATGAGTCTTGGTTATTTCCTCGTCAGCAAGTGCCAGAGTTCACGCACCCAAAGCACTAAGGAGGAGCCGACAATGATGATGACCCAATCCACAAACTTCAAGCTCTCCACATTGAAGAACTGCTGAAGACCAGGCACTTCAACCATGGCTATCTGACCCACAAGGATGATGGCCACAATGGAAAGCAAACCATTGCAACCCTTGAAGTGCAAAGCGCTGCGGCCCGTTTCGAACGCACGGGCATTGAAGAGGTAGAAGAAGTGCGTCATCACAAAAGTGGTGAAGAGCAACGTAAGCTCGTAGGTGGAAACGTGGCCCTTGGCGCCCAACTGCAAATGAAGGAGGTCCGTCATTTGGGTTACTTCGGCGTGCTGGAAAATGTAGAGCATGCCGAGAAGCATAAGGAAGAAGAACCCGCCCACACCGATAATCTCGCGGAGCATCGGCTTGTTGAGGATGAACGCCTTGCGGTCGCGCGGCTTGTCCTTCATCACGCTTTCCGAAGGCGGCAGCGAGGCTAGCGCCATGGCGGCAAAGGTGTCCATGATGAGGTTTATCCACAACATCTGCGTCACCGTAAGCGGCGACTCCGTACCCATAAACGCGCCACAGAGCACGAGGAGGCACGCCGTCACGTTCACCGTGAGTTGGAAGAGGAGGAAGCGCTGGATGTTCTGATACAAAGAGCGACCCCACATCACGGCCTTACCGATGCTGCTGAACGAGTTGTCGATGATGGTGATGTCGGAAGCTTCCTTTGCCACACTGGTGCCGTCGCCCATCGAGAGACCCACATGGGCCGCACGGAGAGCCGGGGCGTCGTTCGTTCCGTCGCCCGTCACGGCTACCACCTGGTTTTTCTTTTGCAGCGTTTCAACCAGACGCTTCTTGTCCATGGGACGTGCGCGGGATATGATCTTCAGTTCAAGCACACGGCTTTCCACTTCCTCGTCGGTCAGTGCAGCAAACTCCGGACCGGTGATAATGTTGCGCTCGGTGTCCGTTGCATCGTTCCAAAGTCCAATCTGACGGGCTATCTCCTTGGCGGTACCCGGCGTGTCGCCCGTGACAATCTTCACGTTGATGCCGGCTTCGACACATACCTTCACGGCTGCAGGAACATCGCTACGTACAGGGTCGGCAATGGCGGCCACGCCGACGAACACGAGTCGTTCGGCCACGACCTTATTGCCGTCAACGACCTTATCGCCTTCCTCTACCACCTGATAGGCAAAGCCCAAGGTGCGCATGGCACGGTTCTGATAGGCTGCCAACTGTTGGTCCACCTCTTCCTTGCTTACGGGCGTTTCGGCGCAAAGCGAGTAGACAATCTCGGGAGCGCCCTTGACGTAAAGCACCGTCTTTCCCTTCAACGCTACCGACTCCACGACGGTTGCCATGTACTTACGCTCGGTGGAGAACGGCACTTCGGCCACCGTCTTCACGCTTTCGCGTGCCTCACGGTAGTCCACGCCCTGCTTGTGCATCCACAGGAGCAAAGCGCCCTCGGTGGGATTGCCCAAAATCTGCGGTTTGCTCGGGTCGGAGAAGTCGATGGACGCCGTGGAATTGACGGCAATTCCTTCGTGAAGTATTTCGGCTGGCGTGGTGCCGTAAGTCTTCATTTCGTCGACGCTCATGAGGTTCTGCGTGAGCGTTCCCGTCTTGTCCGTACAAATCACGGTGGTAGCACCCATCGTCTCGCAGGCGTGCATCTTGCGCACGAGGTTGTTGGTCTTGAGCATACGGCGCATGCTGTAAGCAAGACTCAAAGTGACGGCCATAGGCAAGCCTTCCGGCACAGCCACAACGACGAGCGTCACGGCAATCATCAGCGTTTGGAGCACATAGGCCACAAAGGGTGCCACTTGTTCCATAGAACCGAAGCAGTCGGTGCCGTTGGCCACGAAGTACATGATGATGCGGCCCACCACGATGAGAGCGGCAATGCCGTAGCTTACCTTCGTAATAAGGTCGCCCAATCCGTCGAGCTGTTCGTTGAGCGGAGTCTTCACGCTGTCGTCAATCTGCACGGCTTCGAAGACCTTACCCTGCTCTGTCTTGTCGCCGACTTTCAACACGCGGCATATGCCATGGCCTTCCATCACCTTCGTGCCTTTCATCACGTGGTTTGTGGGATAGGTGGCGGCACTATCGAAGTCCTTCTCGTCGGTACTCTTGGCACACATGGGTTCGCCCGTCAGCGTCGACTCGTCCATGTGGAGCGAAGTGGCTTCGAGCAGTTCTCCGTCGGCGGGAACTTCCTCGCCCGTGTTGAGGACCACGATGTCGCCCACGACGATATCCTTTCGGGGCACCATGGTGGTATTTCCGTTACGGATCACCTCCACGGGTTCGTCGTCGTTCACCTGGTTGAGAAGCGTAAACTCCTTGTCGGCTTGGAGTTCGAAGTAGAAAGCCAAACCCGTGGCCAAGAGAATGGCCACAAAGATGCCTACGGGTTCGAAGAACACGGCAGCGCCTTCGTGTAGCCCGAAATATTCGTAGCAAGAGATGCCGATAGACAGCAGTCCGGCAATCATGAGGATAATGATGAGCGGGTCGCCGAACTTCTCGAGGAACTGTTTCCAAAGCGGTTCATTCTCGGGCGGCGTGAGCATGTTAGCCCCGTTCTTGCCGCGACTTTCGAGCACCTGGGCATCGTTCAAGCCGGTGTAGTGATGTTTTTGTTCCATATGGTTTTAGGTTGTTTTGTTCGATGAGGATGAGGTTGTTTTGTTCATTGAAGGTTTAGACCTATTTTGTTCGTTGAAGGTTTAGGTCTGTAACTTAGCCTTTTCAACTGCAAAATTACGCAATCCGCCCATACCACCACCTCTTGCGCAATATTACACCCTTTTATTCCCTTTTTTTCTAAAGACTCTGCAAGGTTACAAGGGAAGGATAGCCTCCATTGCGAAAGAGGCGACGCCGTCAAAATACTTAGGCATCAGTCCTTCTCAAATTCAACTTCATCTATTTCCACCGTGGGGAAATTGTTCTTCGCAGAACCATTGATGACATTGAGTTGCAACTCGTAGTTGGAAGCCTCTTGAGAGTTCTTGACTCCAAAGTCAAAGACATGGCTTTTCGCGAAGAAAGCCTTGTCGGTAAATTTTCCCAACGTCACAGAGTCTGTATCATACTCCATCCAGTCACAGCCATAGGCCAACTTGATGTAATATTTGCCTTGGGGAATTTGGTTGATGGTAACAGTCTCGTTTTGGGGAGCATACACATAGCGTATGCATTTGTTGGTAGGGTAGTCTACAATCTTCAGTGCCACATCATACCCATCGCCTATCGTAATGTCGAAATAATTGTCTTCTATGCCATAGACTGGTTTTATACCCATTGTCTCGTCAAACTCACCGCCAGTAGGAGTGACCATTTTCCACCCGCTTTCCAAAAGTTCTTTTTGGCTAGAGGAAAGTTCGTGCTCGTCATTCGCTGCACCATTGCGGCAACTTGACATGCATAGTAGGAAACTCAGAAGTAAAAGACATCCTTTCATTTTCATTATACGAATTCTTTAAAGACAGCCAACACTACAAACAAAATGGCAAGAATGCGGCATAGCATCCGCCACGCTTTCTTGTCACTCTTTTTCTTTACGCGGCCCTCTATAAACAACGGGACCACGAACCATAGAATGATGGCTAATATTACGTAGAAGACCATAAACTTGACATTTTTAATAAATGGGCAGACAATTATAGGAATCATCTGCCCATTCGTCCTTAGAAGCAATAGTTAGTGAACCTGACCGTTACGGTACATTTCATTCACCTTGCCTTGTATTTCAGCATAGCGGTTTCCAAGATTCTGCTTTCTCACGGATCCGTTTCCGTAAATTCCGCGTATCACCTGGCGCGCTTCGTCTTCTACAGAACCAGTCGACTTGCTTAAAGTCGGGAACTCGTCTTCATAAGACGGAGCATGAGATGGAACCGACGCCTCGTCTACCTTAGCAGCATCCGCTTCGTTTGCCTTAGCATTTTCAGCCTCAGCAGCGCATTCTTCTTTTGAAGCGCTGGCAGAATCTGCTTCCGATGCGGCTGGTGCAGTTTGAACAGAATCGGTCTTTTCCGTCGCAGCCGTATCAGCGGGCACGGGTTCCGTGCCGCCTGCTTCGTCGTTGCTTGCAGACGGATTCAACTGCATAAACCCTATTACACAAGCTACAACTACGAGAACGGCTATAACGACCCAAAGCCATTTCTTGGATTTGGTGTCTGAGGATTTTGGCTCTTTGTCAAAGTCCTCAGAACTGAAGAGTTTTTTACCCTTATTCATTGACATAAATTTTATCCGTAAACTTGGGTAGCCAAATGCTGCATTCCACCTTCATAGGAATCCGCCATTGGCTCAAAACTCCAAAGCATTTCGTCTTCATTATAAACCATGCGTCCAAAGCAGACCGCATCTTTGCCTGGGAATTTATCAGCCAATTTGTATTCGGCTATGAGTTCGTCTTTTTCCGCATCATAAATGCGAACTATCGGATCGTGGGCATCTTCAAATGTCTCACCGGCTTCAATTCGATCTTTTGCGACAACCGCAGCAAAAACGATGGAAGAATGTACACTGACATCTACTTCATCTAAAAGTACATGCATGGTCTCACCACATTCCGCCTTTTCGTCATCAGTCATGTCGTCCCAAGAGCCTATTACGGCATTGTCACCTGAAAGAGGAAGTGTCACGTCCATCCATTTTACAGGATTCTTAAAACCCTCTTCTTTCCATGTACCGCTAACTCTCCCTTTTAGAGGGTCAAAGTTCGGGTCGGAAATAGGAGGTACGGGCATCCAACGATGCAGAGACTTGAAATATACGAGATCCTCTCGCTCATTCATTAGGTTATCGTCACCTAAGAGGAAGGCACACACGTCGAGGTCCGTACCTGCCCATATTAGGTCTACCTTAACAACCTTGAGATCTTGCTTGTCGAAGACAAGTTGTTCACCTACGCTGATAACTTTGTCAAAGTCGTCAGCAGAGAATAATTTTTTTTTGCTTTCCATAATGATTAACGTTTTGGTTTGTTTATAAATTTCTTCTGATGAATTCCTATGCCACTTTTTGCACCAAGCGTATCGTTCGTCTGAATATGGTTAACACGCACTTCTTCGGTCTTATTATCGTTTACCTTTGATTCCGTATCATTTCTTTCTGTACGAGGAGGACGACATGTTACATTTGGGCGTGTTCCAAGCGGCCTTTTCGGGCCTTTCTGAGTTTTTTGAGGTGAATCGACTGAATCTGCAGATGGAACTTTTTCTTTTTCAGGAGAGTCAACCATAGCTACAGGAGTCGCTCCAAGTTTTATGAAGCGTTTTGCCTTGTGAAACATCGTTGAGTTTGAACATTTCGCTTTTAGGAATTCATGTTCCTGATATAAATCCACGACTTGATTCCAATGTTCATTGGCAAATGCCATGTTAAACTCTTCTTGTATACGAGACAACTCTTCATTTGCTTGGCTGTTTTCCGCTTCTTTTACCCACTCTCTCAATTCGGGACATTCCTTTATATCAAGAGCCTTTTGTGCGTAGTCAATCAGAGCATTCCAACTACGTTCCGTGCGCGCTTGACGTGCAAGTTTATAATTGTCTTGGAAGCGTTGCTCTTGCTGCTGCTTGTCTGCAACGAGTCTACGCTCTTTTGTCCATTTAGCACAGTCGGCACCAATGGCCAAAAGTTCATCGCAAAGACGTATGCATTGCTCATAATCTTCAGAACGGAAAGCTACTTCGTAAGCATTAGTCTTTTCTTCAACTTCAGCCTTCAATTTTACAATGCCATTTTCTATCTGATTACGAAGGTCTTTCAATCGGACATCGTTTATGCGGAGGTCGTCCGCCTTTTGCAATACGTTACCGGCATCGAAGAAACGACACGCTGTCAAGTGTTCCTTCATCTGTGCGATGTAGGTTTCCATTTGCTTCTGACGTCTCTGTATGCTCTCCGCATCCTCTTTGATTTTGCGGGCATCGTCATTTTGGGGTTGAATGTGCAGAACTTCGTTGCAGTTTTGTAAAGCAGCGTCAAAATCGTTGGCACGGAAATTCTCCCGAGCTTTTTCCAAAAACTCTTCAATCCGTTTCCTATTTTTCTCGTCCTGCTCTATTTGCGACTGAATGGCAGAAATTCGGGCTTTAGAAAAGGCATCATCCGAATCGATCCTCAACACTCGCTCATATTTGTCTATTGCATCCTGCCACAGGCCTTTGTTTTCTGCTATTTGGGCTTCTTCCTTAAGGTCGTGCGTCTGCAATTCGACATAGTTCTTGCGGTCTTGGACATACTTCTTGCGCGCTTCCTCGACAAAGCGTTTCTGCTCTTCTTCAAAAGCATTCTCGCCCCATTTGTCGTAAGAGGCAACTATTTCGGACAACTCAGACTCTCGGAAGAACTCCATTTTGTTTGTGGCTATCCCTATTTTCTTCTGAAGAAATTCGGCAAACGTGTGATTCGAGAACATGTCACCCAAAAAGACAACATTGGAAATCTGTGGCAAAAGCAATTGCGACTCTTTTATCAAATCCACAATTTTGCCCGTCAATTTTCCTACGATGTTTTTCGTCCGGTCGTTGAGATTCGCTGCCGACACGGTTACAGGCACATCGTTGTTCGGCTGCTTTCTGAAATGTATGTTGCCAAGAGCAACTGGAGCTGCACTGGATGAACTGTCAATCTTCTTCAGCCACAAATCAGCGAATTGCGACAGATACAACATCTCATCGCTTCGTTCGTCTTCAGCACCTGTCAAGAAATGCGTATAGGCTTGAAGGAAGTCCATCACTTCCTCTACTACAGCTTGTTTACGGCTATCCACACCATACCCAGGTTCACATTTCTGAGATACTTTGGTGAATTTATCTGCTCCAAAACAATAGATGGAATAACGAAGATTCTCATTACAAGCATTGACAATCAAAGCATTTCCGCCGTTGCCCGCCATTTTTCCATGGCGCACAAGATGTTCCAATGCGAGGCGTTCTATCGGAAGAGTGTGTTGCAACACGTCGAACTGTTCGCTCTTCAACTTCTCTATAAAGAGATGTTGTGCCACAATGTCTACGTCGTCCGAAAAAGCGAGATACACAGGTATAGTAGCCTCATCGCCAATAGATTTCTTGAGGTCGTCGAAGATGTCAGCATCGGCAAAGATTTCCGACATCTTCTTACGCGCACCATATTTTTCGTAATGATACTCTTTGTAGTCGGGCAACAAATCAAACACGTCGGCATAATACCCTTTTTCGCCGGCAAGAGCTTTGTCTTTATAGCCTCGACTGTACTTCACCGCATTGGTAGTGCTATTGCTGTAGAAATAAAGCCAAATTCGATCTTCCGCATTGCTAAGGGACAAAGGAGTGTTGTTGGCACCGTCCATCACAGTGCCAACAATGTACCATTTGTCTATGTAAAGAGAAAGTATCTTCATTCTCAGAATATTTGCAGAATCATCTTTTGTAGATATGCCGCTATTTCAGTAACTATCATGGACTGGTGATACGGGAAATTCTCATGATGCGCATTCAACGCTTTCTGATATTCGGGATCGCCAGTGATGAAGTTGGCTATACAGCCAGGAAGATCACGAAGGTCCGTTCGCATTTGCTGTTCGTTGCTGCTGGAAATGTTGGATTCTCTAAACACAAAGTTCAGGAACATTTCCATGAATTTGTTGAAATTCTCAAGCTCGGTAAGCTCAAACTGCGTCGGACTGCTGAAATAGTTTCCGTCAAGAATCTGGTCGGCCGCAATAGGCTCACGCGCATTTCCATTGCGGAAATACACATTTTGCTCGCCGCAAAGATCCTCGCTTCGCAAACCGTCTGCTTTTACAAAACCAGGTACAGATTCGCAAAGTCCTCTTGCCACTTCGGTCTTGTTGTTGGCTGCTATCTGATTGCGCAACACTACCCGCACATCTTCATAAGCAGCGATGCACTTAATGCCGGCATTGACGCATTTCTCATAATAGGCATCTGTACTCTGATTGCCTGCAGCCTGATAAAGCCAGTGGAACAGACGCCCACCTTTGCCAAAGGGAAGGACATCAATCTGATGCAAGTTTTCTGGAAGTTTGCCCTCTTTCAAGGCCTTTCCTATAAGCATACCAGAATAGAACAATAGACCACCAGTAACGTAAGCAGGAATGGTAAACACGAACCGTGCGTTTCCTGCCAACGACTGATAGAACCGATCGTACTCTTCAGGTTTCAACTGGTCAAAGATGCAATTCAGATAGTAGGGAGCTTTATTGCGGTTTTCCGGTCGTGAGATTTCTGCTATGTTCATCACGTTCACACCCGTGTTACGTCCGCCATGGAACGTTACAAGTGCATTGCGGAACTGTTGCGAACCTGATCCGGAACCGTTCAACGTGTTGAAGAACACGCCTGCCGCCAATCGTATGCTGCTCTCTGCAAAAAGTGTAGGCCGTCCATCGTTTTGGGTGTCACGTGCTAGCAGGAGAATATCGCTGGTGCTTCCACCTACATCAATTCCCAAAAACATGTTGTCGGTAGCTAAACCGAAATCGGGAACACCCATAGCATAGCTGCAAGCAGCCTCAGCTTCGGTTGTGCCGTTGTCGACACTTACATTGACCATTTGCAAAGGTGTTACTTGCTGTAATGCAGTGAATATCTGATGCAAGTCGTTCACATCGCTTTTCATCATCGCCCCGGGGTAGCTCCATTTTATTTGCGTAGGAAGGATGTCGTTAGTGAACAAATAGGCACACGTCTGCAGCCAAAGCGACTTGATGAAAGCACGCTTTTTCTGCAAGCCTAGGTTGTCGTTCAGCCACTTCATATTGTAGTGCAGCACACCAGCCTGTGTCTCAATGATACGGTCGGTCATCTTGTTCACCTGGACGTTGGGGCGATTTACAGGTACGCCGCCCGCAATCTCATCCATCTGCGTATATGGGTTTGTACGCGGGTCGTGTTCCTGTAACCACGACTTGAACTGACCGTTGTCTGACTCATAGTTTGAAAAGAACAAGAGTTCGTCAAGTTCTGCCACACGATTCGTTGCCAGTGATTCCTGTCCGACGAGCATAGCGCGGCAGTTTTTGAAACAAACGGGGTGAGTCTGGTTGCTTTGTGCGTCGTGATAGAACACGCAAGTATTGTTGCTGCCAAAGTCAAAACCAATAGTCGCAGTGTTCGTCTTGGGACGAGAACTATAGTCTTGTATTTCCGTTGAACGGACAATAAGGTATCCTGCACACGAGGTTGCAACGCCTTGTGTTATCATCGCCTTAAGTCCCAATACGGGCGTGTCTATTAAACTAATATCATAGTTGGCAGGAAGTGTATCTCCCGCATCATCCGGTGTTTTTACCAACGTTTTTACATTAACTTGCGGTGCTGACGGAGCTGCATCTGCAAAGTTGTTGGGAGTCAAGAAGTGGTCGAAACGATCCCTTATGACTTTCCCACTATTTCTGTCCTTGAAGAAAGGCAAGAATTCTGGCTGAGAAGAATCTGTCTTCTGTGAATAGATATAGTAGCGCGTCCAATCGTTTGCCATGAAGTTGGGCCACAATATTACCTTTTGAGGTTTTAGTTGCCATTGCACTTCATATTCTTTTGGATTCAACTGTACGGCATTGCCGTCAACCTGCAAAGTGAGGGTTACGACAAGTTGTCCGTTGTCGTTCAATTTGCCTTCCATTGTAATGCCCTGACTGGGGACATATCCAAGAATGCCCGGTAAACTGTTTCGGAACATTTCTATGGCCTGTTCCGATAGCGGTAGACTGAAATAGTGTACAGTCTGCACGTTGAGTTCGTGCACCTTCAATAGATACACCGGACCATTGCCAAGCGAATTGAGTGCGGTGGCTTCTTCAGACCACCCTATGACGCACTTGTCATCGCTCAACAGGCTGTTGATGTCTCCAACCAGTTCTACGCCTTGCGCATTGGTAAACGTGAAAGTTCCATTGGTGGTTCTGTACAAAGGTACATTGCTATCAAAGAGCTTTTTGAATGGCGTCTCAAGATTACTGTACTTTGCTATAGGACCTACAGCCTGTAACGGAGCATTGGCAATGCGTTGCAGTTCTTGTTCCCAGTTCTGCCCTACTGCTTGGAATTGCGTAAAGTTGATATGCGGCTTATTGCTACGTTGCGAATTCACAGTGTTGACGAAACTCTGTGCATTTGCGTTCATGTTTCTGACGAAATGATAGAGTTTCTGCAACTGTTGTGGATCCAAGTATCTGTCAGGAGTTTCGAAAATCCCGTTACGATACCAAGGTATATCGCTTGCCAATGTCCCTAGGTCGCTATAGTCAACGCCTGTAAACACTGCGGTCAGCGGAGAAGTTCCGCCAACGAGCTTTCCACGATAATAAATCAGTTGGATGAAGGGCTGAGTTCCCGGATCTTTTGCCAAATTTTCCTGGTTGCTCCATATGTCGGTATCTTCAAAGAGCATTCTGCCAAAGGCGGAAGCAATGTCGTATTCTCCGCCATTGACGTTGAGCTTCAGTGGTGCAGAGAACGTAACACGTCCAGGATATAGCGCCATGACAGCCAACAAGCCTTTCCATTCACCAACCAATATGTTGTAATATTGGTTCAGCCCGCTATTGGCAGCTGTAGGATTGCCCAAGGAGTCAAGGGCATATTTGAACAATTTTGCCCGTGCCCATGGAGAAGGTACTCCTGAAATCAATGCCTGCAAAGTCTGGGCATTGATGGTGTCGAGAAGTTTACCTGTCTGAATGCCTTTTATATATGCCGAAGCGATGTTGTTTATGTTGTTCCAGACACCCGCAGTACCATTGGGGCTTTGCACTTCGCTTGAAATTAACAATGCTTTTTTTGCCATGGTTGCTTCATGTTAGAAATTATACAACGACTTAAGGGTGTCAAACATCAGTTTGTAGAACTGTTCTCCACTATCTGTCACATTTGACCAATCCTTGTTCTTGTCGCGGACCTCTTTGAATTTTTTCTTGAAACTGTCGAATTTTGAGCCAATGAAGAGTTTATAAGAGTATTTCTTATCTCTTGCAATGTCGTCAAGCCGATAGAGTTTCTTATTCCATTCCGTATTCTTCAGCGTCTTCATATCCGTAGCTGTGAACATTCCAGCATCGAAAAGGAACTTGTCACCTCCACCTGCAGAGCGATGGAGCTGGCGAAGCCATCCTTCTGTCAGACGACCGCCATCTTCCTTCCGACAGAAGAAATAACGAAAGTATTCTTTCAATGCCAGCACCTGGTCGGGGCTGATATTGCGGAATTCTTGAATATCTTCATGTCCTCCCGAGCGAACGCTCTCCACAAAGTTGTCCGTACCATTGCAGAACAAGGAGAAGACTAAAAGCATTCCAAACTTTTGGGCAAGTTCCATGGCTCTCGCAGAACCAGCGAAATCTTCAAAGTTGAATTTGTCGTCGGCTATACGGCATACATAATCCGTCGTTACATTTTTCTTGTTGGTTTGCAGTGGTGCTTCGTCCTCATTCAAGAAATCAAGCGCAGCGCAAGCTGCAAGAAATTCTATGAAATGCGAATCGTTCTTTTGGTTTTGGCCGCCAGTAATCGTTGAAGCACTTGATGTATTGGACATCGGATTCCAATTGAGGTTGTCGGTTCCGAGCATATAAAATTTCTGATAAGTACTCTTCACCGTTGTGTCATCGTCGTAGAACATCATTGCAGCCTGTGAATTAAGCGCAAATTTGTCACTGGAGGCAATAATCTTTTCCTGAAGTATTTGGTTGGCCGTTGGTGTCGGGAATGAAAAGTAAGCGGTAAGAAGCGTCGAACCAAAATAGCTGTTTGCCAAAATGTTGGCCCCACCATTGCCCATCACAGAAGCGGCATCTGCCAAAGCCTTCGGAATTATAGGAATCGATGATGCACCCGTTCCGCCAAAGACTGAACCAAGTATAAACACTCGCGGAGTTGTTCCGCCTTGTGTGGCAGAAATCAATTGCGCGATAAACGTTTTCAGGTCATTCGGTTGTTGACTCTTCGCCGCCTCAACGATAGAATGATACATCATCATTGACCCGAGATGCGTCTGCGCACGATAGCCGTGAAGCAAGTCGAAATTCTCCACATCTTTGGTGAAAACCAAATCGGCCAAGTCGGCAGCCTCGCGATTGTTGTACTTTGTGTTATTATAATCAAAGACGGCACTGAAAGTGTTGTTCGTCTGATAGTCCGGTGAAAACTGGTAGTAATTTATCTTTGCAGAAAAGAAGGTGTCTTTCAATGCAGACTGAGCGTTTGGGTTGCCACCTTTTGCTTTGAGATAAGCATCCTTCACTCCTTTCAACCGACCAAAGTTGCCGTTGTTTACGTCCGTATCAAGCGCAAGGAGATGAATTTCCGTATCGTCAAACATGCCCATTGCACAAAGATGTATCAGCGATTCTATGCAACGCATACCAGTGCCGCCAATACCCAATACAAAATATTGTCTTGCCATAGAAGTCTACTTTTTACGTGTTTTCAATTTTTCTCCTTGCCAAGTATGGTGCCGAACTTGCTGCGACGTAAGCAAAACATTACCACAAGGCTTAATAGGGCGGAGCCAAGCAGCGTGACTACAAGGCATACCATATTGGTCGTTGAAAACTGATTCTTCAAAGCCACCTTTTTTATAAAACTCTTCACATAGAGGTCATTGTAGAGCCAAAAGCCAAGCGAACCTACGACCCAGCACACAATCCACCATATACGGCGTTTAATGTAAGAACGGTCGTTGCCGCCTTGGTAAGGTATCATTTTGGAAATCAGAAAGGCTACGCCAAAAATCAAGATGGCTACAACAACTGCATAGACGTATGTTTCGCTTTGCAGTTCCTTCAACTGGCTTAATGTTTGAATCGGTCTCATATATTGCTATTCTTAAGTTGGTTAATTCTTATCACTCTTTACGTAAATCGTGTATATGGTTTGTCCCTGCATCTTATTGACTACTTCGGCATCTGCCAAGCATTGTTTAATACTTGATGCTACCGACATGTTCTTACTGCCAGGGCGGCAAATAGATTCAAAAGTGAATCTGTCCTCGTGAGCAGAAAATATTTCTTGAACCTTTTTGACCGTAATGTCTATTTTCAGATAATTGAATGGTTTACCAGTAAGAGCTTTTGGATCAAACCAATTTGGATCAAAGCTGATATTAATCATGCTGTGTTTGTCAAATTCGCTCTTGTCGATTTGCATGAATTTTTCAATTTCTGAAAGTTGATAGTTTTCACGGGCTACTTTCGCCCCACTATCCAAGAGCGCATAGAAATCATTGTATTCTTTGTTTATGTCATACACATTAATGCCCAATTCGTTGATACGATAACAGCCGAAAGAATTCCGGTCGAGTTTCATCTTTATAATAGGAACACCATTGGGCAAAGGATTTCCGTCTTCGTCCACTGCTCCATTAACAAGATTCTGATCAATGGTTTCCCAATCGCATTCCCAGTCTTCTATTTCAAAAGTGCCATATCCTTGCGACTTGCTGTCCAAAATAGTGTTCTGCTCTGAACAATTATCTTTACCCATTAGCTTTGGGTGGCTCGCCGATATATGAAATTCATCCACATCGGGATATTGGGTCAAATCTACCGTACTCACTATTCGCTGGTAAATGTTGTTGGGAAGACGATCGTCCGTAAAGAGTATATAAAAGCGTTTTTTGTTATAACCTTGACCATTATACGGCTCTACATATGGTTCGGATATTATGTACACATCGTGACCTTTCAAAATCCAGGTTTTGAAAGCATCCGCCAGATAAGGATCATTGTCATGCCCTTGGGCCATAGTTTGTGTATAGTATTCTCCATCCGTAAGCAAAACGGCTTCTTCGTCACCTTGCGCCATTCGTTTGGCAGCCTCAGCCAAATTGGCATAGTTTACTTCATTGATATTACGAAGAAGAGTATATACGTCTCCATTTTCCTGTGCAATGGAATCACCCTTGATAGAATAATAGGCAGTAGTTCTATTTACCAAAGAAGCCGCTACATCCTGAAAGAACGGTGAGTTCTGTCCCATGGCGCAACAAGTGGAATAGTCTACATACAGATTAAGTTCGTTTTCTGCAAGCTGTTTGTCAGACTGCTCAAAATTTACACGATGGAACTTCTCAAGATACTTCGTGTCACCTGGAGTATCTTGGCTATCAGAAAATAAAGAACATGAATGAAAAGAACAGGCCACTATAGAAACAATCGCAAGAACCTTCAATGGCCTCAAATTTCCGAACATTCTACAACGCATAGGTTACTTCTATTTAAGGTTCTGCACGTTCCCCTAATGCAGTAATTTTTGTCATGTAACCTACGAGCACAAAAAAGCGTGGAGAACCTACCTGTTGTCCGTTCCACGAGTTGAGGCTCTAGCAATTGCCTATCTAAGTCGAACAGACAACGTCAGAGCCCACGCCGATATGATGAATCGATACCGTGGACTTAAAATGCGTGTTTACATACTGCATCCGTGAGGATACAATATGGGCTGCACATAAGTCACGGCATGATATAATCATACCCGGGGCATCTACCGTTGCTGAGTCCAAGACTTAGATTGTATGAATTTGCTAGATTCGACTCGTCTCAAACAGAGCGTCAAGTAAACGCCTTTATTATGTCGTGCCTCTTTACCCACCCTACCTCCTTGAAAGGGCAAACCCTTGAAGGACCGGCGTGGGCGTTGAGGCGCGGAAACTCTAGTTGCTAGGCATACGGGGAAGCCCGCAACATGGTTTCCGCTTCAAATTTATATATACTCAAGTTTCGGATTTAGATAATTTCGGAAGAAGATAGCGTAAAAAAGGCTTTG
>CAVKJJ010000065.1:0-15197 GCA_963656685.1 bacterium | reverse complement strand
AATGTGCTGCAAATAAGCGGAAAACAAACCTATAGCAAAGGCATAGAAACCATGAACCCTATAAACGCAAAATGCGTGCAACTCATTGAGCTGCACGCATTTGCTTATTGTTTGTTATGTATTTGCTTGGTGGCATTATTTCACCTCCTCAAAGTCGGCGTCTTGGATGTCGTCCTTGCCGTTGTTGGAAGACTGTGAGGCGCTTTCGCCACCGGGCTGCTGGCCGCCCTGGAAACCTGCACCGGCACCGGGCTGGGCACCGGTCTGCTGGTACATCTTGGCTGAGGCTGCCTGCCAAGCGTTGTTGAGTTCCGTCTTGGCGGTGTCGATGGCAGCAATGTCCTGAGCCTTGTGGGCATCCTTGAGTTTGCCGAGGGCAGCTTCGATGGCGCTCTTGTCGTCGGCAGCGAGCTTGTCGCCGAGTTCCTTCAGCTGGTTCTCCGTCTGGAAAATCATGGAGTCGGCCTCGTTGATCTTGTCAACGCGTTCGCGCTCCTTCTTGTCGGCTTCGGCGTTGGCTTCGGCTTCGGCCTTCATACGCTTGATTTCGTCTTCGGAGAGACCGCTGGAAGCTTCGATGCGGATGGCCTGTTCCTTGCCGGTAGCCTTGTCCTTGGCAGAAACCTTGAGGATACCGTTGGCGTCGATGTCGAAGGTTACTTCAATCTGGGGCACACCGCGACGGGCGGGGGCAATGCCGGCGAGGTTGAAACGGCCGATGCTCTTGTTGTCGCGTGCAAACTGACGTTCGCCCTGGAGCACGTGGATGGTCACTTCGGGCTGGTTGTCTTCAGCCGTAGAGAACACCTGGCTCTTCTTGCAGGGAATGGTGGAGTTGGCGTCGATGAGCTTCGTCATCACACCGCCGAGGGTCTCAATGCCGAGTGAAAGAGGAGTGACGTCGAGAAGCACGATGTCGCCCACGCCGCTTTCCTTGTTGAGGATGGCGCCCTGGATGGCTGCACCTACGGCTACCACTTCGTCGGGGTTCACACCCTTTGAAGGAGTCTTGCCGAAGAACTTCTCTACGAGATCCTGAACGGCGGGGATACGGGTTGAACCGCCCACGAGGATCACTTCGTCAATGTCGGCTGTGCTGAGTCCGGCACCCTTGAGAGCAGCTTCGCACGGAGCCTTGCAAGCTTCGATGAGGTTGTGTGCAAGAGCTTCGAACTTTGCGCGGGTGAGGGTCTTTACGAGGTGCTTGGGCACACCGCCTACGGGCATGATGTAGGGGAGGTTAATCTCTGTCGTGGTAGAGCTGGAGAGTTCTATCTTGGCTTTCTCTGCGGCTTCCTTGAGGCGCTGCATGGCCATGGGGTCTGTGGTGAGGTCTGCGCCTTCGTCGTTCTTGAATTCCTGAACGAGCCAGTCAATGATGACGTGGTCGAAGTCGTCACCGCCGAGGTGGGTGTCACCGTTGGTAGAGAGCACTTCAAACACACCGCCACCGAACTCGAGGATGGAGATATCGAACGTACCGCCACCGAGGTCGAACACGGCAATCTTCATGTCCTTGTTGGCCTTGTCAATACCATAGGCGAGGGCTGCGGCAGTAGGTTCGTTCACGATACGCTTCACTTCGAGACCTGCAATCTGTCCGGCCTCTTTCGTGGCCTGGCGCTGTGAGTCGGAGAAGTAGGCGGGCACGGTGATGACGGCTTCCGTTACTTCCTGTCCGAGGTAGTCTTCGGCAGTCTTCTTCATTTTCTGGAGAATCATGGCGGAGATTTCCTGCGGGGTGTACTGGCGTCCGTCCACTTCTACGCGGGCGGTGTTGTTGTCGCCGCGTACCACCTTGTAAGGCATACGGGCTATTTCTTTCTGAACCTGGTCGTAACTTTCACCCATGAAGCGCTTGATGGAGTAGATGGTGCGCTGGGGGTTGGTGATGGCCTGACGCTTTGCAGGGTCGCCTACCTTGCGTTCGCCACCTTCTACGAATGCTACTACTGAAGGTGTGGTGCGCTTGCCTTCGCTGTTGGCGATGACGGTGGGTTCGTTTCCTTCAAATACGGAAACGCATGAGTTAGTTGTTCCGAGGTCGATACCAATAATCTTTCCCATTGTTGTATTCTGTTTTTTTGTTGTTATTCGAATTGTTGTTTGTTTTGTTGCCCTCCGCCTGAGCGGTGGACACCCGCATAAAAGCAAGGTGCGTGCCAAACTTTGAGGTGACAAGTTTTTTTCTTTGTTTTGTTTGCGACTGACAGTTTGTCAGTTTTGCGTGGCGCGAGGATAAACGTGTGCCAAAGTGCCAATGTGCCAATGGCAGCGCCTTTTATTTGGCGTGTAGAGCGCGACGTTTTGGAAACGTGCCCCCATGGAACGAAACAAACGGAACGTCCCAGACGCTTGGTGCGTGAGGAACGTTCCGTTCGCTATTTATAATAATGTGTGTGCTTCAATGCATCAGCACACTACGTGCGCTTCATTTAATCACTTTCTTTCCGCCCACGATGCTGACCATTCCTTTGAGGGGAGCGGCGAGGCGTCGACCGCTGAGGTCGTAGACCGTGTTGTTGCCAGTGGTCGATGTGGTCTGCTGAGGCTGGCGGATGGCGGTGACAAAGTCGAAGTTACCATTGTCTACGCCTTCAAAGACGAAGACGCTGGAAGCGGGTAGGGTGAAGGTGATTTCGTCGTCGATGTTGATGGGCGTGTCCACCTCTATGCCCTGCAGGCCGGTGGTTTTGCCAATCACTTGGTCGTCGAACGAACTCTTCAGTGTGACGGTGGTCTTGATGTAGGCCGGGATGTCGAGCACTTCGCGCAGTGTGGTGACGAGTGTGCGCTTCTTCACGTCGGGGTTGCGGAGCGTGAGGGTGGCCTTCTTGCCGTTCCACGATGCCCAACCGTAGACGTTAACCTTCGAGCCGTCCCACGGATTGCCGCCCACCCAGTGGATGTCGGGGAGCACGTCGGCGTTGCGTTGCTGCCAGTCCATGCAGTCGGAAAGTTCTTTCCAGAGCATGCCTGCCTGGTTCTTGGAGTTCTTTATGCCGTCCATGAGGCTGTAGTCGGTGTAGAGTTCCACCATGCCGGAACCGCAACCGAAGGCGCAGCGCATTTCGCGAACCACACCGCTGTACGTCATGTCGCGCGGGGTGTAAGCCTGGCCGAAGTTGGTGAGGATGAGTCCGTGGGTCATGAGCGTGTTGATGGGGCAGAGCGGCGAACCTTGTGTGAAGATCTTGTAGACCATGTAGTCGCGGTAGGTAATCCACTGTTCGCGGTCGGTGCCCGTGTTGCCAATCTTGCTGCAGTCGGCATCCTGGCGCCACACGGCGTCGGTGTAGTGGAACCAGAAGGGCGAGGCCCACGTTCCTACGGTGGTGTTGTAGAAGATGTCTTCGCGCTTCTTGCGCACGTCCTTCTCGATGTCGATGATGGCTTCGGCGTTTTCGATGCCCGTGTCGCCCGAGTCGGGTCCGTAGGCAGTACCTTGTGCACTGATGCCGTCGAACTTGAAGAAGCGGAAGTCGTACTTGTCAATCATGTCCGTGCAGCACTTCACGAAGTAGTCGCGGTAGGTCTGGTTGCTGAGCTGCATGCCGCCTCGGCTGCTCCAGTAGTTGCGGCGATAGGTACCGCTGCCGCCGTATCCGCCCACCGGACCGAGCCATGCGCCAATGCCGGCGCCCATTTGCTTCGCCGTGGAGTTCTCTTCGGTGAAGCCGTTGGGGAAGTTGGAGTTGAAGGTCCATGTGCCGTAGGCGTCCCATCCGTCGTCCCAGACGAAGGCATAGGGGGCTTTGTTGTAGACGTCGTAGAACTTCTCTTTCCAGTGCTTCACTACGTCCACACACTGTGCGCTCGTCATGTTGCCCGAATAGTTGCCCTTTGTGTTGTCGGGGTCGGAAGCGTCGTACACACCGCCGTTGCCCTTGGCGTTGTTGCGGTCAATGTTGAGTTCGTACCACGAGATGTAGACGGGCATGGCGCGCCAAGGCACGGCACGCTCTCTCTCGCTGTAGGCGAGGAACGAACGGCGCTGCTGGCCGGGAGCCACGAGGCCGACCACGGAACTTACTTCCCACGTCTTGCCTTGTGCGAGCGTAGTGTTGCGGCGCCAGTAGCCCTGTATGGGTATTTCGGTGGGAGCGGCAAGGTGCAGTGTGTCGACCACGGCGTAGAGTAGCGTGATGTTGCCCGACGAAGTGTTGGGCTCTGTGCTGTTCTCCACCATGAAGCGGAGGGTGTAGTCGCCAGCTGCGGGCACCTTGAAGGCATATTCGTTGTTTTCTTTTTGGTAACCGGAGTAGCCGCTGTGGTATTCGCCTGCCACCACGCTCTGGCTTGCGTCGAGGAGGTCCACGCCTACCATGTTGAGGCGGTTGTTGCCGCTGGAGTAGATGAAGGTGGACTTAAGCGTACCGCCGGCTTCGTCGAAGTGGACGTTCATGGTCTTTGCCATGACGTTGGGGTAGGCGAGGTCGAGTTCCTTTACCTTATAGGGAATGGAGTCGGAGGGAACGACGGCCCAGCTTGCTGCGGTCCATTTTTCGGTAACTTCCGTGTCGCTCTCGAGGGTGGTGGCGCTGCTTGTGGTAGCGAGGGGCTTGGCGGCGCTCTTCACCACGGGCGAACTTACCTTGGAGGTTTCGCCACTGACGAGGTCGTAGATGACAACGGGCACGCTGATTTTCTTGCTGAACTTGATGCTACCGGACGAGGTGAGCGTTTCGGTGCGCGTTTCGCAGAAGTAGCGGAGCAGGTAAGTGCCTTCCTTTTCGAGGTTGAGGGTATAGGAGTTTTTGTTCTTTGCGCTGCCGGTGAATCCGTAGTGGTAGTCGGAAGCTACCACGTTGCCGTCGGCGTCGACAGCGTCCACACCGGCAATGTCGAGGCGGTGGTTACCGCTCTCGTAGTTGAAGGTGATTTTGTTTGCGCCAGCTTCGCGGAAGGTGACGTAGCCGCGTGCGCCGACCACTTCGGCGGCGGTGAGGGGTTCGTTCTTCACTTGCACGTCGAGCACGCCCTGGGGCGTTTCGTCGCCCGGCGACCAGTTGAAGCTTTCTGGCGTCCAGCTCTTGGGCGTGAAGCCGTCGAGCATGGTGCCGGCCGTTTCGACGGAGTTCACGCCCATCGGCGTTTCGAGTCCGGCGAATATTTTGTCGCTAGCGAGGAGAGCGCCACGCGTGTTGCCTACGACAACGGGAGCCGACTGTGCCTCACGGCTGTCTACGGTGTAGACCATCGGCGTGATGGACTGCATGGCCTGGTCGGCATCGGCAGTGATTTCGAGTGTGGTGCGGAGGTAGTGGGAACCGTCGCGGAGCACGGCGTGCCACGTGACGTTGAGTTTGTCTTTCTTGAACACGGCTTTGAGGGCCTTGCCGTTGAAGCGGTCTGAGCCTTTCACGGCATCGGCATTCCCCGCGAGGGTCTCTTCCTCCACGCTTTCGAGCGTCATCTCGTTGGAAGTGAAGGAGGTGCCGTCGCCGAGAACCACTTTGAAGAGGGGCGATCCGGCTTTGAGATTCATTTCGGCGCAGCCGCCGAAGACGAGGGTGGAGCCGTCTTTTACGAACTTTGCGGTGAGGAGGTCGTTCTTTAGCGTGTACTCAGCGTCGGTGCTGGAGAGCACGGCTGTGCCAGCTTGCTGCTGCTGTGGAAACACGACCTTTTGGGCGACAATGCCTTGCCCCCCCCCGAGAATGAAGCAGCAAACGGCTGCTCCCATCCATTGTTTCAGGTTTTTGTCCATAGTATGTGATTCAAAAATTTGTTTCTTTATGCTGCAATGCGTGAGGATTTGTGGTGAAAATCCCGTGCCGTATGGTGCGTTTTGGGTGTTTGCTGCAAATTTAGGTAAAATCCGCGTTTGTGAAAGAGTGAAGATGCGAAATTTGCGAAATGTTGCGGAGAGTGTGTTAGTGCATGGGGCTGCTTTGTGTGGCCAGGAAAAAAACATCCTTATGAATGTTCAGTTGTGAAGTTATCGTCTTTTAGCAGATAAAGGCTTTATGCGTTTTTGTTTTCTTGCCAAGAATTTTTTAACACCCTACCAACGTTGGCTTGAAAATGTACCAAGTTATTTTTTTATCATCACTTAATTGCATATTCTTTTCGGGTCTAGCTACCCTTGCGCTGCGCCCCATTTTTTGCGGAGCCATTTTCTCACTGGCAAATCGTAGAAGCGCATGCATAACCAGGCGAGCACTATGCTGGCGGCAACGGTGAGCAGGGCCACGGGCCACGTTTCGTGCAGCGTGTATTGGCGCGTTTTGATGAGCCAAAGGTAGAAGACGTACATCAGCGGGTAGTGCACAATGTAGAGCGGGAAGGAAATGTCGCCGAGAAATTTGCACACGATGGACGACAAACGGTCGGTCGTCTTGCCCGATGCCGCAAGCCAAACGAGGGCGGGGAAGACGGCCACGATGGTCACCGTTTCGAAAACGCCGTTGAGGCTAAACTTTTCGCCCGAGGCGATGTAGGGTACATGGAACAGGCAGATGAGCGCTACGGCACAAATCCAGAAAGCGCCGCGCACTCTCACGGGTTTGAACACGCGCGAGAGGAGCAAACCCAGCGTCAGCGGACATAGCATGCGCAGTGCACCGCCGTAGAGGTTGACAGTGTCGGCCGTCCATCCCACGCCAATGCTGCCGTAGCCCGACGCGTCGGTTACGGCAAACCATGCAAGACCGGCGCTGAGGGCGACTGCCACGACGGTGAGCGCACGGGTGGAGAGGCGACGGAGGAGTAGGGCATAGACGATGTTGCCGATATACTCGAAGAAGAGCGACCAGCAAGGTCCGTTGAGCGGGAACATCTCGCCGTTGCCGCGTACCTCGCGGGGCATGCCAGGCACAGCGGGCAGCATGAGCGCTCCGCACACGAAGGCCAGGAGGGTGAGTTCGAGGGTGGCATGGGTGTGGTCCCATCGCTCCATACCGGTGAGGAGGAACGACAGAGTGCCTATTGCCGCTCCCATCACGACCATCGGGTGGAGGCGGATGAGGCGCCGGCGGAAGAATTCGCCCAAGGTCAGCGACTTGCCCCAGCGGTCGTCGTAGGCATAGCCGATGACAAAGCCGGAAAGGATGAAAAAGAAGTCTACGGCTAAGTAGCCGTGGTTGACGGAGTCGATCACGGCGCTTTGGCTGGCAAACTGGAAGCCTTCGAACACGTGGTACCACACGACCATCAAGGCGGCAACGCCGCGGAGTCCGTCGAGCAGGGCGTAGTGGGGTTTGGTTTCTAACGGTTGCATGAGAGGGAATGAGGCTGGGCTGGTTGTTGTTTAAAGTTCGGATTTAAGGTGAACTCATGGTGCGCAAAGTTACATCATTGCCATGAACGGGAGAAGAGCGTGGTGAAGAAAAAATATTGGGACTCCATATATCGCACGTTTCGCGCGCGCATGCATTACACGCGCGCGTATACACCGAAGTTTGTGCAAACTGCTGTCACCCGTCACCGTCACGGACGGTTTTGCGTGCTGCGGCCTCACGGAGGCTTCTGCGTGCTGGCGGCCTCGCGGAGGCTTCTGCGTGCTGCGCGGCATATGGGGGCGACGTTTTCAAAACGTCGCGCTCTACACGGCTTATTCAAGCGCCAGCACGAAAAAGCCTCCGCGAGGTCGGTGACAGCATTAAGACGTAGTCACAACAGTTTTGCTTTATTAAACCTTTTCTGTCACCTTTTTCGGTATATGCGCATGACCGATATTTTTTAGACTGTGACGAAAATTTATACCCTCGTGAGAATTTGCTGTCACCCTTATCTAAACCACCTTTATCCAAGCATGAATCCCTTTATTTGCACATCTGCACACACGCATATGAGGCGCCAGCACGCAGCAGCCTCCGTGAGGCCGGTGACAGATGAAGGTAGAATGTACAAACTTCGGTGAATGCGCGTACGCGCGCACGCGCGAAGCGTCGGTACGCGTACCGAAATATCGCGAGCAGGAATTGTGAACGTTTGCAAATTTTGGCCTCCTATGCCAACGCGTTGGCATAGGAGGAAATTTGAATTTGCTGCCTTAGAAATTCTACACCATGCCTTGCATTTTCCACACCATGCCTTGGTCTAACGAGTGGGGTAGGGCATAGCCCCCTGGCGTGTGAACATCTGTGAACAACTTTCTACGAGCCCAACGTGTTGGGTTATGAGAAAATTTGATTTTGCAGCCTAGGAATTTGCACTAACGCCCTCAAAGCGCAGCACGCAAAAGCCTCCGTGAGGCCTCAACGTGTTGGGTAAGGTGCAAATTCCGATTTACTGCCTTGGAATTTCTGCTACTTGCGTCTTCACGAACAGCGTGACCGCGTCGCCCATTTTGTTTCAAATAGAAAATAAATGCGTACGCACTGCGTGTTTTCCAAACTTTACCTATCTTTGCACATATTTCTTTGGCAATCGACATCTGTAATAACCACCTCACGCCCCGAACCCCGGGCACACACGAACTTCCATATTGCCTCTTTGTACAAATTTAAAACAGTGATGAAAAAAGAATAGAATAGCTATTGTCATGGCCATCTTCACCGCTGTAAGGCACATATGCGAAACGTAATAGAGCTTATCCCCGAATAAGAATGGTATATTTGCAGAATGCGAAAGCTGAACATTCCGTTTTGATGCACCCGTGCGTGATGCAGACGAACAGAGTACATTTATTGTATGCACCTTAAAAACTCCCCATCGTTGCTCCCCTGTCCGCCCCATGCGGCAGTTGCAGCAAAGCACATAAAGTAGACCGTGGGTCCATGACGCAGGATTGCTCTAATTCACTTTCTACAGCCGACGCGGGCTCCGGCCAGCCAAAGGGCATCAGCATTACCGAAACCGGCACAAAGCAGGTCTCGGGAAAAGAAGAACTGCCCTGGGGTTATCTCTATGTGCGCGACCGCAGCGTCTTCTCGTTCGAAGACGAGATGGCGCGTTACAACGAGGAGTGTCCCGCCGAAGCTCACGAGTGTTTCGTGCACCGAACGGTTGTCTACAAGCAGAAAAGCGGCAACGGAGGGGTAAAGAGGGAAACGCGCGCCACCCTCGGCGGACTCGTTTTCCTACGGGGTACAACGCGCAGTCTCCAACAGTTTCTTAAAGACCGCTATCCCAACTATCACCTCGTTCACGACCGCAGCCGTGGCATACCGGCTTCCATCCCCGACCGCACGATGCGTCCCTTCATGGCCGCACTTCGCGACGACACGAAACAAGTTACCTTCCTCCGCGAACCTTTTGAGAAATTTGCCCGCGACCACGTCAAGCTGCGCGTCCTCACCGGCCTCTTCAAGGGCTACGAGGGTTACGTCGTCCGCATAGCCCGCGACCGCCAGCTCGTCTTCGACTTCGGCGGCTGTGCCGTCGCCATCCGCGGCCTCCATAAAGAACAGTTCGAAACGATTGAATAGACGCTTCGCGAATGTGCAAATGTGCAGATGTGCAAATATGCAAATGTGAGCGCCTTTAGCGTGAAAGCATAGCGCAAATGTAAATAAGCAAATGTGTCCTCACGGATGCTTTGCGTGCTTGCGCCCTCCATGGGGCGACGTTTCCAAAACGTCGCGCTCTACACGGCTTGCTTAAACGAACACGAAACAAACGAACACGAATCACACGAATCAAACGAATCTAGGCTAGCGCCCTCTATGGGGGCGACGTTTTCAAAACGTCGCGCTCTACACGAAATAACAATTCTATAATCTCCCCTTGCCGTTCAGACAAAATAGATTCGTTTGATTCGTTTGATTCGTGTTCGAAAAAATAGAATAGTGTGATTCGTGTTCGAAAAATAGAATTCGCGTTCTCCTCTCGCCGTAGGCGAGCCAATTCGTGTAGATTCGTTCCATTCGTGGTTCTCTCCCGTCAAAGCGCCAGCCAAGATTCGTTCGATTCGTGTGATTCGTGTTCGAAAAAAACTTAGCGTTCCCCTCGCCGTAGGCGAGCCAATTCGTGCAGATTCGTTCCATTCGTGGTTCCCTTCTAAGCCATATACATTTGCACATTCGCACATCTGCACATCTGCACATTGACTCAAAATCCCCCTTTCCGCATGAAAGACTTCAAAGACATAAAAATAGCCGTAGCCGGAACAGGCTACGTAGGGCTGAGCATCGCCACCCTCCTTGCCCAGCACCACCACGTCAGCGCCGTTGACGTCATCCCCGAAAAAGTGGAGAAACTCAACAACAAGATTTCCCCCATTCAGGACGACTACATCGAGAAATACCTGGCAGAGAAACCCCTCAATCTCACCGCCACCCTCGACGGACGCGCCGCCTACGCCGATGCCGACTTCGTCGTCATCGCCGCACCCACCAACTACGACCCGGTGAAAAACTACTTCGACACCTCCCACGTAGAAGAAGTCATCGACCTCGTCCTTGAAGTCAATCCCCAGGCCGTGATGGTCATCAAGAGCACCATCCCCGTGGGCTACACCCGCAGCCTCTACCTCAAGTACGCCCGCAAAGGCGTCAAGCAGTTCAACCTCCTCTTCTCCCCCGAGTTCCTCCGAGAGAGCAAGGCCCTCTACGACAATCTCTACCCCTCGCGCATCATCGTCGGTTACCCCAAACTCATTGACCGTCCCGAGTTTGCCGAGGAAAACGCAGCCATCGAAGCCGTCACCAACGTGCCCCAGATGATCCAAGCCGCCAAGACCTTCGCTCAGCTCCTTGTAGAAGGCGCTATCGGCAGCCAGTCTATGGCAAAATCCTCAACAGAAAAAGATTCGTGTTCGTCTAACTCAAATACCAAAGGTATTCCGTGTTTGTTCATGGGCATGAAGGAAGCCGAGGCCGTGAAACTCTTTGCCAACACCTACCTCGCCCTGCGCGTCAGCTACTTCAACGAACTCGACACCTACGCCGAAGTCAAAGGTCTCGACTCCCGCGCCATCATTGAAGGCGTCGGTCTCGACCCCCGTATCGGCACACATTATAATAACCCCTCCTTCGGCTACGGTGGCTACTGCCTCCCCAAGGATACCAAACAACTCTTGGCAAACTACGCCGATGTGCCCGAAAACCTCATCGAGGCCATCGTAGAGAGCAACCGCACCCGCAAGGACTACATTGCCGATGCCGTGCTCCAAAAAGCCGGCTACTACAGCTATGCCGAAGCCAACAGCTTCGACGTACGCAAGGAACACACCTGTGTCATCGGCGTGTACCGCCTCACCATGAAGTCCAACTCCGACAACTTCCGTCAGAGCGCCATCCAGGGCATCATGAAGCGCATCAAGGCCAAGGGCGCCGAAGTGGTCATCTACGAACCCACCCTCGAAGACGGCACCACCTTCTTCGGCAGCCGTGTGGTGAACGACCTCGCCGCCTTCAAGGCACAGAGTCAGGCCATCATAGCCAACCGCTACGACACCTCCCTCGACGACGTCAAGGACAAAGTCTACACCCGCGACATCTTCCGCCGCGACTAACGGCCTCGCGAAGGCTTCTGCGTTATGAGGGTAGTATCCAATAGCAAAGCACAAAATGCGGACTTCCTCATGAAGTTTGTAGTAAAAACCATAACTTTGCAGAAAGCTAATAGGTAAATAAATAGGTGTAACGTTATGACTACAGCAGTTTTACCCAATGGAACAAGCTACTCCATTCCACAAGCCGACATCCCTTTCTTTAAGGAGCTCGCAGCGAGAATGAAATGGAAAATTGTAGGCGCAGCCCAAAAAGCTACGTCCGCCCCATCCGCTGCTTCTTGGGTCGACGAGGTAGCTGGAAAATGGGAAGACAAGCGTTCAACAACGCAGATCCTCAAGGATATTCACGAAGCAAGAACAGATAATCCAGACATACAACTATGACGGGATTTTTGCTTGATACCGACATTGTGGTCTATTTGTTTCGGAATAAAAAAGGCATAGCCAAGCGTTTGGCTAGCGTCGACCCTAGCAATGTATTTGTTTCAGAAGTTACGGTTGCAGAATTGGAGTATGGCAATAGGTGTAGCGGCAGATACGAAGAGAATAGAGTGCTCTTAAGCCGTTTCCTCTCTGCAGTGAACGTATTGCCTTTCTCCGACGCTATATACCTCTATGCTAAGGAACGTAACCGTTTGCGGCAGTTGGGACAAAGCATCCAAGACTTTGATTTGCTCATTGGTTGCACAGCTGTAGCCAACTCACTTGTCATGGTTACAAACAACACGAAGCATCTCTCCCGGATAGAAGGCATTGTTGTTGACAATTGGGTAGGGGAGTAGCCCACTTTGGGTGCCGTACACTTCCTATGAGTGCAAATGCACACAAAGGTCAAGCCTCACGCAGACTCTTGCATGACAGTTAGAAGCCTCACAAGAAAACTTTGCCAGTAAGCAAAGAAAATCCTACCTTTGTCGTAGACGATTGTTGAATTCAAAAACAGCAAGCTATGTATCAAGTTACAATAAATGACCCAACGATATATAAAGCTGGAGAACTCTTTGCCAAGGAAAACCACTCAACATTGGAAGAGTTGGTCAATCGATACGTGGCAACTCTAGCGGCAAAGATCCTTTCGCGAAAAAAAGAAACCGTCTCTGATAAAGAGGAGTTTCAAGATGCAATGAATTTCATGGACAATTTCGTGGTAAGTGATTTGTCGTCCGCAGTTCCAGTCGAAGAGAATGGTAAAGGCACCATGACTTCTGTAAAATATGGAGTATGAAAGTCTTTGTTGACACCAACATCTTGATTGATTATCTGTGTAAGAGAGAATCTTTCTTTCTTCCTGCAAAGTCATTGTTCGCTTTGTGCTATATGGGAAAGATAGAAATAGTTATCTCTTCACTTTCAATTGTAAACTCACTTTATATAGGAAGAAAATACCATTCAAGCCAATTAAGGCAAAGCCTTTTAGGATTGTCAAAAATAGTCTCGTTCGCAGACATGACAACACCTATGGTTTTGGAAACCCTCCAAACGGATTGGCCTGATTATGAAGACGCTTTGCAAAATGCGACAGCTGTCTATGAAGACTGCAACTGCATAGTCACCCGCAACAAAAAAGATTTTGACAAATCCGCCTTACCCGTTTATTCGCCAGAAGAAATGCTCGAGGCTTTAATCAAATAGAGTCCTCAGCCCGTGCTTTAGCTCTTGCGTGCTAGCGCCCTCCATGGGGGTGACGTTTCCAAAACGGCCTCACGGAGGCTCTTGCGTGCTAGCGCCCTCCATGGGGGCGACGTTTTCAAAACGGCCTCACGGAGGCTCTTGCGTGCTAGCGCCCTCCATGGGGGTGACGTTTCCAAAACGGCCTCACGGAGGCTCTTGCGTGCTAGCGCCCTCCATGGGGGCGACGTTTTCAAAACGTCGCGCTCTACACGAAATAACAATTCTATATAATCTCCCCTTGCCGTTTAGGCAAAAGAGATTCGTTTGATTCGTGTGATTCGTGTTCGAAAAAAAGAATTTTTCGTGTTCGAAAAAAAATAGAATTCGCGTTCTCCCATCGCCGTAGGCGAGCCAATTCGTGTAGATTCGTTCGATTCGTGATTCTCTCCCATCAAAGCGCCAGCCAAGATTCGTTCGATTCGTGTGATTCGTGTTCGAAAAAGACCTTCGTGTTCAAAAACAGACCTTCGTGTTCAAAAACAGACCTTCGTGTTCAAAAACAGACCTTCGTGTTCAAAAACAGACCTTCGTGTTCAAAAACAGACCTTCGTGTTCAAAAACAGACCTTCGTGTTCAAAAGAACATTTACTGTTCAAAACCTACACATCAGCACACAGACCATTAACTAAACACTGAAATTATATGGAAAGAAAAAATGTAGCCCTCATCACGGGCATCACCGGCCAGGACGGCTCCTACCTCGCAGAACTCCTCCTTGAAAAAGGTTACGACGTGCACGGCACCATTCGCCGCTCCTCCGTCGACTACCGCGAACGCATAGCCCACCTCGAGGGCAAACCCAACTTCCACCTCCACTACGCCGACCTCGGCGACTCCATGAGCATCATCCAGGTCATGAACAAGGTGAAACCCACCGAAGTCTACAACCTAGCAGCTCAAAGTCACGTGCAAGTCAGCTTCGACTCACCCGAGTTCACCGCCGACGTCGACGCCACCGGCGTGCTTCGCATCCTCGAAGCCATCCGCCAGTGCGGTTTGGCACAGACCTGCCGCATGTACCAGGCTTCCACCTCCGAACTCTACGGCAAGGTCGAGGAAGTACCCCAAAACGAAAACACACCCTTCCACCCTTACTCACCCTACGCCGTAGCCAAGCAGTACGGCTTTTGGATCGTAAAAGAGTATCGTGAAGCATACAATATGTTCTGCTGCTCCGGCATCCTCTTCAACCACGAGAGCGAGCGCCGCGGCGAGACCTTCGTAACGCGCAAAATCACCCTCGCCGCCGCCCGCATCAAGCAGGGCAAGCAAGAGAAACTCTACCTCGGCAACCTCGACTCCCTCCGCGACTGGGGCTACGCCAAGGACTACGTAGAGTGTATGTGGCTCATCCTCCAGGCCGACAAGCCCGAGGATTTCGTCATCGCCACCGGCAAACAACACTCCGTGCGCGAGTTCGCCCAGTTAGCTTTCCACTACGTCGGCATCGAACTCAAGTGGGAAGGCAAGGACGAGAACGAGAAAGGCATCTGCGCCTCCGGTCCCGAAGAACTCATCGGCAAGACCCTCGTTGAAGTATCGCCAGACTTCTACCGTCCCACCGACGTCGTCAACCTCTGGGGCGATCCCACCAAGGCAAAAGCAAAACTCAACTGGAACCCCAACACCACCTCCTTCGAAGACCTCGTCCGCATCATGGTCGAGAACGACATGGCCAAAGTCGCTGCCGAAGACGCCGGCATGAAGGTCCGCACCAACCTCGCCGAATATCTCGAGAAAGGCATCGTGAAGTAAAGACCAACCCGAATCGTGTTTTTAAACGAACACGAAACAAACGAACACGAATCAACCGAATCAAACGAATCTGGGCTAGCGCCTTCTATTTTAACGAACACGAATCACACGAATCAAACGAATCTAGGCTAGCGCCCTCTATTTTAACGAACACGAAACAACGTTCGGCGGCCGTAGGGAAAGCCAATCAACCGAATCAAACGAATCTAGGCTAGCGCCCTCTATGGGGGCGACGTTTCCAAAACGTCGCGCTCTACACGTCTTGTACCGCATAAACGAACACGAATGTGTTTTTAAACGAACACGAAACAACGTTCGGCGGCCGTAGGGAAAGCCAATCAACCGAATCAAACGAATCTAGGCTAGCGCC
>CAVKJJ010000064.1:13638-15467 GCA_963656685.1 bacterium | reverse complement strand
GACTTCCTCGAAGGCAATCTCTTGGGGTTGATTCTGTTTCGCCATAAGGGTTGGTATTAGTTACTGTGGCAAAGGTAACTAAATTCCGCCAGATGGGCACCCCCTTTTCATTCCCTTTGGCGAAAGCCATTCATGTACGTTTCATAAAGTTTTGTTTGTTAAATTATTGTTTGTATCTTTGCGGTGCGGGGGTGTTGTTCTCGATAGAATGAGGACGCCCCCTGTTCCAACCAGAGCGTTAAACGTTCTGGTTTTTTTGATATATTATCTTTTCTTTTGACAGGCAGTATATAGCTTTGAACTCCCGACGCTGGTTATTGGGCAGGCCGTTGTACATGGCAAATCCCTCTTCAAAAGTCTTGGTGCTGAATGCTTCTATCGGGAAAAATATTACTGCGACCTCGACACCTGGCTTTGATGCGCAATGTTTCAGTGCATTCCGTATGTTGGTTTTTGTGGCCGTTTCGGCTGCTGCTATTTCGAAAGGCATATCATCCCATGAGCCTTCCGTGTTTTTTTTTCGTTGAACCGTATGTATTTCCTCTTCGAGGATGACTTTGTGTCCCTCATTGAAGCCAATGTCCTGTACGGTCTGTTCGTACCATCCTTTCTTACCATCGAAATTGTGCCGAACGTGTGTGGCAGCCACTCCATTGTTGCTTTTATTGAAACGCACATTGCGATAGGCGTGGTTTTCTTTTAGTGCGTTGTAGTCCTGCTCCCTTTTTGCTTTGATCTCGCTTATATTGTTTATTGCCGCGTTTATCCTGTCGCACTGGTAGCAGTGCTTTTTGGGGTTTTTGAACAGTGTTTGAACGGTGTTTTTGACTTTGTCGAAAACAGGCTGCACTCGGGCATCGGAGTTCGCTCCATGCCCCTCGTTAGCACTGTTTTTGACGCCCTTATTGAAGGGGCATGAGGAGCATCCGCTGGGGAAGTATGGGTGGCGGTCGGAGAAGGTATGTCCGTCCTTGCCCGGGTTGTTGTCAAGTCCGGGCTGCGGGGGGTCGGCAGGGATGTCGGAAGGTCGGACGACGGGGTCGTTGTTCTGTTCGAGGGAACACTTGCAGTTCCAGTGGTCGCCTGGGTGGTGATGCTGCCAGAAAGGATCATCAACGGGGAGGTTGAGCCGCGAGACCCAATAGCCTCGGTGAGCGGCTTCGGGTTCGGCGGATGTTGTGGGCATCCATCGGAGGTTGGGCATGATGTCTCGGTTGGCCTCGTAGACCTTCCAGTCGGCTGCGTTGTGTGCGCGTATGACGGCGGTGTCGTACTCGGTCTGTAGCCATGCCCCGCACTGATGCGAGGTGATGCCCTCTACATCGCGGCGAAACTGGTCAAAGGACTTTAAATGGCCGTCGGGGGTAAGGAGCTTAGCCGCCACCTCTTGTTGGAGGGCATGCACCTTGAAGGCGGCGAAGACCTCGTTGGAGTGGCGGAGGACGGAGAGGAACGCCTCGTTGTGGGTGGGCACGGCCTTGGCCTCGAGGAGGCCGCTGACGGTAGCCTCGTTGATATGTGAAAGGATCTCGCGCCAGATGCCCTGCTCGATGGATGACATGGTGTCGAAGCCACCATGCACCTTGTGAAGAAAAGCGTCGATGACGGAGAGGGGGACGCCCACCTGCGCCGAGAACCTCGGGGCGTGAGGCTGGCAGCAGGGGCAGGACTGACCGTAGTAGAGGCGGTCAATCAGAAGTCGGTGGTTGCCCCTGTAGTAGGGGCGAGGGAGAAAAAACGGGTTAGGCGCGACTTGAGTGAAGAGTGACTGGTGCTTTTAGGGTTGTTGTTTTTAGGCTCATTATGCATATTAGGCTCAGTAGGCTTAT
>CAVKJJ010000064.1:0-13593 GCA_963656685.1 bacterium | reverse complement strand
TGCGCCTTGATTTCGTCGTAGTTTTCGGGCTTCTGTATGGAGAATGTCTCGTAGGGCCAGTCATCATCCATGGGCAGACCGATGGAGTGAAGGCCCTGCACGATTTGGAGGTTGGTGGTGGGGTCGAGGCGGTCTTTGCGGGCATAGATGAACTCTCCGCCGGCGGTGTCGAATCCGAGTGCGGCGAAGATGGGCTGCATGTCGTAGTTGAGGATGTTGATGATGAACTCGCGGTCGTCGGCGTTCATGTCGTCTTCCTCCTCCTTGTGTACGGTGCCGAGGGCTTGTGTGCCGGTGTCCTGGGTGTCGGTGGTGAGGGTAAGCAAACGACCGTTCAGCTATCGGAGCTACAACGTATCAGTGATGCGAAGGCGCTTGCCGACTATAAGCAACGTCATGCTGTGGATGAGCAGAGCCAAGGCGAAGGACAACAGGCAACCACGGACGCACCGACGGAAGCCTCGACCGCACCAGCGCAAGCAGAAACGGCGCAGAGCGGTGTGGTGGAAGGAGCGCCTGAGGAGTTTGCTCCCGATATGGAAGTGACCATCCATGATGAGGACGGCACAGACAAGCCCGCTATGGTGATGGGACGTGTGCGTTATGAGAACGGTGGCTTTGTCCCCGACGAGAACGGAAGCATCATCGAATACTATATGGATGGCCAGGTGAAGCACGACCATGAGGATGCGTTGCGAGGCAAGGTGGTGAGCCATGTGGTGGAGCGTGCCGAGGGCGAAGAGCCGCAGTCGGTAGGCGAGTATGGCGTGAATGATGGTTTCACGATGCTTGACGCAGCGGGTAACGCCATAAGCGGTGAGGTGCAAGGCATCAGTGAGGACGGTGTGGAGATACGCACGGACACACCATTGAATGGTAAGCGTGTGCAGGTTATCCCTGCAGAGGAGTTTGAACGTATGGTGGAGAGCATCAGTGACGCTGAGGGTAACACCTTATGGGAAAGGAGTCGTGCCGAAGAACCTGTAAAGCAGAATGAGGTGCAGCCAACCGAGCAGAGCGTACAAGACAACTCTATGGAGAACGACAAGCAACCCGTCAGCGAGGAGCAACGCGACCCAAGCGATGACGGGCTGCGTCAGTATGCCCAAGACGCCTATCATGACGCTATGACCGACAACGGCCTTTCTCTTCCCCAGGGGCAAGTGGAGCAGATGCAACAACGCAACAAGCAGATGCTGGACGCAGAGAACGCACGTAGGGAAGCCGAGGCGCATCGCGAGCCGACCGCACTGGAGCGTATTCCCGTGGATGAGAAGACGGGCGAGCCAATGTTTGAGAAGGCGGACCGTGAGACGGCCCTTGCCGCCCTTGGTGAGCTAACTGGAGGCAGTGAGGCGAACACCGAAGCTATCGTGAACGCACAGGCGACGCAAGCAAACAAAGAGCTGGAAGCGCTAAGGAAGAAGCAACCAACGAGGAAGGCACCGAAGCTATCGGGTTCACCTATGGCGATGATCAAGGCGCAACAGATGGCCGACGCGCAGTATAACGCCGCCATGGAGCAGTATAACGCACAGGTGGCCGCCGCAACGGAGAAGGCGAAGGCTTGGGGTGACATTGCCGCAACGATGCGTGAGAAGCAACGTGCCGTGCGTGAGCAACAAGAGGCACAGCGCAAGGAGCATGACGCAAGAGTGCACGCAGAAGCCGTGGCAAAACTGGAAGAAGATAAACGTATTGCTGCGGAGAAAGCCGCCGAGCAGAAGGAAGTGGGTATTCATGCAGTGAACCCAAAGATTAAGGAAAAGTGGGACAAGGCGAAGAAAGTAGAAGGCAATGCGAACGCCATCACCCTTGCAGATGGTTCCTCACTGCGTGGTCACTACGTACTGACAGAGGCTGGTGCAGCATCTGCCAGCCATGATGCAAGCAACGGTTTCGAACCTACAGAAGGCTTTCCTATCGACAAGAACGGAGAGAGCGTGAATGATCGTGACTACCGCCGTGACAAGGACGCACAACGTATAGTGCAGGACATTGCTGACAACTACGATAGTCGCGCATTGCAGACTCCTGTTGTGGTGAGCAAGGACGGTGTTGTCCTTTCTGGCAACAACCGCACCATGAGCGGTGAGATAGCCGCACGCCAGGGAAGCGACAAAGCTTATGTCGACTACTTGAAGGAGTTTGGCAAGATGTACGGTTTTACTCCCGAGCAGATAGAAGGCATGGAGCATCCGCGTGTTCTGTTCGTGGCTGACGAGGACATGCCGTATGATGCCAATACCTTTGCACGCTTCAATGCAGAGACACAGAAGAAGCAGAGTAAGCCGGAGATGGCAGTGAAGTTGGGCAAGACAGTGCCGGACAAGACTTTCACTTCCATTGCTTCTACAATAGGCAGGTATGACCGTCTGTCAGATTTCTATGCAGACGCGAAGGCTGTGAACGACGTACTGGGTGAGCTGCACAGTGCCGGTGTCATTAATGATATGCAGTTGCCGGAGCTACGCACTGGCAACACCGTGTCGGCAGTCGGACGTGAACTTATCGAGAACGCACTTATAGGCAAGGTCTTTCAGGCTTCACCTGATGCAGTGCGTCAGATTATCGCCACACCGACACTACGCCAGGCTATCATCATGGGCCTTAACGAGATTGCGCACAACAGGACACTTGCCAAGAGTGGTTATGACCTTGGCAGAGAATTGGGTGCTGCCGTTGACCTCGTGGCAAGAGCGAAAGCCGAGGAGCCGGACATCTATAAAGAAGGAGTGCCAGTGTCACCATACGGACGCCAGCAGGGTTTGTTTGACGAGGAGATGGGCGACAGCCGGATTACCGATGTTGTCACCTTATTGCTTGCAGACGTGCTCAATAGCGGCAAGCCGAGCGATTTGCGCAAGTTCATCGCAAGCTACAATGCAGAGGCTACAATCGCAGCTGCAGGACAGTTGGATATGTTCAGCGGTGACGTGCGCTCAAAGGAACAGATACTTAACGACATAAATAATTATTTCCAAAATGCAACACCAAGAGAATTACAGGAGCGCGTCGATGCAGCAATCGCAGAGCGCAAACGAAACGCCGAAAGCGGACGAGACGAAACAGTGGAACAAGGCGCTGTTAGCGATGAACGCAATGCAGAATATCAACCAGCAGTAGCCCAAGAAGAGCAGAAAGAAGAACGACATGACGAGAAATATGTTGTGTCCAGTTCGGAACGTGCTGAAATGGAAAACCGTATAACGGATTGGTTATCGGAAGAAAATCTTGAACACGCAGTTGGTAAGACAAGGGATGAGATATTCGAAGAGTTTGGAAATGAACTTGCCCCCATTGCCTATATACCTGCAAAGTATCTATCGTTTTTGAGTGAAAATGTGAAAGACCCAAGAATATATTGTGGTAAGGGTTATTTCATAGATCATGCTCTTCGCAATCATGGTGGTCAAGGAACGCAAATAAACATTGATGATGTTGACGTAAGCAAGTATCTCAACATTCAGTATGTGCTTGACAATCCTGATCATATAAAGGAAACTTTTACGGATGGCAAGCGGACTGTCGTTTTCATTAAGAAGATAGGTCGTTACTTTGCTGAACTTACCCAAGTGGAAGAGAACGGCAGAATAGTTCTCCACAAATCTCTATTCAACCAAAAGAAAGAGCCGTATGCCAAACTTGCTGACATACGGCAAAAAGATGCATCGTCGGAGGGCGGCGCTTCCTCCATCAGTCACGCAGACAATGCTGCGCCCGCAATAAGCCTTGAATCTCGTGGCGATGCTATTTCTTCAGAGCCCAGGATAACCGAGTCTTCCGAAGGCAAAATTACGGAAAGTCGCCCAACCGTGCAAGCGAAAGGTGCAAAAACTTCTGTAAATGAGGAAGGAAAGGCGATTTCGGGGAAGAAAGATGTGGTAGGCGAACGCAAGAGCTACACCATTGAGCCAACGACGTACACGAACAAGAAAGGCAAGACGACGGCGATGCACCTTGTGAAGTTTGACCATGAACTGACGAAGGAGCAGAAGAGCGCCGGTAAAGAGCTGGCGAAGGAGAGTCGTGGCTGGTGGGATACGAAGCAGGGCGGTTTCATGATGCGTAGCGAGGAAGCGGCCAAGGAGTTGGCGGAAGCACTCGGAAGCGAGGAGGCCGTTCAGGATGCTCAACCTATATCTGTAAAGGATATGGAAGCCGTGAACGACAAGGGCGTTGGTGAAACGGCCAAAGAAGCTAAGACCAAAACCAAGGCGAAGCAGGAGCCGAAGCCAGCGAACAGGATCGAGTTATCCGAAGAGGAGCACGCCCAAGAGCAGCCTAAGACGGAGCAAACGCAAGCGGATGCAAAGGAATCGGCAAAGGAAGAACCCAAGCAGGAGGAGAAGAAAGCCAAGAGCAAATGGGTGGACGATGCTGATGCGGAACGTTTTGAGGAGCTACGCAAGCGCCTACGTCAGAAGCTGGGCGGTCAACTGAACATGGGTATCGACCCCGAGGCATTCTCTATCGGTGTGGAGATGAGTTTCCTCATGCTGAAACATGGTGCGAGGAAATTCTCGGAATATGCCAAGAACATGCTTGACGCATTGGGCGAGAACGTTCGTCCTTATCTAAAATCGTTCTACAATGGTGCACGTGACTTGCCCGAGATGGAAGACTTTGAGAAGGAGCTAACACCTTATGAAGAGGTACGCGCGTTCGATGTGAAGAACTTCGACAAGGAAGGAGCAAAGGACCTTTTGGCTACTGCCGAGCATGTGGTGAGAGAACAAGCGGTGGAGCGTGAGGCTAAAGAAGCAACAAAGAAAATAAAATCACAACGTAATGAACAACGAAAAGAAACCGATGAGCAGAGAGCAGCAGATACAGTTGCTCTTGCAAGCGAAGCAAAGACTACTGCAAGCGAAGCTGAAGGGCTATTCGCGTCTGCGCGAACTGAGCGAGCAGTAAACGAGGGCGCCAAGGGCATAGACAAGGCGCTGGACAAGGTGAACAAGCAACTGGCGTTGCTGGGCTACTATGAGGCCAACCATGTAGAGAGGGACTATAACGAGGCTACCGGCTACATGCGTAATGCAGAGAAGAAGGCCGTGAAGGATGCTGCGGACCTTGCGAGCAACCTTATTGACGACCTTGGTCTTGACAGAGAAGAGGCAACCCTTGGTGCACCGAACAGGAACGGTAAGCGCAAGAAGAAAGCGCTTGCGGTGGCGAGCATTGCTCCTGTTGGTGGTGAGATCTACATTAACCTACCTTTGGAAGAGGGTAGGGAGCTACATGTGAATATCTACTTAGAGCCAGTGGCACGGAAAGGTGACAGATACTTTGGTGGTGATAACCTCGAGGTGACGGGCATGTACTATCGTGTGGAGAGCCCGAACGGTACGAAAGACCGCTATGGTCATAATAATCATGTAAGCGCCGACGTTAAGTATAAAGACCTATTGGCTGGTATCCAGCGTGAGGCGTACAAGTATCTGCCACAACGTAAGGACGTGGTAGAGGGTGAGTATAAGGTTGGCGACAAGGTGGAATATTCACCTAACGGCGGCCGCACCTGGGAGGATGGTGTTGTGGTGCAACCAAACGATATGGGTGGCATCCGCATCGACACCGGTCAGGCACCTGTGCTTTGGGTGAACGCCCATCCGGACCAGTTGCGTCACAAGAACGTAGCCGAGACACCGAAGGTTGAGCAGCCTACGGAAGCGAAAAAGGACGTGGACGAGGCCGTGAAGAAGGCGAAGGGTGACATGGTTACGAAACTGGAGCAAGTGAAGGAACGCCTCGATGAGAAGGTTCTCACTGGACAGATAGAGCAGCGTGAAAAGTTTATCCACGAATTGGGCGAACGCGTAAAGAATGGTGAGCACATTGGTGCGTTTGCTGGCACAAAGAATGTAGATTTGCAGTCTACGCTGCTGAAGTGTATCGGTGAACGTGATGCGCTCCAAGAGGCATTAGACAATCTGCGTACAAAACCAAGTACCGAGGACATTGTCAATAGTCCGGAGTCGTGGGTAGGTAAGACGTTTACCTATAACGGTACTAAGCTGGTGTGCACGGGCGTAGACGGCAACTATGCCACATTTGACAACAAGTCTACTTATATGAGCATGGGCTATGAATTGCCTACCGTGCAAGGCTATCTCAAGAGTGGCAAGATGAAATTGTCGGACGAGGTTATAGACAAGAAGCCCGCTGCGCCGAGTGTTGAACAACAGCCGAAGTCTAAACCTATCGGTGGTGTAGCTATCATCAATCGTATAACGGAGCATCCGTTGTTTAAGGAGCTGGTGAACGACAACCCTGATAGTGATGGTGCACGTGCCGTTTTGGATGGTGAGGTCCTTAATGATGTTCGTCTTGCGCTACGCAAAGAAGGGTATATCGATGCTTATAAGCGCTTGCTTACCGATAAGTCATGGACCGGAAAGATACTTGACGCGGCTTTTGGTCGCAGATTGGTTCCTAACGAGGACTACGTAGACATGGCTGCACGTATAGCGAAGGAAGCCGGTGCTGAGGAACTTGATAAAGGCTTTGGCAAATACCAGAAGGCTTATGATGATTTCGTCTATGGAATAGAGCACGAAGGTATGTTCCCGAATGTTCAGGCTTTGAAGAACAAGGTAGCCGAGGCGAAGCGCAGACTGACAACGCTGGAGAAAGGTGCGGCAACGGGTATCAAGAACGACGAGGACCTGAAACGTCACGAGGAAGCGGTAAGTAACTTCACCAATATGCGTGATGCGTTCCAAGCGATGCTGGAATATGTGTACGACCGCATGAAAGCCACCGAAGCGGAGGCACCTAAAGCCCCTGCGGAGAAAGCTAATAGCGACCTGAAGCGCACGTACCATAAGCAGAACTGGGTGGAGGTATCTCCAGCACCAGGCATGGAAGGGCTTATCTACCACACAAGAGTTGACGGTGATGGAAAGATAAACTTGGGCATATTTAAAGACGGTAAGATTATAGGTGGCGAGAGTGGTATGACGGAGCAAGCGTTCAAGGACTATGTAGAGAAGTATGGACTCACGCCATCAGACTTGACCACTGGTAATATAGAGGCAGAGGATAGAAAGGTAGACCAAGTGGAACGCAATGCACGTAAGTATGAGCAACAAGATGCGGACGCTATGGCTACCGACGTGCCTACGCCAGCTAAGAAGGAAGCCAAGAAAGCAACAAAGAAGAAAGTTAAACCCGAGCAGAAGGTAGGCGATTTGTTTGCCGGCAGCCTGTTCGATAATGTAGAAGACAATGGACTGGAACGAAATCATGATGCAGTACGCACCGAAGGATTGCAAGCCGACGGTAGTGGACAACAACAAGGACTACGAAGCAGCGAAGGAAACGCTGGCGAAAGAGCTCAACAAGAAGGTGGAAGACCTGACACCGTCAGAGGAAGACAGGGCGATGGGCATGATAGGCCTTTGCCCACTGGACTTCATGGATTAGGTGAGGGTAAGAACGCCCGCAACAACCATTCGGAACGTGGTGAGGACCATGCGCCAACGTCGGTTAATGCGCGTATAGACGCCAACATAAAAGCCATAGAACTGGCCAAGCAGTTACTCGAGAGCGGCGAGACAGCCACACCCGAGCAGATGCGTGTACTCCGTCAGTTTAGTGGTTGGGGCGGCTTGGGTGCAGCCTTCAATAATAACTCATACGACTGGAAGATACGTGAGCGTAACCAACGGATACACGACCTGTTGGGTAAGGAAGCATATGACGAGGCGGTGATGAGTGCCAACAGTGCTTACTATACACCGGCATACGTGGTGGATACCCTTTGGGACGTGGCACGACAACTGGGTTTCAAGGGTGGTAATATCCTTGAAGGTTCAGCCGGTATCGGTAACATCCTTGGGCAGATGCCATTGGATATGAGTGGCCGTAGTAATATCCATGCCATTGAGATAGACGGCACGTCAGGTGGTATCCTTTCGTTGCTCTACCCCGATGCGAAGGTAGACATCAAAGGTTTTGAGCAGACGAAGATACCCAACGGCAGTGTGGACCTCGCCATCACGAATGTGCCCTTTGTTACTGGACTGCGAGTAAGCGACACGACAGGTGACAGAGACCTCTCAAAGAAATTCCATAACATCCACGACTTCTGTATAGCGAAGAACGTTCGCAAGCTACGTGAGGGTGGTTTGGGTATCTTCATTTCTTCGAATGGCACACTGGATAACAGTCAGACACTACGTGACTGGGTGGTCAACGAAGGTGATTCGGACTTCATTGGTGCTTTCCGTATGAACAACAAGACCTTCGGCGGTACGACGGTGACGTCAGACATCATCGTTATCCGTAAGCGCGTGAACGGCAAGCCATCGCCCAACGCCATCGACGTGAGCGACATCAGCGGTGAACGTTCAGCCGAGTACAAGGTACAGGGTGAGAAGAACAAGCGACAACTCTCAATGGACTACAACAAGTACTTCATTGATCACCCCGACCACATGGCCGGCGAGATGCGTTTTGGTTTTGAGGAAGGCGACACGTTCAGACCGATGAGCAAAGGCCTTTACCCCGTAGCAGGTAAGGACCAAGGTAAGATGCTACAGGAGTTTGTCGAGACCCTATCAGCAGAGGAGCCAGGCACGCGCGAGGCACCCGAGGACATGACATCCAAAATCTACGAAGACCTCGGCAAGGACGTGAAGGAAGGTAGCATGGTGGTAGACGGTGACGGCAACATCTGCATAGCGCAGTATGGTCAAGCCGTGCCAATAAGGTCACAGCTATCGAGAACAGACAAGGCGAAAGGTGGCGCTACCGAGGAGGAGCTACGCAAGCGCTTCCAAGGTAAGAAGATCAAGGGACATACGAAGGCCGAGTGTTTCAAGGACTACACCGCCATCAAGGAAGCATTGGCCGAGGTGATGAAGTATCAAACGGAGAACGAAGGCAATGCCGGACTGAAACCATTGATAGATAAACTGAACAAGGCTTACGACACCTTTGTATCTAAGTATGGTTATCTGCACAAGAACAATCAACTGGCATGGCTGCGCAAAGATGTGGACTATCCCAACGTGTTATCGCTGGAGAACTACCAAGAACAGGGCGACGGCAAGGGCGGCGTGACCAATACGTATGGCAAAGCCGACGTGATGGTACACCGTGTGGTGGAGAAAGAGAACGAGCCACACCCCGAGAACGTCAAGGATGGCGTAGTGGTGAGCATGTTCAAGAACGGCCGTATCGACATTCCATATATCGCAGAGCAGACCGGTAAGAGCGAGGCCGAGGTGAAACGTGAGATTATCGACAGCAAGTTGGGATACGAAGACCCTGTTACTCGTCAGGTAGAGGTGTCATACAAATACCTTAGCGGAAACGTGCGTGAGAAGCTACACCAAGCAGAGGCGAACAACGAGAACGGCGAGTATGACGGAAACATCAAGGCATTGCAAGAGGTGGTGCCAATGGATATACCAGCGCATCTGATAGACTACACACTGGGTTCGTCATGGATAGACCCTAAACTCTACGATGAATACACGAAGGAGCGCACAGGCGTAGGCGTGAAGTTTGCACACGTGGGTGGCACATGGCTAATGAACAAATTGACATCCACCGAATACGAGAAGAACCGTGCCATGGGTGTGAGAAGCGATAAGGTGGATAAGACAATATACGGCCATGAGCTTATCGAAGCCGCCATCAAGAACAAGACCATCACGGTATCGAAGACCATCACCCATTGGAATGGAAAGCAGGAGACGATAGTGGACCATAGTGCCTCGGCCGAATGTGCATCGAAGATAGACGAGATACGTCTTGACTTTAAAGACTGGGCACGTCAGAAGATGCAAAGCGATCCTGAGATGTCGGCGAGGGTAGAGGCAGACTATAACGAGCGCTTCAACAACTATGTTCCGATGAAGATACCCGATGAGTTTGTGCCGGAATACTTTGGAGGTGCCACACATAAGTTTAAGATGCGCGACCACCAAGGCAAGGCTATCGTACGCGGAACGATGCAACCGTTGATGCTTGCCCATGAGGTGGGAACGGGCAAGACGTTTACCCTTATCTCTATTGCGATGGAGATGCGCCGCTTAGGAACGGCCCATAAACCAATGATTGTGGTTCAGAACGCCACGGTAGGTCAGTTTGTAGCGTCAGCGAAGGAACTCTATCCAAATGTCAAGATCTTGTCACTTGAGGATTCGGAGCATGGCGAGCAAGGTAGAAAGAGCTTCTACACGAAGATCAAGTATAACGATTGGGATATGATCGTAGTACCTCAAAGCACCTTTGAACACATCCCCGATAGCAAAGAGCGTCAGATGGCGTTTATCCAAAGCAAGATTGAGGAGAAGATGAAGGTGCTGGAGCAGATGCAGGCGGCCGACCCAAGTGGCAAGGACCCAATGATTAACCGAGCCAAGAACGAAATCAAGAACCTGGTGGCAGAGAAGAGCGCTTTGTCAAGCGAGGGTGCATCGAACCTTTCAGCTAAGGACGAGAAGAAACGCGCCGTAGCTAAACAGAACGCAACCGTGAAAGCCCAGGAGATGCTCGACCGTAAGGTGGACGACGTGGAGAACTTTGACCAGATGGGTGTAGACGCATTGCTTGTGGACGAGGCACACGAATACAAGCACCTTGGTTTTGCTACCGCCATGCAGAGAGGCGTGAGAGGTGTGGACCCAACGTACAGTAAGAAGTCGCAAGGCGTGTACCTGAAGACCCAAGCCGTTTTGCAGAAGAGCAAAGGCCGTAACGTGGTGTTTGCTACCGGTACACCAATCAGTAACACCGCCGCAGAGATATGGACCTTCATGCGCTATCTGATGCCTGAGGATAGGATGAAGGAGTATGGTATCTTCTACTTTGACGACTTTGTGCGTAACTTCGGTAATATCCAACAGATGATGGAGTTTACGACAAGCGGCAAGTACCAAGAGAACAACCGCTTTGCCGGTTATGTGAACCTCCCCGAGTTGGTTCGTATATGGTCAGGAGTGGCAGACACCGTGCTCACGAAAGACCAAAAAGAGTTGGTGAACAAGATACCAGCTATGGAAGGTGGTAAGGCACAAGACATCTACCTGCCACAGACCCGTGCCCTAAGAAGCGTGATGAAATATGTGCGTGAGCAGTTGGACGAGTTTGAACAGATGAGTGGTAAGGAGAAGAAGGAGAACAGCCATATACCTATCACGATGTACGGCGTAGCGCAACGTGCCGCCGTAGATGCCCGTCTTGTGATGGGTGATGCCGAGGACGACCCCAAAAGTAAGACCAACGAGGTGGTGCGTCAGACCTTACGCTCACTGAGGGACACCGACGACTATAAGGGAACGGTGGCAATCTTTGCCGACCACTACCAAAACAAACTGAGTGGTTTCAACCTATACGAGGACATCAAGAAGAAACTGGTGGCAGAAGGTGTGCCCGAGAAGGAAATCGTGGTGATGAAATCGGGCATGACCATCAATAAGAAACTCGACATCTTCGATAAAGTCAACCACGGCGAGGTGCGTGTAATCATGGGAAGCACCTCTACATTGGGCACCGGTGTGAACATTCAGGAACGTCTGCACACCCTTATCCATGTAGACGCTCCTAACCGACCAATGGACTACACCCAGCGTAACGGACGTATCCTGCGCCAAGGTAACTTGCACAAGGTATGGGGAAAGCCTGTACGTGTGCTCCGGTTCGGTGTGGAGGATAGTCTCGACGTGACGGCCTACCAGCGTTTGAAGACCAAGGGCGCCATTGCTGACAGCATCATGGAAGGTGAGAAGCTGATGAATGACAGCATGAACAACCGTGTGCTGGAAGAGGAAGAGGACGTGTTTGGTGATACCATAGCGCAGCTCTCCGGTAGCGAGTATGCTCTGTTGAAGAACAACGCCGAGAAGAAGGTGCGCAAGTATGAGAGCCGTAAGAAGCAATGGGAAGCCGACCAGACGTATATCCACAACGCCAAGCCAAAGGTGGAAGGACAGATCAAGGCCGCCGAAGAACGTGCCGAGGCAGCGAAGAAGAATCTGCAAGCCGTGCAGAAGGCCTTCCCCGACGGAACGTTTAAGGAAATCACCGTTGGTAAGAATAAGTTTGGTTCGGTGGAAGACATGGCCGAGTTTGTTAAGGACTACAACAAGAAGATCATCGACGACACGAAGGCGATGAAGGAGAATCCTGTTGACGACAAGCACAGACATAAACTCACGTTATCGTTGGGTGGCTATGACTTTGTGGTGAATACCGAGTTGTCCCGTGACGTAGCGAGTGGCAATAACGGTCTCTTCTCCGAGGTGCACCGAAAGATGACCTATTCGTGTCCTGAACTGGGATTGAAGGATGTGCCCGTGAAGCAGTCTTTGCTCCGTAATGCTATCGAGGACATCACCGAGAACGTGATTACCGGTAAGGATTTTTCCGAGCAAGCGGAATATGCTTTGCGCTCAGCAGAACACGACCGTTCAGAGTTGGCGCAGTTGAAACAGCGCGAAGGCAAACCATTTGAGTTTGGCAAGGAACTCGAAGAAGCCAAGAGGCAGCTCGAGGAATACTCCGAAGCCATGAAGAAAGAACTCGCAGAGAAGGAGAAGAAGTATGCCGAGATGGATAAGACCGTGGATGCCGCTTCCGACGTGTATATCGACGACGATGAAGACGAGGAAGACGGTGACGGTGATAGCGCCTCTTATCGCATAGTGGATGATCCTGTGTTGCTGAACGATTTGGAGAATGGTGAATGGGAAGAAGCATATAGGGTGATGCAGGTGATTGATGGTGAGCTATACCCACCGATGGCGGCGGTGCGTGAGGGTGACCTTGTGGACCCAATCAAACTGGGCCTTGTGGAACAAGCAGAGGAGCACCCCGAACTGATTACGTTTGACGAGAACGGCAAGCCGCAGTTTTTGCTGAACAAGGGTCAGGGTAAGGGCTCTCTCAAAGCCGCATACAATCCGTATTGGCACACGTCCCGTACGGCGCTGAACGACCAGTTTACATCTGCGTATGTGAGACCGAACCTTGTGGTGGTGCGTACGCTTGTGCCTAAGAGTGAGTTGACCAGCGGTTACAAGGCACAATATGCCAAGGATGCCGTGGGTGAGATGTCATGGCATAGTGGTAGCGTGAGTGGTCAGCTTGCCGAGCTGGGCAATCCTCGTAAGGTGATCCTATCACGTTATGACAAGCCGATGGAGATTATCCCCAATGCTGAGGTGGCACGGATGATAGCCGACCAATTAGAGGGTAAGGATATTGCTATACCTTATAATGTGGTGTGGCCGCAGCTACGTGATGAGTTGGAGAAACGTGGTGTGGAGATCAGCGAGGAGGCCAGTGGTACTGTGAGCGATGAAGCCGAGTATGGTAAGGCCGAGTATGTGACGGACCGTATGATAGCGGAGATGAACGAGAAGGCGAGACGCGGCATGGCGAACTCGCCCGAGGCTAAGCGCACCGAGGCTAATCGTTTGTCTACTGCACTACATACGCCAATGACTATCGTTGAGGATACGAACGCTATCAAACACGACAATCCAACGATACAAGAGCGCAGACGTAGGAGCAAGGGATGGTATGACACGAAGACCGGCGAGGTGGTGGTAGTGCTACCCAACAACCGAAACG
>CAVKJJ010000063.1:5846-15727 GCA_963656685.1 bacterium | reverse complement strand
AGACCGTCCGTGACGGCCGTGTAGAGCGCGACGTTTTGAAAACGTCGCCCCCATGCGCATCTCAAGCGCAGCACGCAAAAGCCTCCGTGAGGCCAAAGAACTTTCTACGAGCTCAACACGTTGAGCTCGTAGATAATTTGAATTTGCAGCCTTGGAATTTTTACACCATGCCTTCTATTTTTTACACCAAGTATTAGCGTTGCGTCTTCCTTGAATATTTTAAGGGACAAAAGGTTGGCAGTCTCAGAAAAATCACCCAATTTCGCATCCAATGCAGAGGAAGAAGAGACGGATTTTAGTCGAAGCATGTATTCGCCAAAATCCGTTGGTCCTTCTTTGCCATTATGTTATTTGCAGTTTATTCAAAGGAGTTACAATGAAACGATTCTATTTGTTTTTGCTCTATGCTGCAGTGGCTTTCGTCAGCTGCAGTCACACGCTGGACAACAGTGTGCCCAAATCGGACGACAGCACCGCTACTGCCACCGCAGAACACCTTAACTGGGCCGACAGTACGCTGTGGTACGAAGGCGAGAAACGCTTGGCAACGGTCGATGCCAACCAAGTGGACGTGTTTTACCTCCTTCCCACCTGCCTCTCGGCATGGACCGCCACCGACGGCACCGTTCACTACAATGCCGATCCCTCACAAGCCGCCCATCGCGAAGCGTGGCGCCTCTCGGCGGAACTCGCCGACACCATCTTTGCCACTCGCGCCAACCTCTTCCTCCCTTACTATCGACAGGTGGTTTTTGACGCCCTCGAAGGTGAACACGCTACGGCGGCCTATGACGTGGCTACGCGCGACGTGCTTGATGCCTTCGACTACTACCTCGCCCACTACAACGGTGGACGCCGCTTCGTCCTTGCCGGCTACTCGCAAGGCGGACAAATGGTAAAGGCCCTGCTCAAGCACATGGACGACAACACGTATAGCCGCCTCATTGCCGCCTACGTCGTGGGCTTCGGCGTGACGGCTTCGGACACCGTGACGCAGACCGGCCACCAAACCTCCCACATCCGTTTGGCACACAATGCGACGGAAACGGGAGTGACCGTAGCGTTCAACAGTGTGACGCGCCCCGAAGCCATCTGTCCCTTGCTCTGCCGTGACAACATTGCGTGCATCAATCCCGTTTCGTGGACCACGTCGTCCACTCTCGCCGTGCTTCTCAAGGCTGGCGAAACGCCGAAAACCGACGATGCCCGCTTCCCCTACGGCACAGCCGTGGTGGCAAGCCAACCCAATGCCGACGTGACGGTGAGCGTAGACGCGGAGAACCACGTGCTGCGCGTGGACAATATTGACCCATCGCGCTATTTCCTCTCCGCCCTGCAGAGTTTCTTCCCCGTGGGCAACCTCCACTTGCAGGAACTGTTCTTCTACGGCGAGAGTCTGCGCGAGAATGTGCTTCTGCGCAGCGCCAAACCCTGATGATTTTCCGATTTAAACGCACAATGAATTTTCTCCAATCCCTTTCGCGCTTTGTAAGCAAATACATGGCAATACTCATCATTGCCGTAGCCGTTGTGGCGCTCGTGTGGCCCACAGCAATGAGTAGTGTGCTAAAAACGAGTTACATCAATCCACTCCTGGGCATCGTGATGTTCGGCATGGGACTGACGCTGAAGCCCTCCGACTTCCGCGTGGTGTTCAGTCATCCGAAGGACGTGGCAATAGGCACCGTGGCACAGTTTGCCATCATGCCCATCGTCGCTTATCTCCTGACTAAAGTCTTCGGACTCTCGGCCGAACTTGCCATCGGTGTGATTCTCGTGGGCACCTGTCCCGGCGGCACGTCGTCGAACGTCATTACCTATTTGGCAAAAGGCGACGTAGCGCTCTCCGTAGGCATCACCGCCATGTCGACGGTGCTCGCCCCGCTGATGACTCCCTTGCTGACCTATGTGTATGCAGGCGAAACGGTGGACGTAAACGTGCTTTCGATGTTCTTTTCCATCGTTCAGGTGGTCATCGTGCCCATCGTGTTGGGCTTTATTGTAAACCATTATTTTGCGCGTGCTGCCGAACGTGCCACTTCGGTGCTTCCCCTCGTCTCCACCCTTGCCATTATGTGCATAGAAGGCGCAGTGGTAAGCGTCAATGCCGAACGCATACTGAAGAGCGGTCTGCTCATTCTTCTCATCGTGGTGCTTCACAACCTTGTGGGTTATCTCCTTGGCTACGGCGCCGGAAAGTTGATGAAGATGAACACCACAAAGTGTCGCACCGTGGCCATCGAAGTGGGCATGCAGAACAGCGGCCTCGCCACGTCGCTTGCCACGGTCCACTTTGCCCAGTATCCGCTTGCCACCGTTCCGGGCGCCGTCTTCAGCGTGTGGCACAACATGTCGGGAGCCATCCTGGCAAACGTGTTCAACAGGATGAAGAAGTAGCTTTTCGCCTCGTCATCCCATCATTTTCTCAAGCACCTCCAGCGCATGCAGGATGTCGGCATGGAAGGTCTGGTGGTTGCGCAAAAAGTCGGGACGCCCATCGGAAAGAAGGGCAAAAAGTTCAGGATTAATGCCATCGGCATACTGGCCGATGGCATATTCTATGTCGTCCTTTTGCCAGTCCATCGTGGAATGGGCGTAGACGCGCTCTTTCTGATGGAAAAAGCAATAGGCGGTTTCTATACTGCTGCGTGAAATCATAAAGTGAAGTGTTGAGGACGCCAAAGTTAGCCTTAAAAGCCGACAAGAGCACGCATGGCGAAGCCGAACGCCAACTTTTGCTTAACTTTGTGCGCAAAAAGAAGCAAATTGCACCACCGCGACACAATATTGCACCTGCTTCGCACGTTATTATAAGGGTGGTTCTATAAATTACCACCTCATAATGTACAAATTCGCTCACGTGGCGTTTTGTCATCTTTCGTGCTCTTTTTCGCCCCTTTTGCTTGTTCGCTCAGTCGCATAGCCCGCTATGCTCCTTCGTTCACAAACAAAAGGGACGAAAAATAGCACCGAAATCTGACAAAGCTAATTTATAGAACCACCCTAACATGAACAAGCCATTACTATCCCTCTTTGCCGCCACACTTTTCGCTCTGCCCCTTTCGGCCGACGACGATGTGCGCGACCAGTTCAACCCCGTCATGACGGCCGTCACCTCGCAGAGCATCGCTCCCGATGCCCGCGCTGGCGGTATGGGCGACATCGGTGCCGCCACCGACCCCGACGTGCATTCGCAGTACTGGAACCCGGCAAAGTATCCGTTCACCATATCGCGTGCGGGATTTGCCATCAACTACACCCCGTGGCTCCGCAAGCTCACCACCGGCATCGCCCTCCTCGACGCCGTGGGTTACATACGCCTTGGCGACTACCAGGCGTTGAGCGCCTCCATGCGCTACTTCACGCTCGGTGAGGTGCAGGCCACCAACATGACGGTCAAGCCCTACGAACTCGGCGTCGATGTAGCCTACTCCCGCATGCTCAGCGAGAAGTTCTCTGCAGCCGTAGCACTGCGCTACATGTACTCCGACCTCACGGGCCACTACGACGACAACCTCACTCCAGGTTCCGCCTTTGCCGCCGACATAGCCCTCTACTACAACACCTACGTGATGATGGGTCAGCGCGAGTGTCAGCTCGCATGGGGTTTGAACATCAGCAACATCGGTAGCAAAATCAGCTACGGCGACGACTACTCCTACTTCATCCCCACCAATCTGCGTTTGGGTTTGAACTACATGATTCCGCTCAACGAATACAACCGCATCTCCTTCTCGGCCGACGCCAACAAACTCCTCGTGCCGTCCAAGCCCCTGCAGAAGGACGACGAGACGAACGAGGACTACGAAGAACGCATCCGCAAGGACTACTACGACATGTCGTCCATCTCCGGAATGTTCAAAAGTTTCGGCGACTCAGAACGCGGCTTCAAGGGCGAACTTGAGGAAATACAGTGGAGCGTAGGTGCGGAATACACCTACAACGACAAGTTCTCGCTCCGCGCCGGTTACCACCACGAGAGTTCCATGCAAGGCAACCGCAAGTATGCCACCGTGGGTGCGGGTTTCCGCATGAACGTGCTGAGCATTGATGCGGGCTACGTCATTGCCACCCAACCGTCCAACCCGCTTGACCAGACGCTCCGCGTGTCGCTTGCTTTCGACTTCGACGGCATACGCGACTTGCTGGGTCGCCGTCGCTAACACCCCGAGAGCTATGAACATAAGAGTAGGAATGGGCTACGACGTCCACCGCCTTGTGGAGGGCCGCGAACTTTGGCTCGGCGGCATCCGCATAGACCACACCTTGGGACTGCTCGGCCACAGCGATGCCGACGTGCTTATCCATGCCATCTGCGACGCCTTGCTCGGCGCTGCCAACCTGCGCGACATTGGCTATCACTTCCCCGACACTGGAGCAGAGTTTGAAGGCATAGACAGCAAGTTGCTTCTTCGCCGCACCACCGATTTGCTCCGCCAGGAAGGCTGGCGCGTGGGCAACGTGGACGCCACGGTGTGTGCCGAGCGTCCGAAACTCAATCCGCACGTGGAGGAGATGAAGCGCACGCTCGCTCCGCTCATGGACGTCACGCCATCCGAAGTGAGCATTAAAGCCACCACCACCGAACGCCTCGGTTTCACGGGGCGCCAAGAAGGCATCTCCGCCTACGCCGTTGCACTCATAGAAAAAGCGTAGGCGTAATGTGGCCTCACGGAGGCTTTTGCGTGGCTTCGCTTATGGAGGCGAGGTTTTCAAAACCTCGCGCTCTACACGGCATAATCATAAATCAATAAACGTTTTACAGCCCACGACAACAATCGTGGGCTGTAAACGTATTTGGACAGCAAACTTTTGTGCGTTGGCGCCTTCTATGGGGGTGACGTTTTTAAAACGTCACGCTCTACACGCCGTCACGGACGGTCTTGTGTGCTGCGCCTTGTGAGGCCACATTTGTCACGTCATAGACGTGACCCCCATGCGCTAACGCACGCAAAAGCCTCAGTGATGCCCCTCAATAGTAGAACAACTCACCCGTGGCCTTGTCCCAGCCTCCTTTCAGCAAATCGTCGCGACGGACGAAAATGCTGTACATACCACAGTCGTAGAACCGCAGTCCCCAGCGGTCGTCTTCGTCAATCTGCAGCAGGCATATGTCGTCCTCATGCATTTGTCTTATTTCCTCCTGATAGGGCGTCCCGAGCATGAGCAGCCCGTCGTCGACAGCCCGTTCGGCTTGTGAAAACACTATACTTTCCGCCTCTCGGAACACGCTCTCGCCGCTATCCTCCCAATGAAGATCGTACGGAGCGAGGTCGTCCGTTTGGTGCGAGTAGATCACCTGCGGCGGCGTGTGAGCGTCGAGCGGACTGTCCGTCTCACCGAGAAAATAGTCCAACGGGCCGAAAAAGTAGAGCATGCCGGAGTGGGGGAGGAGGCCTTCCTCGTCGAACGGTGCGATGTCCTCGCAACGTATCTGACAAATGAATGTTAGCGGCTCAGCGTAGCGGTCTTCGCCGTCTCCTATCATGACGTACGGATAGGGCGTGTCGGGAGGCAGGTCGGGCGCTCCCCACCAGTGGCTCTTGCCAGTGAGCGTTTCAGTCGTGGTGCGGGTGATGATTTTTATTGCCATATCTTCATCTTGTTTTTTGAGGGCGACACCCCGCTACGCATAAGCATCGTAGCGTCCGTCATCGTCCGGCTCGTCCACAATCTCTTTCATCTGTTCGAGCGTTTCCTTCATTTCGCGGTCGAAACGGGGCAGATAAATCTCCTCGATGGCAGCGGCATGGTTGGCTACCATGCCCTTCCTGTAGCCTTCAATGACCGTCTGGAGCGTGTCGCCTCGCAGCATCAGCGCCTTGTAGGCACACTCGTAGGCAAAAGCTTCGTCGTAACCGTCGGGGGCCGTGTGGTCATTTAGAATCATGCGCGCCATGTTCTTCATACACGACGCCTCGTGCATCAGCGCGCCTTTCGTGTACCATTTCCAGGCTTCAGCGTTGTTCTGCGCAAAACCGTAGAGGCCTTTCTCGTAATAGTCTGCCAAATACATTGCGGCGAGCGGTTCTCCCATGATGGCGGCATATTCCAGGTCGTTGGAAAGGCACTTGCGTATTGTCGCCTTGTCTTCTACCGACTGTTCGTCGTAGAGCTCCTCGTCCATGAGCATGGGATATTCAAGGTATGCCTGTGGTGTAGAGACCTCTTGCGCCTTTTCCATGATTTTCATGAATGCCTCGCGGTCTTCCACATATCCATAGTCGTCGCAGCAACTGTAGATCGCTTGCCAGAAGAATGCCGAACTGCAGCCTTTGCGTGCGGCGGTCTCGTAGTTGTAGAGGGCATCGCTCACACGTTCGAGCTGTATGTTCGCTTCGCCCATCAGACTGTAATATTCGGGGTCGGGCTCTTCATGTCTGCGTAGGGTCGTACTGACAATGTTCTCCAACGTGGCAAGCGCCTGTTCGGGTGCCCGCTCCTTGCCGAACTGTCCGTGGATGGCATCGCGAAGTTCTTGCTGAATGGCCTTCTCGCTACCCATTTCTGCCGCCTTCTTTATGAGTTTGCGATAGAGGTCCACGTCGGCCTCGCCAAAGTCGCCGTCGCGGTAGGTGAGAGCCATGAATGCCCGTGCGTCGGCAATGCCGGCCGAGAGAAAAGCCGCGGTGTAGCCCTGCAACTTCATCCTGTTGTCGTCCTTCCCCATAGGCAGACAGTCGTGAAGACGTGCCACAGTATACTCCATATAGGGATTGCCACTATTGGCCAATTGATGAATCTTTTGTGCGTCTTGCATCAGTTGCACCACGTTGTTGCGCTGGCGGAGCAACTGGACGAAATACCGCTGGTGCACCTTGTCGTGCTCCACGTTTTCTGCAACCGCCCAAAACGCTTCTCTTACCTTGTAATCAAGGATTAGTTGTTGTATCGTGTCCATCTTTCCTATTGTATCATTTAGTCAAACATTACATGAGGGTTCATCACATGCTGCGAGCGCCACTTTATGCCGTACATTTCGAGCACTTGGCATTTGTAGTACCACACAGCGTGGCAGAATCCCATGCCGCGCGGATGGGCATACAGAATGAGGTCCAATTCGCGTTCCACATCATCGATGACGGACTCGTATTCGCGCGTCCATTCCACCGGGTCGCTTTTCAGATGTCCTTCACTTCGAATCTGATCCAGTTCGCCTTTGTCGGCATAATCGATGTTGCTCTGGTAGAGGTCAATCTGGTTCATCACGTACTCTGTCTGCGAGAGGTCATGGTCCGCCCGTGCCTCAATGCGATGAAGGATGGTCAACTGCAATTCAAGCAATTGTAGCTTCAGACGGGGATGGTCGAACAGGCTGTCGGCCATACGGCTCGTAGCCTCACTGATGAAGTCGAGCATGTGGTCGAACTGCTCTAGCCATGAGCCGTAGTGCAGCAGCGTACGGGCCAGGCTGCTGTTCTCCCAATAGTGGCGTTGCGCCCTGAGATTGTTCTCGGCAATGAGTGCACAACCGGCACACACGCCTCGGTAGAGTTCAAGGTCTGCGGCGCTTGAACGAAGAGGCGAAGCCTCGGCCTCGCTCAGCGCCTTGTGGTATTCCGAACGGATTTGTTCAATTGTTGTTTCCATAAAATTTTGTTTTGGGAGGGTTCTTATTTGAGGATGGATGCCACCCCGGTGTGCATCCATTATACACGTCGGTAGAGATTTCCATATCGGTCTCTGTAGAGCGTTTCGCCACGCCCGCCGCCAAGCAAGAGTGCGCCAATGACAATGATACCTATCAGTCCGCACAGCAGCGGTATGAGCACTTGGAGAATGGCGACAACAAGTCCGCCTATGGCAACCATGCAACCTATGATGTAGACTAGCACGAAAAGCGTGATGAGCGTGCCGCGCCATGCTCCCGTCTCCCTGATGTTCCTCACGAAGGTAACGATGATGCCCGTCAGGACAATGGCGAGGAACAGGCCCGCGGCAGTCCATTCGGCAGCCTTGCCTTTCCATCCGAACCCTAACTGGGCGACCAGCAAGAATACGATGACCGTCGGTATGCTCGCGAGGAAACAGATGGCGGCGGTCTTCATGTGAATCTTCTTGCTCTCGTTCTCCCTACCAGCAAAGAGTACGCCTTCGTACCACCATATGCTCATCACCTGCGCCACGACGACAAGCAGGAACGGAACGATGCGAAGTGCAGAACCGACGAAGCCGTAGCGGTCCTTGTTGCACCACCAGAAAGCCTGTCCGCCGAGGAGCTGGTAGTCGGCAATTTCTATCACGGCTACCATTGTCAGGCACAGCGGCATGATGACAACCATCGCATTAAGTACAGCCGAGAGCATCTTGTGCATCGACTTGAAGCGCGACAACAGCAACGGTCAGTAGGGGCAGGACGATGGTGAGCAGAAACGGCAAGCCGATGAGACCGACAACCAGCCAGCATGGCCACAGGGTGGTGAAGAAAATGCCTACGTCGCTGTGTCGCCGCTCTGCGTCTGCCGTCAGACTGTGGCGAAGACTGTCGGGATTGGTCTTGCTCCATTTCAGATTGGACAGGCTGACCTGGTAATGCTTTCCGCCGTTCATGAAAATGATGCGCCCTTCAGCCGACTGTGGCAGTCCGCAGGAGTCGATGATCGTTCCACGCGGAAATATCTTCGACTTGGAATAGTCGTTCACCACCCACGCCGTGTCTTTCAGCACTGCGCGGTAGCACTTCACGCTGTCGGCGAACAACGGATAAAGTACATACTGCGGTGCGCCGGCGGTGGCAAGTTGCGACATGGTTCCCTTTCCGCCGTTGTTGAAATTGACCGTTTGCGCCTTCTCGCCGTTTGCGTCGATGAGGTTGCCGCAAAGCGAGCAACCCCCAGGGGCAATAAAGAGCCGGTAGGTCTCGCTCAGACTGTCGCTGTCGACAGCTTTCGACAGAGTCATGTAGCAGCCCTCCCGCTGTATGTCGTACTTGACCGTGAGTGTGTCTTTCACCAGTCCGCTTCGCTTCTTGACATAGAGAACGGCTTGCAAGGCCATGCTGCTCCCCTTGCCATTTGTCGGAGAAGTGGGAGCGAAAATGAGCGTCGCCGGTAGTCCGGCAGCTTCGCCGTTCCACGTGCCCTCTAGCAACGTGGCGTAGTTGTACGCAGGTATTGCCGTGGCCTTTGTCCATGCGGCATATACGCCAAGTGCGGTCAGCGCGAGCAATACGGCGAAGGCTGCAAGTGTAGGCCATGCCGCCGTTAGCCGACGAACAGTGTTCTGCAGCGCATTAAGACGCTTCGGCCGTTGCGGCTGACGGGCAGACGATGTGGCGGCGGTAGAGCTGCGACTCGCCGTAGACCTGTTTGCTACGTTCGCTCTGGCGGTTGGAACAGGTCTGCCCGTCGGAGTAGAAGGTCTGCTCGTAGTAGTTCTGTGAGTAGGAGTAGGTCTGTAGGCCGAGACGGGCCTTTCAGTTGGCGGTGTGGTGGCGGCAATGTTTCGTCTTGCTTGCTGCTGTGCGCTCATGCGCGGTCCGCCCACGGCTTTCTGCATGGCGTCGGCAAACTGGCGCAGGGTCTCCTCGTCGGTGGTGTACATCTCACGAGCCACGCCACGGAAATCCTTGCTAGCCTGCACAATGTCGCGGTTGTTGCCGTGGAGCTTGTCGCTGTCGCTGAGCAGTTTCACCATGCGTTCCACACGGCGTGTGGTGGCTGGCGAGAACTGCGCACTGCGCCACAGGTTCTTCAGGGTGTTGATGGCATCCTGCTCGGCGGAGGCGAGGCTGTCGGCATTGGCCTCAAGCACACGGACAGCCGCGCTCCACTTCTTCAGCCTAAGATTGAAAATCGCCTCTTGCATATCTGTTTAGGGTGGTTCTTTAAATTAGCTTTGTCAGATTTCGGAGCTATTTTTCGTCCCTTTTGTTTGTGAAC
>CAVKJJ010000063.1:0-5836 GCA_963656685.1 bacterium | reverse complement strand
AGCGGGCTATGCGACTGAGCGAACAAGCAAAAGGGGCGGAAAAGAGCCCGAAAGCTGACAAAACGGTAGTTACCCGATTTTGAACATATTACGGTGGTAATTTATAGAACCACCCTTTATTCTACCATGGTTTTGCTTATTGAAGCTATCGACTTGCTGAGTTCCTCGCCCGATTTCACACCTTGTATCTTGAGCGTGAAGTCGAGTTGCTCGCTGCCCACCTCGGCATGCACATGTAGGATGCCTTCTTGGTCCACTTCAAAGATGACTTGCACGTCGGTACCCTTCGGCCAGTTTTGATGTACGTCGAGGCTGCGGTCCTCAAGCATGGTGCAGAAGCGTTCCTCCACAACGGCGTCGGTCTCGGCGCTGGTGAAGTCGCTTTCCATGACCTTGACGGGCACAGAACGCTGGTTGTCGTACACCGTGCGGAACGTCTCGGTCATCTTTGCCGGAAGCGACGTGTTGGCGAAAATCATGTTGCGCACCATGGCACGGCCGCTGTCGTCGGTGAAGTCGGTGCCGTAGGTCTTGCTCGTCACGTTGACCACGCGTGCTCTCGGACCGTACATCTTTTCGGGCGGGACGTCGCGTTCGCCCTCTTCATATTCTTTTATAGCCTGGGAGTAAGCCTCGTTCATGGCATAGATGGCAGCACCTTTCGCCACGCACTGGTCGGGGTCGTTGAGTTTGGCGTCACATCCAAACTCGCTGTCGAGGCGTGCCTTCACCTGAGGCATGCGGCTCGAACCGCCGACAAGAAGAAACTCAAAGTCGTCTTTGTAGCCTTTCTCGCGGGCAATGTCGATGACCTTGTGCGTTGCCTCGATGGTCTCGTCGAGATGCGCTTTTGTCAAGTCGTCAAAGAGTTGGCGCGACATTTCGAAGCGTGCCGACTGGCCGTCGTACTGCACGTTACACTTCACAACTTCTTTTGCCGTGAGTTGCTTCTTCTTCGTCTCAGCCTCCAACAGCAGGGTGTATTTCAGTTCTTCGTCATCGAGGGTGTAGTTGCCGCCCGTCTGTGCGTTGAACTGGTCGAGCATGTACGAAGCCAGTTCCATGTCCCAGTCCACACCCCCGAGATGGTGGTCGCCGCCGGTGGCGATGACCTTTATCGCTCCGCCGTTGACGTTGATGATGGTCACGTCGAACGTGCCGCCTCCGAGGTCGTAGACGAGCACGGTCTTTCGCTCGGTTGACTTCATTCCGTAGGCTATTGCCGCTGCGGTGGGCTCATTGATGATGGCGAGAACGTTGAGGCCGGCAATCTCGCCCGCCTGTTTGGTCTGCATGCGCTCCTTCGTACCGAAATAGGCGGGACAGGTGATGACCACGTCTTTCACAGGTTCAGGGTTGTCGCCCAGATTGTTGGCGTCCTGCACGAGTTTCTTGAGTATGAGTGAGGAAATTTCTGACGGGTCGAGGTGATAGGGAAACTTGTTCGTGGCTTTGTCGAAATCTTCGTCTATTCCCATGGAACGCTTCACGAAACTCACGCAGTTCTGAGGTTCGGTGGCGAGCATGCCTTTCGCCTCTTGGCCCACAATGGTCTTGTCCTGTGTCTCGAAGTAGACAACAGAAGGTGTGGTGACGTTGCCGTCAAAATTGGTGAGTACGACAGCTTGGTCGAATTTGTCAACTTGTGCAATGCAACTGTATGTGGTGCCGAGGTCGATGCCATAGACGGCACGGGTGGAATCTTTCATAATGTCTTGTCTTTTTGAGGGTGAATTAAGGCAGATTTTTAATCTCGTTTTTTTAGTCTCGTTCTTTTAGTTTGTAGACCGTGACACGCGCTTGCCTTAAGGTACGGCCCGAGGTCATGTCGCGGAAACCGGCGGAGTGGCATTCTGCCACGGTGTTAGACTTCGCCTCGTCGTCGGTGTCGACGGTGCGTATGGCCTTCTGCTCTTTGGGCTTGTAGTCCGAACCCGGCTGAGGCTCGAACTTCTCAATGGAGTATTCGTCCTCCAGAAGATCGCTGATGTAGAGGATGTTGTTCTCGAGCAGACGCTTTACGCTTGCTGCGTCGAACGATTCGGCCGACAGGTCGAAATGAGCGTTTGTGTCGCAGATGCGTTCGTAGATGTTCACGATGTCCATGGCATAGGTGCGGCTGATGCTCTCCAACAGTCCTTTTTTGAGTTGCTGGAGTTCGTGGTGCAGGTCGCGGATGATGCCTTCCTGGTAGGCGGCCGTGTCAATCTTCTCTGCGAGGTTCCGAAACGCTTCCGACAGTGTGCAGTCTTCTTGCGTGGGCGTGGTTTCTGTCGGGGGTGGTGCGCTGACAGGTTCTTCCGCTAGAGCCGTTGTTGTTGTCACTTCCGCAATTTGCGGCTCTTGGGGCGGCTCTGAGTTTGTCTCCCTTGTGGCGAGCAGACCCTCCATTTGTCTTTTCAGTGTGCTGACGTCGTTGCGGATGCTCGCCAGCTCTTCGTCGTAATTGAATATTCCCATAGCATTTAGGTTTTGGGGTTTGCGGCAAAAGTAGAGGGCAAGTGAAGAAGACACAATGACAAAGCGTCAATTGTACCGTTTGACAACTCCTTTTTTACCCGCTGAACGAATTTTTACCGGTTGGAACGGACTGCGTTCCGATTATTTTGTGTTTCTTTGTTAGGTGAACAAAACAAGGATATGCTGAACATCTGATAAAACCTACCCAATCATAAACATCCGTGATGGGCGGCAGTCCTTGCTATTATTATTGTCCCGCATGAAAAACGAATTGGCAAAATCGGTCAACGACTTCTCCTTCGGCATGTTGTTCATGTCGCAAGTCTTGTATACGATAATAATGTACCTGAAGGGAAGAAAACATCGTTTGCAGAGAATGATGTTTGTCTTCATGGCTTATCTCTTGAGCATTACAGCGTTTGAGATCGTTCTCTTTTACCTCACTCCGTTCGAACGCAGAGCGTTGTCAACGCACGTCACCGACATCGTTGAGATGACGGTGGTGCCTTGGGCGCTGCTTATTATCATGCGCCTCACTCATCCGCAAAAGAACTTGAAGCCCGTGGCATGGCTGAATGCGTGTTTTTATGGCGCAGTACTTGCGGCGTATGTCGTCACAGGAATTGAACGCATTTATGAGTCGATATTGATCTTTACGCAAATCTATTCGATCGCCATCATCGTTTACGGCTTTGTCGCGGTCAGAGGGTACAACAAAATTCTTGCAGACAATTTTTCGGACGACAAACTGGCTCTTGGCTGGTTGAAGTATATCGTCTATCTGTACATCGGTATAATAGGCGTGTGGTCTTTTGCTACCATTATGGCGGACGACTATTCGGTGGCTCTCTACAATGTGTCCGTGATATTTGCTTTCGGAATGTTCTGTTACTTTGTTTTTAAACAGGAGGACATGCTGGAGGCGCTGGAGAAGAGCAATGCTGCGGATGAAGTTGTGCCCGCTAAAGCATTGCCCCAGGAAAGACTGCAAGGCTATCACTTCGCGGAACATCTCGAGGAGGTGTTCCGCGACAAGAAGATACACTTGAACCCGACGCTAAACATCAACGACCTTGCACAGGAACTTGGTACAAATCGTACCTACGTCTCCAATTACCTGAATCAACAGTTGCAGACGACTTTCTACGAATACGTAAACCGCTGGCGCATTGAACAGACCATGGAACTGCTGGAGACGACAGACCTCTCATTGGACGACATCGCTCAAAAGTCGGGCTTCAACTCGCAGAGCAGTTTTCGTCGTTACTTCATCGCCCATGTCGGCATGACACCCGCAGCATACAGAAAGCGCTCAAATTAGGGAACCACGGCACATTCGCTTATGGGGACGAGGGTTTCAAGACCTCGCGCTCTACACGACAACACCCCCCGCCCGACAAACAAACGTTGATGCATCTCTAATCTAATGAAGAAACGTAGTGACGAAAAGCGGTAAGTTTACCACTTTTGGATAGTGAAATGGGAAGGAAACGGCTTTCGCAACCGTTCGTAGTGACGAAAAGTGGTAAGTTTACCACTTTTTGATAGTACGATAAGAGTTCCTTAGATTTTAGCCGTACCTTTGTAGTGACGAAAAGCGGTAAGTTTACCACTTTTTGATAATAACAAACAGCTATGAAGATTCGGAGGCAATTGTATTTAGACCAGCTAATCTCAAGTCAAAAGAATGGCTTGATAAAGATAATTACAGGCATTAGAAGATGTGGAAAGTCATATCTTCTTTTCAATTTGTTCCATGAGTATCTAAATTCGCAAGGTATAAATGACGACCATATCATAGAAATAGCCTTGGACGACCGCACCAACAAGGAACTGCGTGATCCTGATGCTCTGTTGAAATATATCAAGAAACAGATAACCGACAAAAGTTTGTACTACATCATGCTTGATGAGGTACAGATGGTGAATGAGTTTACTGATGTATTGAATAGCTTGTTGCATATACCAAACGCAGATGTATATGTTACAGGCAGTAACTCACATTTTCTATCAACAGATGTGGTGACGGAGTTTAGAGGTAGAGGCGATGAGATACATCTATTCCCATTGTCGTTCTCGGAATATTGCGAGGGTTATAATGGACCGACCGACCAGGCATGGAAAGATTATTACACATACGGAGGACTACCGCTCATTTTGACGCTTGATACAGACAAGAAAAAGGAAGATTATCTTAAGAATTTATATAAGAGCGTGTATCTCGTAGATGTGTTGGAACGCCATAAAGTTAAAAATATGGGAGAGTTTGATGAATTGGTGCGGATTATTGCCTCTTCCATCGGGTCGTCATGCAACCCGACAAAGCTTGCAAACACTTTCAAGAGTGTCAAGAATTTGACCATTCACCATCAAACCATAAATAAATATCTTGGCTTTTTGGAAGATGCCTTTCTTGTGGAAAAATCTATCAGATACAATATCAAAGGGAAGAAATACATCAACACCTTGGCAAAATATTACTTCTCTGATTTGGGAATAAGAAATGCTCTGTTAGGCTTCCGTCAACAAGAGGAAACGCATATCATGGAGAATATCATCTATAATGAATTGCGCACAAGGGGACTTCAAGTGGATGTTGGTATGGTCGAGTTCAGAACACCAGACAAAAATGGAAAAATGATAAGGAAACAACTTGAAGTTGACTTTGTTGTAAACCAAGGCAGCAGACGATATTATATTCAGTCAGCTTTTGCCATGCCAACAATAGAGAAAGAGAAACAGGAGTCAGCCTCTTTATTGAGAATAAAAGACTCTTTCAAAAAAATAATCATTGTGCAAGATGACATCAAACCCAAAAGAAACGAAGATGGAATCTTGACAATCGGTCTAAAAGACTTTTTGCTAGACAAAAATAGTTTGGATTATTAAAGGGATGTTGTGTAAAATACTGCATTTCGAATTTTGGTTCGGACTTGATTTTGGTACAAATCGTACTGTAAACCAAATACGTAGGAAACCCACAGCTGTCACCATTGGCTGATTACGTGTTTGGCTTACAGACAATTTACTGCATAGTTCTATGCCCATTTCATTTACAGAAACAGGAGTATTTTATAGGTTCACCATTAAACATTAAAACCGATACGAGGTCTATCATTAGTTTTCTTAACTTCCTCGCCATTCATCATAGCGCGAATACGCTCATATTTGCGTAGTTCATTGGCGCTAAGTGAAGGTTGGGTGTTTGAAATTGCAGACTTCAATAAATCCATGGTTATTTTACAATGTTGGCGAAGCGCATTCCGTGAGGCATCATTGACTATAAGTTGTATATCTGCCGAGACATAACCTTGCGTCATGTCTGCTAATTGCTGATAGTCCAATCCAAAGTCGTAAGGCCGTTTCTTAAGATACA
>CAVKJJ010000062.1:0-16231 GCA_963656685.1 bacterium | reverse complement strand
CTCCTTTAGCTTCAACGTAAATAAGGAGAAACGCGATTATATTCTCAGGGCTAGCTGCGAGGGGTATACCAATTGTTGGGAAAAAATCGAAGTAGATCCCGATGAGAATGGGATTTTTATGTTTGATATGAATTTGAAGCGTTTACCAAGCTACCAACAATTGGGTGAAGCAACAGTCGTAGCTACGAAACTCAAAATGTTCTACAAGGGGGACACTTTGGTTTACGATGCTACAGCCTTCAAACTACCCGAAGGCTCAAGACTTGATGACTTGATTCGCCAACTTCCCGGTGTCACATTGAACGATGCCGGAGAAATCTTTGTGAATGGACGTAAAGTGGACGAGCTTCTGCTTCAGTCGCGTACATTCATGGGGGGAAACAAAAAAGTACTGCTTGAGAATCTGCCCTATTTTACAGTAAAGCATATTAAGGTCTATGAGCAAGAAAGCGAATGGGACCGCATACTTGGACAAAAAAGCCAAGACGGAAAATATGTGATGGACGTGAACCTAAAAGATGAGTATAGGCATGGATATATTGGTAACATAGAAGTGGCTGGTGGAACCAACAATAGGTGGCTCGGCCGTGGTTTCTTTCTCTATTTCATGGACCGCCTCCGTTTTACACTTTATGCAAACGGCAACAACGTGAACGAGAAAAGGCATATTGGTCAAACGACTTCATGGCGTCCCGACAATATGCCCCTCTCCTTGTTGACCACGCGCAGCGTGGCTGGAGAGGTTGACTATCAGTCTGAAGACGAGAACAAGAAGGAGAACTTCGTGTTTGACTATACGTCCTCACGCACGAACTCAGAAATGCACCGACGCAGCGAGTTGTTCCTTGACGGCAGCACCCCGCTCTCTACGATGCGATCCTCTTCAAGAAACGGAGAAGATGTTTGGAGCGCAAAAAACGCTTTCAAATTTATCAAGCCCAACCATTTTTCTTTTGAAACGGAAGCAAATTTTGCTTACCGAAAATACAATGGGCGCATCAACTCACGTCGAGAAGACTACAATTCTGCTGATGGAAACATCAATTCATGCCAGACAACCGGAGGATTCAATGAAGGTCATGCTTTTTCGGCAAGACTGTTCTCCATGAACTTTTTCAAGTTGAAATCAAAAGATGCTATTTTGTCCTTCGTTGAATTAAAATACGACAATGAAAAGAACGAATTGGCTCATCGTTACCAAACGCAATATACATCAAGTGCTTCCTCTCAAGTGCAACGCAATGCATCAGACTATAAAAACCGTAGGACTTTTGCCAATGTGTATTTTTCAACAGACAAGATGATATCGAAAAGATTCAAGATTTATGTTACTGACCAGATGACATTGGATGACAAGTACACCCACGACTGGCTCTACCATCCCGATACACTTCTTCTCCCCTCGCAACTTGATGCACTTAAGGCAACGACCGACGTAAGAAACTCTTACACGAAAAAAGAACGATTTATTTACAATACACCATCTGTAAAATTCGCTTATACGAAAAAAATGGAAGGTGACTTTGGGATTGTCAGACGCGACCTATTGAGCCTTTACTTTAGGGGTTTTGTTCATCATACACGTTTGGACTATAAACGCGGAGCCATTGACACGCTTGCCAAACAATTGGTCTTCGATGCAAACCCGAAGTTAATTTGGTCGTACTACCACAAAAATAATCTCAAAGAGAATCTAAATGTTTGGTTGAGTTACAACTATATGGCCCTTGATATGATGAGTCGCATCAACATCGTTAACGATGCTACGCCGCAGGTTGTTATCTTGGCGAATCCCAATTTGAAGGGTTCTTCAGAAACAAAACTAGAGTTCGAATTTACGGACACTTACTCCAAGCATAAAGGACAAATGTATCATTTAAATGGCTTTTTTACTTGGCACCACAAGAGTACTGCACAGGCTGTGGCCTACAACCCGCAAACTAGCGTATATACCTACATGCCTAAAAATATAAGCGGAGCCTACGAAGCTGAATGTTCATTTGACTTCACGCGCGCCTTAGACAAGAACCAACGATGGCTTTGGCAAACCAACGGCAAGGTGAACTATCTCCATTCGCTTGACTATACAATGCTCTCAGGAGAAACGGAAAGTCACGAAAATGCCGTAAACACGTTCAGCGTAAAGGAGCAAGCTTGGATTCAGTACACAAAAGACGCCTTATCTTTGCGCCTTACTGGTGACTTCCGTTGGCGTCACTCTGAGGGCAAGATGCGCGATTTCTCCACGCTCAACGCGTTCGACTGGAACTATGGTTTAACAGCGCGTTACACTGTGCCCCGTATCAGAACAAGCGTCTCTCTCGACGCAACACTCTATAGCCGTCGTGGTTATGGCGATGCCTCATTCGACAGAGACGACTTCGTAATGAATGTCTCTCTAAGTCAGCCATTCCTTAAAGGCCGTCTTGTGGCAAGACTGGAAGCGTTCGACGTGTTCCATCAGCTCTCTTCAACACAGTATGAGGTCAACGCACAAGGCCGCATTGAAACGTGGCAAAAGTGCCTGCCTAATTACGTGATGTTGCATCTGCAATGGAGCTTTACCAAAAAGCCTAAAGTTTAGGGTTTAGCTTAAGCTTACTGGAATCTAAATCGAAAAAAATCAGTTATTCTACCAATGAACTTCAAACCGTTTCCCCATTTTCAGCAGCAAGAGTCGGCAGACTGCGGCCCCGCCTGCCTTCGTATGATAGCCAAGTACTACGGAAAACTCTACTCGGCCGAAATGTTGCGCAAACGTTGCTTCATTTCACGCGAGGGTGTTTCACTCCTTGGCATCAGCGATGCCGCAGAGTCGATAGGTTTTCGCACGGTTGGCGTACAGATTTCGTTTCAGCAGCTAGTGGAAGACGCCGTGTTTCCATGCATTCTTCACTGGAACCAAAACCACTTTGTGGTGTGCTACGGCATAGACAAACGCAGACGAGGCGGAAAGACGTCCTACCGCATACACATAGCTGATCCCGCCATGCAAAAAGTGACGCTCAACCGCGCGGAATTTGAGAAATGCTGGCTCAGTTCGCGAAACTGTAATGCAGAAACGGGCATTGCCCTCATGCTCGAACCTGGAGTTGACTTCGGGAACGTGGATGATGACTTTCAAAAAACGAAGAAAAGCATATGGTCCTTTGCCCGTTATCTGCTGCCATTCAAGCGGATGGGTGTGCAACTCGTCTTCGGGCTCATAGCGGGAAGCATCATCCAGCTCATTCTGCCATTCCTCTCTCAGGCCATGGTGGACAAGGGTATAAACGGTAAGAACCTTAACCTCATCACGCTAATACTCATTGCCCAACTGACGCTCTTCGTGGCACAACTCGTCATCGGCTACATACGCAGTTGGATTATGCTTCACATCAATTCGCGCATAGACATCAGCCTCATCTCCGATTTCCTCATAAAACTGATGAACATGCCGCTCCATTTCTTCGACACGAAGCGTACGGGCGACATTCTCCAACGCATAGGTGACCACGGGCGCATTAAGTCATTCCTTCTGAGCAACTCGCTGAACATTGTATTTTCTCTTTTCAACTTTGTGGTGTTCATGGGCATTCTTGCCTATTACAGCACCACAATACTCTGCGTGTTTACCATCGGCAATGCGCTTTACCTCGTTTGGGTACTTTCCTTCATGCGCTACCGGCGCGAACTCGACGTGAAACGCTTCTACCAATCATCGCTAGAGCAAAGCCGCATGATACAAATGGTGCAGGGCATGCAGGACATCAAACTCAACAACTGCGAAAAGCAAAAGCGTTGGGAATGGGAACGCATACAAATGCATCTATTCCGCATCAGCGTGAGAGGACTCAAAGTGGGACAAATTCAGCAGTCGGGGTCAGTACTCTTCACGCAGAGCACTAACATTATCATTTCTTTCATTGCTGCTCAAAGCGTTGTCACAGGGCAGATGACATTGGGTATGATGATGTCGCTCACCTATATCATCGGACAAGTATCAGCCCCCATAGGCGAATTTATCGGCTTTGCACAGTCGTTGCAGGATGCACGCATCAGCCTTGAACGCCTCAACGAAATCCATGCCCAAGACGACGAGGAGAAGGACATCGACACGAAGCTCTCGCTTCTTCCTGAAGACCGTTCCATTCATGTGGAACACCTCTCGTACAGCTACAGCGGTGCTGCGCGCGACTATGCGCTCAAAGACGTGTCCCTCACCATTCCAGCCCACCGTGTAACGGCCATCGTGGGAGAGAGCGGCTGCGGAAAAACCACGCTCATCAAGCTACTTCAAGGCTTCTACGTGCCCAACGAGGGAACTATAAAGGTTGGCAACGTCAACCTCGACCTACTTAATCCCCATCTTTGGAGAAAGTCGACAGGCTCAGTCATGCAAGAAAGCTTTATCTTTTCCGACACCATTGCCAACAACATAGCCCTCTGCACGGACGAAGTTGACGTGGCACGCATGCTCCATGCCGCACAGATGGCAAACATAGACGGATTTATCTCTTCCCTGCCTCTGGGCTACAACACCCGCATCGGCATGGAGGGCAACGGCATTAGTGCCGGCCAACGCCAACGCATTCTCCTGGCGCGCGCCATATACAAGAATCCCGAATTCATGTTCTTCGACGAAGCCACGAACTCGCTCGATGCCAACAACGAGCGCACCATCATGGATAATCTTCGCGAATTTTATCGCGGAAAGACCGTCGTCATCAGTGCCCACCGCTTGAGTACCATTAAAGATGCCGACCAAATCGTCGTGATGGACCACGGCCAAGTGGTAGAAAGCGGAACGCACGCAGAACTTCTTTCACTGAAAGGCCACTATTTTCGCCTCGTAGAAAATCAGATGGCCGAAAACATTTCTAATCCGAATGCATAATGGAAACAAAGACTAAAGTTCCCGAAGTTCAACTTCGTTCACCAGAAGTACAACAGCTCCTCGGACGTATGCCAGGAGGATTTATCCGTTACGGAGCAACACTTATTCTTCTCCTACTTCTTCTCGTTCTTACCGTATCCGCTTTTGTGCCTTACGAAGAGAACGTAAAAATGCGTGTGCGCATTCTTCCGAATGAACCAAGCCACGAAGTCCGTGCCACGACAGACGGCACCATAGTACGTTGCCTCGTTTCCGACAACGCCCAAATTGAAGCTGGCGACACATTGCTCGTATACGCCGATGGCAACCAGCAATGTTGTGTTGTTTCGCCGCAAAGCGGAACCGTGCACTTTCTTCGCTTCTGCGTACCCGGTGAAAGCATAAAAAGCGACGAAACGCTTTTTGAAGTCTGCTCCACTCCACGAACAAATCGCATGGTTTATGCTGTAGTCGACACACTGCCTTCAACCGTAAATCTTTCTCAGACAACTAATTTTATTGCCAATGTGGGTAACACTCAGTTGAAATTCCGAGTAAGACAAACGCAAAGTGATGCCGCAACGGGCATCACCCGTGTCCTTCTTCAGTCTGAACATAAGGTTGAAATTGCGAAAGAAGTAACCACTATTGTACAGGTGCCTACAAAAAGCGGTTCATTGCTTGAGCAACTTATTGGAGATAGATTCCCCTAAATGGATTACTCCTTATACTCAAATCTGCTCACAAAAACCATATATTTCATCATATACCCGTTATTTTTAGCCGTTTAAGCATTTGACTTTTGAAAATAAACGTATATTTGCTGCAGAAACCTTAAATTTGTTTAAAGATGGAGCAGCTAAGAACTTTCATCATAAACCTTTCTCGGCGTTCTGAAAGGAGAGCAGCGGTTATCAAGGGGTTTGAGAACCGCAAGGAGTTTGTTATCCACATCTTTGACACAATTAAGAAGCTACTCACTACCAACTATATACATTTTCTCAAGGAAACGAACCTATTTTACAACCCCGCTATAGACAAAAATACTATGAACAGATATCTTCTTTCTCTAATACTCTTCCTTTCAGGTTTGACAACTTTTGCCCAAGAAGGAATAGTCACGGGAAAAATCCGTGACCTTCTGACGGAAAATGCAATAGATTCAACAGCCGTTACTCTGCTTACCGCAGATAGTGCAAGGGTTGGTGCCGCATATGCCACGTATGTTCTGAGCATGACTCAGATTGACGGAAAGACAGTATGGGCAGAAAATCCAAAGGACGGTGCTATGTTCCGCATAAAGGTGCCAAAGCCCGGAAAATACATTCTACGATGCATGGCGGGCGGATACCGTACGGCCTATTTCCCCATAACAGTCACTTATACTGCTAGCAAAACGACTTTTGACGCCGGCGACCTTTACCTTCAGGAGATGAGCACACAAATAGCCGAAGCCGTTGTGACAGGAACAAAAATCCGTATGTTCTATAAAGGCGATACACTCGTCTATAACGCTTCTGCCTTCCAACTGCCTGACGGATCGATGCTTGATGACCTCGTGAAGCAACTTCCCGGTGCTGAAATCCGCGACGGGAATATCTACGTGAACGGTCGTCTGGTAGAAAACCTGCTGTTGGGTGGAAAGGACTTTTTCAATGGTGACCCGCGCGCAGCTCTTGCTAACTTGCCCGCGTATGTCATCAACAACGTGAAAGTTTACGAGAAACGCGGTGATAAAAGTCAGACCGCAGGTTCTTCCATGGGCGACGAGCAATATGTGATGGACGTGCACCTCAAGAGAAAATATGTGGGTACCTACCTCGGCAGGCTCGTAGCTGGATATGGAACGGAAGACCGATACCAAGCTGGCCTGTTCCTCATGCGTTTTGACGACCGCCAAAGCTTCAACGTGATGGCGGACTTCAACAACCGCAACCAAAACAATCAGTACACCCGCAGCGGTGCAAGCAATAAAAGCGATGCCAGCGGAAAACATCGACGCAACTACGTGGCGCTCAACTACCAATATGAACCCAACGGCAAACTGCGTTTCACTGCCGGAGGCACTTACAACGACAATGCTTCGCACGACGACGGAGGTTCAAGCACCGAGAACTATCTCTCCGGCGGTAACACCTTCACACGTATGTCCACCTCGTCCTATACGGACAATATGGCCATTTCGGGCAACACCCGCCTGACCTTACGCCCACACAAAGGGCAGTTCTACGAGTTGCACTACGCTGCGAACTACACAAAAAGTAGCGGACACAGCAATGAACGCACGGCAAACTACGACGCACAACCGCCTACAATGGACTTCCAAACACTTCTTGACAGCACATTCTTGCAACCATCTGCCACAGCACAACTACAGTCCATTCTCCAAAGCCGGCTACAAAACGCATCGCGTTTCGACGGGAACAGCATGAACCACAAAGCATCAGCAACAATGCACCATGCGTTTGGCGGAAATCTACTCAACGTAGAAGCTAGCTTCACGGCAAACAACAGGAACAACCACCGCTACAACCTTTACAACTTGAACTACAGCGGTGAGACGGGGTATACCGATTTCCGTAACCGGTATCAGGACACTCACTCCAACGACCTTGAGTACTATGCTAAGGTAAGTTACGAATGGAAATACCGCCAAACCGAGCGTTCCGAAGGTCAACTTGCACCTTACTACGCTTTCTGCCACAAACGCAACGACAACGACAATCCGCTTTACCGCCTTGATGCGCTTGGTGGTGACTGGGCAGACTTCAGCAAAGCCATCCTAGGTTCGCTTCCGTCCACACGTGAAGAACTTGCGCGTACCATCAGCAGTGCCGACAGCTATTGGTCAAACCTCCGAGACTACCGAAACACCGTGGGCTTGACCTGGTGGCACGAAATGCAGCTTGCCAACGAACGTTGGCTAAAGTTTTCCGCCACAGCTGAGGCTACACGCCAAAAGGACCGCTACGACTATTTCCGCTATGGCGAAAACCATCATGCGGAACTGGGTTCATGGCTTCCATCGCCCACGTTCTCCATCACTTACAACCCGAGAGCCAACGACCGGCGCGGCATGGGCAGCCGTCTGAAGTTTACCCTCTCTAGCCACGAAGAGCAAGTGACGCTCCATCACCTCATTGACATCACGGACGCATCCGACCCGCTCTACGTGCAAAAGGGAAACCCCAACTTGCAGAATCCGTGGACACACAAAGCCGACTTGGAAATGGTACATACCTTCGGCAAAAGAAATGCATACCTGTTCAACCAGCTCACCTATACACTCCACGAACACGAAGTGGCGATGTCTTCCACATACGACCGCACTACGGGCGTACGCACGACGACGCCAGTAAACATTGACGGCAACTGGAACCTGCGCTACTACATGATGTATAACTTTGCCATCGACAAGGACCAGCGATGGTTCTTCATGCCTATGTTTACTGCCAACTACACACGCAGTGCCGACATGAACTGGACTTCCGACGAGGACACATCCGTTGAAAGTACCGTAAAGACGCTTAACCTCTCCGGCGGTACAAGAATACAGTTCCGTCCCACAAAGTGGTTGAACCTTTCGGGCGATGTAAGAGCTGAATGGAACTACGTGACTGGCACACGTGCACAGTTCGAAACCATCCGAGCCACGAACATGCTTTACGACCTGCAGGCCCGCCTGAACCTTCCCGCGTCGTTCGTCTTCTACGCCATCTGCAACGTCACCTCGCGTTACGGCTACAACGACTCTTCGCTCAACGACACACGCGTAGACCTCAACGTGAGCTTAGAGAAGACCATACGGCAGTTCACGCTCAAACTGCAAGGTAGCGACCTCCTTGCTCGCAACCGCTACACAACGAGCGTAGTCAACAGCCAGGGCCGCACCGAAACGTTCGCCACCTGCATACCGCGCTACATATTCTTCTCCCTGACCTGGAAATTCAACAAAACAGCGAAGAAGAAGAATTTGTAAGTTAATGACACTGACTTAGGGAGCTTTTTGAATGCGTGAAGCTCAAAAGAAGCCCAAAGAGAGCTGAGATAAGTTTCACAAAGAAGTATACACACACATGGGGGTAACGTTTTGAATTTGGAAACGTTATCCCCATGAGTGGTAATACTAAGAAAACTAAGCGCACCTATAGCGATAAATGAAGGCGCTAGTACTCTGTAAAGTCTAAAAGTTGAGTAAAATATGTGTGCTATGTCATCAATTATCAGTATGCGATGATTGTAGTTTTGGTAACGTTCAAAAAAAATAACTTGCGCATTATTCCAAAAGAATTTTGGAGCGAGGAGCGGGCTTACGAATGGTGGGCTTTCAGCCCGCTCCTCGCTCATATCTTCGTTTGAAATTCTGCACAAGTTGTTTTTTAATCATCACTTACTCAACTTTTAGACTTTACAGAGTACTAGCGTATGTTATCAACTCTCTGATTTGACCGTATAACACTAATAGCTAGGCGAAACTTCCACAATGTATTTAACCATTTTACACGTTTCCGAACCCAAACCGCATCCCGTCGTTAACACGGAGAATTGCGTAAAAATGGTTGTTTGCTACCTTGCCCGTAAATACGCTCGCCACAACGTGCATAATTATACACTACTTCGCTATCAGATTGCATATATACACTGATTTACCTTTAATCAATGAATAAATTCTGCAAATCCCGTCATTGCAGAATACTTTCTCCTTCTCACTCCAAGGCAGCAAATAAAAATTCCAAGGCTTGGAATTTTTATTTGCTGCCTTGGAATTTTTTCGAGCTGCGTCAAAGTTCAACGTTCAAAGGGAAATGCGAGAAAAACGTCCGTTCATCATTCTATTTGGTCCTATCGCGTGATGAAAACAAACGGAAAAATCTTAACAAACAAAAGGTTCGTTCACAAATAAAAGGCTTCATGAGTCCAGAAATTCATTATCCAATGCAAATTGACTCCGTCTGAAGGAAAAATTTCCACAGGTCTGTAAAGAATCTTGCACCTCCCCTACATTCACGAAGTATGCGATATATAAAGGTCCGCCGCTGAAAAAAAAGAGAAAATTTTGTTTTCCCCACCGATTAGAGTACCTTTGCAAGCAATTGTACAAAACAACACATAACGATTATGATTAAGATTACTTTCCCGGATGGATCCGTTCGCGAATACGAAAGCGGAGTAACGGGCCTCCAAATAGCAGAAAGCATCTCACAGCGCCTTGCACAAGACGTGTTGGCTTGCGGCGTAAACGGCGAGACCGTAGAGTTGAACCGCCCCATCAATGAAGATGCAACCATCCAGCTCTACAAATGGGACGACGAAGAAGGCAAACACGCCTTCTGGCACACCTCAGCCCACCTCATGGCAGAAGCCATGCAGGAACTTTGGCCCGGCACCCAGTTCGGCATCGGACCCGCCATCGAAAACGGATTCTACTACGACGTGATGCCGCCCGAAGGCGTGGCCATCAGCGAAGCCGACTTCCCCAAAATTGAGAAGAAGATGGCAGAACTGGCCCAGAAGAAAGAAGCCCTCGTACGCAAAGACATCACAAAAGCCGACGCACTCAAGTTCTTCGGCGACCGCGGCCAAACCTATAAAAACGAGCTCATCGAAGACCTCGAAGACGGCCACATCACCACATACACCCAAGGAGCCTACACCGACCTCTGCCGTGGTCCGCACCTTCTCACCACAGCCCCCATCAAGGCCGTAAAGGTAACTGCCGTAAGTTCAGCCTATTGGCGCGGTGACGAGAAGCGCCCCATGATGACCCGCGTATACGGCATCAGCTTCCCCAAGAAGAAACTGCTCGACGAATATCTCCAGATGATAGAAGAAGCCAAGCGCCGCGACCACCGCAAGATTGGCAAGGAGATGGAACTCTTCACCTTCTCCGACCTCGTAGGTAAAGGTCTCCCCATCTGGCTTCCCAAAGGCACGCAGCTCCGTCTGCGTCTCGAAGACTTCCTCAAGAAGATACAGAAGCGCTATGGCTATGAGCAGGTAATGACCCCGCACATCGGTTCCAAGCAACTCTACGTCACTTCAGGCCACTACGCTAAATATGGTAAGGACTCCTTCCAACCCATCCACACCCCCGAAGAAGGCGAAGAGTATATGCTCAAGCCCATGAACTGCCCTCACCACTGCGCCATCTTCGCATGGAAGCCCCGTTCCTATAAAGAACTTCCCTTCCGCTGCGCAGAATTCGGCACCGTATACCGCTACGAGCAAAGTGGCGAACTCCATGGACTGACGCGCGTACGCGGCTTTACGCAGGACGACGCCCACATTTTCTGCGCACCCGAGCAGGTAAAGGGCGAATTCCTCCGCGTGATGGACATCATCATGATTATCTTCAAAGCCCTCAAGTTCGACAAGTTTGAAGCACAAATTTCACTTCGCGACAAGGTACACCGCGAAAAGTACATCGGCTCTGAAGAAAACTGGGAACGCGCAGAGCAGGCCATCATAGAAGCCTGCGAAGAAAAGGGACTCCCCGCTCACATCGAATACGGCGAAGCCGCATTCTACGGCCCCAAACTCGACTTCATGGTGAAGGACGCACTCGGACGTCGCTGGCAGCTCGGCACAATCCAGGTCGACTACAACCTCCCCGAACGCTTCCAGCTCGAATATACAGGCTCCGACAACCAAAAGCACCGACCCGTGATGATTCACCGCGCTCCCTTCGGTTCCATGGAACGCTTCGTAGCCGTACTCATTGAGCACACCGCAGGCCACTTCCCCCTCTGGCTCACTCCCGACCAGGTAGCCATCCTCCCCATCTCCGACAAATACAACGACTACGCAGAAAGCGTACGCAAGCAGCTCGACGAGCAGGACGTGCGTGCCTACGTAGACGATCGTTCGGAAAAGATTGGCCGCAAAATCCGCGACAACGAAATGAAACACGTACCCTACCTCCTCGTTGTAGGCGAGAAAGAAGCCGCAGAAGGCCTCGTTGCCGTCCGCAAACAAGGAGAAGGCGACCAGGGTTCCATGAGCGTCAGCGATTTTGCTAAGAAAATCAACGACGAAGTGACCGAAATGACGAAAAATTACTAACTTTGCGCCCGCAAAGGCCCGAATAAGGTAAAAAGGCGCGTGTGGCGAAAGCCAAACTCCCTAAAAGTTCGCTCCCGCCACACGCTCCCTCATTTCACAAAAAGATAATAAATGCCAGCACCGCAAAAACCACGTCACGACAGAAACAAACCTCAGCATCGCATCAACGAACAGATACGTTGCCGTGAGGTGCGCATCGTGGGCGACGATGTGGAATCTCAAGTAATGCAGACACGCCAAGCCATCCAGTTGGCACAGCAAAAAGGCGTAGATCTCGTAGAGATTTCCCCCAACGCAGAACCGCCCGTCTGCCGTCTCATAAACTACTCCAAGTTCCTCTACCAGCAGAAAAAGCGTCAAAAGGAACTGAAGGCCAAGCAGGTCAAGATAGAAGTGAAGGAAATTCGCTTCGGACCGCAGACCGACGAGCATGACTACAACTTCAAGCTCAAGCATGCCAAGGAGTTCCTCACGGAAGGCGACAAAGTGAAAGCCTACGTGTTCTTCCGCGGTCGCTCCATCCTCTTCAAGGAGCAAGGCGAAGTACTTCTGCTCCGTTTCGCGAACGACCTTGAAGAATATGGCAAAGTAGAGCAAATGCCGGTATTGGAAGGCAAGCGCATGATTCTTTTCATCGCGCCCAAAAAGACCGGTGCTCCCAAGAAAGTCGAAAGCGAAGAAACCGTAACCGAAGAAAATTCCGTAAAGGAAGAGCCGAAACCCGCAAAGAAAGCCCCGCAGGTAAAGGCCAAAAAGGAATACCTCGGTCCTCGAGTTGAAGGCGAAGACTTTTAACCAGTGAATTCCCCCGCTTCGTCATTCCATTCATAGACGAAAAGGATTTTCACACACCCAAAAGAAGACTCGCGCGCTGCGTTCGGTATCTCACGTAGCCGCAGTAATAATAATCAATTAAACAACAAAGAAAATGCCAAAAGTAAAGACTAATTCTGGTGCTAAGAAGCGTTTCGCGCTCACTGGAACAGGTAAGATCAAAAGACGTCACGCTTACCACAGTCACATCCTCACCAAGAAGACTAAGAAGCAGAAGCTCAACCTTGACCACGTAGCCATCGTTGACCGCACCAACGTACGTCAGGTACGCGAACTCCTCTGCCTCCGTTAATTCGTAAGGACAAGACAAGCGCAACACACTTTTCTTCTCACAAAACAAAGTCTAACCGGATGTTTAGCCCCACAAGTTCGTCACAACACATGCAGACGGCGCTAACTTCCAAAATGTAACAAAACAATGCCTAGATCAGTAAATCACGTAGCTTCAAGAGCAAAGCGTAAAAGAATCCTCAAACTCACCCGCGGTTACTACGGTGCCCGCAAAAACGTTTGGACCGTTGCCAAGAACACTTGGGAAAAGGGTTTGACCTATGCCTTCCGTGACCGTCGCAACAAGAAGCGCAACTTCCGCGCCCTCTGGATTCAGCGTATCAACGCTGCCGCACGCCTTGAAGGTCTTTCATACTCACAGCTCATGGGCAACCTTCACAAGGCAGGTATCGAGATCAACCGTAAGGTGCTCGCTGACCTCGCAGTGAACAACCCCCAGGCTTTCAAAGCCATCGTTGAAAAGGCAAAATAAACCATTGCCTCACAACACACCACACAAGGAATGCCAAGCCTCGGCTTAGCATTCCTTTTTCTTTTACACAAAGTTTACAAGCAATCAACAAACTCCACACACATCGGTTTCGCAACTATCATAGAATAAGTGGTTTCCCGCCATATGCATACTGAGAAACCAGAGCAATGCCACAAAACCAAAGAATAATAAGGCCAAAACGCAAAAAGTTTGGCAACACACTTGCTCAAACGAGATATTCTTATTACTTTTGCACTCGCAAAACGGAAACAAAGGCTCCTTAGCTCAACTGAATAGAGCATTTGACTACGGATCAAAAGGTTATAGGTTTGAATCCTATAGGAGTCACACACCGCGATTGCAGCTTATACAAAATCATCTCCGGCTCCTTAGCTCAACTGAATAGAGCATCTGACTACGGATCAGAAGGTTATAGGTTTGAATCCTATAGGAGTCACAAAGAGAGGAATATACATAGTATATTTCTCTCTTTGCTTATATATACCCCTCACCTATCATCCTGACTTTTGAGCACTAACTTGCCCTGAGCATTCACAAAAGAAGAGTAATTCCTTACTGTCATCTGCTAAATGCGAACACGCAGCAACACACTCGCATCGTTTTTCCAAGGCGACGAAATTGTCATAACGCCTGTTGATTGTTTGTCCACGTTGAAATAACGGGTAGACGACAAACGGAAACCCATATCCAACCATTTCCACAATTTAAAGTCCATCAGCATTGCCACATGCGCGCCATGATCAGCAAAGGCCAAAGCCCGTACGCTCTGCAAGAGTTGCGGTTCTTGTAGATATACAGCGCTAGCATAGTCCGACGTAAAGAACAAAGCAGCTAAAGCGCGTAGCCGTATTGCCTTCGAACAATTCCACGAAATGCGAGTCGATCCCAATCCGCCCCAATCGCTTCGGCCTGTCTGCCGTACAGACGAAGTCCCTGCCAACGTCACGTTATACCCCACATTTCCTTTGGTAAAACTAGCCGTTGCTACTAGGCGCTGCACGGTTCTGTACTCTAGCAACTGATAGCCTGTCACTGTGTGTTGGCGAACCCTCAATTTATAACGTAGCTGCAGCACCGTACCCGACTTTAGGGCGTGACTTCCGCGTACATTCAGCTCAAAGCCCTTAGCATGAGGCAAAATGGTGGTATAAGTCGGTTTCATAAACTGAAATGCGTCAAAACTTGCCGACAGTTCTGTTCGCCGCGAAATGCGGTATGAGCCGCCCAACAAAAGTCCCTCTTCGTTGGCCACACGGGACGCCTGCTGCAATGCACGGCCGTAAAGACTCACGTAGCGCGCATCGTAATGACGAAGTTGAAGATTGGCTGTCCATTTTCCATAACGCGACAAACCCAACACGTGTTCCGTGGCAAAATGGCCCGCTTTGTCCAATGCCAATTCACCTTGTAGGCTGAAAAGTTTGCGTTTGTAAGAATATGTCCCCGACATACCGCCTGCGTTGTTTCCCCGAAAGTAGTACTTATTGTAGAATCTCTCCTCCGGCCAAACCGTATGATTGTAATGCGCAGCGTAAGCCGAAAGGCCACAAGCGAACCATTTGCGTTGCCACTCCACTCCCAATCCTCCGGTCAAGCAAAGCACATTACGCCGGCGCAACACTTCGTTCACTGTTCGATGCAGACCGGTAGTAAGGATGGAGCGTACGGTGTCGTTCTCCATACGTCCGTCCAATTTTCTTGCTGAAGCGAAAGCCGAGAAAGTAAAGCCTTTACATATCCACTGAGCCGCCGCACCACGAAAGAAGCCTGTCTCGGCCGCCGAAGTATGCGGACGTAAGGTCAAGCCTGCATAGCGTTGCGACATATAGAATTGTTGAGCACCTCCGAAGATAGCGCGTCCGAAAAGCAGTCCCCTACCCTTTCGCACTTCATAGTCGCCAAGCACGAAACTCCACTTACGGTCCTTTGGCTTGGCATATATATAGCCCGAAATATAGTCGTAAGGATAAAATCCGCTTTTTCCTACAGGTTCGCCCGCATCCTTTTCCATTGTCAGCCCACACATAAGTTCTTTCTTTTGAGCAAAGCGATAACGCAACAGGTGGCGCAAAGCATTTCCCGTAAAGTAGTTATTAGCAGTAGGCGTTGCAGGAGTTTTATAACCTTCTCTTTGATAGAATGGAACTTCTACCAACGTCGTCACCTCATGTGTCCCCTCCTTTAGTCTTTCTGCTAACGTATGCGGATGTGGCCATGTGCGCTCTTCCACAAAAGCGGAGTCGCAACGCACAAAGAGTGACAGCCACCGCCGTGAAAAATAGTCCATGCCACGTACTAATTGCAATTCCCCCAGTGCAAGGAAGCCGTGTTTCGCCAAGCGGTACGAAAGCAATGAGTCGACCTGCGCTCCCGACAGGAAGGGCAATTCCAACAAATCCTCACGCGAAGCACGATTCAGTTGCAAAGGGTGCGATGCAATCTGCTCAAGACGGTCCGCCTCTTCCTCCCACAAATTGTCGTCACCGGTATCATCATCTGTTTCAAGATAGTCGGCATACTCCGTGAGAAACTCGTCCCAAGTCAAGAACGAGCGTTGAGGCATCTGCGCGCATAATGACAAAGGAAACGTAACGGCAACGATTACTATCAAATATTTCAACAAGCGGCAGTCGTTTTTCATGATTGTAAGGTGTCTAACATAAAGCAAAAAGCACCTTGAGAGGTCACATCATGGA
>CAVKJJ010000061.1:0-16439 GCA_963656685.1 bacterium | reverse complement strand
TCAATGCCCCTTCTGAGTTTTAGACCGCTGGTGGCGTAAACCATCGCGTTCTTTTTTGGCGATACAATGATACGACATCTTGCGGATATGGCCAAGGGTTTTCAAGACGACCATGCATTTATCTACAAAATTTTGAATCTGTTGCCGAAAGCGATTGCCAGTTGCTGCGCCGTCTGCCCCCAATTTGAGATGGGCATAGTCCATTTTTTCTTGATGTTACGGTATGCTAGCCAAACGAGTTTGAAAACCGCATCATCATTCGGAAACACACCTTTTGTCTTCGTTACTTTACGCACCTGGCGGTGGTAGCCCTTAACGATGTTTGTCGTATAGATTATGCGGCGAATGGCTGCAGTATATTGGAAGTAATGGCTGAGATTTTCCCACTTGTCACGCCAAGACTTGATGACAATAGGATACTGTTCACCCCATTTATCTTCAAGCTTGTCAAGCGCCAGTTCGGCAGCGTCCTTGGTAAGCGCTGCATATACGCACTTCAAGTCTGCGAGGAACTCTTTCTGATTCTTGCTTCCCACGTACTTCACAGAGTTGCGTATCTGATGTACAATGCAAAGTTGCACGTCCGTCTCAGGATATACACTATGGATAGCATCGGGAAAGCCTGTAAGACCATCTACGCAGGCAATAAGAATATCCTTCACGCCACGGTTTTGCAAGTCTGTCAGCACATTAAGCCAAAAATTAGAGCCTTCGCTGTGAGACACATACATGCCAAGCAAATCCTTACGTCCCTCCTTGTCAATGGCAAGCACATTGTATATTGCACGCGACTCTGAGTATCCCTTCTCGTTGCGCACTTTGTAATGTATTGCATCCATCCAGACTATAGGATAGACTTCATCCAAGCTACGTGATTTCCAGGCTTTGATTTCTGGCCATACCTTGTCTGTTATGTTGCTGATCGTCTCCTTGGAAATCCGGGTGCCGTAGTTCTCCTCAAGGAAGGACTGGATGTCCGACATACTTTGTCCCGTTGCATAGAGGCTGATTATCTTGTCAGACAATCCTTCTGCAAGTATGGTCTGACGTTTCTTTACCACTTCTGGCTCGAAAGAACCGTTACGGTCACGAGGTGTTTCCACCTCAATTTGGCCGTATTCCGTCTGCAATGTCTTGGAAATCTTTCCATTGCGACGATTCTTGGCGGTGGGTCGGGTCTCTTGGAGATGACCATCAAGCTCAACCTCCATGGCTGCATTGAGGAAATCTTCTAATATGCGATGGAATGCTCCATCTTTGCCGAACAACGGCGTACCATTCTTGAACTGTTCTCTGGCTTCGGCCAGCATCTGATTGTACCCTTCTTGTGTCATTGTACTTCGTTTTTTCTGCATGTAATAACGCAGAGGTGGAACTTTTATTTTCTTTGTACTTGACACAGTTGAGTTGATAGTCTCTTGTACAGCAGAGAAAACGACCTTTATGGGGTCAAACTTGGGTTATCGTCATTACTTGATGAAACTGACACAGCTGAAACTTGTACTCCGAAAACGTAGTTCTCAGACCTTTAAGCCCATCGCATACTATTGCGAGAATGGAAAATCCATTTGCTACACGCCATTCCACACCTTCTTTGTAGTCGGCTATGGTCTCTTTCTTTTCGATGAATTTATACCATAGAACATCGCCTACAATAGAGTCTTTCATTATGATGACACCGAAGTTGCGCCCCCAATAACGTGGTATCCATTAAAAGGACAATCTTACGCGACTCTTTTTGCGGTAGAGATTCAATATACTCCGTATTAAGACGACGGTAGATGGTACGCTCTGAAACGCCATATTTTAAGGCCAGATCTTTAACCGTTAGGTTACCCTTGGTGAAAGCTGCATTAACAGCGTCGGAGGTCAGCCTACGACGGCCAATAAAATACCGTTTACAGTCTTTGCAAAACCAGCGTTGGCTGCCATTCTCTCGTCCCTTTTTGATGGTGCGTTTTGAGCCGCAATAAAAGCAGATTTTTTGTCATTTAAAGTTTTTTTGCCCGTAAGGTAGTGATAGCTAATGAGTTATACGCAGTTTCAGGTCTCTTTTTGTCATATAAGCCCATTTTTACTGAATCGTCATTTTCCTAACTCTTGCTCGATGTCTTTTTGTTGGGTAAATGCGAGATTTTGGAATAGCGAGGAACTGAGCATGACGTGTAGAAAAATTTACCCCCCCCCCCATGGGCGGTGCTTTGTAGCTTGCCCATGGGGGTAAATTGTTGTGTATGGTCCCGCTCGCTATTTTACGCTGAGAGGCACACCGGCACGGAGGGAGGCTTTGGCTGTGCTTTCGGTGGCAGGTTGGGTGGGATAGATGAAGAGCAGGTTGCGCTGCGAGAAGCAACGTTCCACCTGTTCGGGAAGGCGATCCATGTAGCTGTGGCGCGAGATGGTGCCGCGACGCGCCATGATGAAGATGACCATGTGCTCAAGATGCACTTTGTGGGCGAGGGGAAGGAAATCGTTCCACGAGTTGAATTCGTGATAATAGGCCCGAATGCCGCCTCCCGTGCTGCCCCAGTAGACTTGGAGGGCTTCGAGCGTACGCGGCGAACTGTACACTTCAACCGGACAACTCATCTGTTGCGCCAGACGTGCCACGCGCTGCGCCCAGTGGGTAAATCCGCTTTCGTACTGTGCCTTGGGGGTGACGAGAAGATGAAGGCGGCGCACCGTGTTGAGCGGAATGATGCTACGGAATATTATGATTTGGCGCTCTATGGAGGCCAACAAGTCCACGCCGAGTTTTCCGTAGAACGACTCGGATATGCGTTGCCGCTGGTGCAGTCCCACAACGAGGTCGGAGATGGCCGACTCTTTTACCGTGTGGCTTATGCCGCTCACCACGTTGACCGACCAACGGCTGAACGTTTGTATTTCTACGTTGGCCGCTGCTGCCATCTTTTCCACGCGATGGAGCTGCATGAGACCTTGCTGCCGTGCAGAGGGATCGCCTTCGAGCACCACGTTCAGTGCCAACGGAGGTACCATGGCGCGCGGTGTGCGCAGCATGAGTGTGAGGTTTACGAGCGGCACCACGGTGTCGGGGTTGCTGATGGCTATGAGCAGACGGTCGGGGGCGTTGTCGTCCTCGGCGGCGCCGGTAGAAAGTTCTGTCTGTTTGAGGAGGAGTTTGCGCGAAGTGCTTTCGGTGACGAACGAGCTGACTACGCAGGTGACGAGAATGAGTATCATGGCGCCGTTGAGCACGTCCTCGCCCAAAAGGCGGCTTCCGTCGGGAAGCACTATGCCGTGCCCCACGAGCACCACGGCCAGCGTGGCAGCGGCACGCGCTCCGGTGAGGCCGAACATGAGGGTGCCTTCTTCACGGCTGAGGCCGAACATCTTCTGTGTGGCGAAGGCGGAAAGCCATTTGCTCACGACGCCCACGGCTACCATGACGGCTGCTACGAGGAGTCCGTTGTCGTGCTCAAAGAGTGCGCCCACGTTGATGATCATACCCACACCGATAAGGAAATAAGGGATGAAGAGTGCGTTTCCCACAAATTCTATGTGGCTCATGAGTGGCGACGACGGCGGGATGAGGCGGTTCAGCACGATGCCCACGAGGAAAGCCCCGAGTATGCCTTCCATGCCTACGAGTTCCATCAAGCCTGCACCGAGAAACACGAGCGTCAGGACGAACACGTACTGCGCCACGCTGTCGTCGTAACGGCGGAAGAACCAGCGGCCTACGAGGGGGAATAGGTACACGATGACCACACCGAGAGCAATGACTTTCAGTACGAGCCACACCCAGTAGAGTCCGTCCACATGGTCCTTGAACACGCCGCCCACCACGGCGAGCACGAGGAGCGTGAGGGTATCGGCCACGATGGTGCCGCCCACGGCAATGCTCACGCTCTGCAGACGCGAAAGGCCGTAGCGGAGCACGAGGGGGTAGGAGATGAGCGTATGGGAGGCGTACATAGCTGCCATCAGCACGGCGGCGGCAGCGCTGAAGCCGAGCACCAGACTGTTTGCCGCGTAACCGATGACCATTGGTATGGCAAAGCTCAGCAATCCCAACGTGGCGGCCTTGCCCTTTATACGCTGTACGTCCTGGAGGTTCATCTCGAGCGAGGCAAGGAACATGATGTAGTAGAGACCCACCTTGCCGAAAAGTTCAAAGCTTCCGTCGCGGTCGAGCACATGAAGTCCGTGCGGCCCGATGAGTATGCCCGCAAAAATCATGCCCACGATAGAAGGTATGCGCAGGCGCTCAAGGAGCATCGGTGCAAAGAGTATGATGCCAAGCACCGTGAAGAATATCCAGGTAGGGTCGGTAATGATGGGCAAGTGGCTTGGTGGCGTTTAAGGGTGATTGAGAATGATGAGTTTTATGCGGCGCCTTCGTTTTGTTTCGTGCATATGGAGCATGCAGGAATGCTCGAGTTCGCCAAAAGCAAAATTGCAAAAAATCTCGCAGTTATAGCTACCGTCTGTCTACAAAACTGTTTGCTTTCCGCCACGCTCACACGTACGTATACTTTCTGTCATCCTCGTTGGTGTATGGTGCTTAAATCGCAAGAGTCAGATTATCAACCACCTGCAGTTTCAAAATGAGTTCCCTGTTTTGAAACTAAAATTCCAAGCCTTGGAATTTTAGTTTCAAGGCTTGGAATTTTTGTTTCAAGCCTTGGAATTTTCGTGAAACGGCATTGTGTTCCGGCCAGCTGAAATGTTGTGCGTAACGTATGTTGCTAAAGTTGAACAAGGTTTGCAGCCCACAATACAATATAATGTTGTAATTTTGTGCCGATATAGGCAAAAGCCAAGCAAACAAAACCTACTCATAGACCGCACATGAACGTAGCAATCGTTGGCGCCAGTGGTGCCGTAGGCCAAGAATTCCTCCGCGTACTGGCCGAACGCGATTTTCCCATCGACAATCTTCTGCTCTTCGGTTCCACCCGTAGCGCAGGCACGAAATATACCTTCCGTGGCAAAGAGTACACGGTGAAACTCCTTCAGCACAACGACGACTTCAAGGACGTGGACATAGCCTTCACCTCAGCCGGAGCCGGCACGTCGAAGGAATTTGCCGCCGACATCACCAAGTTTGGCGCAGTGATGATTGACAACTCTTCCGCATTCCGTATGGACAACGATGTGCCTCTCGTTGTGCCCGAATGCAACGCCAAGGATGCCCTTGACCGTCCGCGCGGCATCATTGCCAACCCCAACTGCACCACCATCATGATGGTCGTAGCGCTCCAAGCCATTGAGAACCTCAGCCACATCAAGCGTGTACATGTGGCTTCCTACCAAGCCGCCAGCGGTGCCGGCCAGGCTGCCATGGACGAACTCGTGGAGCAATACCGTCAAGTGCTTGCCGACCAGCCCGTCACGGTCAACAAGTTCGCCTATCAGCTCGCCTTCAACGTCATTCCCCAGATTGACGTGTTCACCGAAAACGGTTACACGAAGGAAGAGATGAAGATGTACAACGAGACGAAGAAAATCATGCACTCCGACGTGCTCACTTCAGCCACTTGCGTACGTGTACCTTCTCTCCGTTCCCACTCCGAAGCCATTTGGGTCGAAACCGAACAGCCGCTTGAGATCTCCGCAGTGCGCGAAGCCATCGGCAAAGGCGAAGGCCTTGTGCTCATGGACAATACGGAGAAGAAGGAATACCCCATGCCCCTTTTCCTCGCCGGCAAAGACCCCGTCTACGTGGGCCGCATTCGCAAGGACCTTGCCAATCCCAACGGCCTTACGCTTTGGCTCGTGAGCGACCAGATTCGCAAGGGCGCTGCTCTCAACGCCGTGCAGATTGCCGAATATCTCATCAAGGTCGGTAACGTGAAGTAAGTACATATCAATTTTCCATAAAACAAGTCCGCAAAGCACTTCCGAGATAGGAGTCTTTGCGGACTTGTCTTGTTTTTACACTACGTTATGCAGTTCGGGTTGCGTCAGGTGCGAGATTGTAAGAGCCACTTCCAAACCGGCATGACCTCTATGGTGCCTGCTTTGTCTGTGATTTTTTCTTCTTCATCGTATGTGAGAATAATCCTTCTGCTACAATGCAACCTGTTGGCAAGTTTGCTCAACGCTTCAACTTCGCGTTTTCGCGTCTCTTCATCACGTAGAGAGTAACAAACCTGAACGGCCAATTCCGTTTCAGGAATATAAAAGTCAACCTCAAAGTTATCGTTGTAGAAAAACACTCGCTCGTTGTCGACGTCGTGTCCGTAGTCACGGAAGAGTTGCAGAGCTACAGCGTTTTCTAGAAGCATCGTGTCCTTGTCTATGAGGAAAAGGCCAAGTATGCCGTTGTCTATGAAATAATATTTGCAATTGCTCTCCTTTTCTGCTAGGGCTGTGGCATAATTTCGTAACCGCAGCAACAGCCAAGCGTCCTCGCAGTAGTCTATATATTTTATCGTTGTGGCAAGGCTAAGTTTTCCGCCTACACTGGACAGTAGGTTGTTCACCCTGTTATAGGAAATAGGACGACACACACTTTCTGCCATTTTCCTTACGAGAACCCTTATTCCGGCAACGTTGGTTATCTTGTTTCGGGCAATGATGTCGCCCATATAGATCTTTTGGTAAACGCTACTCAAATAGTCGCGTTTTGCTGGCATTAAGGCTGCAGCCGGAAGACCTCCACCGTGCAGATACTCTTCAAAGCAACGCACAACCCTTGCTCGCCCTTCTGTACGGATGAGGTCGGGCTCCGATGTAGGGATGCGGTGGGTAGAAAGATATTCGGCAAAGCTATAAGGATATATCTCGGTGGTAAGGAAACGTCCGCCTAGCGTGGTGTTGATTTCTCCCGAAAGCATTTTGGCATTTGAACCGGTGATGAATATCGTGTAGCCGGTGTCTGCCATCCGTCTTGCAAATTTGTGCCATCCATCTACGTTCTGAATTTCGTCAAGAAACAGCATGGGGCGTTTGCCATACAATTCCTGGTGACACTCAAGTAAAAGGTGGAAGTCTGCTACCGAAAAATCATCAAAACGTTCATCCTCAAAATTGAGGTATAACATTTCGTCCCATTTATGTCCCGATGCCAACAATTGTTGTATATGCTGATACAGCATGTACGACTTTCCGGCACGTCTCACGCCTACCAATACGCGACACGGGAAGTTGTCAGTCCTAATGTGGCGTGGCTCAACCACATAACGTTCTACCTCCGTTTGGTTGTCGAGGAATATTTGTTTCAACAGTTGCTTGTCCATATCGTTGCATTTAGGGTAAGTGCTCCCGAACTTGCATTCTTAAAAGGTTTACAGTTGGGGCACACGAGCACCGCAAAGATACGGGTTTATTTAATGCAAGTATAAACAATCGGCGATTTTTGTTTAATCCATTAAACAAAACGCAGAAATGCGGGCTCTGAAAGCCTGTTGATGTGCATATAAAAAGCGCCGGCTCCGTAAAGAGTCGGTGCTTGATGTTGTATGTCGGAAAGGCTTTACTTCGTTGATGCTTCGTAAACGAAGTGGAGCGTGTAGGAGATGTCCTTACCGTCAATCTGTGTGGTGCAGACAATGTCGGCTGTGCCGTACTGGCCTATGGTGAAGCCTTCGAAGTGGATCTGTGAGGTCTCGGAACGACCGGCAGCAAGGCTGAACTGGCATTCGTAGCTCGTTGTGCTCATCGTGTAGCAGCTGCCGAGGCCAAGGCCGCAGATGGCCCACGGACGGAAGTCGCCTTGGAGTTCCACTTTCACGTCAACGGGGATGGGGAATATGCCGTCGGTTGTGTTGGTGAACTTCGGGTCGGCACCGTTGGAAGCGTCGCCGAAGTCGAGTCCCATGTAGCCGCCACCGTAGTCTATTTCTACCACGGGGATGGTGAGCACGTCGCCGTTGTGGACCTTTTGTCCGTTGAAGGTAATCTCTACGGACGAGGTAGTGTCGGCTTCTTTGACAACAACCTTGCACGATGCGCTGATGGCGGGATTGGCTACGGACGTTACCGTTACGGTGGCCTCGCCAGCAGCAACGGCTGTCACTTCGCCGTCGGCCGAAACGGTAGCTACCGATTCGTCGGACGAAGTCCATGTGACGCTCTTGTCGGCAGCGTCGGAGGGCGTGAAGGTAGGCATGAGGCTTTCGGTGGTGCCTTCGTAGAGTTCGAGCGATTCGTGGTCGAGGGTGATGGCCTGGAGCTCTTTGCCGGAAGGACGGCCGTCCTTGTAGAGCGGAGCGTCGATGACCTGCATCACGCCGTCGGCGTCGTTGTAGAAGAAGATGACGACCGCCATGTTCTTGGCGTTCCAGAAGTCGCGAGCCAGGGTGTAAGTGTAGTTCTTGGTCTGCGTCTCGCCGTCTTTGAGGTTGAGGGCTTCGCCGTAGTCGCCGTTGAGTGTGGCGCGGAACACGTGGTTGTGAACGTATTGCGCGTTGTCCTTGCCGTTGGGCTGTGTCTGGCTAGAGACGATGTCGCTCTCGGTGAGCCACACCTGAAGGTGTCCGTCCACGTTGGCTTTGCCTTCCACATCGGTGGTGAGGCTGATGGTACGCGTGGCTTCGTCGTAGACAAGTTCCTTCACATCAAGTCCGGCTTTGGGAGTGACGTTGAAGCGCTTGAGCGCGGCGGCGTTCCAGTATTCGTAGTCCATGTCGCCGCCGGTGCGGTCTACAAGTCCTTTGGGGAAACTCTTGATGTTCCAATGGTCCACGTAGGCATTGCCGAGCGAAGTGGCAAGACCCACGTTTGACTTTCCGTCTTCAAGAAGGCTGAGCGAACCGCCGTGGATGGAAACGGCAATGAGGCGTTCCGAGCCGAAAGTTTTCTGCATGTCCTGTATGGCATCGGCGGCCTTGGGGCAGTTGGAGCACTTCTGTCCGGTGAAGTCTTCTATGAGCACGTTTTTGAGAGAGCTTCCCGTGTCGGTCTTTGTGAAGCGCTGTGCTTCATCGATGTCGTTGCACGAAGTGAGTGCGGCGGCAGCGGCGAAGAGGTATGTAAAGAGGTGTGTAAGTTTCATCGTCTTATGTTAGAAGTTGAAGGTATAGGAAGCCTGAACGCCCTTTGATGCGGGCACGTAGCGACACACGCCGCCGGAGCAGTTGTAGCCGGCGCGCGTTTTGCCGTAGCTCAGTTGCAGGCGGTGCGCTTTGTGGGTGAAGGTGACGGCTCCCATGAGGTAGTGTTCCTTGTGGGTTCCGCGTGAGGTGTCGGTGGCACCGTTGGCGAGGTAGTAAGGCACGTGGCCGTTGAACTGGTCGCTCACGGTGAACATGAAGTTGGGGAGTACGGAGAGCTCAAGCAGTCCGTACCACCAGTCCTTCTGGTCCTGGAGCGTGTGGAGATACTGCGCTTCGCCGCGAAGGGTGAGCTTCGGGGAGAACTGGTATTTTCCTTCTGCCACGAAGATGTTGCTCTTTATTACGCCGCCTTCGCCTTCAATGACGGTCTTGTTGTAGCGCTGGTTGGAGTACATGAAGTTGAGTTTGAAGTGCTTCGTGATTTTCTTTTCCAACTGCACGTTGATGTCCTGATAGTACGTTTCGGGACCCATTTTGAAGAAGCGCGACTTGGCTCCATTACCTCCGGCTTCGGTGGTGTGGGTAGCGTCTTCGGTCTGCTCAATGCCACGGATGTGGGAGAAGTTTACTTTGAGGTTGGTGCCGTATTTGCCGCCGAGGGGAGTCTTTCGCTTGAAGTTGTAGCCCACTTCGGCCTGGAAAGCCCACTCGCCGGGCGTCATCTGTGTGGCGTAGGGGTAGAGAGCGGCAAGGGTGTAGGTGTGCTGCATGGCAAAGGCGGGCAGGTGGTTGATGTAGCATGCCGTGGAAGCCTTGTCAATGCCGCGGTGGGAACGGTAGGCCATGTCCTCGCTGCGCTTGGCTTGGAGCAATACGCTCACGCCGCGCTTGGAGTAGGAACCGGAGAGGAGGAGGGTCTGTCCGTGGTTGTAGATGTAGCCGTTGGACGAAGAGGGGTCCTGGCCTTTCCAGGCGTATTCGGCAAGGAAGGAGTAGGCGCCCTTCTGTATGTTGGCACGCACGTCGTAGGCGGGCACGTTTTTGGGCAAGTTGAGTCGATAGGCTGCAGTTACGGGTTGTCCGGTGACGGCGTCGGTCTCACCGGTCTCGCGGTTCACGTAGAGTTCGGGGTTGGAGGTGGAACCGTTGCCGACGGCTGAGAAACCGAGGGTGAGACGGGTGCCGTTTTCGTCCATGCGCTTTACCCACTGGTCTACGTTGAGTTCGAGGTCGCCGCCGTAGGTCCAAGGATTGCAAGAGTCGAGGTTGCGGTGGTGCCAGTAGTAACGCTGCTGTCCGCCGAGCACTTTGAGGTTCACGCCCTTGAAGGGTTTCACGGCGAGGCGTGCGCCGCGCAGCGAGTTGTCTATGCCGAGCGAACGTTCCTCGTAGGTACGGAGAATGAGTCCGCTGCCAAACTGGTCGTAGAAGTCGCCCAGGGTGAGTTCTGCCCACTTGTATGAGCCTTTGAGGTACATATAGGGCACGCCCCAGCCTTTGAAGTCGTTTTCGAAACCGGGGAGGGGGTGGTCGAGATACTCAAAGCGTGCGCCGGCTTGGAAATATTTGTTGAGGAGGTGAAGTTCGGCATAGGTGTTAGTGAGCACGTCGTCCTTGTAGGTGCCGGTGCCTATGCGGTTGTCTTCTTGGGGAACGAGCACGTCGCTCTGCACGCTTCCGTGGAGCGAGAATTTCTTTCCGTCGTCTTCCTGTGCCGTGGCTGTCAGGATAGAGGCGAAGGTGAGGGCCGCAAGTGCGACTTGGTATTTCATGTGTGTGAATGGGTGTATGATTGCCAAACAATGGTGCTGTTTGGCTTTTTGTGAGTATACGTGTAAACAAACGCACAACGGGCTAACGGTCTGGACTTGCTAATTGGCAAAGGTCCACACCGTTGACCCGTGAGAGTGGTGCGCTTTATAAAAATGGAATAGTAAAGCGCTTTATTTGGCTTCGTCCTTACTAGCGGCAAGGAGTTCCTTTACTTTTTCGAGGAGATGTTGTTCGCCGCCTTCGGTATATCCGCTACGGCTCTCTGCAATCTTACCGTTGCCATCAATCACGAACACGTGGGGAATCATGTTGACGCCCATGGCGCGGCGGAAGTCGCTGTTGGGGTCGAGGAGCACTTGGTATTCCCAGCCGTTGGCGTCGACCATGGGTTTTACTTTCTGTGCGTTCTGCGCTTCGTCGATGGAGATGGCCACTACGCGCACGCCGGTTTCGTCCTGCCAGTCGGCATAGACTTCGTTGATGGCTTTGAGCTCGCGGTTGCAGGGCTTGCACCATGTGGCAAAGAAACTGATGATGAAGGGCTTGCCGTCGTTAGAGAGTGTGGCGGTGTCGACGGTTTTGCCGTTGATGTCCTTCAACTTCACGGAAGGAAGTTGGGCGAACGATGCGCCTACAAAGCTCCAGAAGAGGAGCATGGCAAGGAAGAGTTTTTTGGTTTTCATTGTGAGTGTTGGTCTTTTCGCCTTGGGCCCGTGGTGAGGGGAAGCCGTGGCTATGTCGTTATTTTGGTTTCTTCGGTTGCGCCGGGAATGGGTGCTGCGGCTATTTGTTGTTGCGGCATTCGGCTTGCATTCGGCTTTCCGCGAGGGACACTTTGCTTACATTTCGCAGCGTAATCGCGGCAAAATTATTCATTTCGTATGAATCTGCAAACGTTTTAGTTGATTTTAAGGCACAGTGGGGAAACTCCTTGCTGCCGCTCTTACTGTTCTATGGTCCAGTCGTTGAGGTTGCCTTTTGTGGAATCGAAGTTAATGCCCACCTTCGTTATGGGCTTTCCACTTAGGGCGAAGCGGCTGGCATAGTCCTTTAGATTAATTTGGCGCAAGGCGGTGTCGGCGTCCTTGTTGAGCTTTAGTTCAAGGAGATAGAGTTGTGTGTCGGTTTCCATCATGATGTCCACACGTCCTTTGGCTGTGTGCACTTCCACATCGACGAGAAAGTCCGTGAGGATGGAGAAGACGACGAAGAGCATCTGCTGGTAGTGCCCCTCGTAGTTCGTCACGTTGCAGTAAGGTACGGTGCCGAGGAATGTCTGCAGGAGACGGAGTGCACCGTCCATGTTGCCCTGTCGGATGAGCACGGACATGCGGGCTATGGTGACGTTTCCGTTTTGCGCATACATTCCTTCGAGGTAGTTGGGAAGTAGACTCTCGAAGAGACCGGCTTTTATTTCCTTGTTGGGAAGGTCAAGGGTGTAGAGGCGGCTGGTCTTGTCGTAGTCTTTTATGGTGATGTAGCCGCTCTGGTAGAGCAGTGGGGTGATGGCGGTCATGTTCTCCGTGGGAGCGTCGAAGGCTGAAGCCATGGCGAGGGTTTTGCCGAGGTCGGCGGGCCGCACGTTGAACTTGCGCAGCATGTAAATCAAATAGGTCGGTGTGCCTGAAGCAAACCAATAGGCGCCGAAGTCACCGTTTTCGAAACAGTTGAGCAGGCTGAAGGGGTTGTAGATGTCGGGGGAGTAGGCAGAGAAATGGTAACCGTCGTAGTTCTGCTTGAGTTGCTTCGCTGCTTCCTCTTTGGCGATTTCGTTCTTCCTCGCAAGTTGCTCAATGGCGCTATCCATCTGCGTGAGCAGTTCTTCCTCCGTGATGCCGCAGACGGCGGCATAGTCGTCGAGCATGGAGATGTTGCTGATGTTGTTCAGTTCGCTGAATATGCTGAGTTGGGAGAACTTGGTGATGCCGGTGATGAATACAAACTGCAGAAAGGGGTCGCAGTCCTTCAGCGGACTATAGAAGTTGCGCATGATGTTGCGCAAAGTTTCCAATTGACCCGTTTCGTGTGCCACGTCAAGGAGTGGTGCATCGTACTCGTCTATGAGTACAACTACTTTCCGGCCTGTTTTTTCGTAAGCTGTTTTGATGAGGTCAAAGAGACGGACGTTCGCGTCATTTCGAGGATTAACAATGCCCCATTTCTTCTCTTCGTCTTGTAGGCGGCTGTCGAGATATCTGTTCAGTTGGTCTTCCGCCATGTGCTTGCCCATGGCCATGCTGAAATGTAGCACGGGATATTCCGTCCAGTCTGTTTCTAACTTCTCTATGGCAAGTCCTTTGAAGAGTTTGCGCTTTCCTTCGAAATAACTTTTCAGCGTAGACACGAGCAACGACTTCCCGAAGCGGCGTGGGCGGCTCAGGAACACGTATTTCCTACGGGTCATCTTATAGACGAACTCCGTTTTGTCTATGTATAGATAGTTGCCGGTGATTATTTCCGAGAATGTTTGTATGCCGATGGGATATCTTTGGGGTTCCATAGAGCAGATGCTTTCTTGTTTCTGCGGCAAAGATAACTTAAAGTTGGTGATAACGGAAGTGTAGGCCGACACGCGATGTTTTAAAAGAACGAAAATCAGCCACTGAACGCAAGTGGTGCGTTCAGTGGCTGATTTTGAACTCTAAAAGAGGTTGTTCTATAAATTGTGTCTCATACGAGCACTACGGTCACTTCCCTTGCTCCGTGTGCGCCGAAGACGAGGGCCTGCTCTATGTCGGCAGTCTTGGACGGGCCGGAGATGAAGCCGGCGAATGGCACTTCGGGACGGTCGGCAATGCGGGCGTAGGCTTCGTGCATGTTGTGGACTAGTGCTTTGCGGTCCAGCACGATGACGAGCGTTTCGGAAATGAAGTAGAGGGCGCGGTGGCGAACGTGTTGTTCAATCCAGCAACAGCCGTTTTCGCACACGCCGAGTTGGGCGGGAATCACTGCCACGTCCGTGCCGTTGAGTTCGGCGGGCTGTTCTACGTCGTCGGGGTTGAAGACGCTTGTTTCCAAGAGGTCGCGGCCGTCTGTGCGATCCACGGCCCACGCCACGCGTTTGGCTTCGGGGTAGAGGCTGCGGACGAAAGCGCCGAGCGTTTCGCCTTCGGCCAGTGCGACGGCCTTTCCGCCCACTTGCTGCATGACGAGTTTGAACTGCGCTTCGGGGTCGGCGTAGTGTATGGCCTGCTCTTCAAGGGGTGAGAGGTCGGGCATGGGGAACACGTCGAGCGTATTGTTGCGGATGGATTGGAGTATGGATTCTTTGCTGGACATGGCGGCTTAGGAGTTGTGGGGGTGTGACGGTGATGAGGGGTTCTTCTTTTCTTGCTGCTCTTTGTGGAGCAAGTCTTCGAAGGTGTGGCTTGAGAAGTGCGGCATGTCGCGTTCTGCGCCCCAGGGGTTGAAGCTGGCTTTCACCAGACTTTGCGGCAGATGGTTGGCGAGCGGGGCAAAGCGCAGCGCGCTGTGGTAGAGAGTGGGGTGCGCCATGGTCACTTCCAACGCTTGGGAGATGAGGTGCTTGGACGTGCTTGCCACGCCGAGGCTTTGCAGCTTTTGGCGCCAAAGGTAGATTTGGTCGGCGAGGTTGACCTTTGCGGGACACACGTTTTGGCACGAGTGGCAGAGCGAGCAGGCGCTGACGTTGCCGGAGTAGCGGCGAGCGTCGCGTAGCATGCCGAGGTTTATGCCGATGGGGCCGGGAATGAAGTAGCTGTAGGAATAGCCTCCCGAGCGGCGGTACACGGGACACGTGTTCATGCAGGCGCCGCAGCGTAGGCAGTTGAGCGTGAGGCGATGGTCGCGTTGTCCGAGAATTTCGCTGCGTCCGTTGTCGACGATGATGATGTGGAGTTCGCCGCCTTTGCGCGGTGAGCGATAGTGGGAGGTGTAGGTTGTGGTGGGTTGGGCGGTGGCGGAACGTGCGAGCAGACGGGTGAACACGCCGAGCGAACGGCGGTCGGGTACAATCTTTTCGAGTCCGAAGGCGGTAATCTGTAGTTTGCACGTGTTGAGCGAGGTGCCCATGTCGGCATTTCCTTCGTTGGTGCAGACCACACACTCGCCTGTGGAGGCTACGGCGAAGTTGGCGCCCGTCATGGAGGCTTCGCTGTGGATGAATTTCTGGCGCAGGTTGCGGCGTGCCACGTGGGTGAGGTAGGTCTGGTCGCAGTTGCCGGGTTCGGCGTCCATTTCGCGTACGAAGAGTTCGCTTATCTCTTCTTTCTTTACGGCAATGGCGGGTAGCACGATGTGTACGGGTTTGCGGTGGAGCAGTTGCAGGATGCGTTCGCCCAGGTCGCTTTCCACCACGTCGAAGCCGAGGCTTTCGAGGTAGGGGTTGAGTCCGCACTCTTCTGCGAGCATGCTTTTGCTTTTGATGAAGCGTTTCACATTGTGCTTCTTGAGCAGGTCTGCCACGATGTGGCGGTATTCTTCAGCGTCCTTTGCCCAGTGGACCACGGCGCCGTTGCGTGTGGCGTTGCGTTCAAACTCTTCGAGGAGCTGGGCGAGGTGTGAGTTGCTGTACATTTTTATGGCCGATGCCATGTTGCGGAGTTGTTCCCATTCGGGCACTTCGCGGCTGAGTTTGTCGCGTTTGGCACGGACCATCCAGAGGGTCTCGTCGTGCCATTGGGCATAGGTTCCGTTTTTTAGAAAGGATGAGGCTGACTTGGCGTGTTGCGACATAAAGTGATTTGATGGAAAGGGTGAGGGAAGTAGGTTCTTGTGTGATGCTTTTGCGGACTATTCTGCTTCGCCGGCGAGGATTTGCGCCATGTGGAGCGTTTGGATGTTAAGGTGTTCGCGTTCTATTATTCCGCGTTGGTGCATGAGGCAGGAGCAGTCGGCTCCTACGATGTATTCGGCACCCGTGGCGATGTGGCGGTGCACTTTGTCGCGCCCCATCTGTCCTGACACGGCGTGCTCTTCAATGGCGAACATACCGCCAAATCCGCAGCATTCGTCGGTACGTTCGGGTTCCACCACCTCGCATCCATCGACCATGGCAAGGAGGTTGCGGAGCTTGTTCATGTAAGGCACGTTGAGTTCGCTTGGCGAGGAGAGGTGGAGCAGACGTACGCCGTGGCAGCTGTTTTGCAGACTTACTTTGTGGTGAAAACTTACGTTGAGGCTTGTGGGACGTACCACGTCGTGGATGAATTCGCAGATTTCCATGACGCGTCCTTCGGCGGTGCAGCGTGTGCCTTCGGGGAGGAGGTTTCCGTAGTGGTCGCGGACGAAGGCTACGCACGATGCGGAGGGACCTACTACGTAGTCGTAGGGCTTGAAAGTCTCTTCGAAATGCTGTGCGAGGGGTCGGGCTTCATCTTCGAAGCCGGCATTTCCCATGGGCTGCCCGCAGCAGGTTTGTCGTTCGGGATATTCCACGTCGACACCGAGTTTTTGCAAAAGGTGGAGGGAGGCCATTCCGACTTCGGGGAAGACCGCATTGACGTAGCAGGGGATGAAGAGTCCTACTTTCATTCTTCTTGAGTGTATGTTCTTGTTTGTATAAAAAAACGGGCTGCGGCGTGTAGAAAAGCGTGGTGCTTAAGGGTCGTTCTATAAATTACCACCAAATCTATACAAAATTCGGCCTTGTGGCGTTTTGCCATCTTTCGTGCTCTTTTGCGCCCATTTTGCTTGTTCGCTCAGTCGCATAGCCCGCTATGCTCCTTCGTTCACAAACAA
>CAVKJJ010000060.1:0-16488 GCA_963656685.1 bacterium | reverse complement strand
GTATAAGGTCATCGGCTCTTCTTGCTTTGCTCCCATCATAAGGAAGCAATCTCCTATTGTCATAATGATATGTTGTTTAGTGATAATTTTAATGCATTGTAATCTTCAAGCATGTCTTTTACAGAGAGCATAACTCTGTTGCGAGCCAACCTTCTTTCTTCTTCTACTCCTTTTATATAATCTTCAATGACATTTGATTGGAGGTGGTTGTAAGATTTAACTCTGAAACTATCCCAATCGGTATCGAAATCGTATAGCTGCCAATCAGTTTCAATTGTGAACAACTCCAATAGTCCTAAATATAGTGAGCGCACCAGTTGACGTGGCTTGCACCAACAGAAGAATGGTGGATAATGAGAAAAACTATCGGGTATTACTATAACTCTCAGACCTGATTGGTTCCAAAATAAGATTCTCCTTTGAAGTCTTAGTATGGTGGGTGAGTCTTCAAAATGCAGATTAATGTCAGCATTCTCAAGAGCGTATATAAACGCTTCTATCTCGGTTCGAATAACGTTGAAGTCGGTAGACCAATCAGAGAGAAAAGAACTGTATATACGATTTCCAATTTTTATTTCGAATGGTGTATCACAGCTATATGGCTCCGTAAATCGGAAATTGAAATCTTCTACTCTAACTTCATCGTAGAAAATTTGACTATAGTTCTTTGGGATTACGATTTGCTGTAATTCAGTCAGCATATATTCAGCCGTCTTTTTGAAGAACGAATTATAAACCGTTTCATTTCCTCCAATGACGTATTTGCATAGTTCTATCAAAGCACGTATGGCAGAATTGACATAGTCATAACGATCATATTCTATACTGTATGTACCACATGAGTCATCGTAGTAATATCCATAAACCTCTTTGGGGAAAATTTGAAAACTCGCTTTAATACCTTTGCCTATACGCCGTGTATTGTAGCAATCCCAAAGCGATTCATAAAGAGCTATGGGGAATATCAGAACTTGCTTTTTACGTAATTTGAACCAAATTGCAGGCTTCTCATATTCTCCTGCTACTTTGAATTCGAATTGCTCTTTTGATTTCATAATAATATATCTGTAAGTTAAGCTATTGGCTACAATTAGGCTCTCCCCTTAGTACTGCTATTTCTCAATATTTGTAATAAGAGAGAGGAATAGGCATCGCCTATTGGAAGTTTCTCTTCTAAATGGAGTGTATGACGAAGACATGTAGTTGCTTTCCCAGTTACGGGATTAAACCCTTCTTTCTCTACGTCAGTGTAGTACATGCCAATGCCACGCTTTTGCCATGAAGGTAGGTTGTTATAATTGATGCCGTGATTGAAGAGTAACTCATTCTTTTGAGCATTGGAGATACCACTAATCTGCTGCTGTGCTTCATTGGCGGAGAGCCCGTCAGCTCGCAGTTGCCAGTAGCAGTAGCTATTGAGCGAGTTGCGGTGAGCGTCTCCCTGTCGCCATCGGAAATAGTCAATAACATGCTGATTGCTAGGTAACGGGATAAGGCGGCAATCAAAAACTGCATGTTTCCTCGATGCTATTGAAAAAGTAACCGATGCCTCGGAGGCAAGAATCGACAGCAATTTGCGCTCCTTGCGTCCGAAAGTGGTGTCATCCAAATGGAATAGCAAGGAGATTTCGTCGCTTTGGCTATACCCGTAGATTATTCTAAAGCCACAGTCCATTAATCGGCGAAGTGTTGTAATCATACAGTCACGGAAACGGACGTCGAAAGGTTTTTCAAGGTTCCATTCTGTCTTTGTGAGTCTTGTGAATCCATGTCCGTCCAAGCGTGCCACAATGTAGATGTCTTGAAGCATGCAACGGTCGAGCGATTGCTCGAAGCTTCTCATCTGTTTGTCGAGTGTGTCAAAATCCATAATCTTATTCTTTCCATTCGGTTATTTCAAAACCATTGTCAATAATTCTCGCAAAATAGAGTTTGTCAAAGCCTTCGTCATATGATGGCAGTTGCAATTTGTTCGATGTGCAAGGTATGGCAAGGCGAGGCACGCGACGTTCACGTTGTTCGTTTCGCTTGATGCAATCTTTAACTCGGCTTTGAAAGAAAATGCCGATAATTTCATATCCTTCTTTCTTGGCAAGAGGAATGTATCTTTGCCGATCAGTGATTTCTGGATTAGTATTGTCAATCACGAACGACGCCTTGCTATCGAGGCATTCTCTAATTGTCATCGCCTCTTTGTGGCGTCTATGTAGAGTGTCGAGATTAATAAGCACCAGTCCGTGGCATGCTAACTCTTTCTTGTAGAATGTGGTCTTCCCACTGGCTTGAATGCCGATGAAGAGAATCATCAGCTTCGTTTCTTTTATTTGAAATGGTAAATTCATATGCGATGTATTAATATTAAAGGCTTATTCCTTCGGTACAATTATCCTCGGTAGGTCACTATGATATTCTTCGATTTGATCGGGGTTCTTAGGATTGTAACACATATAGTACAAATCTATATAGTCAGGAAGTTGACGACGAATCTCCTTTGCCAAGTCCCAACCTTCGTGCCACCATTGCTCATACGTTTGGCTATTATCATGGTTGTCGTAGAAGTCTCCCCATTTTTCCAAACCTGGTACATTGAGTTTAAAGGTTTTATCGTCAGTATCAGTATACAGTTTCTCAAAATCGCCAGAACCTGCTCCCATAGTGTCCCAAAATATACAACCTCCCCAATCGGGAAATAAGACAAAGGATTCTGTCACATACATAGGCAGAGTGTCGTCCTCATGGGGTTCTAAATCACTAATATAAGCTTCTATCTTGCGAGATTTGAGGTCGTTATATGGTTTCCATTTAGCAAGGCGTTCTTCACCTTCAGGATAATTGTCTATGTTATTATACAGACCGAAACCCAGTTCGGTCATTAGTGACAAATAGAATCCTCTTACAAATTCTTTGGTGTTTACGTAACCGCTAAACTTATCATCGTAAGGAATATTTTGGGAAATCCAAAATCTTCCCATTTCTGGATGAGCTCCGACAGTCTGATGGGCAAAATGGAGGTCATATTTAGGCAACTTTATCGTACACACTTTATCTTTTGCATCTATGATATCTTTCAGCCAATGTCGAATTTCTGTCATACGATTGAAAGGAATATCTATATTGAACACCATCTTATTGATACATAAGGTCGCATCAATATGGTCCATTTCACGCTGTAACTTGTACTCAATATTGTCCTTGAAAGAAAGTGGAGCTGGAATTCTTTGTACGGAAGGGCGCAAACTCTCCATCAAGCTATTTACATTTTCATCAATTACCACTTTGCCGATGGTGCCACTATGGTCTTCAAAAGGAGGTTCATAGTAAAGTGCGTAGCATCTTGGCATTTGTTCCCAAATGGCTTTGGCAAAGCATAATCCTTCGTAATGCCAAGAACACCAATCAAAGGAAGACGCTATCGTTGAGTCCACAAAATCGGTTGTCAGCTCATATCGCCTTAGCCACTCTTCGATTCCTGGCACGACGAGCCAGAAACGGGGCCCAAGCCAAGGGCTCTCGTTATTTATAACGTCGTTATCACAACAATCACAGCAACCTTCGCTGTCCTGATACAGGACATCGAAATCTGGCGATATGAGAATATAGGGTTTTCTTTCCATTGTAGTTTGTCTGCTATTGGTTATGGTTCTCTTTTCCGTACAAGGGTCTCACTACAGCATCTTTGAGCGTTACAATATAACCCCCAAAATGCCTTTCAGTATTTTCGTCATCACGCATTTCTTTTTCAAAGCCATTAGCCGCATGAATCTCTTCGTGAAAGATTTTCTCTTGTGGACGGCCAACAGTTGTTTTACCTTTTGGACACTCATAGCGTTCGGCAATGATTTGCGCAACGGTGCCACTTATGGAATGTGTTGCGAATCCATGATGTTCTTCTTCAAAATCGATGATTATGCCATGAGCATTCCTAAACCCTGTTGGCATTGTACACGTCCAGTCCACCTTGTCGCCAACCGCGAAAGGTTCGCCACAACATTGTATTTGCCACGATTCGTAGAAGAGTTTACACTCATCGTGGCGTGTCACTTCTTTGATTTCTAGTTCATTGATAAAGTTTGAAAGGCATTCCAATTCCTTTGACAAATTTGTGGAACAATTGTCGCCATCCCATTCTGGCTCAAGTTTTCCAGTAAGACGAAGTAGTTGCGAAAGAGGGAACTCTTTATGGTCAGACCATGCTACATAGTAGCCATATAGTCCGAACGCGTTAAGCACGCGAAAGCCTTCTGCTACAATAGCGTCTTTGAAATTTTCATAAGGGATGGTCTCGTGCCATTGTTCAAGAATGTTTTCATCGTCGTCCCGACTTTGTATGTCAATGAAGACTATGTCACTTTTGCTTAATTTGAACTCTAGACGCAATGCTCCCGGCTCATCTAGCCAAGTGACAGTTGCCTTTTCAGAATATTCTTCTTTATCATCACCGCCTATCGAGGTTCGGGCAATGTAAAAGGCAAAGCAGACGTCAATCAAGGAAGCTAAAGGGTTAGGACCCAAATAACTCGCATTAAACTTAATCAGTTTGCCATTAATGAGTAATTCTATACCGCACCAACCATACGTGATGTGCTGTACATGTACTTTAAATTCGCTCTTTTGCTTTTTATTTTTCTCTATTTGCATCATAATGTGATAAGTCTGGGAATTATACATTTTGAATTTCCTGCAAACTTACGGTCGTACTATGCAGTCTTTTTGCGTGATGCGAGAAATTTTACCATTCGTGCTCATTTTTACCTCGAGCAATGAGCCATATATACAAACAGAGGCAAGAATCTGTATTAATGATTCTTGCCTCTTATTTTAACAGACTAAGTACGAGTCGTCATTCCTCAACTGCAGCCTGCGCCGCTGCAAGGCGGGCAATAGGCACGCGGAATGGAGAACAACTTACGTAGTTTAAACCAACGGCGTGGCAGAATTTTACGCTAGAAGGTTCACCGCCGTGTTCGCCGCAAATACCGCATTTGAGTTCGGGTCGTACGGAACGGCCTTTGTCAACTGCCATTTCAATGAGCTGGCCAACACCGTTCTGGTCTAGAACTTGGAATGGGTCAACCTTAAGAATCTTTTTCTCAAGATAGACGGGAAGGAACGATGCGATGTCATCGCGAGAATAACCGAAGGTCATCTGTGTCAAGTCGTTCGTACCGAAGGAGAAATACTCAGCTCGTGAGGCAATCTTGTCGGCGGTAAGTGCTGCACGTGGAATCTCAATCATGGTACCTACCTTAAACGGAATTTCAATGCCTTCTTCTGCAAAGAGTGCTGCTGCTTCCGTGCGGATTACTTTCTCCTGAGCTTCAAATTCGTAGAGAATGCCTGTGAGGGGAACCATAATCTCGGGATGGGGATCGAGTCCTTCGCGCTTTAGGTCTATGGCTGCAGAAAGGATGGCACGGGTCTGCATCTGAGTGATTTCAGGATAGGTGTTACCAAGACGGCAACCGCGATGACCAAGCATCGGATTGTGTTCGCAAAGGCTTTCTACGCGCTGACGGATGTATTCGACTGTTACACCCATTGCTTTTGCCATTTCTTCCTGGCCTTTTGCATCGTGGGGAACGAATTCGTGGAGTGGGGGATCGAGCAAACGGACATTAACGGGATAACCATCCATAGCGCGGAAGATGCCTTTGAAGTCTTCTTTCTGATAGGGGAGAAGTTTTGCCAAAGCTTTCTTGCGACCTTCCACATCTTCTGCAAGAATCATCTCGCGCATAGCGATGATTTTCTCGTTGTCGAAGAACATGTGTTCCGTACGGCAGAGTCCAATACCTACAGCACCAAACTTACGTGCAACTTCTGCATCGTGAGGCGTATCGGCATTAGTGCGAACTTGCAACTTGGTATACTTGGCACACAGATCCATAAGTGCGGCGAAGTCGCCTGAAAGTTCTGCAGCTTGTGTCTTAATTTCGCCTTTGTAAACTTTTCCGTTTGTACCGTTGAGCGAGATGTAGTCGCCTTCATGAAGGACGGTTCCGTCTATTTCTACGGTTCTCGTTTTGTAGTCGACATTAATGGCGCCTGCTCCGCTGACGCAGCACTTACCCATGCCACGAGCAACTACAGCTGCATGGCTTGTCATACCACCACGTGCGGTGAGAATACCTTCAGCAACGGCCATACCAGCAAGGTCCTCAGGTGAGGTCTCAATACGTACCATCACTACCTTATGACCATCTTCGTGCCATTTTGCAGCATCTTCGGCGAAGAATACAATTTGTCCGCATGCAGCACCCGGACTTGCGGGAAGGCCGCGTGTCAGTTCTTTGGCTTTTGCCAAAGCTTCTTTGCTGAAGACTGGGTGGAGAAGTTCGTCCAACTTCTGAGGTTCGCAACGATTGATAGCTGTCTTTTCGTCAATCATACCCTGACGAAGAAGATCCATGGCAATCTTTACCATTGCAGCGCCGGTACGTTTACCGTTACGAGTCTGAAGGAACCAAAGCTTACCTTCTTGAACGGTGAACTCCATGTCCTGCATGTCATGGTAGTGCTCTTCTAGTTTTGTCTGGATGGCATCGAGCTGATGGTAAATTTCAGGCATAGCTTCTTCCATAGAAGGATACTTAGCCTTGCGTTCTTCTTCGCTGATGCCTTGTAATTCAGCCCAACGGCGGCTTCCTTCAAGCGTGATTTGCTGAGGTGTACGGATGCCGGCTACAACGTCTTCGCCTTGAGCATTGACAAGCCATTCGCCGTTGAACAGATCTTCGCCTGTAGCTGCGTCGCGACTGAAGCATACACCCGTTGCGGAAGTGTTTCCCATGTTGCCGAATACCATGGCCATGACGGAAACTGCGGTACCCCATTCAGCAGGTATTCCTTCCATCTTTCTATAAAGGATGGCGCGCTCGTTCATCCACGAGTCGAATACTGCGCAGATTGCACCCCAAAGTTGTTCCATGGGGTCTGTGGGGAATTCCTTATGTGTTTGTTCCTTGATGGCCTTTTTGAAACGGACAACGAGTTCTTTAAGGTCGTCAACCTCAAGTTCATTGTCGAGTTTCACACCTTTCTTTGCCTTTACGTCTTCGATGATGGCTTCAAACGGGTCTACGTCTTCTTTGTTAACGGGTTTCATGCCGAGAACTACGTCGCCATACATCTGAACGAAGCGGCGGTAAGCGTCGTATGCGAAGCGTGGATTGTTCGTTTTTCTGGCGAGCCCTTCAACAACTTCGTCGTTAAGACCGAGGTTGAGGATGGTGTCCATCATACCGGGCATAGAGGCACGTGCTCCGGAACGTACGGAGAGGAGAAGAGGGTTTGTAACGTCGCCGAACTTGCTATTCATCAGTTCTTCAACGAGGTGGAGGCCTTTTTCAACATCGTCTTTGAGAATAGCTACGACTTCGTCTTTTCCTTTTTCGTAGTATTCGTTGCAGACGTCAGTCGTGATGGTAAATCCGGGAGGTACGGGAACTCCAATAAGATTCATCTCTGCAAGGTTGGCGCCTTTTCCGCCCAACTCATTGCGCATGTCGGCTCGGCCTTCGGCCTTGCCGTTACCGAATGTGTAAACTCTTTTCTGGTTAGACATGGTATAAAATGTTTATAATTAATTCTGCTGTTGACTGGAACGGCTCTATTCCGTTTCCTTGATACGGCAAAAATAAAAAAACGTTTTCAAACTTCCAACCTTTTTGGTCGTTTTTGCGAAGTAGAGTTTAAAAAATGCGGCTTGAGGTATTATGAGATGCTAAACTGGCTTGCTTTAGGCATGCATAAGAATAGGTTGAGAATCGCAATGTTTAAATGTACAACAAGGAAGAAACGCTTATAATGAAAAAGAGTCGTTCCCGACAAAAGGAACGACTCTTTGATGAGGTTTATACCATTCTTATAGAAGAGTGAATGGTATATGGAAAGCTTGGTTTATTCGCCCTTCTCCATTTTGGCTTTGAGTGCTGCGAGAGCATCGTTTTCGCCAAGTGAAGTTGTGGCAGCCTGGTTCTGAATCTGGGGAACAGCTTCTTCCTTGCGTGCACTCTGCTTGCGGGGCTTGCGCTCAGTGCGTTCTTCGGTGCGCTGGGGATCTTCCCAAGTGCGGCTGTGAGAAAGGATGATGCGCTTGCTGTCCTTGTTGAACTCGATAACCTTGAAGGGAAGCTTTTCGCCTTCCTTAGCCTTCGTGTTGTCTTCCTTCACGAGGTGCTTGGGAGTTGCGAAACCTTCTACGCCATATTCGAGCTGTACTACTGCGCCACGGTCCATGAGGTCTACAATAGTACCTTCGTGTACGCTGCCTTCAGTGAATACGTTTTCGAATACGTTCCAGGGGTTTTCTTCGAGCTGCTTGTGGCCGAGGGAGAGGCGACGGTTGTCTTTGTCGATTTCGAGGACAACGACTTCGATGTCGGCACCAATCTGAGTGAATTCAGAAGGATGCTTAACCTTCTTCGTCCAAGAAAGGTCAGAGATGTGGATGAGACCGTCTACGCCTTCTTCGAGTTCTACAAATACACCGAAGTTAGTGAAGTTTCGAACCTTAGCGTGGTGGCGTGAGTTTACGGGGTATTTTACTTCGATGTCCTTCCAGGGGTCGTCTTTGAGCTGCTTGATGCCGAGAGACATCTTGCGGTCCTGACGGTCGAGGGTGAGAACAACGGCCTCAACTTCGTCGCCTACCTTGAGGAAGTCTTGAGCGGAACGGAGATGCTGGCTCCAGCTCATTTCGCTTACGTGGATAAGGCCTTCTACGCCCGGTGCAATCTCAACGAATGCGCCGTAGTCAGCCATAACGACTACTTTACCCTTAATCTTGTCGCCAACCTTGAGGTTGGGGTCAAGGGCATCCCAAGGATGGGGAGTGAGCTGCTTGAGACCAAGAGCGATGCGCTTCTTCTCTTCGTCGAAGTCGAGGATAACGACGTTGAGCTTCTGGTCGAGCTGTACGATTTCGTGGGGATCGTTTACGCGGCCCCAAGAGAGGTCGGTGATGTGGATGAGTCCGTCTACGCCACCGAGGTCGATGAATACACCGTAAGTAGTGATATTCTTGACGGTACCTTCGAGTACCTGACCCTTTTCGAGTTTGGAGATGATTTCCTGCTTCTGGGCTTCAAGTTCGGCTTCGATGAGTGCTTTGTGAGAAACGACAACGTTCTTGTATTCCTGGTTGATTTTGACAACCTGGAATTCCATGGTCTTGCCAACGAATACGTCGTAGTCGCGGATGGGCTTGACGTCGATTTGTGAGCCGGGAAGGAAGGCTTCGATTCCGAAGATGTCTACAATCATACCGCCCTTAGTGCGGCACTTGATGTAACCCTTAATAACTTCCTTGCTTTCGAGAGCAGCGTTGACGCGTTCCCAAGACTTGCTTGCACGAGCCTTCTTGTGTGAGAGCACAAGCTGACCACGCTTGTCTTCCTGGTTTTCGATGTACACTTCTACAGTGTCACCTACTTTCAGGTCGGGATTGTAACGGAATTCATTCACGGGGATGATACCGTCGCTCTTGTAGCCGATGTTTACAACTACTTCGCGCTTGTTGATGGAGATTACTGTTCCTTCAACGACCTCGTTTTCGTTTACACGGCCAAGGGTGTTGTCGTAAGCTTTCTCCTGTTCGTCGTGGCTCTGAGAAGCCTCAACGGTTCCATTCTCAAATGCATTCCAGTCGAAATCCGACAAGGGTGCAATGTTCTTTAAATTCTCCATTTAAATTGTTAATAATGAGTGATTAATATTGATTCTGCGTCATGCTCATGCTGACTTGTAGGAGCGGATTGGGCGCCCGGCCCAGAGTGGAGATGTTGCTCGGACAACGTCTTGAGCGATGTTTCGCTAGAACTTGAGCGCAAAGTTAGGCATTTTTTCTTTAAAGTAACTGTGTATCAACCGGATTTTATCTTGAAAATAGTAACGTTCTGAAGTTTTTGTGTATTTCCTGACTCACGAAAGCTTTTGGGTGCAGCGCTTTTGGGTAGAGTGAGGGGTAATAAAAAAGCCTCCAGCGATTGTTCGCCGGAGGCTTTTATATGAAGCTCAAGGCTATTTGCGCATTACCTTGGGCGGTTTGTTGTGGTCATTACTGAACCTTGACCGTTGCACGACGGTTGTAAGAGAACGGAGAGAGGTTGTCTACACCACCCTTAGCTTCGGTTACGATGTTGTCGCGGCTTACGCCCATCTTAACGAGTTCGTTGGCAACTGCGTCTGCACGCTTCTGAGAGAGCTGCTGGTTGTACTCAGCGCTACCGGTCTTGCTGTCTGCGTAACCAGAAACGACGAGCTTGCAGTTGTTAGCCTTAGCATATTCAGCAAGTTCCTTCACGTTGACGAGATCCTTGCGGCTAGCCACCTTGTCGGAGTTGATGTTGAAGAATACGCTAGCAGCGGTGCCGACATATTCCTTCGTGTTCTGAACGACGGGTTCGGTCTTCTGGTTAGCGAGCATGTCGCGGAGACGTGCGTTCTCAGCCTGCTGTTCGTCGAGTGACTGCTGGAGAGCGTCCATCTGTTCCTTGTTCATGGCCATGAGTGCGTCTACGTCGGGCACCTTGTCCCAAGTGCACTTGCCGAGGTTGTAGGTAACACCTACGCTAGCACCAACGAGCTTGTCCCAGTGACGTGACTCGAATTTCTTGTACTTTGACCAGTTTTCAACTTTGTCTGCGTCAACAGAACCTTCAAATGCGGTTGCATAGAGATCCAAGAAGAGTTGAACGTGCTTGCTTACGCGGAAATTGTTGAGCAAACCTACGTTGTAAGAGATGTCGTTGTTGTCGTTTGTCATGTTGCGAACGAAACCAAGACCTACGTAGGGGATGAAGTTCCAAACGCGCTTTTCGTTATAGCCGAAGAACATGTTTGAGAGGTTGAACATTACGTCCTCGTGGATGTTGAACATCTTGTAGGAGGGGTGATCGTCGCGTGTGTTCACCTGCTTGAGCCAGAGACCGTCGAACTTGGTGCGCAAACCAATGCCCGGAGTGAACCACTTACCTACTGCTACGTTGAAACCGAGTGTACCACGGTCTACGCTGAAGGGGTTCTTGTTGCAGCAGTTTTCCTGAGAAGTGTAAGCGCCGTTGGCTTCAAAGCCTGCACTTACGAACCAGTTTGCCCAGAATGAGTTCGTGGCAACACTGTACTTCTTGCTCGGAACTTGAACGTCCTGAGCTACAGCCGATGCGGTCGATGCGAGACCTACAAAGGCTAGTGCAATCATTAACTTTCTCATAACTAAATGATTTGAACTATTTATATGGTTATTTTCTGTTTGTCGGCAGTGGAATATGGGGCGATTTTAAGCCGGAGACGACGTAAACGTGGCTCATACTCTCCTGCGTTATCTGCTTGCTTAGCGCAAACTTCGATGCAAAGATAACTATTCGTTCCTATTGCTTGCAACTTTTTTTATAGGAAAAATGCGTTTTTACACCCTAATCTTTGGCTGATTATAAGTGATTTCGCCATTTTCTGCTCTCAATGGGGCATATTGCAAACTTTACATGCATTTCTTGTGTTGATGGGCTGCGTATATATTAATAAAGCGTGATGTATGTTAGCGAAATTTTCCTATGTTCGTTTTTTGTTACAAATGTTCTATGCAAGAAGTTGGCATTTGAGGGGATGTTTCCTGGGGGTCAGAACCAGCTACGGATGTTTTCGGGCGGTAGTATTACCATCGTGGGATTACCATCGGGTGTGAGGTTGGGTGTTGAGCAATTGAAAAGTTTTTCGAGCAGTTCGTTTGATTCTTTTTGTGAGAGTGCCTGTCCGACTGGTATTGCCACTTTTTTTGCCATGGAAAATGCGATGATGTGATTCACCGTGTCTTTTGCGCTGTCTCCTCCAGCTTGTGCGTCGGAGAGAATAGAGCTAATGAGGGTGGTTGCAGCGAGTCCTTCTGTACCCGAAGGGGTTGCCATTATGGAATAAGAGCCGTTGCCAAGCGGCGAAATGTCAAAACCTATGTCGGTGAGTTGTTCGCTGATTTGTTCCATCAGAATGCTTTCCGAAGGTGAGAGATTCAACATTTCCGGGAATAGCAATCTTTGCGAAGGTGATTTGTGGATGCTGAAGAGATGAATGTAGTGTTCGTAAAGTATGCGAATGTGAGCACGGTGCTGGTCAATGAGGGCTAGACCGGATGTGAGAGGTGTTATGATATATTGTCCTCTGTATTGAAGCGTGGCGTCATTTTCGGGTTGCCATTTTGGTTGTTGCGATTCTGTGAGTTCGCCGAACAGAGACGACGTAGACTCGATTCCTTCATTGCTGTTGATGGAGGAAGGAATTGTGATCTCTTCTTCCATGCTTTCTGTGGGGAGGGGCTGATTGATAGAGGGCGAGTCTGTGATTCCGAGTGCAGACGAGTATACGTTCTGCCAGTCTGCCGGATTTGTGTGTCTCCGTCCGATGTTGGAACTTTCGTATGTGAATACAGCTGACTCTGCGTCTTTGTGGCTGTCGTCGTTAGCTTTAGTTGGGCTTTGGTTGTTGTTTCCCGTTTCGAACGGATTGAAAGACGTGTTGATGTGAACTTGCGGAGCGGATACTGATTCTTCAGGTTTTGTGTCGAGAAAAGCTGGCATTTCGAACGTATCGGCAGCGTTGAAGTCAATTGCAGGAACGGCGCCATACTTTCCAAGCGCTTCGCGTACGGCAGCAAGGAGAATCTGAAAAATTGCGCTGTCGTCTTCAAATTTGATTTCCGTTTTAGTCGGATGGATGTTTACGTCAATGCGTGAAGGGTCAACTTCGAATTTTACGAAGAAGGGGACTTGGCTACCATCGGCAATGAGTCTTTCATAAGCCGTCATGATGGCTTTTGAAAAGTAGGGGTGGCGCATGTATCGTCCGTTGACGAAGAGGTATTGGTGTGCATTCTTCTTTTTGGCAGAAGATGGCATTCCTACGAATCCGCTAATATGGGCAAGTGTTGTTTCGGCTTCTATGGGTACGAGGGTTTTGTCGATGCGCGAACCAAAAATGCCCACGATGCGTTGGCGGAAGTTTCCTGCGGTAAGGTCGAGCATTACGTTGCTTCCGGAATGAAGCGTGAAGGCTACATCGGGGTGGGCGAGTGCAATACGCTCAAACTCGGCGAGGATGTTTGTGAGTTCCGTTTGGTTGGACTTAAGGAATTTTCTTCTTGCGGGGATGTTGAAGAAAAGGTTGCGTACGGCAAAATTTGCGCCAATGGGGCACGATACAGGTTGCTGACCAGTAACCTTCGATCCGTCAATATTAAGGCATGTGCCCAACTCAGCATCTTTCTGCCGTGTGCGTAGTTCCACTTGTGCCACTGCTGCGATTGACGCCAAGGCCTCGCCACGGAATCCCATCGTGGAGAGCGAGAAGAGGTCGGTGGCTTGTCGGATTTTTGATGTGGCGTGGCGTTCAAATGCCATGCGCGCATCAGTGGCGCTCATTCCGCTGCCATTGTCAATGACTTGTACGAGACTTTTTCCGGCATCCTCCACGACTACCTGGATGTGTGAGGCGCCGGCATCAAGAGAGTTTTCTACAAGCTCTTTGATGATTGAAGCAGGGCGTTGAATGACTTCGCCTGCTGCTATCTGGTTGGCAACGGAGTCGGGTAGGAGGTGTATGATGTCGGACATGGGGCAATTCAACTTTCGTCTTTACGCTTGCGCCGCACATGGGGCATGCGCGGCGCGTACGTATATATATAATGTATACTACAAATGTTGGAGAGGGGCTTCGCGCCGTATGGTAGGCTTTAGTTCTGTTCCGCGTTCTTTCCCTCTATAGATGAATACGTCTTCGCTGGATATGGGGCGGATGTAGTCGAACCAAGCGAATCCTGCAAGCCGTGTTCTGTCGGCAGGTGCGAGGCCGATGGGATAGAAGTAACCGTGTGACTGTGGCGCCCAAATTTTTTGCAATTTGCGTTCGGACATGAACATCCGTGCCCGTGCGGTTTCTACGTAGTTTTGATAAAGGATGGTGCTGTCTTTTTCAAGTGGGAAGTTTACTACGCATACGTTTCCGATGGCTTGATTTTCGCGTACTTCGCCGTTGGTGTAGTACGAGCGCATTTGGTTAGCACCAACTTGATTGTAGTGCACAGAGTCGAGTTGTTCAATCATCAACGCTTGTCGGTCTACGTAGGCAGAGTCTATCGTTGAGTCGTTCATGAAGACGGTGATTTCTTCTCCCAGAATTTGTCGGTTGTCGCTCCATACTATGGGGTCGCGGTAGAGCGTCAACGTGTTTTTGAGTGATGTGAAGACAAGAGAGTCGGCAACGGCTTGAACGTCCTTTCTGTAGGCTCGAGCATGGAAATAACCATGCAAAACGCGATACACGGAGTCGGTTTGGATGTTGTAGGTGTACATTCGCAGCGTGTCAGCATGGACGTAGAGTGTGTCTTCTCCCTGCGAATAGTCGCGGATGAGCGCTTTCTTTGTGGCCATGGCTTCGCCCGTAAGTTCGTTGTAGAAAGCGTAGTCGCCGGTAAGGATGTTCTTGTTGACGGTGTCAAGACATTCCACGTTGTTGAACGCTTCCATCACTCCCGTGTGCTTGTTGTAGTTGACCGTATCGCCTTTCATCACGCGGTCTTTCCCGAAAGCTTGTGTCTTCTTGAGGAGGCGTGCCTGCTCGGTTTGTGTGTTGTAAAACCCGTGCTCGGTGTAAATTTTGTCTGTACCGGAAAAGATGTTGGTCACTCCAATTACTTCAGCCCATTTCGTTTGCGTGTCGTAGTGGAGTGTGTCGGTGAGCAGACGGAATTTGGGATTGGTGAGTTCTACGTTGTAGTTGAATGTGGCTTTTCTCGTGTCAGTGTGATATTCGCCCCAATCGGATGTAAGCTTGTTGTTCCCGTCAAGGAGACTTCCGCCTTCATAGTAGTACGCCATATTGTAGAGGCGGTCGTAGTTCAGGCTGTCGGTGTGAAGCGTTTGGTTGCGGTGCTTCATTACCACATTGCGTCGCATTTCAGCGATGAGCGTTTCGCCGTCATAGTGTAAAGTCTCACCTGTGAGCGATAGCGTATCTCCTTGTACGATGTGTACGTGTCCGAAAGCATCGAACGTTTGCGAGTCTTCGTAAAGAACTGCAGAATCGCAGTGCATGACCATACCGGCATGGAGGAGTGCTACATGGCCGCTAAGTCGTTGCGCTCCGCTCATTTCGTTCACTGCAAAGCGCAAGTTGTCGGCATGCTGGAGAGTTATGCGCTCACTGTCGGCGGATTTCTTTCGCGGCTTTTGCCACTTTTCGCCCACACCATACATAGCTGCGCCCATGCAGAAAAACATGAGAACAGCTATTGCTGTATATGTGCGTTGGAAGATGTGTTTGCGTGGAAACGACATGGTTTCAGTAAGGGGTTTGCCTTGATGTCTAAATGGGACCGAAGACGCTTGGCTTCATTTGGTGCAAAAAATGAGCATCTCTCCGGTGTGCTTATTCTGTGGGAATAGTATCGCCTACATATTGGAAGGAGAAGTTTGCTCCTTTGGCTGAAGGGAATTGGCTTCGAAGGTCTATTTCGGGACGATTCTTCAAATGGTCTACAATGCGTTGGTAGCATTCGCTACCGGAGTTGGCATGGATATAGGCCGAGAACGTGGTGTCCTGATAACGGAACTTGTTGGTGCTGGCAATCTGGATGACACGCTTGAATGTAATGGAGGCATAATACCATCCGTCTCTTCCATTGGAGAGTTGTGCTACTTTCAAGTCCTTCTTGGATGTCGGTGCTTGGTTTTGCGTGGGACGCATTGCGTGTTCGTCGTCTTCTTCAGCGTTCTTGCGGTTAGCTTTGAACTCTTCCATTGACTGTGCGTTGGTCTTGATGAGAATGAAGTACACGCGCGGACGTATCTTGTAGCGTCTGGGGTATGGCATATCGCTTTCTATGTAGGCGCGTACGTCGTCGGCCAAGCGTTGGTTGACGGGGATTTCGGGGATGGAGGACAAGAAGTCCATGAGTTCTTCGTAGCTGTAGACAAGGGTGTCTTGGTTGAAGTATCGGGCGTAGATGTTCATAAATCGGAGAAAAACAATTGTTGTTGTGATGTGTTTGGTGTTTTGTCTGCCAATCCTTCGTTTGTTCTTCAGATGTGGATTAAAACAAAAAATGGCAACTTAGCTTATTTAGCCAAGCTGCCATTGTGTTTGAGTGGAAAACGAGACTTGAACGTGCGATACCATACTTGGCTCAGTTGTTCGCTCTAAAAAGTTTGACCGTGACTGTTGATTTGTTTACAAAGCAACAAGGTCGCTCTTCTATTCGTTGAAAATCCCTATTGGGGAACCTTCAAGAAAATTGTCCCGAAACACTTGACTAGTGAAGAGGAGGAGACTCGAACTCCCACGTCGCAATTGACACTACCCCCTCAAAGTAGCGCGTCTACCAATTCCGCCACCTCTCCGTTTTGCTTCAACTCTGTGTGCCCAGAACAGGACTCGAACCTGCACGTCATTGCTGACACTAGTACCTGAAACTAGCGCGTCTACCATTCCGCCACCTGGGCT
>CAVKJJ010000059.1:0-17316 GCA_963656685.1 bacterium | reverse complement strand
AGAGTTGAATCTTGGACTGAACGGGATCTTCTTTTTCGTCTGTTGAGCAGGACAAAAAACTAAGACTGCACAAAAGTCCACAGATAATAAACGAAACGGCAACGAATAAGTTCTTCATAATTTTAGGTTTTAAATTGAACTAAACTAATTGATTTGGCAAAATTACAAGCTTCCTAAGAAATATGCGTACACACTTGTAAACACTTTTGCGATTAAAAGTTCTTTTTTGCCTTATTCTAAGTCCCGAACGTACACACTTGTAAACACTTTGTTCTTTTAGTCCAAATCCATCCTGTTATGCATAGCAAAAACGCCCATGGATGAACCATGGGCGTGTAAAAGTAGAAGGGCGAAGTTTTTCAGTCTATGATGTACTCACTCCAGTCGGTTAGACGCATGTCACCCTTGCGGCGATAGGTGTCGTGCATGGCAAAGGCGGCGGGGAGAACGTGGTGCGTGTGGCCGCCACCAGCCGAGGCAAGGCGGACGTATTCGCGTAAAAGGGGACGATAGTCGGGATGGGCTATGGCAATGAGGGCTTCGGCTTTCTCTTCAGCACACTTTCCTCGGAGATCTGCCACACCATATTCGGTAACAATGGCATCTACATAGTGTTCCGTATGATCCACATGGGCACAGAATGGCACGATGCTGCTGATGCGCCCGTCTTTGGCGGTGGAGGTACAGGTGAAGGTGGCGAGCATGGCATTGCACGTAAAGTCGCACGAACCTCCCACACCATTCATCATTCGTGTGCCGCCAACCTTGGTGGAGTTGACATGGCCGTAGATGTCCACTTCGAGCGCCGTGTTGAGAGAGCAGATGCCAAGACGGGCTATGATTTCGGGACAATTGGATATTTCCGACGGACGGAGAAGAAGACGGCCGCGGTAGGCATTAATGTTGTCGTAGAGCATCTGCAAGTGCTCAGGACTCAGGGTAAGGGCACCAGTAGAGGCTGATAGCACGCGGCCCTCGCTCATAAGGCGCATGGGCTCTTCCTGCAGCACTTCGGTGTAGATGTTGAAGTTTGGCACTTCTGCGCTTTCGCCCAGAGCACCAATAACAGCATTGGCCGCACTGCCCACTCCGCTCTGCAAAGTGAGTTTGTGGCGGAAGATGTAGCCCTGGTGCATGTTCCACACGAGAAAATCGGCCATATGCTGACCGATAAGGGTGGTTTCGGGAGTGGACGCGTTCATGGTGCGCGCTTCGTCGGGAAGATGGGTGGCGACAATGCCGAGAATTTGTTGCGGGTCGACTTCGATGTAGGGCAGACCTATGATTTCCGTAGGATGGGTGATGCGCACGGGGGAACGAAACCAAGGGGCTTCAATCTCGTAGACGTCGTGCATACCGATGAGGCGGGTGGAGTGCCACGTGTTGAGTTCAATGAACACACCTTTTGTAGCCATACGGCATATAGTAGGTGCTATGCCTATACCAGCTGTGAGGTAGATGCGGAGTTTTCCGCGCACTTCCTGCACGTCGCAGGCTTCTATGATTCCGTAGTCGATTGGGCCAGTGAGGCCTTGGCGCAGGAAGGTGGCGTTGTCGGAAAGGTTGAGGTCGGTGTAGCGTACGCGTCCGGAGTTGTAGGCACGACGCATTTCAGCATTGACACTGAAGGGAAGACGACGGTCCACAGCATCGGCGGCGGCGAGTTCGCCGTCGCAGCTGGCACCAATGGAGGCTCCCGTAACGAGGTTCACCTTGAAGTGACGTCCGGCTTCGTGTTCATGCCGTGCCTTTTGGGCTAGAGCGGGGGGGATGGCTTTGGGCGATCCAGCGGGACCGAAACCGCCTACGGCCACGAAGCTTCCGTTTTCTATGTAGTCTGCCGCTTGGGCTGCACTGATTTCTTCCATCTGCATTTCATTTTTTATGCGGCAAATTTACGCACAGTGCGCTGCATTGACAAGTTTATGCACACGGAGACTGCATATTCATGTTTGCAACGTGAGTTACTGCAGCACAGCAAGCGCTTGTGCCACGCCGTCTTCATCGTTTGAAGCGGTGATGTGGTTGGCGGCGGCACGCACTTCGGCAGCGGCATTGCCCATGGCTACGCCCATGCCGGCAAAGCGAATCATGGAGAGGTCGTTATAGCCGTCTCCGAAGGCTATGAGGTCGCGCTGCGTGAGTCGGAGTTGTGAGAGGAGGCGTTGGAGCGAAAGAGCTTTGTCGATGCCTTTCGGCACGAGTTCGAGGAAGAAAGGAGCGGAACGGAAAAGGTCCATGCGGTCGCCCACGATGTCGAGGAGTTCTTCTTCGGCTTTGAGCATGAGCGTGGGTTCGCCCGTCATGAGAAGTTTGGTGGGTTCGCCGGGAAGTGCTTCAAGAAGGTTTTCCACGGGACGGATGTTCATGCGGTTGATGCGCGCTTCTTCGGCCACGTAGGGGTCGTCGGGCATCTCGGTGAGCAGGTCGAGCCCGCTGTAGCCAACGAGGGCATGGCCGTGTGTGCGGGCGTAGTCGTGGATGAGGGGAAGCACGTCGTGGGGGAGGTGCTTGGCGTAGAGTTCTTCCTTGGTGCGCCAGTCCACGATTTTTCCACCGTTGTAGGAAAGTACGTAACCGCCACGGCGGTTCATCTCCAGGCAGTCTGCCACGGGTTCGATGCCATAGGTGGGACGGCCCGAGGCGAGCACCACAATGGCGCCTTGTTCCATGGCCGCGATGAGGGTTTCGCGGGTGTGGGGAGTGACATCTTTGTTGGAGTTGGTAAGGGTGCCGTCGAGATCGAGGGCAATCATACGGTACTTCATAAGTGCTTGTGTATAGTTTAGTGTCTTGTGTGTCGAAATGAATTGGCAGGCGGCGAAGTGCGGCGCAGCCTGCTTTGTCTAGTTTTTTGTCAAGAATAAGTCTTTAAATCTCTATTCTTCTTGACCTTGAAAAAGGGAATCTTTCAGCGCTGTGTGAGGGATTCTTTGAGTTGGCGGTCCACTTCCCACATGACGATGCCTGCGGTAACGCTGACATTCATGGAGTGTTTCGTGCCATATTGGGGAATCTCAAGTGCCTGATCTGCCGCATCGACCACGTCCTGACGCACGCCTTTCACCTCGTTGCCCATAACCAGGGCGTAGCGACGATTAGGATCGAAGGCGAACTGTCCAAGTTTGAGGCTGCCTTCTACCTGTTCTACAGCGAGCACCACATAGCCATCGGCGCGAAGTTGGCGCACAGCTTCGAGTGTGTCGGCAAAGTAGCGCCAGCTGACGGAGTCTTCCGCTCCGAGTGCAGTCTTGTGGATTTCCACGGAGGGCGGAGTGGCTGTGATGCCGCACATATAGACGGCTTCAATGCGGAAGGCATCGGCAGTGCGGAGCACGCTGCCCACGTTGTGGAGCGAACGCACATTGTCGAGCACCATGATGAGCGGCAACTTTTCAGCGCGGCGGAAGGTGTCGACGTCTATGCGGTTGAGGTCCTCTACGGTGAGTTTGCGCATGGCGGTTTAGTTTTTGTTGTTGCGGCAAAGATAGGGCATTTTGCTTTCTAACCTTGCACAAATCTAATTTCTATAAGTTTTTTAATAAATTAAACGGCAGTTTTGCTCCCTAGGCTTGTCAACGATAGAGCTTTCAAGGATAAAAACATACGTGTTTACTCACCTCACAGCAAGTAAACACGTATGTATCAACGGTTTTTGGGGATTATTGCAGTTTTTCCTTGAGATACTTTGCTGTATAGCCCTTTCCTTGCGCCACGATAGCTTCGGGCGTACCGACCGCTACGATGCATCCGCCCTCGCGTCCGCCTTCGGGACCGAGGTCGATGACGTGATCGGCACACTTCACCACATCCATGTTGTGCTCAATGATGACGAGCGTGTGACCGCGTTCAATAAGTGCATTGAAAGCGTGAAGCAGGCGGTTGATGTCGTGAAAGTGAAGACCAGTGGTAGGTTCGTCGAAAATGAAGAGCGTGGGCACGGACTTTTCCTGACTGAGATAGTAGGCAAGTTTCACGCGCTGATTTTCACCGCCAGAGAGCGTAGAACTGCTCTGTCCGAGTTTGATGTAGCCTAAGCCTACTTCCTGGAGCGGACGCAAGCGCTGCACGATTTTCGTTTGTTTGTGTTCGGTGAAGAACTCAATGGCCTGGTTGACGGTCATCTCGAGGATGTCGTAGATGTTACGTCCGTGAAAGGTGACGTCTAGTATTTCGCGTTTGAAGCGTTTTCCGCCACAAGCTTCGCAGGGCAGCACAAGGTCGGCCATGAACTGCATCTCCACACGCACCGTGCCGTCGCCTTTACACTCTTCGCAGCGTCCGCCATCGGCATTGAAGGAGAAGAAGGCGGGTGTGAAGTCCATTTGATGTGCGAGGGGCTGCGCGGCCATGAGTTTGCGTATCTCATCGTAAGCCTTCACGTAGGTCACTGGATTGGAACGCGAAGAGCGCCCAATGGGGTTCTGGTCCACAAACTCTACAGCGCTAACGGCATCAATGTCGCCCTCAAGGCGGATAAACTCGCCAGGGCGCTCAGCCACTTCGTCCTTCATGCGCTTAATGGCACGGTAGAAAACGTCCCGCACAAGGGTAGACTTTCCCGAGCCGCTCACACCGGTCACCACGGTCATCACGTTGAGTGGAAACTCTGCGTTGACACCTTTGAGGTTGTTGGCGCGTGCGCCTATGAGGCGTATGGAACGGTTCCACGCACGGCGCGAAGCGGGCACGGGGATGTGTTCCTTTCCGAGCAGATAGTTGAGCGTGTGGGAGCGGAAGGTGGAGTCGGCGTTTTCGGGCTTTGCGCTTTGAGCGTCGGCGAGTGTGCCTTGAAACACCACTTCGCCACCCAGACGGCCGGCTTCGGGACCGATGTCGATGATGTAATCGGCGGCGCGCATGATTTCCTCATCATGCTCCACCACGATGACGGTATTGCCCAGGTCGCGCAGTTCTTTGAGCACATGGATGAGGCGGTCGGTGTCGCGCGAGTGAAGACCTATGCTGGGCTCGTCGAGGATGTAGAGCGAACCTACGAGCGAGGCGCCGAGCGAAGTGGCGAGGTTGATGCGCTGGCTCTCGCCACCCGAAAGCGAATTGGAGAGGCGGTCGAGGGTGAGGTAGTCGAGCCCCACTTCGGAAAGGAAGCGCAGACGCGAACGTATCTCAGTGAGGAGGCGTTTGGCTACTGCGGCATCGTGGTCGGAGAGCTGGAGGTTTTCAAAGAAAGGAAGGAGTTCCTTTACAGGCATGCGCACGAGTTCGGTGATGCTACGTCCGCCCACTTTGACGTATTCGGCTTCGGGTTTGAGGCGCGAACCGTGACACACCGGACAATCGGTCTTTCCGCGATAGCGTGCGAGCATCACGCGATACTGAATCTTGTACTGGTTGCGTTCGAGCATGCGAAAGAAAGCGTCGACGGTCACTTGGTCTTCTTCTGAACGGCCCTGCTCTTGCGCGTCGCCGTGCCAGAGCGTGTCTTTCTGCTTGCGGGTGAGCTTGAAGTAGGGTTCATAGATGGGGAAGCCTTTTGGAGAGTTGCGACGTATGAATTCATCTTTCCACATTCCCATTTTCTCTCCGCGCCAGCACATGACGGCACCATCGTAGATGCTCTTGGAAGAGTCGGGCACGACAAGATGTTCGTCTATGCCCACCACGCGACCGAAGCCTTCGCAACATTCACACGCACCGAGCGGGGAGTTGAAGGAAAACATTTGATCGTCGGGTTCGCGGAAGGTCATGCCGTCGGCCTCAAAGCGGGTGTTGAACGTGTGAACAATGCGAGCGGGATAGAAACGTAGAGCACACTCACCGTTGCCCTCGAAGAGCGCCGTTTCGACGGAGTCGGCCAGTCGCGTGAGGGTATCTTTTTCGTGGCTCACGGCAAGACGGTCTATGAGGAGGTAGGCGCCCTGGAGGTTATCACGGAGAATAGCCTCGTCGACCGACGCGTCGACAAAGGGATGGTCGGCCAGGAAGTCTTCCATGCGTACAGCGTCGCCTCCGAGGTCGAGACGCGAAAGGCCTTGCTGCATGTACACCTCGAACTGCTCGCGCCAAGTGCGGTCGGCACGCATACGGAAGGGGGCTAGCACGGTGAAGCGTGTGCCGGGGGAGTATTGGAGTGCGGCTTCGACGATGTCGTCCACGGTGTGGCGCTTCACTTCCTGTCCGCTTATGGGCGAGAATGTGTGGCCTATGCGTGCAAAGAGCAGACGGAGATATTCGTAGATTTCGGTGCTCGTACCCACGGTGGAACGCGGGTTTCGGCTAGTGACTTTCTGCTCTATGGCGATGGCGGGCGGCAGACCTTTTATATAGTCGCACTCGGGCTTGTTCATACGTCCGAGAAACTGGCGCGCATAGGCTGAAAGGCTTTCCACGTAGCGACGCTGGCCTTCGGCGTAGAGGGTGTCGAAAGCGAGCGACGATTTTCCAGAACCGCTGAGGCCTGTGAGGACTATGAATTTTCCGCGTGGAATGTCGAGGCTCACGTTTTTCAGGTTGTTCACCTTGGCGCCTTTCACGCGTATGGTTTCGTTGGTGTTCATTTTTTACGAGAGAAGAGTATGGTTACTTCCTTTTGCGTCCGTTGCCGAAGAAGTAAGGTCGGCGGGGCTGTATAGTGGCTCCCTGGCTGGCAGGTTTGAGTTCGGGATAGGCAATGCGGGTATGGTAGACGGTTTTGAGGCTTTCCACAAGCACGCGCTTGGCGTCGGTAATGTCGCGGAACGTGATGGGACATTCCTCAAAACGCCCGTCGGCCACTTGCGAGTCGATGATGCGGTTCACCAGTTCGCGAATGCTCTCTTCGGTGTATTCCTTGAGCGATCGCGAAGAAGCTTCCACGGCGTCGCACATCATGAGTATGGCCTGCTCACGCGTGAAGGGGTTGGGGCCGGGATAGGTGAAGAGTTTCTCGTCGGGCTTTTCGCCTTGGTGCTTGTTCATCCACTGGATGTAGAAGTACTTCACGCACGAACGTCCGTGGTGGGTGCTGATGAACTCACGGATGACTTTGGGCAGATGGTACTTGTCGGCCAGGCGAAGTCCTTCGGTGACATGACTGATAATGATTTGTGCCGAACGCTCTTCGGGAAGATCGTCGTGGGGATTGGTGCCTGTCTGGTTTTCGGTGAAAAACGCAGGATTGAGTATTTTGCCTATGTCGTGGTAGAGCGCACCGGTACGCACGAGCTGCGGACTCGCCCCGATTTTGTCTGCCACTTCGGCTGCAAGGTTGGCCACCTGCATAGAGTGGACAAACGTGCCTTGCGCCACTTTCGACATGCGGCGCATAATGGGGTTGTTCGTATTGCAGAGTTCCACGAGGGTCACGCTGGAGGTGAAGCCGAAGAGTTTTTCCAACAGATAGAGCAGCGGGTAGGCGAAGAGCAGAATGACGCCGTTTACGGCGATATAGAAATAGACGGAGCGGTCGAGGTGGGCTATATCGAGCCCTTGGGAGAGGTCGTAACCGAAGGTGATGACCCAACTTGTGAGCACCACAAGCAGCGCCACTTTGAGGAGTTGCGCGCGCTCGGTAAGTTCCTTGAGGGCACAGAGGGCCGTCATTCCTGCCACCGTTTCGACCACAAGAAATTCGTAGTTGGCATGGAGTGCCAGCGACGAGAGCATCAGGGAGCATACCATTGCCATGAATGCCGTGCGCGAGTCCATGAATATGCGCACGAAGATGGGCACCATGGCGTAGGGCACGATGTAGACGTTGAAGAACTTTTGGTCCACCATGAGATAGGTGACGAGCGGAAAGATGGCAATGAGCGTGGAAAGCAGCAGCACGCTATGGGGCGACTGCAGATATTCGCGACGGAAGAGTTTGAGATAGGCCACGAAGCAGAGAAGGATGCTCGCCACGAAGAGAATCTGTCCCACGATGACGAGCCGTGCGCTGTCGGTAGAGTCGTTGCGCTCGTCATACTCGCGCTGGAAGGACTGCAAAATCTTGTATTGGTCGGCTGAGACTATCTCGCCGCGGTCTATGATGCGCTGTCCGCTCTGCACGAGTCCCGAGGCGGGCGAAACGGCAGAAAGAATATCCTCACGGGCAGTACGCGTTTTCTCAGCGTCTTCCGTAAGGTTGGCTTCGAGATATTTGTTGATGTTGCAGCGCGCCACTAGTTCACGTGGGAAACTGAGCGTGTCGGTGTTGACGATGTATTCGTAGGCGGAACGGGTGGAGAAAAGTTCACCGAGCTGCTTGGTTTTGGCTTCCGTGCCTTCCACCACACGTATGGCGGAGGTGCGGGTCTGTGCCATTTGCGAAAGTTTTTCGGAGTCGATGATGCCGGCCTCGTAGACTTTCGTCAGCAGGGCCTGCACATGGCGCAAACAGGCGGACGGGACACCGTGGTAGTTGCCGTTAGCCACGTCGCTGGCAAAGTTGCCTAGTGCAGTGTTTTGCACTTGCGGGTTTTCCACGTAGAACGGTTGAAAACTGCGTAATGCACTGTCGCGCTCAGCCTCAACCTCTTCCGTGGTTTTGTAGACGGGAAAGTCGTAAGGGGCAATGAGGGAGTTGTAGCGCCACGGGCGTCCTTGCTCGAATTCGTATCCGAACTTCGTTTCTCGGGGAAGGAAATAGACTAGCAGTGCTACGGCAGCGAGGAGTGTGCCGGCAAGGGTTAGTAGTCCTTTCAGCCGAAACCTCTTTTCTGTATTGTTGTCCATAAGGCGGAAGGGGATTAAAGGGCGTTCGTGAATTCCATACGACGCTCTTGTTCCAAAAATAGAAAGCAAATATACTGAAAGTCCGACGAAGGTGGAATAAATATCGGAGGAAAGGTGGCAACAACAAGGTGAAAACTTATTACGCCATCGCCTTTCCGTCAGCAACAAATCTTTGTGATACGTTTGCGCTATGTGCGGAAAATGTGTAAGTTTGCACAAAACAAGTACCAAAAATGTGTACCGCTTCACATTTTCGGCACATAAATCATGAGCAACATGTTTAACAGGACCATTATAAAAGAGCTTGAAGCCTGGAAAGACAAAGAAGCGCGGAAGCCATTGATAATGCTTGGCGCAAGACAGGTAGGCAAGACTTCCTTGTTGAAGAAATTCGGCAAGGAAAAGTTTGAAAACTGCGCCTATTTCAGTTTGGATGAGGAGGAAGGCGTGTGCGACATCTTCCGCACGACAAAGAATCCCATCCAGATAATAGACCAACTCTCATTCCTCACCAAAGAACCCATTATGCCGCAAAAGACACTCTTGATTCTTGACGAGATACAAGACTGTCCCGAAGCAATCAGTGCCTTAAAATATTTCTGCGAAAAGACTCCTGAATATGCCGTGGCATGTGCAGGTTCGCTATTGGGTTTAGCTTTCGGGCATGAGGGATTCTCTTTTCCTGTAGGAAAAGTTGACCATATAAGCATGTATCCAGTCACATTCTCTGAATTTTTGGAACAAAAGGATGCTGGGCTTTACCGCTATTACAAGTCTATAAACAGTTTTGATCCCTTGCCACAAGTGTTCTTTGACCGGCTATCCCAGGCCTTTACAGCCTATCGAATCTCAGGGGGAATGCCAGAAGCAGCAATGAAAATGATAGAAAAGGACATGAAAGGTGTTGAAGCAACATTGCAAGGCATACTGCAAGACTATGCCCTCGACTTCGTAAAGCATGCTTCGCCATTGCTCGCCAACAGAATCTCACACGTGTGGAACTCACTGCCGTCACAACTGGCTAAAGAGAACAGGAAATTTGTATATCAGCTGGTGCGCCCAGGAGCAAGAGCCAGAGAATATGAAGATGCACTCACATGGTTACAAAATGCCGGACTGATACACAAGGTTAGCCTCTGCCAGACTCCACAAGTACCTTTGAAGTCATACGAGGATTTAAGCATTTTTAAAATATACTGCCTTGACGTAGGCTTACTGAGAGTGCTGTCGGAACTAAGTCCCGAAGCGTATCTCAGCGACATACCTACCTTCAAGGAATACAAAGGTGCACTTGCTGAGAACTACATTCTGCAAAGTCTGCTAGCAAATGGCATAAAATGTTCACGCTATTGGGCTTCAGACTACAAGGCCGAAGTGGAATTCATCGTTCAGCAAGGCATGGAGGTAATACCGATAGAAGTAAAATCGGGAACAAATGTCACAGGAAAGAGTCTTGCGGAATACAACAAGAAGTATTCTCCTAAGCTGCGAATCAGATATTCCATGCTTAATATGAAACTGGACGACTCGCTACTCAACATACCATTGTTCTTGGCAGACCGAACAAAAGACTTGTACAATTTTTTATTGAACCACACTAAGTAACAAACAAAAGCGATATGGGAATCTCACGCAGAAGTTCCCATATCGCTTATATTTAATGTTTTAAGCCTTAAAGGCTCATAACAGAGTGATCAATACTCGTCCTCGTTGAAGAGGAAGTCCTCTTTTGTGGGGTAGTCGGGCCAAACGTCTTCTATCGTTTCGTAAATCTCGCCTTCGTCTTCGAGTTCCTGAAGGTTTTCCACTACTTCCATGGGAGCTCCAGAACGCATGGCGTAGTCAATGAGTTCGTCTTTGCTTGCAGGCCAAGGTGCATCCTCAAGTTTTGAAGCGAGTTCCAATGTCCAATACATAGTTCGTTGATTTGGGTTATACTTTATATGGGGTGACCTGAAAGGGTCGCCACTTTCTTTTTTGTTTTGGGCGCAAAAATACGTTTTTTCCTTATATGGCAAACGCTTTTCACCATTATAATTCAATTATTCCTGCCAAATGATTGATTTTTCTGGCGAAAGCATAGAGAAAGTCGGACAAACGGTTGATGTAGGGGAGGTTGTAGTCGGTATTTTCCCAGTCCTTTGCGCCAGCGCGAAGGAGGAGTATTTCGGTCCGCCGGCACACGGTGCGTGCCACGTGGCATTGTGCAGCAGGCAGACAACCACCGGGAAGAACGAATCCGTTGAAGACAGCACCGAATTGCCGCTCTATGTTGTCGATGGCGGCCTCGAGTTTACAAACGTCAACTGCACTGGGAAGCCCCACGGCCACGTCTGCGCCTGCCACTTTTGCGCCGATTTGAAAGAGTTTGCGCTGAGCGGTTTGTACCACGAAGAGTTCGCCGCGTATTTCGTTGTCCCAATTGTAGGGCAACTCGGCAAGAAGGAGCCCCAAGTGGGCATTCAGTTCGTCGAGAGCGCCCAGCGCTTCTATAGTCGTGTCGGTCTTGGGGACGCGTTTTCCGTTTGCCAGGTCGGTCTCTCCCGTGTCGCCTCTTTTGGTATAAATCATGATGAAATAAGTTTTTTAGGCGTGGGACGCGTTGTCCTTTTCGCGCCTAAGGGGATAGTTTCCGCGGAGCGCCTCGAAGGTTTCGGGGGCGGACTTGAGGTTGCGCGAGTCGCGCGAGGGATCGTAGAGGCGGAGTTCGGGAACGAAACGTCCGTTGCGGAGCTTTTCGTCGTACTCGAAGCTAGCGGGGAGCGACGGAGCTTGCACCGCATCGAACTGCGAAGCATCAAGTCCGAAGAAGCGTGCCACATGTTGCAACGACATGCGTGTGCCGTTCGCTTTTCCGTCAGCGCTGTATCCGGCTATGTGGGGCGTGGCGAGGAAGGCGAGGTCCAACAAGCGGCGGTCTATGCCGGGCTCGTTTTCCCACGTGTCTACCACTGCTGCGCGCAGTCTATCAGAGGCCAGAGCTTCGCGAAGAGCGTCGTTGCAGACCACTTCGCCACGCGACGTGTTGACGACGACGGCACTTGGTCGCAGCTGTTTGAAAAACGCTTCGTCGGCCATGTGGAACGTGGCATGGGAATGCGGAGCACGGGTGAGTGGAGTGTGGAACGTGACGATGTCGCACGTGCGCGCCACTTCGCTGAGCGTGGCAGAGGTGAATGCCGCGCCTTCGCGTTCGGCGCGCGGAGGGTCGCAGAGCACGATGTGGCGAAAGCCGAGGTGCTGCGCCATGTACCACACTTCGGTGCCTACATGCCCCACGCCGACTATGCCGAGTGTAAGGCGGGAGAAGACGCTGCGGTCAAGTGTGCCTTCGGCAATGGGTAGCTGTACGTTGAGCTTCGGGCAACTGTTGTCCCAACAACCGTGGGCGGCGAGCAGCAGAAGGGCACTCTCCACGTATTGCGCCACACTGCGGGCGTTGCAACCCGGACAGTTGGCCCAGGCTATGCCGGCTTGTTGTAGATAGGCTGTGTCGATGTGGTCGAAGCCTATGGTAGCAGTAGCTATAAACTTCACGCTTGACCCTTCGAGTAAGGCGCGGTCGCATCGTGTGCGGGTGCGAACAATGAGTGCGTCGGCATTGCGCACGTCGGCGGCTGTGATGGCAGCTCCGGGCAGATAGCGCACTTCGCCAAGGCGTTCGGCAAAGCCGTGCATGAAGGGTATTTTGTCGTCGATGACGAGCCGTAGGCTTTTGCTCATTTTATTTTTGCCGTTTGAGGGTTGCGCAGTCCGCGTGCACCGGTGAGGAACGCTTTGGCTGTGCCGAAGTTGAGATTCATGTCGAGACGTACGGGCAGGTGGTTTTTGTCGTCGGTGATGTAGAACGTAACGATTTCCTTTTCCTTTCCGTCTTCTTTTTCAAGGAAGGAGAACACGAGGCAGCGATAGGTGGTGGGTTGGTTTTCCATCTTGAACTTTTTCTTTCCGCGATAGACGATGGTTTTCCACTCGCAGCTGTTTCCGTCGACCATGAGGAAGTTGATGCGGTGACCTACTTTCATGCCATCAGCGTTGAAGGAGCGTGCACGTTGCAGCATGCTGACCATGTCGAATGCGCACGACTGGCTTTCGTGAACGTTGGTTTTGGGTTCGTATTGGTCGCGGCGGTAACGGGTGCGCACTTTGCACTTTCCGTTGGCGTAGGAATACCAGGCTTCGCTCTTGCGATAGGTTCCTCCTTCGAGCGCTTTCTTGGTGTAGTACTTGGGCACGAGATTGAGTCCCATGTACGAAACGAGTGTGTCGCGCATGACGAAAAACTTGTCTGCGCGCTTTGATCCTCGGGTGATGAGGTAGGAACGAAGTGCGGGCTGTCCGGCATAGGTGGTCTGTGTAGTGTTCATAGAGGCAGAACCTACTTTCACCCATACGAATTTCCAATTGAAGTAGAGGTCGTAGATGAGCGTTTCGCCGCTTTGGAATGCGGTGTTGTTGGAGGAGCACTGTGCCTTGATGCCTTGGGGGAGGAGGAAGGCAATGGCGGCGAGAAGGAATAGCGGAAAAAGCAGTTTTTTCATGAGCGTAACTGTTTGTTTTGGGAAAGCTGCTGGAGCGGTAGTCGCTTCGAATGTAAAAGCCAAGCGCCACAGGCGCACTGCGGTGGTGTGACTGTGGCGCTTTCTTTAGAGTAAATGCATTTGTGCCGTAAAACTTGCACGGAAGGCTAAAGTAGTGGCTTAGTTGCCGCGCCTTTCGCGTTCGCGTTGTGCGTTGCGGTTTTGCGGCGTCTTTTTGGTGTCGCTTTTTTGTTTAACGAGTTCGCGCGGCTTTTGCTGATAGAGCGGCACTTCGTTGATGCGCCACGTCTGCTCTATGTCCCAGTTGGCACGTATGGTGAAACTTTGCGGGAAGTAGTAGACCTCTTCGGCTTGCCGGTCTTCGGCGTAGCATCCGGTGTCCCACTGTCCGTTTCCGTTACGGTCGTTGAAGAGTCGCACGTAGTATTTTCCGGGTTTGAGGTAGAAAATGTCGGCTCGCCCGTTGCGTACGGCCACTTGGCGCTCTATGTGGTCGGCGCTCTGCAACACCTGCACAATGGCAGTGGAGTCGGCGTCGGGTATGAGCAGGAAGAGGGAACCGAAGGAGTCTGTCTTGCCAATGGTGAGGCGTGCGTCGTATGAAGCGTTGACTTTTCCCGAAAGTCCTTCCACGCAGGCGGAGTCGACGTTGACAAGATATTCCTGCCCAGGCCTCCATTCGGCACGCAACGACCAGGAGAGGAAGCTGACCGAATCGCGCTCTAGCCTGAATGGCGCTTCGTGGTAGGTGGAGTCCACTTTGAGGAAGAGGTGGAAGCCGGCGGTGTCGAGGCGTGCCGGCGGTTCTTCGAGGGCGAAGGTCACGTTGCGGTCGGGTGCCATACCTGTGGGCACATTGAAGGTCACTTTGAGAGGCGTGGCGGGCATTGACTCCTGACTGAAGTCGCCACGCCGGTGACGTTTGTCGCGCTGTTTTTCGAACTTTGCGAGTTCGTCGGCAGCGAGCTTTTGCCTTTTGGCGTAGGTGAGACGCGGAATGAATTCCAGTGTGTCGGTGCGCAGTGAGTTGATGCCTGTGGAGTCGTCGGTGGCTTCGTAGGTGTAGAGGCAACGGAGCGTGTCCTGATTGACGAGTGCCGTGTCGCGCAGCCAGTAGGTGATTGTATCGTTGCCCGCACTGCGCTGCTCCACGTAGGCGTTTGCTTCGTTGAAGTTGAGTCCTTTCACTTCGGGCACATGACTCGAGCGAGCGGTAAAGAACGTGCGGAAGTAGTTGGGCTCGCGCTGCGTTTTGAGGAGCTGCCGCGAAGTGTTTGTTTCGGTGAATGCGGTGAGCACCACGTCGTCGGGCGTGAAGTGGGTGAAGGGGATGTGACGTATGGAGTCGATGTGTGCGGTGTCGGCCCAGAGGGTGTCGTTGCGTGTGTCGGCGTAGCACGAAGGCTCAATGGTCTGGTGGGTGAAGGCGAGCATTTCTCCGCGGGAATAGCGGAAGTCGTTGTCTATGTCCTTGAGGGCGTAGATGCGGTATTTTCCACGTGCCACGCCTTTTATGCTGAAGTGTCCGTTGCCGTCGGTACGTGCCACGCGGTCGAATGGGAGCGCAGTGAAGGCAGAGTCGGCAAGGTTGCTGTGGAGTCCCACGAGTATGCCTTTTATGGGCTCAAGGTTAGAGGCGTCGAGCACGTAGCCAGCCACTTCCATGGTGTCGACAGTTTGTCCTGTGGAGAAGAAGTAGGTGAAGTTTCCAAGCGGGTTACCTTCGTTTGAGTCCACAATGGCATCGCTGAAGTCGATGGTGTAGGTGGTGTTGGGCTTGAGCGTGTCGAGTAGTTCCACGCTGATGTGCTTGCCGGAGGTCTTTATCTCGGGGGCTTCGATTTGCGGTGGGGAGATGATGATTTTCTCCTGTGCGTTTTCGACCTTGATGAGTTCGTCAAAGTTGATGGTAACCTTCCGTGCCTTGGTGCAACTGTCGCCGAGAGCGGGTGACATGCTGACGATGCGTGGCGGTGTTTCGTCGTAAGGTCCGCCGTCGGGTCCTGTGCCGGGATTGGCACACGAGACGAACGTTGCTGCCACGACGATGACGGCCATGAGTGCTGCTATGAAGTGGAAGTGCTTGATGCTTTGCATTTTTAGTTTAACTTCAGTATTTCTTCAATGATGGTGCGGTTGTTGCTCAAGCGGGGCACTTTGTGCTGTCCGCCGAGTTTTCCGCGACTTTTGAGCCAGTCGTTGAAGAGTCCGGGTCGTGCCGTGACTATTTCGAGTTGCTGTAGGGTGATGTCTTTGTGGCGCTTGGCTTCGTAGTCGGAGTTGATGCGCTGCAAGGCTTCGTCGAGCAGGCGTGCGAACTCTTCGGTGGAGGCTGGTGGTGTGGCAAACTCCACTACCCATTGGTGGCGGCACTTTCCGTCGGCGTCCATGAAGACGGGTGCTGCGGTGTATTCGCTGACCACGGCTCCCGTCTGTTTGCAGGCTTCGGCGAGTCCTTTTTCGGCGTTGTCCACGATGAGTTCTTCGCCGAAGGCATTGATGAAACTCTTGGTGCGTCCGCTGATGACGAATTTGTAGGGATTGGTCTGCGTGAAGCGCACGGTGTCGCCAATTTGGTAGCGCCAGAGTCCACAGGAGGTGCTGATGACGATGGCGTAGTTCTTTCCTGTTTCTACGCCCCAAAGGGGAACGACGTCGGGGTTGGGCATTCCCACTTGGTCGAGGGGAATGAATTCGTAGAACACACCGTAGTCTATCATGAGGAGCATGGCGGGGTCGAGGGGGTCGTTCTGCAGACCGAAGAATCCTTCCGAGGCGTTGTAGGTTTCCTCGTAGTGCATATGGGGCGAGCGTATGAGGTGGTGGTACTGCTCGCGATAGGGTGTGAAGGCCACTCCGCCGTGGAAGAAGACTTCAAGGTCGGGCCATATTTCGTCGAGGTAGGTCTTTCCCGAAATCTCGAGCATGCGGTGTATGACGGCCATCATCCACGAGGGCACGCCGGAGATGTTGGTGACGTGTTTGTGAATGGCCATCTCGGCAATGCGGTCGCGCTTCTCCTCGAAGTCGGAGATGAGTGCGGTTTGCTTGTTAGGAATGCGTACGAGATTAACGAGGGGATTGATGTTTTCAATCAGTATGGCGCTGAGGTCGCCCACGAGCGAACCGGGGAGGTTGTAGTTGGGGGCATGGCTTCCGCCGAGGATGAGGGCTTTTCCGTCGAAGAGGCGGCTCTTGGGATTGTTGCCCAAATAGATGGCCACGGCGTCGGTTCCTCCGGCGTAGTGTGTGTCGTGGAGTCCGTCGCGGCTGACGGGGATGAACTTGCTTTTGTCGTTGGTCGTACCGGACGACTTGGCGTACCAGCGTACGCGTCCAGGCCAGAGTATGTTTTCAGCTCCGTGGCGCATACGGTCGATGTGTCCCTTGAGTTCTTCGTAGGTGCTCACGGGTACGTTTGCGACAAAATCTTCGTAAGAGCGGATTGTGTCGTAGTGATGTGCTTTGCCCCATTCGGTGTTGGCGGCTTTGCTGACGAGCTTTTTGAGCACGTTGCGTTGTATGTCTTCGGCTTGTGTGCCGTAGCGCTCAATGGCGCGGAGTCGTCCGTTGAAGAGAGGGCGTATAATGGATGTCAGACTCATATTGTGTGCAAAGATAGTGCAAGGTGAGAGCAAAGAAAAAAGAAAACGAAAGTTTTATTTTTTCTTTGCCGAGCCGCAGCCTATCTTGGCGAAGCAAAGATGGCAAAAAGGTGAGAGCAAAGAAAAAAGAAAACGAAAGTTTTATTCTTTCTTTACCGAACCGCAGCCTATCTTGAACAGCCTAAATCAGGTTAATAGAAAAGTCATGTATAAGGGGAGTATCAAGGTGCCAGGAGCCGTACCCACATTCACGTCTCCCAGTTTGATGGCTTGAGAGACATGGTATTTCTCGGGATGGGCGAGGATGGTCTTCGTACTCTTAATATTGCCGTTAGTAGCCTTTACTTCCAACAGCGTACATTCACCCTTGTACCTTGTCACGAAATCAATCTCCAACCCTGAATCCTTGCGGAAGTAATAGAGTTTGCGATTCATCTTGCCCAAGATGTCGGCCACAAGATTCTCAAAGATGGCTCCTTTGTATCCGAAGAGATTGCCTTGGAGGATGTCGG